>NZ_PDLY01000001.1 GCF_014048465.1 Bombella mellum
ATGGTCATGTCACCGCTGTTCGTGGCGGTGTCGATGGTGCTGTTGGTTGCCGAGAAGGTGGCTCCCGCCTCGTTGGTGACAGCTCCAGCACTGCTCCTGAGCAGGGTAGCTGTACTGACTGTCTGGGGTGAGTTGTCACTGACCTTGTTGATGATGTTGGCCAGGTTTGAGGAGGATGCGTTGAGCGTTCCGGTGCTGGTCGTCGTTCCGAGGACCTGACCGCCGGTGATGTTGGCGGTTGCGGCATTGTCCAGCGTACCCTTGATGGTGCCGCTGAGGTTGAGCGTTCCCTTTTCATTGGAGACGCTTTTTGTGACGGAGCTGTCCTTGCCGATGGTCATGGTACCGCTGTTCGTGGCGGTGTCGATGGTGCTGTTGGTTGCCGAGAAGGTGGCTCCCGCCTCGTTGGTGACAGCTCCAGCACTGCTCCTGAGCAGGGTTGCCGTACCGGCCTTGTTGCTGATGTCGGCCAGTGTGCCGCCATGAATAAGAAGGGTTCCTAAATTCGTGGTGAGGCCAGTGACTGTGACTCTTCCTTGTTTGGAGTCTCCACTATCGAATAGTATCGATCCAGTATTATATATGCTTTTGTAAGATATTATTTGTCCAATGGAATTATAAGATACGCCATATACGGACAAGTTATCGTTATCAGTATAGACACCGGGAGTGCGATTACCTCCCTGTGAAGAGGACGTGTCGTCAGCCTGGGCAGCCGTGGATGTAATGGAGAAGGAAGAGACGCTGGCCAGCAGTACGGCGAGGCCAGCAGAGGCCTTGAGATATTTTGAGCGGTTACGTTTTTTGTTCAGCCCCGTGATGTGGCTGAGGGTGTGAAAGGCGGTCAGGCTGGCGTTGGTGGGCAGGGAAGACAAAACCGCATCATATGATGTGCGTTTTTTTTTCACAGGTCGCGCCTTTCAGAGAAAAAATTTTGTGAGCGGTGCAGGAATATTGAACGGGTCCGAGGGGTGCGGACATTGCATCCACCTCGAGGTTTTCAACAGTTAAAAAATAAATAAAGTATGGTCAATGGCGAATTATCAATATATAAATTAAATGTGTATTTATTAAATTTATGTAAAATTGTTTTATGTAATAAAAATTATGTAATGAGGTAAAGTTGATACAATTTTACGTTACTATTATGTAAAATAAGTAAATTTTTTGGGATTATGAAATATAGTATTATTTACGATTGATAATTTTTGTCTTTTATCCACGAAAAAATTAAAATTTAATATAATATTAATGATGATTATTTTTATTTTCCCACCATCCTGCTGTTTTTAATGAAGCTTTCAGCCTAGGGGAAAAATGGTTTCTCCTAATATCCATCATTTTCTTGTGATGAAATCTTCTGCTCTTGTCATGTAGATGAATCTTTTTTCTGTGAAAGATTATTCTTATGGATTTTATGTTTCAGTGATGGCTCACCTTGAGCGTCAGGAGTGAGTATTCATGGTATTTCATGAAGTATTCAGTCTGAAATGGACGTGATGTGGAATTTTTCCATCTATGGCATGGTTCCTGTCTTTTTCCTTTCTGAGAGACCGAATTCAGATTAGGGTCAGGGCATTTCTGGGGGTCATGGAGCCTGTCAGGGAGGGACATATGGTGAATATTGAATCTGGTGGTGCCAGAACGGCTTTCATTTTCATGGATTTCCAGAATTACATTCTGAAGAATTTTCTGCCCCCTGAGACGGCGGAACAGGTCGTGGGCCGTGCCGGTGATGTGCTCGTAGCGGCCCGTAAGGCCGGATGCTTCATCATCCATGTGGCCGTGTGCTTCCGGCCGGGTTATCCGGAGATCAGCAGGCGTAACAGGATGTTCTCATGGATACGGGACAGTGACATGGCCCGGCCGGACAGCCATGACATCGCCATTGATGCCAGACTGGCCCCGCAGCCGGAAGAACCCGTCGTGCAGAAACGGCGGATTGGAGCCTTCGGTGGTACGGATCTCGACATGATCCTGCGTGCCAGAGGCGTGGAAAGGCTTTTCCTGTCCGGAGTGGCCACGTCCCATGTCGTGCTGACGACCTTCAATCAGGCGTTCGATCTTGATTACGATCTCACGGTCATTCACGATGCCTGTGCCGATGGTGATGAAACGGCCCATGCCTTTCTGACGGAAACATTCTTCCCCAAACTTGGAGGAGTCCGGTCGTCCCGTGACGTGCTGGCGACACTGGAAGACTGACCGAGCCAGTGGCTAGGCAGGATCAGGGTATGCTCGTTTGCAGCCAGGCCTCTTCAGCCTTGTTCAGGGGGCTGTTGCGGCGGACGGCGAGTGAAATGGTGATGCGGATGGTCGGGTCCTGCAACGGGCAGCAGTACAGCCCGTCATTCTGGGCCGGATTGTGGAAGGCCGCCGGAATGATGGTGACGCCGACACCTGCCTGAACCATGGTCAGCAGGAGGGTCGTGTCGCCCGTGCGCCCGGTGACATGGGGCGTGGCTCCGTGACTGGCAAAGGCCTCCGAGATGAAACGGTTTATTTTGAAGTTCTCATTCATGAGGACGAGCTTCTCATCCAGAATGTCCGTGAAGGAGCAGCTCTCCCGGCCTGCGAGCCGGTGTGAGTCGGCCATCAGCAGGCAGAGTTCCGCCTCCGCAAAGGGGATGGTGCGCAGCTGCCTGTTCTGGACAGGCCCTATGAGGGCGGCGATGTTCGTGTGATGGCCGAGAAGCTGGGCCACCAGCCTGTCGGAGGGATGTTCCTCGATGTTCAGCACGACATCGGGATAGAGGCTGCAGAACTGCCGGATGATGGGACGGAAATAGATCGCCCCCAGTATGGGCGGGAGTGCCAGATGGACCGTCCCCTTCAGGGGGCCTGAATCATCCGCCATCGCCCGGTGGAGATTCTGCTCAGCTTCAAGCAGACGCTCGGCATGAAGGAAGAATGTCTTCCCTTTCTCCGTCAGGGTGACGGTCTTGTGGGACCGTTCGAAAAGGCGGACGTCCAGTTTGTTTTCCAGAGAGCGTATGCCCATGCTCAGGGAAGGCTGGCTGATGTGCAGCTGGTCACTCGCACGGCTGAAGCTGCCCTGTGTGGCAACGGCCATGAAATAGTGGAGTTCCCGAAGGGTCAGCTGGGGGTAAGGCATAGGGAAAAGACTATGTTCTGTATAGGAATATAATATTATCATATTGAAGGCTGGCTGGATAGGCTTTCCTCAGAGGCACGGACTGACGTGCCGATGATGAAAGGAGCAATACGATGGCAAAGGTTGTCGATTATCTTCTGGACCAGCTTTCCCGGTTGGGTGTGGAGCATGTTTTCGGTGTCCCGGGTGACTATGCCTTCCCGATCAATGACGCCATCACGGCCAGGGCGGACATGCGCTGGATTGGCTGCTCCAACGAACTGAATGCCGCCTATGCGGCCGATGGCTACGCCCGCATACGGGGGATTGCGGCCCTGAACACGACCTATGGCGTTGGCGAGCTGAGTGCCATGAACGGCGTTGCCGGGGCATATGCGGAGCATCTGCCGGTCATCCATCTGGTTGGTCTGCCCAAGCGGGCCGTGCTGGATGAAAAGCGGCTTGTGCATCATACCCTGGGCAACGGGCAGACCACGGCCTTTTATGATGCTGCCGGTCATGTCGTCTGTGCCCGCACCATTCTGGATGGACAGAACTGTGTGCAGGAGCTGGAGCGTGTCCTGACCACGCTGCGTCGGGAGCGGCGGCCGGTCTATGTCGGCATTCCGTCCGATGCGGCTCATGATGACGTGGTCATGCCTGATGGTGACATGTCCCTCCCGGAAGAGCGGAGCGGGAAACAGGCCGCCATCGTGGCACGGCGCATCATGGCCGAGCTGGAACGCAGCGGGTCTCCCTGTGTCCTGCCGGGCATCCTGACGGCCCGGTTTGGCTGCCGGGAGGCGATGAGACGGTTCCTCAGCCGTTCCGGCCTGCCCCATGCCACCATGTTCATGGACAAGGGCGTGGTGGATGAACAGGCTGAAGGATTCGTGGGGATGTATGGCGGGCATCTCGTGCAGGAAGATGTCGCCGGATTTGTGGAGCAGGCCGATCTCGTCCTGACGCTGGGTGCAGAGATGACGGATTTCAACACCGGGCTTTTCACCCAGAAGCTGGACCCGGAACGCATCATCAGTGTCATGGCGCATGAGGTGCGTTTTGGTGATGGTGCCATTCATGCCGTCGATCTGGCCGACGTCATCGAAGCCCTTGCCGATCTGGCCGATACCGTGTCCTGTCCCGCCGGTCCCGGCTATTTGGGGACGGAACTGCCCCCTCGGCAGGCTGATGAAGGGGATGATGGGGTAATCAGAACCCACACTTTCTATGCCGCCATACGGGATCATCTCCGGGCCGGGGATATCGTCGTGAGTGAGACGGGAACAGTCGCCATGGGCATGGGCTTTGTCCGTCTGCCCGAAGGGGTCGACTATGAGGAGCAGAGCCTGTGGGGTTCCATCGGCTGGGCCACACCGGCGGCGTTCGGCATGGCCATCGCAGCCCCTCACAAGCGGATTATCCTGCTGACTGGTGAGGGGTCACATCAGCTGACGGTACAGGCTCTTGGTGAGTTTGCCCGTTTTGACTGTCATCCGCTCATTCTTGTCCTGAACAATGGTGGCTATCTGATCGAGCGTCTGCTGTGTGATGACGGGGAACGTTATTACAATGACATTGCCAGCTGGGATTACACGGCTCTGGCCCGTGGGTTCGGCGGCAAGGACTGGCAGTGTGAGCGCATCAGCACGCCCAAGGCACTGCGTCAGGCTCTGGATGCTGTCAGGCCGGGGCAGGGTACCTATCTGGAGGTCGCCGCACCCCGCTATGATGCCCCCGTCATGGCCGAGGCTCTGGGCGAGAAGCAGTAAGGTCTTGCTCTGAAACCGGGTGGGCAGGCGCATTCCGTGTCTGCCTGCCCAAGGGAAGAACGGTGCGTCAGTATGATGTGCGGGAGATGCCCGTCAGGCCAGATGGTCCGGATTTTTCATGAAGTATCTGGCGTCCCGTACGGGATTCGAACCCGTGTTGCCGCCGTGAGAGGGCGGTGTCCTAGGCCTCTAGACGAACGGGACTAAAGGCGTGAGCCTTCTCTAGAGGGAACGGCGGGGAAGTGCAAGAGGGAAAGCGTGCTTTTGTAAAAAAACGTTTCCCGTTTCTTCATCTGGAACAGTTTCCTGGGGAAACTGTTCCAGATCACGGGCCGTCTCACCGGTCGGACGACAGGATGGGGCCGAGTGCCCGGCCACCCAGAAGATGGACATGGAAATGCGGCACTTCCTGCCCGCTGTCACGGCCGACATTGCTGATGAGGCGGAACCCGCTGGGGATGAGGGACTGCTCGGCGGAAATCTGGTCCACCAGTTTCCAGAAATCCAGGATCTCCTCATCACTCGCACGGGACGTGAAATCGTGCAGGTCCGTATAGGCTCCCCGGGGGATCACCAGCACATGGATCGGGGCGAGGGGGGAGATGTCGTAAAAGGCGAAGGAATGCTTGCTGTCGCAGACACGTTCGGCGGGGATGTCTCCCCGTAGTATCCTGGCGAAGACATTGTTGGGATCGTAGGCGGGCGTAGTGGTCGGCATGAGATGGGTTCCTCCTCTTCCTTCATGATTGGGGAGTGGGGTGGGGCCACGTCAAGGGACGGGAAGGCAACCCACCCATGAGCCGTGCTTTCAGAAGGCCGGTTTCGGGCGGGAGGCTTTCTCCTCGATGCCGCTGGTGCCCTCGCGGCGTTCCAGTTCGGCCCAGACATCCGCCGGGTCGATGCCCGCATCAACCCACATCACGATCAGATGATAGAGGACATCCGCACTTTCGCTGATGAGACCATGCCGGTCGCCCTTGATGGCTTCGATGACACATTCGACGGCTTCCTCGCCGAACTTCTGGGCAATCTTGCTCCGGCCCCGGGCCATGAGGCGGGCCGAATGGCTGATGGACGGTGAGGCACCCTTGCGGGCCATGACCGTATGGTAGAGCCGTTCCAGAACGTCCCTGCGGTTCTCACGGGGGGAAATGGTATCCTGGGGCATATGTTTCCTGTCCTTTGTCATGCCGTCTCTAGCGGCCCAGCCTGACGGGCAGCCGGGCGTCATGCAGGGCCTGCTTGACCTCGTCGATCCTGAACTGGCCGAAATGGAAGACGCTGGCGGCCAGCAGCCCGCTGGCTCCTGCCCGGGCACCCTCCACGAAATGGGCCAGCTCCCCCACACCACCGGAGGCGATGACGGGAATGGAGACACGTTCGCAGACGGTCTTCAGCAGATCAAGGTCAAAGCCGGAGCGTGTGCCGTCACGGTCCATGCTGGTGAGCAGGATTTCTCCGGCTCCCCGTGCGGCCATCTGCTCGGCCCAGTCGACGACATCAAGGCCGGTCGGTTCACGTCCGCCCTTGGCATAGACTTCCCACCCGCCATGCCCGTTGGAGCGGGCATCCATCGCCACGACGACGCACTGGCTGCCAAACCGTTCTGCTGCCTCGTTGATGAGGTCCGGCGTGCGGATGGCGGCGGAGTTGATGGCGCACTTGTCGGCTCCGCTCAGCAGCAGCCGGCGGATGTCCGCACAGCTCCGCACGCCACCACCAACGGTGAGAGGCAGGCGGACCTCGGCGGCGGTACGTTCGACGACGTCAAGGATGGTGTCCCGATTGTCCGAGCTGGCCGTGATGTCCAGAAAGGTCAGCTCGTCTGCCCCGGCGGCATCATAAAGGCGGGCCTGTTCCACCGGGTCCCCGGCATCCCGCAGGGAGACGAAATTGACCCCCTTGACGACCCGGCCGTCACGGACATCGAGACAGGGGATGACACGCAGTTTCAGCATGATCCCTCCAGTACGGCCAGAGCCTCCGGCAGGCTGATGCGGCCATCATACAGGGCACGTCCCACGATCACGCCGGTGATGCCGGGTGTTTCATCGGCGGCCTGACGCAGGGCATGGAGATGGTCCAGCGTGCCCACGCCGCCGCTGGCGATGACGGGGATGGAGACATGGCGGGCCAGCTCGACCGTCTGCTCGATGTCTAGCCCTTCCAGCATGCCGTCACGGGTGATCTCGGTGAAGATGATTCCGGCGACGCCTGCCTCTTCCATCCGGCGGGCGAGGTCGGTGGTGGTCAGTTCGGACACCTCCGCCCAGCCCTCGGTGGCGACACGGCCTTTCCGGGCGTCGATTCCGGCGATCACGCGGCCCGGCCAGGCACGGGCGGCCTGCCGGACGAGGCCGGGGTCCTTCACGGCGGCAGAGCCAAGGATGACCCGGCTGACACCGGCTTCCAGCCAGCGTTCGATGGTTTTCATGTCCCGCAGGCCCCCGCCGAGCTGGATGGGCAGGGAGGTGTTGGCGATGATGTCCTCCACGGCCTTCACGTTGGCGGACTGGCCCGCAAAGGCTCCGTCCAGATCGACGATGTGGAGGTGACGGCATCCGGCCTGTTCGAAGAGCTTGGCCTGGGCGGGCGGATTGTCGGAATAATGGGTGGCCTCGCTCATGTCGCCCTGCCGCAGGCGGACGCAGGCTCCCCCCTTGAGGTCGATGGCCGGGTAGAGGGTCAGCGGCTTGCCGACAGGGCCGCCCGGTGCGGGGCCATGGTGTGGCACGGAGAGCGGCGTGCTGACTGGCTGCCACTGCATGGCTTTTTCTTCAGGGACAAGGAGTTTTGAGAAGAATAATCCGCGCACTGTCCGGTCTCCGATTCGTGCAAAATAGGGGTGTGTGCCCCAGTGGGTGAAACCAAGTGAGGTGAGGAGGGTGACGGCCTCGGGCAGCGTCTCACGCACACGGCAGTCCAGTACCTTGGCACCACGGGACTGCGCCCGTGTGATGATGGCGTCCATGAGCAGATTGCCCAGCCCCTTGCTCCGCTCGTAGGGAACGATGAAAAAGGCGGTGATGGTGGCACTCGTGCCATATGTCTCGGAGCGGCTGGCGGCATGGGCCAGCACGGCCGCTCCACAGATGCTGCCATCCGGTGCCCGGACGATGAAAACGTCACGTTCGGGGACCAGGAGAAGACCTTCGAAGAACCGCCGCAGGACGCCACTTTCGGGCGGCGTGTGCCAGTCGAAGACGCCTTCGGCCAGAATGGCGGCCACGGTGCTTTCCATCAGGCTTTCGAGGTCGTCATCGCAGATGGTGTGTTCCAGCCGTTCTGCCCGGTAACTGCCGGAAGACTGGGTCATGGCCGTACCTGCATCAGCCAGGCTGCCATGTCAGGAAATTGCCAAGGATGGTCAGTCCCACATCCTGGCTTTTTTCCACGTGAAACTGTGTGCCGCAGCGGTTGCCTCTGGCCACGATGGCGGGAATGGTCATGCCATAGTCCGCCGTGGCGACCGTCTCCTCCGCACGGGCCCCCACCAGGGCATAGGAATGGACGAAATAGCCGTGATTGCCCGGCTCGAGCCCTTCCGTCAGCGGATGGGCACCGGGCGTGAAGGAGAGGGTGTTCCATCCCATGTGCGGCAGCCGGAATCCCTGCCGGGCACTGTCATCCATGGGGGCGATGTGGCCGTCTATCCAGCCCAGGCCTTCCGTGCGGCCATGTTCCAGCCCGTACCGGGCCATGAGCTGCATCCCCACGCAGATGCCGAGAAAGGGCGTGCCCTCAGCCGTGGCCTTTTCCAGAAGGGGACGGATGCCGCCATCATCAAGCCCCCGGGCGCAGTCGGCAAAGGCTCCCTGACCGGGCAGGATGAGACGGTCTGCCGCAAGGATGTCGTGTTCGCTCCGGGAGATGATGATGTCGGCATCCAGATCACGCAGGGCTGCCGCCCGTCGGGTGGCCTGTGCAGCAGAAGCCAGGTTGCCGCCATTGTAGTCGATTACGACAACACGCATAAACTCTCTCCATACTGCAAGATGTCTGGTCCTGTTTCGGGCAGGAGCAGGAGACAAATCAAGAAAAAATCGTGGTGAGGGGCCTTACAGGACCCCTTTGGTGGATGGAATCTGTCCGGCACTGCGGGGATCACGGGACAGGGCCATGCGCAGGGCGCGAGCGAAGGACTTGAAGGCACTTTCCGCGATGTGATGGGCATTGGTTCCGGCCCGGCCGTTCATGTGCACGGTGATGCGGGCGGACATGCAGAGGGCACGGAAGAATTCCTCCACCATCTCCGTGGCCATGGAGCCGATCATCTCACGGGGGAAGGTGATGTTCCAGGCCAGGAAGGGGCGGCCCGAAATGTCCACGACCGCCTCGCAGAGAGCCTCATCCAGTGGGACGAGGGCGGAGCCGAAGCGTTCGATTCCCCGCTTGTCGCCGATGGCCCTGTGGAGGGCGTCTCCCAGCGTGATGCCCACATCCTCGATGGTGTGATGGTCGTCGATATGGAGGTCACCCTTCACCTGTACGGTGAGGTCCAGCCCGCCATGCCGGGCCAGGGCATCCAGCATGTGGTCGAAAAAACCGATGCCTGTCTGGATGCTGCTTTTCCCGTGCCCGTCAATGGCGAGGGAGAGGGTGATGTCGGTCTCGCCTGTCTGGCGGCTGATCGTGGCGGTGCGTGATGTCTCGGTTGTCATATCCTCCTGCTATACCAATATGCACCGCTTTCCAAACTTGCTTATTGCGAGCGTGTGGGTGAGACTGTCCGCCATACGGTTCGTGACAGGTGTTTTGAGGAGATCGCCACCATGACGCAGGCTTCATCCGTTTCTCCGCTCGAGGCATTGCTCGGGCGGTCCTCGACGGGCGATCTTGTCGCTCCGGCTCCGCAGGGGGAGGTGCTGGCCCGCATCCTGTCCGCCGGGCTGAGGGCACCGGATCACGGGCATCTCTATCCCTGGCGTTATGTGGTGATTGCGGGTGAGGCCCGTCCGGCCTTTGCCGGGCATGTCGTGGCGGCGGTGGGCCGTCAGGAGCCTGATGCGCCGGAGAAGAAACGTGAGAAGCGGCGCAGGCGTTTTTCCGAGACGCCGATGATCATTGCACTGGGGATGCATCTCCGGCCGGAGCACAAGGTTCCCGTCATGGAGCAGGAGATGGCCGTGGCCGCCGGAGCCATGAATGTCCTCAATGCCCTGCATCTGGAAGGGTTCGGGGGCGTGTGGGTCAGCGGGAAGTTCTGCGAGGACCGTTCCCTGCTCAGCCAGCTCGGGCTGGAGGCTCCGCACCGTCTGGCCGGATTCCTGCTGGTCGGTACCCCGGAGACGCAGGACCGGCCTGCGAAACGTCCGGAAATTGGTGATCACATGGCCTTCTGGAATGGTCAGGAGCCTGTTGCCTTCAGGGCGGACGACAGGCGGCATTGATGCTGGGGTGGCTGCTTGCCGGGTCATGCCGGTTGCGTTAAAGCCGTGGCCAGAGGGGAACTGAAGGGTGCAGGCATGACACGACATGGTGACGTTCATCAGGTGGAGCAGGCTGGGTCTCTGACCAGTGATGTGGTGATCGCCGGTGGTGGCCCCGCCGGGCTGGCGGCGGCCCTGTCCTTTGCCCGTGAGGGCTGGCGTGTGAGCGTCGTGGAGAAAGCCCCGCCTGGCGTGCTTGAGTCGCCTTCCTTTGACGGGCGGGAAATTGCCCTGACCCATCATACGGTACACTGGCTGAAGCAGCATGGTGTCTGGGACCATATTCCTGCCGAGGCTGTCTGCCCCCTTGAGGTGGCCAGGGTGGAGAGTGGCCGTCTGGGAGGGCAGCCCCTGATTTTCCATGCTCCGGGCATCGTGCCGGGTTCAGCGGCTGATGATGAGGTGCCGGATGGAGAGCCGCTGGGTTTTCTGGTCGCCAACCATCTGATCCGTCGTGCCCTGCATCAGGCCGTCAGGCGGACGGAAGGCATCACCCTGCTGTGTCAGACGGGCGTGACAGGATTTCAGGCAGGGCGGGAGATGGTACAGGTCAGCCTGTCAGACGGGCGGGCCATGCAGGCCCGTCTTCTGGTCGGGGCTGATGGCCGGTTCTCCCGGATACGGGAGATGGCCGGGATCGGGGCCATCGTGCATGATTTTAGCATGAGCATCCTTGTCTGCCGGATGCGGCATCTCACGCCTCATGACAACACGGCCCTGCAATGGTTTGATGAACGCCAGACGATCGCTCTTCTGCCGGTTGCGCCGGATGGGGGGATGGGGGACATCTCCTCCCTGGTGCTGACCCTGCCGCCGGATGACATAGCCCGGCTGCGTGTGGCCGCCCCGGATGATTTCAATGCCGAGATCACCCGTCGGACGGATGAACGGCTCGGCCTCCTGCGGGTGATGAGCGACCGCATCACCTATCCGCTCAAGGCCGTCTATGCCCATCGCTTCCACGCGCCCCGTGTGGCCCTGATCGGTGATGCTGCCGTGGGGATGCATCCCATCACGGCGCATGGCTTCAATTTTGGCATCCGTGGTCAGGAAACGCTGGTGCAGGAGCTGAGCGCAGGGCCTGGTGACCCGGGTGATGCGGCGTCGCTCCAGCGTTTCGAGCGGCGACATCGCAAGGCAACTTTCCCGCTCTTTGCGGCGACCAATGCCATTGCCGTGGCCTACACCCGGGATGACGGGCCATTCCCTCTGGCCCGTCGGGCCGGACTTATGCTGGCCAACCGTCTGGCCCCTTTCAAGAAGGCCGTGACACGGATGCTGATGGACCCTGTGTGACAGTTCCGTCGGTATGGACGGAAATGTGGCAGGTATGAGCTGAAGGTTTATTTTTCATTACGAAAACTGCTTGCCGTCGCAGCCCGTCACGGTGATACTGCCTGCTGGAGTGATTTCGGTATGGCGGGGTGCCTTTTCACGAAGAGCACTGGTGATCTGTACCGTACTGGAGTGGCCCGCTGCGTCCTGCGGGTTAGATACGGGGTGCATTATGACATATGATGTCGTCATCATTGGTGCGGGTTTTGCCGGGCTGACGCTGGCCTATCAGCTGAAGAAAAAGAATCAGGACCTTCGTGTCGCCATCGTGCATGACTCGTCTTTCCCCAATGAAGACATATCGGAGAAGGTTGGCGAGTCCTTCAATGAAGTAGCCGCCATATATTTTGACCAGATGCTGGGGCTCAGGGAGTTCATGGAAGCCCGACATCCCCGCAAGATGGGGATGCGTTTTTTCCATCTTGGTGAGACTTCCTACAAGGAGATGGGTTTCAACAGTTATCCCCCCAATGCGGCATTCCACTTTGAACGTGGCAAACTGGAAAACGATCTTTTTGAACTCGTCAGAAATGATGTGGATATTTACCTGAACCACAAGTTCATCGATTTTGAGGAAAAAGACGGTACGAAAGAGATTCAGGTCCTGAACCGGAAGGAGAACAGCAGGCTTGTCCTGAAGGCTTCCTGGCTTGTTGATGCCGCCGGGATGAAGAAGCTGCTGGCCAGAAAGTTCGACATCACATACAGGCTGCCCATCAAGCACTCCTCGGTCTGGTTCCGTGTGGGTGGTGGTGTGGACGTGGATGAGTTCCTGCCACGGACGGCTGACAATCCGTTCACGTCGGAGAGACGGTCATGGAGTTCCATCCATCTGGAAGGGGTCGGGTACTGGATATGGATACTGCGCCTTTCTGAGACAGCAACAAGTGTTGGCATCATTTTTGATGAAAACATGTACGAATTTCAGGATTTCGCCACATGGGAGAAGACGACGCTCTGGCTGAAGCAGAATGTCCGGCGACTGATTGATTATATCGAGGAAAAGAAATTTCCCATTCTGGATTTCAGGATACTGAGGCGTTTTGCCAGCCAGTGCAGATACTGGGTCAGTGATGACCGCTGGGCCCTTGTCGGGGATTCCTATGGCATATGGGACCCGTATTATTCCAACGGGTTTGATGTGATCGGGATACAGAACACGATCCTGACGGAGCTGATTCATGCGGAGCGATGTGGAGAGAGCCTGAAGGAACGTGTTCCTGCGGCCAACAGGTTCGTTGAGGAACTGATGTACGGGTTCAGCCAGACGTTCGGGGATTTCTATTCCCGGAAAGGGAGATGGGCCTATGTCTGTGCGAAGTATAATCTGGACATAGCCATGTATCTTCCCATCATAGCAGCCATCATGCACAACTCCCTGCAGTCCATGTTCATGGAGGAAGACGGGACGTTCCGGGACAAGGTCTTCAGTCTTTTTTCTGAGGCTGGCCATGTCTATTTCGATACCGTCAGGTTTCTGGCCTCAGATGAGTTCAGGGATAACGGCGTGAAGGAGTATGATTACATGCTTCTCAATTCGGCAACCTATGACGTTTTCATTCCAGAGAAGGGCATTCCTTTTCATGAAAAGGAGAAGAGCCTGTCGATCCTCAGGAAGAATTATAACCTGCTTCTCTGTGTCCAGTACTACCTGAAATCAGGCCGCAACTATATGGATTTCATAAAGAACGGGGCCTATTTCTCCATAACGGAACAGACGGACCCTGAACGCTACAGAGATGACCCGGACCAGCTGGAAGCAGATCTGTTCCGTCCTGCCTGAGGGAGCTGGTCAGGAGGAGAGGGAGTGAGTTTGGAGGAACTGCTCCAGTTTCACGTCCTCTGCCGTGGCCCTGATGAGGAGGGAGCGGGGTTCCTGTCCGGTGACCCTGCCCGGTTCAGCGGTCATCATCCTGATGGGAACTTCCAGAGAGCGGGCCAGCAGGTGCAGTCCGTGCCGGTCCTGAGGACCGCCATAGAGGACATCGCCAATGATGGGTGTTCCCAGTGCGGCGCAATGCACACGGGCCTGATGGGTCCGTCCGGTATGGAGGATCAGTTCCAGCAGGCTGGCTGTTTTACTGGCGGCCAGTACACGCCACGAGGTCCGGGCGGACTGGCTTGATGAGGCCGCGTCGTTTATGGGTCCGGACAGCATTTTCCAGCCCTGGCTGGTGGAAGAAATGCGTCGTAGCCCTGTCGTGAGCGTGCCTTCCCGTTCCTTGGGGCAGCTGGAAACCAGAGCCCAGTATGTCTTCGTGGTCTCATGTCCGGCAAAGGCCTGCTGGGCGGCAATGAGAGCCGTCTTGCGCCGGGCGATGAGCAGGCAGCCTGCCGTATCCGCATCCAGCCGGTGGACCAGCCAGGGGCCACCCCGTTTCTGTGGGACAAGGCGGGTTTCTACACTGTCCCGTGTCCGGGGGCCGGGATGGGCCGCCAGTCCCGCCGGTTTGTTGATGACGACGAAATGCCGGTCCTCCCACAGGATGGGAAGGTCCATCCTCGGGTGGAAGAAGGGCGGCGGGGCCATGACTCAGTCCTCATCCTCGTCACGGTCCAGCCCCAGAGAGGATTTTGTCGCTAGAACATCCCGCTTGCCCACATGATTGGCGGCACTGATGACACCTTCCCGCTCCATCTGGTCGATGATGTTGGCGGCCCGGTTGTACCCTATGCGGAGATGCCGCTGCACGAAGCTGGTCGAAGCCCTCTGGGCACGGACCACAAGTTCGGTCGCCTGTTCATAAAGGGCACTGTCCTGATCATCGTCAGAACTACGGCCCCCGCCCTTGCCGCTGGTCGACGTGTCTTCTTCCTCCTCATCGTCGGCAAGAACCTCGGTGTTGTAGACGGGGGAGCCTTTGGAGCGCAGGTCAGCCACCACGGCCTCGACCTCCTCGTCGCTGATGAAGGGTCCGTGCACACGGGTGATGCGGGCACCACCCTGCATGAAGAGCATGTCACCCCGGCCGAGGAGCTGTTCCGCTCCCTGTTCACCCAGAATGGTCCGGCTGTCATATTTGTTGGTGACCTGGAAGGAGATGCGGGTCGGGAAATTGGCCTTGATCGTTCCCGTGATCACGTCCACCGATGGACGCTGCGTGGCCATGATGACATGCACACCGGCAGCACGGGCCTTCTGGGCCAGACGCAGGACGGAGGCCTCGATTTCCTTTCCGGCCACCATCATCAGGTCAGCCATTTCGTCAATGACGATGACGATGTAGGGCAGATGTTCCAAGGGCAGGCGGTGTTCATCAAAAACGGGGCGGCCCGTTTCCGGGTCATAGCCGGTCTGGATGCGGCGGGTCGGTGTTTCACCGGAGGCCTTCAGGTGGCGTATCCTGTCATTGTAGCTGCTGATGTTGCGGACACCATGATCCGCCATCAGGCGGTAGCGGCGGTCCATTTCCTGCACGGCCCATTTCAGGGCACTGACAGCCTTGGGTGGCTCGGTCACCACCGGGGTCATCAGATGCGGGATGCCGTCATAGATGGACAGTTCCAGAATCTTCGGGTCGATCATGATGAGCCGGCAGTCTTCCGGGCTGAGCCGGTAGAGCAGCGAGAGGATCATGGCATTGATCCCGACGGATTTACCCGAGCCTGTCGTCCCGGCCACGAGCAGGTGAGGCATCCGGGCCAGATCGGCCATGATCGGTTCCCCGGCAATGTCCTTGCCAAGGGCCAGCGGCAGCTTGCTGCGGTTTTCCTTCCATGCCGGGGAAAGCAGGAGTTCGGGGAAGTACACCGTTTCCCGGGTGCTGTTTGGCACCTCGATGCCGATGACGTTCCGGCCCGGGACGGTGGCAATACGGACGCTCAGAACGGCGAGGGTCCGAGCAATGTCGTCGGCCAGACCGATCACGCGGGAGGAGCGGACACCGGGGGCAGGTTCCAGCTCGTAGAGGGTGACTACCGGCCCGGCCCGGTAGTCGGTGATGGAGCCCTGCACGCCGTAATCATCCAGCACCTTTTCCAGCATCTGGGCATTGGCCCGCAGGGTCTCTTCGGAGGGACCCGTCTTGTTCATGTCGGGCAGGGGATTCAGCAGGCTGATGGCCGGGGGCAGCCAGGCGGATGGTGTGGTCAGCCCCGGCAGGGGGGCCTGTGTCATGGCAGGCTGGGGGGGAGCAGCCTGTGGCACGGGTGTGACGCTGCCATCATGTGCGGGAGCGGGGACATGCCCTGCCGGGTAGGCGACTGACGGTGGCGGCGACGCTGGTGTGGCGGGGATGGCGTTGGGAATGGTCTCGGTGATGATGGTGCTGTGCTGCTCCGGCTCACTTCTGGAGGCGGGGCTGGCTGAGGCCATGAAGCGTTTCAGGAAACCGGGTTGCTGGGCTGGGCCGGACAGTTCCTGCGGCTGGACCGTCAGGGGGACGCCGGGCATGTCGTCGTAATTTTCTTCCGCATGGCGACGCTGGACCGTCTTCGTCCTGCCGGGATCGTGCCGGATGTGGGCCAGCATGCGGGCATAGGGGTTGTCGGCGTCCTCGTCATGAGGGGGGACAGGCGGCATTTCTTCCTGCACCGGGGCCGGTGTGGGGGAAGGCTGGGGAGGCTGTGCAGAGGGGGGCTTCTGCCAGGGAGCGGCTCCCTGCTGCATGGGCGACCACGGTGCGCCGGGAGCGACCGGGGGAGTGGGCCGCTCTGCCTGTCGGCTGAGGTTGCGCATGATGAAGCCGGAGGGGAGGGGGGCCGTGCCCTGGATGGGCCGACCGTGACGGATCGGGCCACCGGTTCCGGAAGGATAGGCGGTCTGGCGTTCCATCTCGGGGGCCGTGCCACGGGGGCGGAACAGGGCACGGGCGGGCAGGCGGAACAGGACGCTCAGGCCCCGCCCCACGGACCGCCATTCCTGCCCCTGAAGGCCCATGGACATGGGGCACAGGATGGCGACCAGAACAAGGGTGATCAGGATGGAGACGATGCTCCCCATGCTGCCGGTCTCGCCAGAAACGAGGCCAAGCAGCTTCCGGGCAAGAAAGACGCCGCTTTCTCCCCCTATGCCGCTGCTCGTGGGCCAGGCGACGTCCAGCCCGGGGAGGCTCAGCTGTAGCAGGCCGATCATCATGGCGGCCACCGGGCAGAACAGGATGGCGGCTGCCAGACGCAGCAGGGGCAGCCCCAGATGATGATGGCGCAGCAGCTGCCATGTCCAGGCCAGCAGGATGAGGACTGGCACGATCCCGGCCAGTCCGAGAAGCTGTGTCAGGCCGTCAGCCACGGTCGCCCCGAAGCGGCCGAGCCAGTTGGTCGGTTCGGTGCCCGTGGCGGTGTTGAAGGAGGGATCGTGCGGATTGAAACTGAAGAGGGAGGCCGCAATGGCCAGTGCCATGATGATGAGGACGACCCCCAGCACTTCCATCATTCTGGCGGAGAGGATGCGGGAGACGGGGGAGGCGTGCCATGCCGGAATCCCGTCGCCATCATCGACCGGATCATGGCCGGGAAATGAGTCGATGGTCCCACCGTGACTGCGTCGTGAGGCAGGCAGAAGGGAACGCAGCTTGGCGGCAAGGGGAAAACGGGAGAGCACAGGGGCAGGTCCTCTGGCTGGGTCAGAAAGGCACGGTCGGTGCGCAATATAGCCTGTTCCGGCTGATTCTGGAAAGTGGAACCACCCGCACCGTCCGTTCAGGGAGAGGGACGGCTGCCTCTGACACTGTCATCCTGTCGCCAGACGTGCAGCGTTGCCGCCCCGAAACTGCGCTGTGTCAGCAGTGGCGGAGGGGGAGCGGACAGGCTGGGCAGAAGATGGGCATGGAAGGGCTGGAAGGGGTCTTCCGGCTCCTTGCCCTCGGCAGGGAGGGGAGCACTTTCCGTTTCCGCCACGATCAGGGCACCATCGGCAATCCAGCCCAGCCGCCACAGGGCACGCAGGCCTTTCTGCACCAGTCCCTTGTGATAGGGTGGGTCCAGAAAAATGAGCGTGTGGGGATGGGGAGCCTTGGGAGGACGGGTCACGTCACAGTGGCGGAGGCGTGCCCGGTCCGTCATGCCGCAGCTGCGGAGATTGGCCTGGAGGGCGGCGATGCCCGGGCGGCTTCCTTCCATGAAGGTGGCGAACCGTGCCCCGCGGGACAGGGCCTCCAGCCCCAGGGCACCCGTTCCGGCAAAGGCATCCAGCACCACGGCGTTTTCCAGTGCCTCCCGGCCAAACCAGGGGGCGTGCATGAGCATGTCGAAGAGGGTCTGACGGGCACGCTGGGCCGTGGGGCGGGTTGTCAGCCCGGCTGGAGCCTGAAGGCGGCGGTTCCGGGCCGTACCGGCGATGATCCTCATGGTGTCAGGACCGAGATGCGCTGGTCTTTTTGCCAGACTTCAGGCCCGGAATCTGGTCCAGCAGGGTCCGGTGGGGGACTTCTTCCAGCTCGTGGGGTTTGAGGCTGCCAAGGCTGAAAGGCCCGTAGGAGAGGCGGATGAGACGGCTCACATGCAGGTTCATGCCCATCATCACCTTGCGGATTTCCCGGTTCTTGCCTTCCCGCAGGCTGACGGTCAGCCAGGAATTGTCGCCTTTTGAGGAGTCCAGCGTGGCCTCTATGGGGCCGTACTGCACGCCATCCAGCACGCAGCCTTTCGCGAGGGAGTTCAGCCGCTGTTCGTCCACGAGGCCGAAGACACGGACACGGTAACGGCGGATCCACTGGCGTGATGGCAGCTCCAGCTCACGGGCCAGCCCGCCATCATTGGTCAGGAGCAGCAGTCCTTCGGAATTCAGGTCCAGCCGCCCCACGCTGACGACACGGGGCATGGCCTTGGGGAGGGATTCGAAAACCGTACGGCGTTCCTCAGGGTCATGATGGGTCGTGACCAGTCCGGCGGGTTTGTGATAACGCCAGAGGCGGGTCCGCTGGGGCGGGTCCACGGGTCTGCCATCCACGCAGACGACATCGCCCGGCTGGATGAAGGTGGCCGGGTGGGTTACCGGGCTGCCGCCCAAGGTGATGCGGCCTTCCTCGATCATCCGTTCAATATCACGGCGGCTGGCAACCCCACGGCGGGCCAGAGCCTTGGCAATGCGTTCACCACGCTGTGTATCGGGAGAGGAGGAAGAAACGTCTTTCATAACCCGCACGCATACCGTGCCCGGCCTTTCCTTGGCAATCCATTTACGGCCCTATAAAGCAGTCGGGAGCGGATTATGGTCCGTTTTTCTCTTCGGGGGGGTGCGTCCATGTCTTCTTCCACGATCATGACGGTACGGCAGGCCATGCAGCAGGCTCTCGTTCTGGCGGACGGGGCGGCACGGGCAGGAGAGGTCCCCGTCGGTGCCGTGGTGCTGGATGATGAGGGGCATGTTCTGGGCATGGCCCGCAATCATGTGGAAGAGTGGTGCGATGCCAGTGCCCATGCCGAGCTTCTGGCCATGAGGCAGGCGGCCCGTCGGTGTGGTTCCGTCCGTCTGGAGGGCTGCACGCTTGTCGTGACGCTGGAACCCTGCCCGATGTGTGCGGCGGCCATCACGCATTTCCGCATCCGCAGGCTGGTCTACGGAGCCTACGATCCCAAGGGGGGAGCGGTGGATCATGGTCCCCGGCTCTTTCATCGGGCCGCCTGCCTGCACCGGCCGGAGGAGGTCATCAGCGGGGTGCGGGAGCGGGAGGCGGGGGACCGCCTCCGGTTGTTCTTCAGGGCGTTGCGGGACCGGGACCGGCTAGCCCAGGATGGCCCGCAGCAGCCCTGTCGTCACGACGCCACAGAGCATGGTCGGCAGGAGGGAGAAGCGTGTGGCGGCCAGGATGGTTGCCGTCAGGCCGAGGAGGTCGGCAGGGCGGCCGGTGGCGAAGTCGGGAGCGATGACGGCCACCAGCACGCAGCCGGGGATGAGGTCCATGATGGCCTGCATCCGGGGTGAGAGATGGCGGCCGGCGAGCAGGAGATAGCCGCCGATGCGTGTCAGATAGGTGACGAAGGCCATGGCGAGGATGGCCAGCAGGGCCGGGAGATGCAGCATCAGGCACCCCTCACGATGAGGAAGGCGGTGAGGATGCCTGCCAGCGTTCCCGCAGGAACGTACCAGGCACCGGGCAGGGCATGATAGACCAGCACGGCCACGCCGAGGCTGACACACCATGGGAAGGCGTTGCGTGCGCCCTTCCACATGCTTTTGAGGAGCATGATGAAGACGGCGGGAAAGGCCATGTCCACGCCATAGCGTGTCAGGTCTCCCAGCAGGTTTCCCGTACAGCCACCCATGAAGGTGAACAGGACCCAGGAGACATACAGGCAGACCGTGATTCCGGCATAGAAACCGGTGCTGAAGCGGCGTCCCGGTCTGGCGTGCATGTCGGCCAGCGTCAGGGCCCAGACCTCGTCACACATGAAGAAGAGCAGAAGGAAGATTTTCCAGCGGCGCATGTGGCGCAGGTGGGGAGCCAGCGTTGCCCCCATGAGGATGTGACGGCTGTTGATGAGGAACGTCACGCCCGCCAGCAGCATGATGGCAGGAGGAATGGACCACAGGCCGACGGCTGCGAACTCGGACCCGCCCGCAAAATTCAGCCCCGTGAGGAGCGGAACCTCCACGATGGAGAAGCCTTTCTGCACGGCCTGGCTGCCCAGCAGCAGGCCGAAGGGCACGAAGGCGATGAGCAGAGGCAGGGAGGTCTTCATGCCCCGGAGGAAGTCCGGCCAGAAACCGTCCTGTCTGTCTGGTGAGGATGTGGTCTGCATGGTGCCGTTGTAAAAGTCTGCCGTCTCGTCAGCAAGGTCTGCCACGCCGCCGGTGCGGGAAGGTGGGAGCGTCTTACATTTCTTTTAGGTGGCACTTGCTTGCAGAGCGTGCTGTCCTGTCCCTATCTTGTAGGACAGTTCTTGTTGACAAGTGTTTAACATATAACGTCAGGAAAAGTTTGCGATGATGTCGCCTTCCCGTCTGTCTCTGGCATGTCTGGCCGTGCTGGGTCTGACCAGTGTTCCCCTGCCCGCCGTGGCCCAGAATGCCCCCATCCGTCCGCAGATGTCGGGCGGGCAGGGGATTCCTGATTTCGTCCAGATCGTGAAACAGGTCAAACCTGCCGTCGTGTCCATCACGGCCCGCATCCGGGAGGGGGGAGACGATGATGGGGGGGATGGTGCGCCGGGGGGCAATGGTGGCCCGCAGGGCTTCTCCTTCCCGTTTCCGTCCTTTCCCTTCCCGTTCCAGATGATGCCGGGGATGCCGTCCAGCCGCATGGTGGAGGCACGGGGATCAGGTTTCATCATCTCGGCGGATGGCTACATCGTCACCAACAATCATGTCATCAACGGGGCCACGAAGGTCAGCGTGAAGCTGGATGACGGCACGACCATGCCTGCCAAGGTCATCGGACATGATGCGAAGACGGACATTGCCCTGCTGCGCGTGAAGGCCGATCATCTGCCTTATGTCGAGCTGGGCAATTCTGATGACGTGCAGCCGGGCCAGTGGGTCGTGGCCGTCGGCAATCCCTATGGCCTTGGTGGCACGGTGACGGCGGGCATCATCTCCGCCCTGGGGCGTGACCTTCATTCCGGTGCCTACAATGATTTCATACAGGTGGATGCCCCCATCAATCACGGAAATTCCGGCGGCCCGCTGATCACGCTGGATGGCAAGGTGATCGGTGTCAATTCCATGATCATGTCCCCCAATGGTGGGGGGTCCATCGGGATCGGCTTTGCCATTCCCTCCGCCACGGTGCGGTCGGTGGTGGACCAGCTGCGGACGACCGGTCATGTCGTGCGTGGCTTTATCGGTGTGGAAACGCAGGACATCACGCCGACGATGGCCCGTGCCCTCGGGCTGGTCAACAGCGACCATCCCGGTGCGCCGTCTCATGGTGCGCTGGTGGCCAATCTCATCAAGGGTGGACCGGCCGACAAGGCTGGCCTGAAGAGCGGGGACGTGGTGCTGTCTCTGGACGGGCACGATGTCCGCAGTGCGCATGACCTTGCCGTGAAGGTCGTGTCTATGGCTCCTGGGTCCAAGGGGACGTTCACGGTCCTGCGGGATGGCAAGACGCTGTCCCTGACGGCCACGATCGGCAACCAGACCCGGAACGGTCAGGAAGGTGGCACGGATGGCGGTACGGCGGAGGCTCCGTCCGGCAAGATGGGGCTGGCTCTCGGGGTTCTGACCCCTCGCACCAGGCAGGAGCTTGGGCTGGATGACAGCGTGCAGGGCTGTGTGGTGGCCGACGTGGCCCAAGGCAGCCCGGCAGACCATGCGGGCATCCGCCCCGGGGACATTATCGTGGCCGTCGGCAACCAGATGACTGCCAATCCCCATGCCGTGGTGGCTCTGGTGCAGAAGGCCCTCAGGCAGCACCAGCCGCCCCTGCTGCGTATCCTGCGTGACGGCCAGCAGCTCTTCATTGCCGTCTCACCCGACGGGTCCAATGATGGGGAAGAAGATGGTGGTGAGGACGGCCAGTAAGCCGCTTCATCCCGGTCTGTTCTCTACGGATTTCTGACGGCACGGGTCCTGCCTTTCCTTTACGGGAGGGCAGGACTTTTTGCATGGCCAGTCATGGAAAACTGGGGGGGGCTGCTGAAGAAGGGCGGTCTGCTTTTCAGTGGGGGCAGGCTGATGGCCATGTCATGGATGGCGTGTATGTTGCCAGTCTTTATGGCTCGGTCGGCGGTCCCGTAAGGTGTCCGTCAGCTTATGAGGCTGGCCAGAAGGGCATCCACGTCCTCGGGGCGTGTGTAGAAGCTGGTGACAAACCGGACCAGCCTGCCCGGAACACCCTGTGGCGTGGGGTAGGTATAGAACTGGTAGCCTTCGGTGCGGAGCTGTTCCAGCTGGGCTTCCGGCAGGACGGCAAAAATCTCGTTGCTTTCCGTGGCGAAAGGCAGGTTGACGGCGGGATGTTTGTAAAGGCCATGCCGCAGCTGCTGGCACATGGCGTTGGCATGACGGCAGTTTTCCAGCCAGAGGTCATTTTCCAGAAGGGCCAGGAGCTGCGCCGCCATGAAACGCTGTTTGGACCACAGGTGCCCGCCACGTTTGATGCGGCGTGTCATGGTGTCCACCATCGGGCGTGTCCGGTCATTGAGGAAAAGGACGATGGCCTCGGCCGCCATGGCCCCGGCCTTGGTACCTCCGAAGCTCAGCACGTCAATCCCGGCCTTCCACGTGGTGTCGGCGGGGCTGCATTCCAGATGGGCCACGGCGTTGCCCAGCCGGGCACCGTCCATGTGGACGGTCAGCCCGTGCTCATGGGCGATGTCCGACAGGGTGGCGATCGTGTCGCAGGGGTAGGTCGTGCCCCATTCCGTGGCCTGCGTGAGGGACAGGACCGTGAAAGGAGGCGTAAGGACACCCTTGGAGCGGTTCTGTTCCAGGGTGGGTGGCAGGCTGGCCGGGTCCATGCGTCCTTCCGGTGAGGGAATTCCCACCAGCTTGGCCCCCTGGGTGAAGAATTCCGGTGCCCCGCCTTCCTCATTGTTGATGTGGGCACTCTGGTCACACAGGACGCTCCCGTAGGGTGGGACCATGGCGGAGAGGGCCAGGGAATTGGCGGCCGTGCCTGTCGCAACCGGGAAGACGGCCACCTCCGTCTCGAAGACCTCGCCGAAACGCCGGTTCAGCGTCAGGGAGAGGTCATCCTGGCCATAGGAAGGAACATTGCCTGTGTTGGCATCAGCGATGGCCTGCATGACAGCCGGGCAGGCAGGGGTCACGTTATCGCTGGCGAAATTCTTGCGCAGATCATCACGCACGGGATGAGTTCCTTCATTCTGGCTTATGGAGGGGCTATCCATTCATTGTTCCTGTCTCTAGCGGAAAGATCAGGTCTTGTCATGTCTTGTCCAATGGGCATAGAGAGGCGGGAAAACGGGTTTGGCGGGGAGTACGTTCATGACAGCATCAACCACCACCATGAATGCGGGCGGCGGCGCAGAACTGATTGATGGCAAGGCCATGGCAGCCGGAATGACGGCTGACATCCGTGAACAGGTCGAGATGCTGGTCCGGCAGGGGCATGAGCTGCCCGGTCTGGCCGTGGTGTTGGTCGGGAATGACCCGGCCTCGGAAGTGTACGTCAAGAACAAGGCGATCCAGACCCATCGGGCGGGGATGAAGTCCTTCATGCAGATGATGCCGGAGAGCACGTCGCAGGAGGAGCTGCTGGCCCTGATCGAGGAGCTGAACGAAAACCCAAAGGTTGATGGCATTCTGGTCCAGCTGCCGCTGCCTCCGCAGATTGATGCGGCCACCGTGACCAACGCCATCCATCCCGACAAGGACGTGGACGGGCTGGGTGAGGTCAACACGGGGCGTCTGGCACTGGGCATGGAGAATGGCATCGTGCCCTGCACGCCGCTGGGCTGTCTCAAGCTGTTGCAGTCCGTCCATGAGGACATGACGGGGCTGAAGGCGGTCGTCATCGGGGCCTCCAATCTGGTGGGCCGCCCCATGGCGCAGCTTCTGCTGAAGGCCAACTGCACCGTCACCGTGGCGCACATCCATACCCGCAACATCGAGGAACTGGCACGGTCTGCCGACATCCTTGTCGTGGCGACGGGCAAGGCCGGACTGGTGAAGGGCAGCTGGATCAAGCCCGGTGCCACGGTCATTGACGTGGGCATCACCCGGGTGCAGACGCCGGAGGGCAAGAGCCGCCTTGTCGGGGATGTGGTGTTCGAGGAGGCGAGCCGGGTTGCCGGGCACATCACGCCGGTTCCGGGTGGTGTCGGACCGATGACCATTGCCTGTCTGCTGCACAACACCTTCCAGGCAGCGAGTCGGCGCAGGGCGTCCACGGAAGGCTGAGCAGGGGGCGTTTCCCGTCCTGTCCGTCAGGCTCCCGCCTGCTGGCCGGAGCCTGACGGACACGAATTTTTCATGAACATGGCCATTCTGGAACAAGTGCTTGATTGTTCCACATGAATGGGATATCGCCTTCTCACATACAGAATGACCGATTGGTCATTTTTCTTTTCAGATCATTGTTGGTCCAGTCACGGCCATGTGGGCGACAGCCGAGCTGACAGGGTGCAGGACGGATAATTTCATGTTTTGAGGTGACCATGGCGCAGGCCGGTACACAGTCTGACACTCATTCCGCCACAGCGGGGGATGGCGGAGAACGTCAGGCCGCCCCGGACAGGGCAGGAAAGTCTTTCAGGGACCGTGGAGCACGGAAGCTCATCCTGGTCCTCATTCTGGTCATGGCCGTGCTCGGTATCGGGCTGTATCTTTTTTTCAACCGGAACAAGGTCGAGACTGACGACGCCTATGTGACGGGCCGGAAGATTTCCATTGCCGCCCATGTCAGCGGGTATGTGTCCCGCCTGCTGGTGGATGACAACCAGTTCGTTCACAAGGGTGATCTCCTCGTGCAGATTGACGGACGTGACTATCTGGCCCAGCTGCACCGTGCCGAGGCGGCCGTGGAACAGGCCGAGGCGGACATGGTCTCCTATGATCTTTCCTATGCCGTGGCGCAGAAGAACTATCCCGGCCAGCTGATGGCGGCCCGGGGTGCGCTGGATGAGGCCAAGGCCCGTCTCTTCCGGGCACAGACGGATTATGTCCGTCAGCATCGTGTCGAGCGTGCGGCAACGACCCAGCAGAACATCGATTATGCCCGTGCGGCACTGGACGAGGCGACGGCGTCCGTCCTTCAGGCCCAGGGGCAGCTGACCCAGGCCGAGCCGGTGAAGGCGAACATCGGCAATGCCTATGCCCACTACACGCAGGCCCAGGCGACGCTGAAATCGGCCCAGGCCGAGCTGGAGCTGGCCCGCCAGAACGTGGACTGGATGGACATCCGGGCACCACGGGATGGCTGGATATCACAGCGTTCGGTGGAGCAGGGCAATTTCGTGCAGACAGGGCAGGAGATGTTCTCCATCGTGGCGAAGGATGTCTGGATCGTGGCCAACTACAAGGAGACCCAGCTTGCCGACATGCGGCCTGGCCAGAAGGCCGAGATCGAGGTGGATGCCTACCCCCAGTTGCACCTGAAGGGGCATGTGGAGAGCATCCAGAAGGGGTCCGGTGAATCCTTCAGTGCCTTCCCGCCCGAGAATGCGACGGGGAACTTCGTGAAGACCGTGCAGCGCATCCCCGTGAAGATCCTGATCGACAGCGGGCTTGATGATCGGCTGCCCCTGTCCCTAGGCATGTCGGTCGAGCCAACCGTCCATGTGGGTGAGTGAGACCGGCGATGGCTGACACGTCGACAGGAGAGCATCACAACTGGAAGCCCAGGCATAACCCCTGGCTCGTGGCGGTGGTGGTGACGCTGGCCGCTTTCATGGAAGTGCTGGACACCACCATCGTCAACGTGGCCCTGCCTCATATCGCAGGCTCGCTTGGCAGTTCCTATGATGATGCCACATGGGCGTTGACCTCCTATCTCGTGGCCAACGGGATCGTGCTGACGATCTCCAGCTGGCTGGCCAAGAGGTTCGGACGGAAGCGGTATTTCCTCATCTGTGTGGCGATGTTCACCCTGTCCTCATTCCTCTGCGGGCTGTCCACCTCCCTGCCGATGCTGGTGATTTTTCGTCTGATGCAGGGGTTCTTTGGTGGTGGCCTGCAGCCGGTGCAGCAGGCCATCATTCTGGACATCTTTCCGCCAGAGAAACGTGGCGCAGCCTTTGGCCTGACGGCCCTGGCCATCGTGGTGGGGCCTGTTCTGGGGCCGCTGGTGGGGGGCTGGCTGACGGACACCTATTCATGGCGATGGATTTTTTACGTCAACGTGCCTTTCGGCATCATGACGGTCATGGCCGTGATCGCCCTGGTGGAAGACCCGCCGTGGGTGAAGGCCGTGAAGGAGCGGGTGGACGTTGTCGGCATCAGCCTGATCTCGCTGGGTCTCGGCTGTCTGGAGATCATGGCGGACCGTGGCGAGGATGACGACTGGTTCGGTTCGTCTTTCATCACGACCATGGCCATCATCGGGGGGGTGTGCACACTGGGGGCCATCATCTGGCTGCTCAAGGCCAGGAATCCCCTCCTGCGGCTCAGCGTGCTGAAAGACCGCAATTTTGCTCTCGGGACGTTCATGATCGGTGCCGTGGGCGTGCTGCTCTATGCGTCCGCCGTGATCGTGCCGCAGTTTGCCCAGCAGGTGCAGGGTTATACGGCGACCATTGCGGGGCAGCTCATGGCTCCGGGCGGCATGGCCGTGATGGTCCTGATTCCTTTCGTGGGGATGCTGATGAAGCATGTGCAGGTCCGGTATCTCATCGGGCTGGGCTTCCTCTTCATGGCCCTGTCCTGCTTCTTTGCGGCGACGCTCTATTCCGGCGTGGACTTCTGGTATCTGGTGATCTGCCGCATGAGGCAGACGGCTCCGCTGGCCTTCCTGTTCGTGCCCATTTCCACCATCGCCTATGCGACCCTGCCACGGGAGCTGAACGGTGATGCCTCGGCCCTGTTCAGCATGGTACGGAACTATTTCGGTTCCCAGGCCATTTCGCTTTCCACGGCCGCCCTGACGGAAATGCGGCAGGTCCAGCAGACGGACGTGTCTGCACACGCCGTGGCTTCACGGCCGGAGTTCCGGGACTATATTTTCCATGTCCAGAAGCTGGCGGAGGCTCATGGCCTGGCCCCGCTGCGTGCCCATGCCTTTGCCGTGGCCCACATGTATCAGGAATTCATGCGGCAGGTGGCCATGCTGGCCTACAACCAGCTTTTCAATGTCCTTGGGATCATGGCCCTCTGCGTCGCGCCCTTCTGTTTCCTCATGTCTCCGATGAAAGGTAGCGGAAGCGGTGGAGGAGGTGGGCATTGAGCATTCGGGAAGCCTGCCGGATGATCTCCTCAGGGGGCATACATCTTGAGGAAACTGTCCGCCACCATGCTGGCCACGCCGTCTATGCTGGTCTGGCTGGTGTCCACGGGGAGGGAGAGACGGCTCCGGTGGATGATGCGGGTCTGGCACATCGTGAGGAACTGCTCGGCAGCGAGATCAATGTCCCTGATGACGAGCTGGCCCGTTGCGTGCTTGTCGGCAAACCATTCGGCAAGGCCGGTCAGCGTGCGGGAGACGCCGTAATGCCAGAGCGTGTCCGCCAGGTTGGGGAACTCGTTGGCCTCCGCCACCACGATGCGGTAGAGGCCGATGGCTTCCGGGTCGATCATCAGCGTGATGATGGTTGCGGCCGCCTGTCTGAGGGCTGTCCGCAGGTCCGGCTGCGGGGCACGGGAGACGGATTTCAGCGTGTTGAGCCGTGTGCGGCTGCGTTCCTCAAAAAAGGCCGTGAACAGGTCGGCCTTGTTCTCGAAATGATTGTAGAGCGACCCTTTGGAGACACCGGCCATGCGGGCGATCTGCGACATGGATGTCCGCTCATAGCCCTGCTGGAGAAAAAGCTGTCCGGCACTCTGGAGTATCTGCTCACATTTGCTGGATGTCCCCCTGCCGCTGCGGGGAAGGCGTCTGGCCGTCTGTTCGGTCTGGGTCATCGTCTTGTAGAAGGGCTGCTCCTGCGCATGAGGGGGCATGATAGGCTGCTGGTGCAGCAGGGTCCATACGGGCGAGCCGTTTCCAACCCGTTTTATGTTGATTATCACGCAGGAGCTTCACTGTGAAAGACGCTCATTTGTTCCGTCCTGTCCGTAATGATGGTGGTGCCCTGCCTTCACGCTGTTTCAGCCGACATCTCCTGTGTGGGGTGGCCCTGCTGGGGCTGGGGGGCTGCCTCATGGTCGGTCCGAAATATCACCCGCCGAAGGACTGGGCACCGCCCCATTACGACCTGCATAATGGCAGGAACCAGCCTCCGGGCCGGTCGGCCGCCCGTGGTGGGCACGGCCCGCACGGGGCCAATGCGGCCCCGGCGGACAGGACCAGTGAAAAGGCCTCGCCCGCTTCCGTCGTGACGGAACTGCCGATGGCCGATGCCTGGTGGAAAAGCTTTCATGACCCTGAGCTGACATCTCTGGAAGATCGTGTGGCCACGCAGAACCTTTCCTTCCTGCTGGCCACGCAGAATCTGGCCCAGAGCCGTGCCCAGATGATCATTGCCGGTGCAGAACGTTTCCCCAGCCTGTCGGCCTATGGCACCTATGCCCGGTCACAGCACAGCTCCAAACAGCTGCAGGAAATTTTCAAGCGGGTAGGCAAGGGGTTCCCCAACCTGCCTGAGCAGGAGGCCAATTTCCTTCAGGGGTCCCAGCAGGCGCAGGTGCCTCTTCTGAACCAGTGGCAGGACAAGATTGATGCGACCTATGAGATCGATCTCTGGGGACGTGTGGCGTATCAGTATCAGGCCGCCAAATATCTGATGAAGATGAGCGAGGAGGAGCGGCGCAGCATCCTCATCGCCCGTCAGGCGGACATGGCCCGTGACTATCTCCAGCTGCGTGGTGACCAGACACGCCAGCGTGTTCTGGCAGACAGCCATGCCACCGTGCAGAACCTGCTGTCCCTGGCCCAGAGCCGTTACAGGAGCGGCCTCGTGACGGAGCTGGACGTGGACAGCATGAAGGCCCGGCTGCATGGGATCGAGGCCCAGCAGGCCAATCTGGATGAAACGGTGGCCCGGGAAAAGAACGCCATTGCCCTGCTGCTGGGCATGCCGCCACAGAGCCTGAATCAGGAACTGGGTCAGACGGCGGCCATCCCGGCCGTTCCGCCTTTCGTGCCGGCCGGTCTTCCTTCCGAACTGGCCCACCGTCGCCCGGACATCCGGGAGGCGGAGGAGCGTCTGCGGGAGACGGTGGCGGAAGTTGGAGAAGCCACGGCAGATTTTTATCCTAAGGTGACGGTGACGGCTGATTTCGGGTTCCAGACCCTGTCTTTCCGGGACCTGGGTTTCTGGAATGCCCGTGCGTGGAATGTCGGTCCCAGCATTTCTCTTCCGATCTTCCAGGGGGGAAGGCTGTACGGGCAGCTGCGGTTGAAGAAGGCGGCACAGCGGGCGGCGGCCGTGGAGTATCGGCAGACGGTTCTCCAGGCCTGGAACGAGGTCGACAACGCCCTGCAGGCCTATCATGACGAGCAGATTCATCATGAGGGGCTGGCCAGCACCGTGGAGGACCAGAAACGGGCGCTCGCCCTCTCGACCAGCCAGTACAGGGCGGGACTGGCGACCTATCTCTCCGTGCTGGAAGCGCAGGAGAAACTTCAGGAGGCGCAGCTTGATCTGGCGGCCAGTGACAGCACGTTCGCAACGGACCTCGCCCGCCTCTACAATGCGCTGGGGGGAGGCTGGTCCGATGCCCTGCCTGATGATGACCGTACGGCGCAGGCTACATCAGGGCAGCCCCTCATCCGGAGAGCTGGCCAGTGAAGGGGGTGTGAACAAGTCCTGCCCTGATCTGATGGCGACTCCCCGGTCTGGCTTGAGGGAATCGCTGTCAAGAGAGCATGTTCGTTACCCACATGGTTTTCCACAGGCCTGAGAGCGCAGAAAAAGGCCAGCTTCATGTGGTTCCGTCCGTGATTATCCACACGGCCCTGGATCGGTCATCTGAGGCCGTTCCGTTTTCCGGCATGAAAAAACCGGCACGGGATGACCGTGCCGGTTTTTCTGTCGGGAGCTTTTCCTCAGGGACGGGAAAAGGATCTGTCTCAGTGCTTCTTCTTGGCGGCTGCGCTGCTGGTGGCTTCCGTCACGACGTTCTCGGAGACGAAAACGAGCGTGTTCAGGGCATCATTCAGGGCCACCTTGGCAGCGTCGGCATTGTTGCCCTCGGCAAAGGTCGTGGCACGGTTCACATAACCCTGAAGCTGGGCAAGAGGAGCCAGGGCGATGATGAAGTCGATGTCCTGACCGACGACCTGGAGGGTCTGTGCGGCCTGCTGGGTCTGGCCTGCCTTCAGCTGGGCATTGGCCGTGGCGATGGCACTCTTCTTGCTGGGTTCCAGCATGTCCGTGGCAATGACCTCACCACCGACCGGAATCCAGTCCGTCGGGCCGGACTGTGCCTTATGGGTGCTGGAGACAGGGTGCTGCGGGGCCGGATGAAGGTCGGCTTCGGCAGCAGTGAACTGCTCACGGGCCTTTGCGGCAGCGTCCAGATGGGTGCTGGCAGAATGGAGGGCGTCAACGGCCTTGCTGTTCTGGCCATTGGCGAGGAACTGCTGTGCATCCAGAATGCTCGCCATGGCCAGCTGACCATGCTCGGAGAGATGGTGGAAGGCACGGTGCTGTTTCCGGGCTTCGTATTTTGCGTGCCTGCTGGCAGGCGTACCGTTGTGGCTGGCTGAAGCGGCGTCATCAGCCAGGGCCGGAGCTGCCAGGGCACTCAGACCGAAGACGGACAGGGTCAGGCCTTTGTACAGTGATGTGAACTGCATGAAATGATTCCTTGTGCTGGGCGGATGATGCCTGCCCGGAGGGGACAGGTCATCAAGGTCTCTTCAGCATAACACCGTAGAAAGAGGGTGCATGCAATAGTAAAGATGAAGATGGTTCATGTGATTTCTGTGACCGGGTGGCAGACATACATGTCGGAAGGGCCATCTGTTCTTTCAGATGGAAGAACTGAAGCCCCGGCTTTCTGTCATGAAAGTGGAATCGCCGTGAGGTCTAGAATATTTCGATGTGACTTTTGAAGCCGAGCAGTGCGGCATCACGCAGATTGCCCTGCCCGTTGGGACGGAAATAATATTCCATCAGAGGCTGGAAGATGATGCCCCGGTAGACATGGATGGCATAGTTGACCTCCAGCACGGCGGCATGACGCTGGACACCCGTTGCGTGGTCGGGGAGGCGGCGGAACTGCTGGGTGTCCAGCATCAGGCTTTCGGTTGCCTGCACGCCAGGGGCGATCTTTTCATAGGTGAAAGAGACGCCGAACGTGTCAAAGGGGCGTGAGCGGAAAATGCCACGGTCGATGAGGGCGGCGTAGGTCTGCCATTCCCGCAGGGCGATGCGCTTGTCGTTATACAGGAAGCCGCTGAGCAGCGTGATGCCACGCTTGCCGCTGCCGTAATGGTTCAGGATGTGCTGGTCGGCCATGAACCAGGCTCCGTAGCCGTCATGGCGGGTGCGTGGCCTGCCGCCTGTGAGGGCGTAAGGGTGGCCCGCCTCGTCGAGATAGTTGTTAGGACTGGGAGCGGTCATCATGACGCCGCCGATCTTGTAATGGCCCTGATGCCCCTTGCCGAAGATCGGCTCCCAGCCCGTTTCGAAGGGAAGGCGGAAGCCGTTGATGTTCCCGCCATTGAACTTGAAGCCCGTGCGGTGCTGGTCATTCTTGTAGATGCCGTTCTCGCCCGCATAGAGGCCGGCCTGGACGTAGAGGAAGCGGCTTGGCCGGACACGGATGCGCCCCCCCCAGACGGCGGCCGGATAGCCGCTGACGAAGCTGCTGTCCGTCGCCGCCTTGGGGCGGCCGCAGATGCTGCCATTCTGGAAGTTGCAGAAAAGCGGGCTGTTCTGGAAGTCCGACATTTCGGACATGCGGCCTGCCGCAATGGAGAGGCGGCCACCGAACAGCGTTTCCTCCCCATAGGCCATGACCAGATGGATGACCACGTTGCCGCCACCGCCATAATCCTCCGAGGCATGGTTCAGCCAGTCACCGAACATGCGGTTGGCTGTCGTGCCGTATCGGCCCACGATGATGCTATGTGTGGAGAATCCACGCAGCCCGGCAAGCTGTTCCCAGTTGATGTTGACGGAGGCCGCATATTGCCCGGCATTGCTGGCCCCCTGTTTGTAGGGAGCGAAATGCTCGGAGTTCTGATACCGTTTCGTGGGGGGGGTGATGGCTCCGGCAAATTCGTTCGTGTTGTCGAGCAGGAAGGCGATGCCACGTTTACGTAGCCAGTCTGTCATGCCGAAGCCGTGGGGAAAGAGGGCTTCTGGCCGGTCGAAGGGAGGGACGGAGGTCGTGTAGCCGCTGTGGGCAGGCAGGGGCGTGTCCACCCTGAGCATCGGCTCGTTGCCGATGATTTCATCAAGTACCTGTGCCCGTGCCGGAGACGGGGCAATACAGATGATGGCAAGGAAAAAGGCCAGAATGTAGCGGATATTTGAAGTTCGGGTCAGGAGGGGACAATAATCTGGAAATTGTGACCCATATAAAGATTCTTTTTGGGAAATGGGGTAGTGAGAGTGGACTGGCATGGCTTCCCCATTTCTCTAAAAAGAACCCTGATAGTACGGAAACGCCTTTGAGAAGGGCATGATAATACACTATGTGTTAAAGAAACCTGACTGTAAATTCAAAGCCTATTTGGGTCCGTCATGTCATTTTCCGGAGGGAGTCCGATGCCTCGGAAAGATTGCGATAAAGTAATCTCTTTTCACGCCTCGGGGAGTGTGGGAAAAGCGGGGCCATGAGTACCCCTATGGAAACGCATACCATCCACCCCGTCCCGCAGACGCATCGTCACGGACGTGTAACGGACCTCTTCTCGGTCTGGTTCAGTGCCAACATGACATTGCTGACGGTTGTTACCGGTGCTCTCGGGCCGGCCGTTTTCGGGCTTTCCCTTTTCTGGTCATGTCTGGCCCTGCTGCTGGGGAATGTGGTGGGGGCGGTTTTCATGGCCCTTCATGCGGCGCAGGGACCACGGCTGGGCGTCCCCCAGATGGTGCAGAGCCGGGGGCAGTTCGGCATCTACGGGTCCGTGCCGATCATCATTCTTGTCGTCCTCATGTATATCGGCTTTGCGGCCTCGAACTGTGTCGTGGGGGGAGAGGCTCTTGCCCATGTCCTGCCGTTCTTTGAGGGAAGCCGGGGGGTCTGGCTGATCGCCGTCCTGACGCTCCTGCCCTGCATGATGGGGTACCGGGCCATTCATGTCTGTTCCCGTCTGGCCAGCTGGGTGTCCATCGTGACCGTCCTCTATGCCATCGGCTGCGGGCTGGGCGGGTTCTCCCGTGCGCTGCTGGCGGACATGCATGGCACGGTGGCCGGGTTTTTCGGGGCCTTCTCTGTCTCTGCCCTCTGGCAGATCGCCTATGCTCCCTACGTGTCGGACTCGTCCCGCTATCTGCCGGATGAGGTCGGGGCGGGCCGTCAGGCCTTCTGGGCCACATATGGTGGCACAGTCATCGGGGCGGTGCTGCCCATGGTGCTGGGCAGTCTCCTGTCACTCAGCTATCCCATGCTGCCACTGGCCGGTGCCCTGTCCCATACGGGGGGGCGTCTGGGGAACATCGTCCTGCTCGTGCTGGCACTGGCCATTCCGCTGGCCAATGCCATGAGCGTCTATTGTGGTGCCCTGTGCAGCCTGACACTGGTGCAGACCTTCCGTCCGTCATGGCGTGCCGGTCTGGGAGGACGGCTGGTCATGACGGTCCTTCTGCTGGCGGCGGCCCTCGTGATGAGCCTTGGCATGGTCGGGGACTTCCTGAAGGCCTACACGTCCTTTCTGGACATTCTGATGGCCGTGCTCGTGCCATGGACGGCCATCAACCTGTGCGACTATTACCTGCTCCGGCATGGCCGTTATGACGTCATGGCCTTTTTCAGGGCTGATGGCGGGCCATACGGGCGTTTTAATGTTCCGGTCGTGCTGATCTATGTCATCGGGGTTCTTGTGGAGCTGCCTTTCATGAAGACCGGCCCCTATACCGGCCCCCTTGTTCCTGCCCTTCATGGAGTGGACGTGTCCTGGTTTGTCAGTCTTCTGGTGACGGGTGTCCTGTACTGGTTCTGGGCACGCCGTCACGAAGACATGGAACAGTGATCGGACTACTGCTGCCCGACGAAGAAATATTGAAGGGTCATTGAAGACGTACTGATAGGGTACTGTTATATTTGTGATTAATGTGACCTGTTAATTCACAGCATCTCCCCCTATAGAGGAAAGAGCCGTCGTCAGCTGGCTGCCCGTGCCCGGGCGGCAGGATCATGTGGCGCAGAACCTCCGGCGGCAGGCCTGCATCACGTCTGGCTTTGTGGGGAAGGTGCTCTGCATGCTGTGCCTGAGGGGATCGAGCTTACGGGGCGTTCCGTTTCTGGGGCTGCTTTTCTGCCTGCTGGTGGTGTCTCCGGCCTGTGCCTCGGAGATCACCTTCTCGATCATTGGCCCTCATGAATATGACCTGCCGGTGGATTTCAAGCCGTTCAACGTGTTCGTCCAGTATGGGGATGGCAATGCGGCGGGGAACTATTATGACGGGCAGGGGACACGCAGGCCGGAGAAGGGCAGCCATACCTGGTCCGGAATGAGCAAGTACGTCCATTTCTGGACGTTTGATTCAATTCCTCATGTCGGTTTCGCCTATGAGGTGATCCAGTCGGAGAGTTACCGTCTGGCCAACGGGACGAACTATGGGGGGCTGGGGCCGACCATCACGGGGCCTGCCGTGTGGTTCAAACCCAACGAACACAGCACGTTTGGTATCCAGACCTTCATGCAGACACCCAGTGCGACCCGCAGGGCCTTGAATCCTCAATACTGGTCCAATCTGTCCAGTTTCATGTTCGATTATGAGTGGAAGCATTTCAGTTTCGATGGTGACCTTGGGGCCGTCGTGGCGTCCGCCATGCACAACAAAGGTGAGCATTCCTATCATCCGGGCACGGCTTTCCACAGCAACCTGCGCTTCAGCTGGAAGGCCAGCCGCACGTGGGAGCCGTTCTTTTCGATGGACTGGCAGAACAATGCCGGGTGGCATGACAACACGCTGGGCCGGTCCGTGGCGGACAGCAGCAGCCGGGAGGTGACGCTGGGAGTAGGCCTGATGTGGAAGATCAGCCCCGTGCTGGACATCACGACCCGTTATGCCCATTCGGTGGATGGACGCTATGTGCCGGAAACCAACGCCTATTATTTCAAGCTGGTATATCGTTTTGATGGTGCGCTGTTCTCACATTACTGACCACCTTCTCGTTGCCTGACATGGGGGAGACCTTTGCTGCGGAAGCCTGTATGAGGTGACCGGCTCATTATGGTCGGGAGGAAAGGATGAAGGCAGGCGAACGGCACTGGATGCTGGCACCGGAGACCGGCGGGCCATTCCTGCTTCTCGTGATGGCGGTACTGGGTTTTGTTCTGGCCAACTCGCCGCTGCGTTTCATTCATGAATGGCTGGATGTCCCGCTGGGGCAGGTCTGCTCTGCCGCCGGGTGTTTTTCTCTGCCCAGTGCTGCTGAACTCGTGACCATCGGGCCGATGACACTTTTCTTTCTAGTCATCACGCTGGAGCTGAAGAAGGAACTCGTCACCGGTCATCTTTCCAGTGTCAGGCGGTGCCTGCTGCCCTGTCTTTCAGCCCTGGGGGGCGTGGCCGTTCCGGCTGGTCTCTATGCGCTGCTGGCGGCCCCGGACCCGGCCCTGCGGCAGGGATGGGCCATTCCGGTGGCGACGGATGCCGCTTTCACGCTTCCTGTCATGCTGGCTCTGGGGCAGCATGTTTCTGAGGGAGGGCGTGTCTGGCTGATGGCTCTGGCCATCTTTGATGATGTGCTGGGGATTCTCATACTGGCGGTCTTTTATGGCGGCACCCTGCATGTCCTTCCTCTGCTGGGGGCGGCTGCCGTGACGGGGCTGATGGCCTGCGCCGGGTGGCGGAAGGTGGAAAACCTGTGGTTTTATGGGCTGTCCGGCTGTCTGCTATGGTTCTGCCTTCTTGAAGGAGGACTGCATCCGACGCTGGCCGGGGTCGTGCTCGGCCTGTGCCTGCCGACCGTGGGGCGAGGTGACCGGTCTCCTCTGGAGCGGGCTGAACGGGGGCTTTCACCGTGGGTGACATGGCTTGTCCTGCCCCTGTTCGGTTTTGTCTCAGTGGGAATCCCGCTGCTGGATGTGCCTGCCGAGACTCTCAGCCTGAGGCTGGTATGCGCCGTGGCCGTCGGGCTTGTGTGTGGCAAGACGGTCGGCATTTTCGGCGTGACATGGTGTGCCATAAAATGCCGCCTTGCCTCCCTGCCGGCGCATACGTCATGGTCAATGCTGTTCGGGCTGTGCCTGCTCTGTGGTGTCGGGTTTACCGTCAGCCTGTTCATGGCCTCGCTGGCTTTTCCTGCCTTCATGCTTTGTGTTTCCAGCAAGACGGGCATTCTTGCCGGGTCTCTCATCGCCGCCCTGAGTGGATGGCTCTGGCTGAGATTTGTGGCGAGGAGAGTGTGAAATCATGGTGAGACAGTTATGGCTCGACAGGGTCGTTCAGCCTCTGTATGGCGGGCGGATCATCCGGTCTCGTGACCGGAACCGTACGGATGGTCGGATGGAGGAGAGGCAGTCATGGAGAATGAGGGGACGGACCCACAGGACATCAGGCGCGACCAGGTTCATGATGAATCCCGGTCTCCTGTGGATGGGGAACGGTCCGGCAGGGAGCGTGGTTACGCTGCCCGTAAGAAACGTCGCCAGTCTGTGCCCCTGACACCGTCAGGCAGGCCTTTTCTCGAGCCTCCGGGTGGACAGAAGAAGGTTCTGCTCCATTCCTGCTGCGCACCCTGTTCCGGTGAGGTGATGGAGGCGATGACGGAATCCGGCATCGACTACACCATCTTTTTCTACAATCCCAACATTCATCCGGAACGGGAATATCTCCTGCGAAAGGAGGAGAATGTCCGCTTTGCCGAGGCGAACGGCATTCCTTTCGTGGATGCCGACTATGACAGGGACAACTGGTTCGAGCGGGCCAAAGGCATGGAGTGGGAGCCTGAACGGGGCATACGCTGCACGATGTGTTTTGACATGCGTTTTGAGCGGACGGCCCTGTATGCGCATGAGCATGGTTTTCCCGTCATGACGAGTTCCCTTGGCATCTCCCGTTGGAAGAACATGGCCCAGATCAATGACTGTGGTGCCCGGGCCGTGGCTCCTTACGAGGGGCTGGCCTACTGGGATTTCAACTGGCGCAAGGGGGGTGGTTCCGCCCGCATGATCGAGATCAGCAAGCGGGAGAGGTTCTACAAGCAGGAATATTGTGGCTGTGCCTATTCCCTGCGGGACACCAATAATTTCCGCCGCTCCAGGGGGCGTCCGGCCATCGTGTTGGGTGAGGAGTTCTACGGCGAGGAGGACTAGACGTTCCGGTCATCTCCGGCCCATCATGATGGAATCAGAGGCAGGAGGGTGGCATGAAAATTGCGATCGTGTGTGATTCCTTCAAGGAAAGTCTGGCCCCGCTGGAGGTGGCAGAGGAGATAAGGGCCGGTTTTGCCCGTGTGTTTCCGGAGGCTGACTATCTCTGTCTGCCAATGGCCGATGGGGGAGAAGGGACGGTGGAGGCTCTCGTGCAGGGTACGGGCGGTAAGTTGATTTCCTGCACCGTCACCGGGCCTCTGGGGAAAACCGTCCAGTCCTTCTTTGGCATCAGCGGTGATGGACGGACGGCCATCATTGAGATGGCCGCCGCCGCAGGGCTGCCACTGCTGAAGGCGGAGGAGCGGGACCCATTGCGGACGACGACTTACGGTGTGGGGGAGCTTGTTCTTGCCGCTCTGGAGAGGGGCTGCCAGCATGTCATTCTGGGGCTGGGGGGCAGTGCCACCAACGATGGTGGGGCGGGATTTGCACAGGCTCTCGGTGTCCGTTTTCTGGATGATGAGGGGCGGGAGCTGCCTGCTGGTGGGGCCGCCCTGTCCCGGCTGGCGAAGATTGATCTCTCGGCGGTGGATGGACGCCTGTCCGGCATCACGCTGGAAGGAGCCTGCGATGTCCGCAGTCTGCTGACCGGGCCACAGGGAGCCTCTCATGTTTTCGGTCCCCAGAAGGGGGCGGATCAGGATGATGTGGTCCGTCTTGACGAGGCCCTGAAACATTATGCCCGTGTGCTGCTGGAGCAGTGCGGACGGGACGTGGCGGACGTGCCCGGTGCTGGGGCTGCCGGTGGGCTGGGAGCCGGTCTTCTGGCCTTCACGGAGGCACGGCTGCGACCCGGTGTGGATATCGTGGCCGACCAGCTGCGGCTGGCGGAACGGTTCATGGATGTTGATCTCGTCATCACTGGTGAGGGGCGGATGGACGGGCAGAGTGCGCAGGGCAAGGCCCCGATGGGTGTGGCCCGGATCGCCCGGGCACAGGGTCGGCCTGTCATCGCCATTGTCGGCTCGACGGGTGACGGAGTGGACAGGATGCACGAGGTGGGAATTGAGGCTTTTTTCGATACGGTTCCCCGGCCCGAGACGCTGTCAGTCGTGTTGGAGCAGTCCCGTGAAAACATTCGCCGGACAGCGGAAAACGTCGCCGCAACGCTGAAAATGGGCATGGTCATGGGTCGGGAAACAGGTCGGCCTGACTGATTCCGTGCCGTGGACTGATGAGGCCACCAGCCTTGAAAGACGGCATAACACTACCATATTCCTGTGTTCACATGCTCCTGTGAGTGACCGTCCGTTATTGGGATTCAAGTAGGCTTTATGAAGCGTTATTCTGTTCGTCAGATCATGATGGGTGTGGGGGCTGGCCTGGGGCTGGTGACCATGCTGGCCGCCCCGGTACAGGCTGCCGGGTCGTCTGCTCCTGCGGCGGCAGCCCCGGCTTCCAAGGCTTCCTCACCACCCGCAGCTGCCAGTGCGCCCCTGCCGACGACGCCTCTCGTCATCGGGCAGCCGGAGGGTGATTTTGGCTGGGCAGGCGTGGCGACAACCCTGCGGACACAGCTTGACCAGGACCAGGGCGTGCTGCGTTCGGTTGGCTCTGCCCTTGGCCGGAACAAGACCCTGCCAACGGGACGGGTGCTGGACGTCTACACCCAGCAGATACGGCAGGTGCGCCAGCATGTGACGGACGGTCTGGCGCAGATCCAGTCCTATGAGGGTTCCATAAACTCCCTGCTCCAGGTGCTGGGCAACAAGGCTGAGGATGGGGAGGACAGCTCCATCACCCGCCAGCGTGCCATCGCCCGCAAGACGTCGATGAATATTGCGGCCCTTCTGGTGCGGATGCGTGTCTGTGATCTTCAGACGAAGCAGGTGGAAATCCAGCTGGATGATCTGCGCCGCAAGGTGCAGCAGGGGGCTCTGGTACGGCATGTGGCCACTCCTCTGAGTGTCGGCTTCTGGCAGCGGGCCATCGAGGATGGCTATGCGATGTTCAGGGATGCCGGTCGACCGGAGCTGAATGTCCTGATCGGCGTTCTTGGCATCGGCGGTCTCATAGGGCTGTTCAGCTGGGGGATCAGGCGGTTGACCGTGCTTGCACTTGGCTCGACACGGGCACAGGCAAGCTGGGGCAGTGTGATCCGTACGCAGCGGTCCCTAGGGAGCGTGCTTGCCGGTGTGCTGTGCGGCCTGCTGGCCGAAGTGCTCTGGCAGGGATGGCAGGCCGTGGCCTTCAATGGTGAGGGCGTGCCCATCATGCAGGGGACGTATCTGACACAGGCCCTGCCCGTATGTGCCTTTATCGTGGGAGCGGGTGTGTCCCTCAGGCGTTGGCTGCTGGGGAAGAACTGCCTGTCATGCAGCCTGCTGCTGGGAGGGGGCATCCTGTTCTATGGTGCCTTGCGCACGGCCGAGGTGGGCCGGGCCATCGGGCCGGGCATGGATGCCGTTCTGGAGGCAGGCTTTGCCCTTTCTTCCGCCGTGCTTCTGTATCTGACCTGCCGTTTCAGCAAGCATCAGCAGAAGAACGGAGGGAGCGGCAGTGATTTTGGAGGAAACTCCGGTACGGGGCAGGATATCGGTGCCCTGCTCGTCCAGCACGTTCCCCTTCCCGGCATTTCGGCCCTGCTTCTGGGCGTGACGGGTGCAGCCGTGCTGAGCGGCTACATTTCCTTCGCCTTCCTGCTGAATGACTGGGTGCTGACGCTTCTCTATTCCTTTGGTGTGGTCATGCTGCTCATGCAGGCATGGCGTGATTTTGCCCAGTTCGTCTTCTCAGCGCAGAGCCAGCTGGGGCGGCTGTGGACCGAGCTTGAGCTGAGTGCCCGCCGCCTTGCACAGATGGAGGTCATCAGCACGGCTCTGGTCGGGCTGGGGCTCATCATGGTGTTCATTGCGCTGCTTCAGGGGCGGAATGGCGTTTCTTTCATAGGGGCCTGGCGACAGCTCCAGCATATCTTTGGTGGGGGGATGCTGTTTGGCGTGCCAATTTCACCCCGTTCCGTGTTTGATTCGGCTCTTCTGCTTGTTGGCGTCTATTACCTCATCCGCTTTCTCCAGCAGTGGCTCCAGACACGTCTCTTCCCGGTCACTTCGCTGGACAATGGGGCGCAGACATCCATCATCAGCATCCTGACCTATACGTTGTGGATTGCCGCAGGGCTGAAGCTGCTCTCCATGATGGGCATTTCCGTCCAGAACCTGACATGGGTGGTCAGTGCCCTGTCCGTTGGTGTCGGTTTCGGTCTTCAGTCGATCGTGAAGGACTTCATCTCCGGTCTCATCCTTCTGGCCGAGCGTCCGGCTCAGGCAGGGGACAAGATCACCATCAGCGGCAATACGGGTGTGATCCAGCGCGTGAACGTGCGGGCGACGGATATCCGCCTGCCGAACGGCACGACGCTCATCGTGCCCAATTCCCAGTTCATCACGGCCAACGTGCAGAATTATAGTGCCGGTCATAATCCGCTGAAGATGAACCTCGTCTTTGCCGTGCCGACCAATGTCAATCTGGACAAGGTGCAGGCCCTGTTCATGCTTGTCGTGTCGGAGCAGCCGGATGTTCTGAGAGACCCTGCTCCACAGAGCTGGCTGGGTGACAGGATTGGTGACACGGTGGATGCGACACTGGCGATCTATACGGCCCGTGGCACCAACAGTGATGCCGTGCGTACGGCGGTGGTCAGTGCCCTGCTGGAGCGGTTCAGCAAGGAGGGGATCAGCCTGTTCGTGACACAGGTTACGGCAACCGTTGCCTCCGACGCTTCGGTTTCTGATGCCCCGGCGGATGAGGCCCTGTCCTGACAGGGTCTTTCCTTGGGATCAGGACATGAAAAAAGCCGGGGCGGTGTTCCGCCCCGGCTTCTTCTGTCTGCAGCCTCTTGTGAGGCCTTTGGTTCGGTCTTACTTGCCGTCGACGGAACGGGCGATCTCGGCGACGAGCTTGAGGAGATAGGCACGGTCGATTTTGGTGTTGGGGCCTTCAATGCGGACCACATCCTGCACCAGAGCGAAGATCAGATCTTCGCGGGACATGTTGCGGGCCAGATTGACTTCTTTCTGAGACATGTGGGTAAATCCTTTCAAAAGATGGAACGGCAACGCCGAACGGGCAGACACCTGTGGGAGGCCACCTTGGAAACCTTTTAGCAGTCTTTGTAGGGGAAGGTCACGGGGGGCGAATGAAAAGATCGTGACCATATTGGGGTATCTGGCTTTTCAGATGGTTTTCGGTTTTACTTCATCCAACCTTTGTGAAAGGTTCCTTGGACTTCAGAGAGTTCCCGGATTCTGGCTGGCGGGCGAGACGTCGCCCGGCTCCATGAAACCAGTGTCCTGTATGACATGGGACAGGGGAGCCTTGCGGATATATCTCGTTCAGGACAGATTATGATAGCGCGTTTGAAGAGCTTCTTCCTCTCGGCCGAGGCGACGACCAGGGTGGCGATCAGCCCGGTCCGCCCGGTATTGACGGCCCTGGTGGCCACGCTGCTGCTTCTGGCGGCAGCGTGGATCATCCATCCTTTCCTGCCGCCCATCATCTGGGGGGCGACCATTTCCATCACGCTCTGGCCACTGGTCCTGCGCCTTCAGAAAGTGTGTTTTGGCAGCCGGTCCGCAGCGGTGTTCTTCACCGTTCTGGCGGCAATGGTCATTTTCTTTCTGCCTGCCATACTGGTGATCGTCATTTTTGCCCAGCATGTCGATGACGTGTCCCATTTCATCTCCATCCTTCCGTCGCTGCAGCTGCCTGCGGCTCCGGCCTGGGTGGGCCATCTTCCCTATGTGGGGGGCGACATCGTTCCATTCTGGGATCATCTGAGGGAAAATAGCCTGCCAACCCTGATGCGGCGGGTCACCCCCTCTCCGGAGAAGATCTTCCATGCTCTCCTGTTCTCGGCGGGCAGTCTTGGCTCCCTGCTGCTGGAATTTGGCCTGACGCTGATTGCGATGGTGCTGATCCTGAGCCGGGCGGAAGGGATCATTTCCCTTCTGGAAACGGTCAGCAGCCGCCTGGGGGGCAGGACAGGTCGATCCCTGCTGAAGCAGGCTGAAATTACGACCCGGGGTGTTGCGCTCGGTGTCACGCTGACAGCCATCGTTGAATCCCTGTTCGGGTGGGTCGGGCTGATGGCGGCGGGCATGCCGATGGGCAGTGTCATTGCCGCCGTCATGTTCATTTCCTGCGTGCTGCAGTTCGGAGGGGCCTGGGTGCTGCTGCTCAGCACTGTCTGGCTGTACTTCATGTCGTCTCCGCTGCACGCCATCATCATGCTGCTGTTTGCGCTGGTGGCCGTCGCCGGGGACAATTTTCTCCAGCCGCTCATCATCCGGCGTTATGTGCGGATTTCCGTCGTCATCATCATGCTTGGGGCGTTCGGAGGTCTGGCCACGCTCGGTTTTGCCGGTGTCTTCATCGGACCGACCCTGCTGTATCTGACTGAGAAGATGATCCGTGACTGGGCCGGTCTTCCTTCAGAAGAAGACGGAGAGGCTGCGTCCGGAGAGTGACGGCAGGTCTGCCGGTCCCAGCGGAAGGAAAGACCTCCGCTGGAACCGGTGTCATCTTCTGGACCGGATCACATGAAAGGCTCCGTACCAGAGGCACAGGCTGGCGATGGCAAAGGCCATGGTCAGCTCCTCCAGGGCGGAGGTCCGTGTCATCATGTGGTGCAATGTCACGATTACGACGGCAGTGGAGAGACAGGCTGCCGAGAGAGCCAGAATCATGCCACGGCAGACACGTCGGGGAAACAGGCAGTAGCTGGCCAGACTGAGGGCCACGAGGGCATAGAAGGTCAGGCTGGCCTCCTGCCGTGCCTGTTCCGGATCGTGAGGGACAGCATCGGTCAGACTGGTGACAGGGTGCAGATGGCTCATGAGAGGACTCAGGACCATGAGGCCGCAGAGACCCAGCAGGCAGCCGGACAGGCTTCCTTCACTCAGGCGGGCAGTCCACAGGGTGGCTGATGTCTCCACGGGAGCAGGCTGTCCCGGTATCCGGCGGCGGTGAGAATTGAGCCAGAGCTGGTTGGCGGTGTGGAAGAAGCCCACGCCGCACAGACCCAGTATCACATAGAGCCATCGGACAAACTCTCCCCCAAAGCTGCCAAAATGCAGGGCAAGGCACCATGTCAGGATGCGCCGGGCAAGGGGCTGTCTTCCCGGCAGATTCTGGCTGTCGAGTATGGTGCCTGTATGCGGGTCCAGCAGGATGGAACCACGGTCCCGCCCGATGAGGGGATTGCGAGGATCCGTGCCTTCGAGCAGCAGGTAAGGCTGTCCTGATGGTGGAAGGCCATGGAATCCACTGGCATCGTAGAGAGGAGCGTGAAGGGACTGACGAGTTGCCAGATTGTCCCTCATATGTAGAGCGGGTACGTAATCCAGTGTGAGGGGGCGAAAGTCTGGAGCGAAGGCCTGCATCTGTGTCAGGATGACGGCAGGTGGAAGGGGAGATGCTGGTCCTGTAGTAGTAGGAGGACTGTTCCCGGCACCAGATTCCGGGAAAGCGGCACCACGAGATGCTGGTCCTGTAGTAGTAGGAGGACTGTTCCCGGCACCAGATTCCGGGAAAGCGGCACCACGAGATGCTGGTCCTGTAGTAGTAGGAGGACTGTTCCTGAGGCCGGGGCCGGTTGGCAGGAGTGGAGCTAGGGCAAAGAGGGCGACCGTGAGGGCGATGACAAGCTGAAAGGGCAGGGAGTAGAGGCCCAGCAGGCTGTGCAGGTCAAGCCAGAAGCGACGGGCATGACCTTCCAGCCGTACGGTCATGAGGGTCCGCCATATGCCCGGAAGCAGCAGGATGATGCCGGAAAGCAGGGCCAGACCATAAAAGAAACAGATGAGGCCGACCAGCGGCATCGCCCAGCTTTCTGGCAGGGGCAGCCCCATGCGACGGTGCAGCCCCCCGATGACAGCAGGCACGGGTGATGGAACGAGCTGGTATAGCTGGACCGTGCCCGCCTGGGGCTGGGTGACCAGAATCTGGGCTGCGGGTCGCCCGAGAGGGAGTTCCGGAGCTGCGGGCAAGCTGAGGCGGGCCGAGACAGGAGATGTGAGGGTCAGCCTGTACTGATGGTCCGTGGCCCTGTAATGGCCATGCTCCATGTCGGACAGATGGTTCAGGACGGATGGAATGTCCGTCAGAGGAATGGTTTCGGAGGCTGGCAGGCGGGGCTGGCTCCATTCCTGGAGGGGCGTGGCAAAGAGTGTCACGGTTCCTGCCAGAAAGCCCATGGCGAGCAGGCTGCCGGTCGTGATGCCGATATAGCCATGAAGGGATCGGTAGCGGATGGCGAGATGCTGGATTCTTGGCCAGCTGCCAAGCCCCATGCAGAGGGTCAGGACAATCATTCCTGCCAGACAGCCGATCATGGCCAGCAGGGAAAAGCCTGTGGCCCCGTAGGGGCGGAGAAAGGCGAGGTGCCGGTCGGCCCAGCAGGCAGCAAGCAGGCAGAGAACTGCCATGATGCTGCCAGTGGACAGGCGCAGCCAGAAGATGAGGGGCGAATGGGGGCGGGGAGGAAGGGGACGTTCTCCCCGACCGGCCAGAGGTTTCATCAGGATGGCTGGGAGCGACGCAGGCTGATGAAGGCCCAGATGACCGGCATGAGGCACAGAAGGGTCATGCTCCAGCCTCCAAGGCAGAAGAACGCTCCGGCGACGCCAAAGACGGGTGACCACAGGGTCAGGGTCAGGAGACCGGACAGTGCCAGACAGATCAGGCCGGTCCGGCGGTTCAGATGTTCAGGACACGGGGTCTGGCCGGGGAGCTGGAGCCAGAGCAGGACGGCCCATAAGGTCCCTGTCAGCAGGCCGCTCCAGAAGTAAATAGATTCCGCCATCACTCCCGGCATGTCTTCTCCTCCGTTCCGTTGTCTCCAACCCGTCACTACGGGGCTGATTTTATGAGAGGCCGGAAGGGAGGGTCAAACATGTATTATTTATACAGGATACAGGAAGTCCTGATGCAAGACGGCCATGAAGGGCCGTTTACTGCCTCCGGAAGGGGAGACGCTTGCGAAGGCCGCTGAGCGGTCCGGCTGCTGCAAACCCGAGCAGAAGGGATGTGGTGACGGTCAGCTGGAAGATGAAATGATAGGAGGACGACACGGTTCTGTTCTCCAAGGCGGGGTGATGAGGCCGGATTGTGTGCTACTGGTAATTAAATTTCCGTAATAAGAAAAATGGTTTTTCGGGCCTTCCCCCAAAAATATGTGAGTGGCCTGTTTTTGCTGTCTGTTTCATATAGATGGGGGTAGGGTTCGGGCTGTCAGTGACAGGTGACAGGCGGTTCTGTCAGGGGTCTGTCCATGAGATGGCCGCATGGAAACGGTCCGGCGGTCATGTTCAGAGGGGAAAAGGATGTGACGATTCAGATTCGATCAGCCAGAGACGGTGATGTCGCCACCATTACGGAAATTTACAATCATGCCGTCAGGACGACCACGGCCATATGGAACGAGCGGGTGGTTGATATGGCCAACCGGATGGAATGGTTGAGGGCGCATGAAGAGACCGATCTGCCAGTCCTGGTTGCCGTGGCCGCTGACGGGCAGGTTGCGGGCTATGCCACATTCGGTCCGTGGCGGGCCTGGGATGGTTACCGTCATACGGTGGAACATTCTGTCTATGTTCATAAGGACAGGCAGCGGGCCGGTATCGGTCGTGCCCTGATGGTGGCCCTGCTGGAGGAGGCCCGTCAGCGGGGTTATCATGTCATGGTGGCTGGCATTGAATCGGGTAATGTCGGTTCCATCCATCTGCATGAGACATTGGGTTTTTCGGTCGTGGGGCAGTGCAGGCAGGTCGGCTGCAAGTTTGGCCGCTGGCTGGACCTGACCTTCATGCAGATCATCCTTGATGAACGGGCCAGCCCGGACTGAGCCTGTCAGAATGGTGATCGGTCCGGCGGGGCGTGTCTCTGGTCATACTCGTTCTGAGGTAGTAATAAAATTCGTGGAGCACGCTCTGGCATGAACCGCTTCGATGTGACGGTGGTCGACAGTGAAGTGAAATGAAGGATTTTGTGATGAAGACGACAGGATGTGGAGCCGCCAGTCTGTATGGAAGCATGCTGGCCCTGGCGACGGGCCTGATGGTCAGCCCGGCACGGGCGGAGGGGCTGGACCGCATCTATGATGTGCAGGCCCGGCTGTCCCCGACGGCACTGGTGGCCGGTACCGGTGCCTCAGCCGTGGTGGATACGCTTGGGACCCGTCTTGGCCCGAACATTCGGCAGAAGCAGGAGCTGAAGGCCGTTTCCATCGGGCAGGGAGACTACCGTCTTGGCCAGTACCGCATGAGGGTCCGGCTGCATCATGGTCCGAACGGGGGATATGATGACGGGACCCTGAGCTATGTGGTGTCGGCCAGCCTGAGCCGTATGGCCGGTGATCATACGGCCTCCATCTTCACAAGGGTGAAAGGGGTGCTGAAGCTTCATGGGGGTGAGGCGGCCGGAACTCTGCCAGCCAACCGTTATTTCACCGGTACGGTGCAGATCAGGGCCGTGGCGGCCCGGCTGTTCTGACAGGCATGAAAGGACGACAGGTCATGCGCTGGTTCATGAAGAAGGGAGGCCGTGTCTGGCCGGGCTGTCTGCTGGCGGGACTGGCCTGCCTCGTGATGCCGATGAAGGTCCGGGCGGATGACCTGACCCTGCCTGCCTCGGGGATCAAGGCACCTTACAGTCCCTTGGCCGTACCGACACGGATGACGCCTCTTGCGGACTCTCTGGAGACCCTGCTGAACAGACGCTATCAGGTCGTGTCGGCACATCCGGCGGATGGCGAGGAAGTGCTGGTCCTGTATCGGGAGGATCGGAACGCATCGTCGGGGTCCACGGCCCTGTGCGCCCTGACAATGCCAGCCCCCGAAAGGGACCAGAATGTCGTGACATCCCGCTGCTGGTCCCTGAACCATCCTGACAGGTGATGGACGGGGGCAGGCCCAAGAAAGCCGTTCTGTCAGTCGGGCAGGTATGTTACTCATTCCGTAACAGTATGTAGCCGGTTATGGTCTTTTCCTTTCTGGAAAGATCATGGCCGTGCAGAGGGAAGGATATCTCTGATGGTTGATTCGGTTTACAGCCTGCTGGGCTATGAGGCGGAGGTACGGCAGCTGGGCAAGAAGATCGGCCGCCTTTCCAAGCATGAGCTTTTCTCGCAGGACCTGGCCCCTTTCCCCAATGCCCATCCACGGGTCCAGCCCAGACACGAGACCTTTTACCGTGAGATCGAGGCGTCCCATCAGTTCTACCGACAGATGGTCAGCTCCATGGAGCGTGAGTTCCATACGCTGTGCGAGTGTTTTTCATCCGAGCGTTATTATGCCGTTGATGGTGACTTCAATCATCTGATGGTGACGTTCAACGGGGATGCGGCCAATGACACCCTCGCCTCCATGCGTTTCATGAACCGTTTCATCCAGTGCCTGAAGAAGGGGACGCCTTTCGGGGAAGATGATGCGCACGTCCTGTTCGCCAATTATGGGCGGCTGGTCGTCCGCTGAACGTGACGGGCATGGCATGAACCCGGCAGGATGACCGTGTTCAGGTGAGGCAGCATGACAGTCGATCTCTACACTACGCTCTACATCATCGCCATCATCGCTGAGGCCATGACAGCGGCCCTGCTGGCCGGAAAGCTGGAGATGGACCTTGTCGGAGTGTTCCTTCTGGGGTGGATCACCGCTCTGGGAGGGGGGTCGATCCGTGACGTGCTACTCAACCATTACCCGCTCTCGTGGGTACGTCACCCCAGCTATCCGCTGATTACCGGTTTTGCGGCCCTGGCCACCATCATGGTGGCCCAGCACATGCACCGGCTGCGCAGGCTGTTCCTCTTTCTGGATGCCATCGGTCTGGTCGTCTTTACCGTGATGGGCTGTCAGGTGGCGATGACGGAACATCTCTCCGTGGTCTGTGTCATCATCTCGGGCATGATAACCGGGTGCATGGGGGGAGTGCTGAGGGACATATTGTGCAATGACATCCCGCTCCTGTTCCGATCCGAACTCTATGGCACGGTGTCCGTCAGTACGGGGATCGTTTTCCTGTGCTGTACTCAGGTCGTGGACAACAGGAACGTGGAGCTGATCATTTCCATGGTGTTCGGCATCAGTTTCCGGCTGCTGTCCATCCGGTACAACTGGACGTTGCCACGTTTCAGCTACCGGTCCTGACGACAGGCCGGCCCTGTCAGTGTCGGCCATGCGGAGCCAGCAGGATGAGCATGGCTCCTCCCAGACACAGGACTGCCCCTGCAATGTCCCAGCCGTCCGGAGCGATGCCTTCCACGGCCCATCCCCAGAACAGGCTGATGATAATGTAGATGCCGCCATAGAGGGCGTAGGCACGCCCCGCATGGTCGGAAGGGCTGAAGGTCAGAAGAAGGGCGAACAGCCCAAGGCACAGGCTGCCCGGTATCAGCCAGAGGGGCGTTTTCCCCAGTCGCAGCCATGCCCACGCCGAGAAACAGCCTGCAATTTCAGCACAGGCGGCCAGGCTGTAAAGAAGTCCTGATGTCAGGAGGCCAGTCATGGTGATCGTCCCGTGTTTCTGGAGAGGGTGATGTCGTGAGGACTGTATCAGGGCTGTCGTGGACCCTGAAAGACGTGGTGACCGTTTTTGTCAGTCTGTCCCGGCCGGACATGGTTGGCAGCCCAGCCGATGTTGAGGGCGACCGCCGAGATGACCCGGTAGGGAAGCACCCAGCGGGAGCCTGCGGCCGGGGGCCTGATGAAGACCGTCACCAGATTGCAGACGACGATGAGGAGGGCGGCATAGCCCTGCACGCTGCCGGGAAGGGCCGTGAGAAGGTCGGAAAAATTCATGAGATCCTCGGACTGTCAGGTGAGTGAAGGGAGTGGGAGGAAGCATCTCTGGCCACCCGTGCGACCAGCGGCCCGTAGGGGTTCTGTCCGTTCTCGAAGCGGATGATGGCGTTCATCAGGCCGGTGAGCAGGCGGGGAGATGGGGGGCCGAGCCGGGTATCCGGCTCCACGCCCAGCGCATGAGCCACGCCCCGGATGTAGGCGGCGGTATTGTTCTCGCTGGGAGGTGCCCACTTGCCGATGATGCCTGCCACCGTGTCGATGCCATCCCGCAGGATGTAGCGGCGGAGCTGGTCCCGCAGGGCGGCCAGCCCCGCCTCTGCCGTGGGGAAGCGGGCAAAGCGGGCGTTGGGTCCGGGTTCCAGCACTGCGCCGGGCTGGTGGACGAAGTTCAGGTTGCCGGGATTGTTGTTGCGGATGCCACGGGGTGTCATGTCAGCCTCCGAAGTAATGCTGGAGCAGGGCGTAAGCGGCGGCGACGATGCCAGCCCCGACGGCCCCTGCGATCTTGAAAGCCCGGGCCTGCCAGCTCTGCAGGTCCGCCAGACCCGCCTTGATGTCGCTGAATTCTGTCCTGATGGTTGTCTGTATGGCGGCGATAGTGGCATTCTGATGCTGTTCACCCGTCTCCAGACGGGTGATGCGTCGCTCATGGTTGGTGATGTCTGCCTGCCTGGCAGGACGTTCGTCTTTGTCGTCCCTGTCCCTCATCGTGATCCTCCGGACATAAAAAAACCGCCTCGGGGGCGGCTGTCTGTTTCAGTCATGTCGGCCCCCATCATGTCGTCGGGTCTGCGGGTGCCGTCGGCAGGGTCGTGCTGGTGGTGTCCGTTCCGTCCAGAATGGCCCGCAGGGCACGGACATGGTCCTGCATTTCTGGCCCGAAAGTTTCCCCCATGGCGGAGGTCATGGCGGCCTGCTGCTGCACCTTCTGCATGGCGGCGGCGGCCTGTTCCTTCAGGGGGATGGCGGGGGTTGGCCCCTGGATGATTTTTCCCGAGGACAGGACCGGATTCACGGTCGGGCGGGCATTCCATTCCTCATCGGTGACGTCCAACCGGACAGCCATGCTGCCCGGTGGTGTGTGTGCAGCAGCCTTCTGGAGCAGTTCCTCATCTGTGAGGAGACGACTGGTGACGGAACCATCCGCATTCCTCTCTTCCTGATGGAGTGGCATGGCGGCCCAGCCCCGGACGGCCACGGGATCATGACCCGCCGGGGTCTCTGTGATGGCGAAATAGGCGTCTGTCTGGCTCATAGTGACTGTTCTCCGATGGCCATGATGGTGATGTCATCGGCGGGGTCGATGTTGGCCCCACCGCCGCCGACCCAGAACTTGCCGACCGTGAAGCCGTTGCGGTCCGTGGGGCCGAGGGTGGAGGTGCCGCCGACGATCATGTTGGTGCCGTTGTGGAAGGGTGGCATCATCACGGCCACGTTGTCGCTCGTGAAGGACTGCGGAAAGGTGATCCTGTCCCCGTGGGCAGCCCGGACGGTGAAGACCTGCATCATGAGGGGGGCACCGGTGGGGCTGCGCATGGTCAGCAGCACGCCGCCCATCGGGGGGACGATGGCTCCGTTGGGCTGGAAGGCGAACTCCCGGAAGACCGACCCCTTCCTGAGGACGATGTTGCCGGATGCCGCTCCCGTGGACTGGGTTTCCGCCGTCTGGAGGTAGATGCCCACGTCATTGGCCGTGGTCCCGATCTGGCGGCTCAGGGTCCGGTCACCATAGCCGTACTGCCCGGAGGCCACGATGTTGTTGGCCAGGGGCAGGCTGTCGAGCTGGCCGCCTCTGCCATCAGGCTGCCCCATGAAGACCGTGTCATCCTGCCAGCCCACGAGCAGCAGCGACCCGGCCAGCGCACTGGTGGCCATGTTCCCCCCGACGAGGGACTGGGGGCCGACATTGCCCTCTATGCCCGTGCGGGTCGGCCCGGCGGCCCCTGCCGTGTTGGTGATGGTGTTGTTGCGGATGACCGTGCCGACGGAGCCGTTGAGATAGATGGCCGTCCCCGGATTGGTGGCGGAGCCGATGTCCTCGAAATGGTTGCCCTCTATCCCGACGTTCCGGGAATTGTCCGAGACATAGGCGGCATAGACGGGCTTTCCCGTCGTGGTCGTGGATCCGTCCCGTGAGACGATGTTGCCACGGACCTGCACGCCCTGGGCGGCCACGATGCCGATGGAGCCGCCACCGTCACGCCCGTGCGTGTTGTTGTTGGAGAGGACATTGCCCGTGATGAGGATGTTCCTCTGGATCAGCCCGTCCGTGCCCTTCTGGTCTGCGGTGGTGACCCCGATGCCACTGTCGGCATTGTCATGGACGTGGTTGCTGGCGATGAGGATGTTTTCATTGGCGGGCTGGTCGGAGCTGTCGCAATAGACGCCGATCCCGTCATGATTGCCGGAGACCGTGTTGCCCGTGGCCCCGCAGCGGCGGCAGCCCATGTAGAAGACGAAGCCGCCATCTGTGTGGCCGGTCGAGAGGCTGTCCGTGAACCAGCAGTTGTCGGCTGACCAGATGAACTGGGGGCTGTTGCCGCCATTGGCCAGCGTGACCCCGGTGACGATGCTGTTGCTGATGAAGCCCAGCGAGAGCGGCCAGTTGAAGGTGTTGCGGACCGTGATGCCGGAGATCAGCAGGTTGTCGATCAGCGTGGGGGAAGAGGGCCTGTCCGGCGTGTTGCCCGTATGGCTGAGGGTGTTGGCGCATATGCCGCCACTGACGGCGGTCTGCCCGCCCTGCTGGCTGGTTCCGTTGCCATCGATGACACCCCGCCCGGTGATGGAGATGCGTTCCAGCGACTGGCCGGGGGCGTCGATGTCCAGACAGTTCGTGTTGCTGCCGGGAGCGAGGGTGAGGGTGCCGTCCAGGATGAGATGCGTGTCGGATTTCGTGATGCGGAGCGTGCCGGTCATGACGGCCAGCCCGGCAGGATGAAGCAGACGGAACGTGCCGGCACAGTCATCGATGGCGGCCTGATAGGCGGCACTGTTGGCGGCGATGTTCTGGCCGGTGGGGTCATGGGTGACGCCATAGCTGGTCACCATCTTCTCGGGGAAACGGGCGAGGACGTCCCGGACCTTCTCACCGGCCAGGGTGCTGTCGCCATCAAGGGCCAGCCCGGCGGCCTGTCCGTTCAGGGCGTCAATCTTGCCGCCGATCTCCCTGGCGACGGTCGTGGAGGGAACGATGTCCTCCGGGTTGCCCGTCACGGTGTAGGACCGCCATGCCGGGGTTCTGTTCACAGGCTGGGTCATGCTGTCCTCATGCTGGGCCGACGGCCATGATCGAGACATATTGCGGGCGGTTGGCCGTGTTGTCGGACCATGTGCTCATGGTGAAACCATCGGCGGCCCATGTGCTGTGGTCGGCCCCGCAGTCCCAGTCATTTTCCAGGGCACTGACGATGATGCTGACCGGTGGGCCGGAAAAGCGGGTCGGAAACTTGATGACCCATCCCCTGTCGGCCTTCGTCGTGAAGGCCTGGAGCTTCATGGGCAGGCCGTTCTGGGGGCTGATCTCCAGAAAGCCGTTGCCCCGTGGGGACACCATGTTGCCGTCCGGCGTGATGCCGATGAAGTTGTAATAGGCCCCGCCAGCCGAGCGGAAGGTCAGGGAGGCGGAGATGTCTCCCGAGGAGTTTCTCGTGAGCTGGAGGTAGAGCTGCGCCCCGCCCATCTGTGCCCCGACGGGGTAGGTGCTTTCCGACCCGTTGAAGCCATAGGTGCCTGTGGAGAACAGGCTGCCGTTCATCGTGTCGCCGGAACGGTTCACCTTGCCGTCCAGCGTCCGGGAGAGATCGTCCAGCCTGCGGGACAGGTCATCCAGCGTGTTCTGGAGAGTGCCGCTGCCGATGCCATGCCAGTGGATGCCGTCATGGTCCGTGGCGGGGTCGGTCATGTTGCCATCCTGCTGGCTGATGAGCAGGACGGTCGGATCCGTGCTGGACCGCAGGACGGCCCCCAGCGGATACCCTCCGACATCGCTGGCGAAGGCCGGGTCAAAGGTCTGGGTGATCCCGGCGAACCATGACCGTGCCACGGAGGAGAGCGCATGCAGGATGCCGTTCATGTCCCGCCCGTCCGGAGGCGTTCCCCCGGCTCCTGTGGGCTGGAAGGTCAGGGCAGGAAAGCCCAGCATGAAGGAGGCCGCCCCGGCATCACTGCTCTGGAGGGGAATGTCCCGCCTGTAGGATGGACCGGCACTGTCGGCGAAAGGGACGGTGATCTTTGTGGGGAGGTCGGAGGCCTTCATAGGATGTCATTCCCGAAATCGTTTCTGGTGGGGGGGATGAAGATGTAGCGGTAGCGCACGCCCGCCGGGCGGGGCAGGACGCCGGAGGCGATGATCGACACGTCTATGGGCGTGGGCTGGAAGGAGAAGACGATCATCATGGTGTGATCGTCCGTGTTGGCGACGTAGCAGCGGCCCCTGTTCCCGAAGAGGATCATGAGGATGTGGTTGATGTCGGCAATGGATCCGCCGGAGATGTTCGCTGCGGCCCTGGCAAGGATGAGCTGCCGGTAGCTGCTGTCCGGCAGGCGGTAATTGGCCACGGTGGTCTGGCCGGAATACCAGATGCCTTCCCCGAAGGTGCGGGAGGAAGGATAGCCCTGCGAAAAGCCGAGATAGCCCCCTGTGTCGATCTTCAGCACCCGGCCTATGCCGACGATGCGGCCCCACACGTCCAGCCCCCAGCCGGTCGCCGTAAGTGGGTTCCAGACGTCCTGCAGGAAGGTCCCGATCAGCCGTCGGGGATCCGCCGCCGCATTGAAACGGGTGATGATGCCGGTGAGGGTGGGGCTGTTGGCATACTGGGCGAGGATGGTCTCCCGTATGTCGATCATGCCACCACCTGCACGCTGATCGTGTCAGCCGTCACGGTGGCAAGCTGGCTGACCGGCAGGGTGAGGCGGTTCTGCCCTGCGCTGCCGTCCGTGCCGATGGTCAGGGTGAGCACCTCCGCCCAGTCTCCCAGCCCGTCCACCACGGCGGAGAGGCGGGAGGCATAGATGGTCTTGCCCAGCCGGATGCGGTTGGCCCCGGTTGTCAGATACGCCACGATGGCCTGCTGGATGATCCCGGCGGCATCGGAGGGGACGGCATCGGATGTGGCGATCTCCATGACCACATGCACGGCAACCGGTGTGGGCCGGTCATAATGGAAGGTGTAGGAGGGGGCATTTCCTTCATAGACGGGGTTGGTGTCCTGCACCGTGACGATCTGCGTCCCCACGGTGGGGATGCCTGGGGGCTTCTTTCGCAGGATGGCCTGCCCGATGGCCGTAGGATCGCCGCCTTCCACCAGAATGTACTGCGCCCCCGCCGGAATGGTCACGCCCTGCTGCACGGCGTCCGCCTGCGAAGGGTTGTCCATCACATAGGCGTCCGTCACGCCGGGCAGCTCCAGCAGTGCCCCCATGAGGGAGGCATTCTGCCCGATGCTGTTGGCCGCCACGCTGGCGGCCCGCCGGGCCTCGAAATCCGCGCGGTTTTCCGCATCGGCCCCTGTGGCACCGGGAGAAGGGTTGGTGAGGGATGCCAGCCCCAGCCCCGCCTGATAGAGCGTCAGGCTGCTGGCGGGACAGCTCACGGCCCCCGCCGTCTGGCAGGCGAGGTCGAGGCTGGCCGTGGCGGACTGGGGAAGTGTGATGGCCTGCGGAGCCACATAGAGGCTGCCATCCGTCCCCTGTGCCACGACCGTACCGGCGGCGATGGTCTGGCCGGGAGCGTTCACGCTGGCCTGCACCGTGACGGTCGTCGCCGTGGCGGGGCGGCGTTCCATGAAGTAGATGCGCCCTATGGCCTCCTGCATGCGCCCGGAAGAGGAGGCCGGGTCCACGCCATTGAAGATGGAGATCATCGCCCCCAGAAAGTCGCCGAGGATGGCGGTCTCGGAGAGGGCGATCTGTCCCTGCGGGGTGGAAAGGGCCGTGTTGGCACCGCCTCCCAGGGCGGCGTTCATGTCGGCCAGAACCCCGGCAAGGATGTCCTGCTCGGAGGGGGCGGTGAAGCCCGCATCGGTGAGGATGGGGGCCGGGACGTTTGTCGTGGCGTCAGAACTGGGCATGGTCCATGCTCCCATCACTGAAGGTTATGAGAATGACGCCGGTGAGCTGCCGGTCTTTCGTGGGGTTGGCGAGGTGGCAGGTGGCCGCCGCCACGCCGGGAACGGACATGGCCGCATCCTCGATCTCCGAAGAATAGAAGGAGAGGTCCACGTCCGAGCGGAGGATGTCCGTGTCGTAGGGTATGCCCTGCCCGGTGTCGTAGATGACCTCGCCCAGCCATGTGCGGGCGGCGGAGCATACGTCCTGAAGGATGGCCGCCCTGTCCGTCAGCACGACCAGATTGCCCGTGCTGTCCAGCGTGAGATCCCAGTCAGGGGTGAGGGAGAGGGTTTTCATGCTATGCTTTCGGGAGACTGAAGGGAGGAACCGATGGCGAAGAAAAGCAGATGGGACAGACAGGCCCAGCGTTGGGCGTGGTGCTGCGGCGCAATAATATGTGTTGCATCTGGCGTGGCGTTGATCGTGAAGCTGCTGTTCTGGCAGTAAAAGCCCTCCCGATGAGGGGCGGGGCATGGGCAGAATCTTTCCGGGAGAAGCCATCACCGTGCAGGGAAAGAGGAGATGGCTCAGGCGTCGTGAAAGGTCGTTGAGTGAGAAGCCTCTATTCGGCATGATGAGAGGAATGATCCAGCAGTTTCGGAACTGGAGTCGGCAGGTTCATCCGTTTCGTGAGGAACTGGGAAAGACTGCTGGAAAAGGCCTCGGGAAAATGAGTGGGGAAAAATGGTCGTGAAACGTCTTGTGCTGTGTGCTGTCGTGATGCTGTCCCTGTCCGGAATCGCACGGGCTGGGGAGGCGGTGTATTTAAGGAATGAGGACGGGTCCTTTGCGCTGGACCCGCAGCGGGCCAATGAGTTTCTTCACAAGGCCTACTCCAGCAGGCGTATTGCTGACAATGCCTATGATGTGCTCATCAATAAAAGACGGGGCAACTGTTATGATGCCGTTATTCACCTGCTCAGGTATTTTGATGACGGTCCTGGTAATGTCGTGAAATATTGTTACAAACCGGATGTTGCCAGCGACAATGCCGTTGTCGAGGAGCCACGGGGACTGCAGACTCCCTGAGCAGGCCAATTCTGCCACAAAGTTGCGCAAAGAAATGGGGCGTTTGCCTGAGATCATACCGGATGGAATGTGACAGGGAGTCACCTTCCATCCTAACAATGTAGTGCGGGAACCTTGTTCATGAGACATCTTCTTCTTGTTGTCGTCGCAGCTGCTGCATGGGGAGGCGTGGCGTGTGCTGATGAGCTGAGCCACATGCCGGAAACAAAGGGCACCCTGTCCCAGGCGTTGCACAGTGCGAAGGTGGAGGCGCATCAGGGGCCGGACCATCGGGAAGTGCAGACTGACGATGAGAATCTTCGTCGTCTGGGCCTCTCTGCCGAAACGTCCCGAAATGGACTTTGGGCCGTCGCCCACCGGCCCAAATCGCCCTGTGCCCAGTATATCCGGCAGCTGGTGGCGGATGCGAAGGGGAATTCTGCGGCCCTGCTCCAGGGTGATCAGCGGCTGGTCACCTATGTCGAGAATTCCGGAGTCTGCGACAGATGATGTGCCGGTGATGGTGTTTCTGCAAGGCAGTCGTGCAGTAACGGAAGACCGTCACGCTTGATCAGGCTGGCCTGATGGTCCAGTGGTGGGCTGGTGGCTTCTCCGGAAGGGGAAGCCATCTGTCTGAACAGCGAGCAGGGAGGGTTGTTATGTCTGACAGCAAAGAACCGGCTGCAAATCCCGTGAAGGCGGTGCATGACGTCATCAGGGACATGCCGGCGGAAGAGCGTCACAAGGCCCATGAACGTCATCATGACCTTCTTGATGAAGTATCCAGTGATGAATCCGAGAATGTGGCGGACTGAGCGGAGCGTGTCTGTCCCGGTCTGGTTTCGGAAAAGGAAGGAAACGAAGGTGGTGCGGAAGAAGACGCTGTGCATGGCGGGGCTCTCCCTGCTGATGTGTGGAACTCTTTCCCCGGCGTGGGCGCAGGCTCCTCTGGAAGTGGGACAGGATGGCCGGGTGACGACCAGTGGCGTGGCGGCCCTTGGCGTGTCTCCCAATGGTGGTCAGCGTCTGGGACAGACAGGCAAATGGCAGATGCTGGAGCTGGACCACACCCTGACGGCCCTGCTGGCGGATGGCGACGTCATGTTCTCCGTTTCTCCCCGTCGTGGTGGTGACGTGTTCCTCATGTTTGTCATCAAGGATCGGGAGATTGACGCTTCCGGGCTGACGGTCCGTTTTTCCAGCGGATATGAGGTGAAGGGCTTCCATTATACCGGGATCATCAATCGTGGCACGCAGTGGGGCTGCTATGTTCCGGAGGAAGAAGGACGTGCCCTGTTCAATGCCCTTGCGGCCAGCAATGCCGTGAGCATGACATGGACAGGTGGTGGCGCACATGTCGAGTTTGACCGTGGCGAGGAATTCGTCCACGAGCTGACCCAGACCGCCGAACGTGAGGGGATGCCCTTCCCCAAATGAGGGTTTCATTGCGGGGGAGACGAGGTTCCTGCACCTGTCTGCACCCCGCCATGAACATGCCGTTTCAGCGAGACGGTACCGGCCCGGACATCACCTGACGTGATGACGTCGCCGCTGGCTTCGATCCTGTCCGCCTTCAGGGCGATGTTTCCCCGGGCTTCTATGGTGACGGACCCTGGTGTCACGATGCGCCATCCTTCGTCCGTTGCCTGTATGAACTGGTCAGGTCCGCTGTTGAGAAACCCGCCCACATAGACACAGTCCTGCATGGAAAACTGCCGGAATGAAGCGGGTGGGGCTGGCTGCCGTGTGGTGATGGCATGGGTGTGATCCCGTCCGGAGATGATGATGAAACCGATGTCCCCCGGTTTCGGGTCGATGATGAGGGCTGAACTGCCACCCTGTATGCGCAGGTAGGGTACGTTGTGGATGAGGTCATGAGGGAAGGCACGGGACAGGGCATCCTGCTGCTGCACCATAGGGCGGACGGTCACCTTGCCGGTGATGGCGGCGTCATCGGCCTTCACGGCTTCGACCTGTACCAGCATGGAGGGGCCGATCTGGTTGATGTGGCTCGCAATGAGGGAATCCAGTGCTCCCTTCAGGCTGTTCCCTGCGGTGCTGGAGCGCAGAAGGTAGGGGGAGGCCGGGCTGGCGGTCATGGAGGGTCTTCCTGTGGGCAGGTGGCCTCATCTTCGGCCAAGGGTGGTGCGGATGCAGTTCATGTGGGTGTGCCATGCGCCCCTGTCGGTCTCGCTGCTGATGTCGTGCCAGACGAAGGTGGGAAGCCACAGGCCATCCCAGGGCGACGGGCCGTTCCAGGAGCCGTCTGTGGGATCAAGGGCACTTTTCAGGGTCAGCGGATGCCAGAAAGTGATGTCAGGCCGCAGGAGTGTGGTCAGGGACATGCCGGAACTGCTGTATCGGGGATAGCCAATCATGCCCGTTCCGGCGGAGATGACCGGGAGGCTCCGGTCCTGCCCCGTGGCCGGAAGCCCGGTGAAGGCAGGTCCCCATGTTTCCAGCAGTCCCCTGTAAGGCATGGCGGTCGTTGTGTCCGGTCCGTCAGGTCCGGCGGGTGCATAGGGCGAGAAGTTGAAGATGCCTTTTGTCGCCGTCAGGACGGCCTGTATCTGGTCCAGTACCGTTCCCCATCGGTAATGATTGGTCAGGTTCATGTGGCGGTCCCAGCCGCCGTGATCAAGCATCTGGAAACCGGCATCCTGGCAGATGTCTTCCAGAATGGCGGTGGTGTCCCGGGGGCCGTCATAGCCCTGCGTACGGGTCAGAATGGACGCCGGGATCGTGCTGGTCATGGCGTGGACATGAAACGGAATGTTCAGGTTGTCATAATCCGTGTAGGCCCTGTCGACCGTTCCGGTAAACAGGCTGGTCAGTGCACTGTTTCCGTCACCGGCATGGATGGTGACGACCGTCTGGCCTGCCGTGGTGGTGTTGAGATTCTCCGCTGCGGGATGGTCGGGCATGACGGACAGGCTGCGCCGGTCAGTATGGGAGAGGCCCTCTATGGTGATGTCGGCTTCAGACCCACCGGAAAGACCGGCATGTTTTATGGTGGCCTGAATGGCGTGGCCATCACCGGTCGTGAACCGTTCATATGAGCCATCCGGTGTGAGGATGAAGAACGTGATGACAATCCGTTTGCGGGAAAAGTCATGGGTGGTCGTGGCATCTGCGGGTGTCATCATGTGTCGTCTTCGTAACGAAGAAGGAACCGGGACCCGAGACCGGAGAAGGAAGGGTCGTCATGGCCCTGAATGTCGGTGAAATATAGCCTGCCGGGTAAGGGGCCAGCAGGATTGCGGAGGATATCCGTGTCATTCTGGCAGAGGATGCCCCGCAGAAGGGGTGCGGTTCCTGCTGTCAGATCCATGTACAGCCCGGTGGAAAGCTGTCTCAGCCAGATGTGGCATTGCAGCCCGGCAATGGGGCAGGTCAGGCTCTGGGCAGCGGTGGACATGAGCGGGATGGTGTAGATCATGCCTGCTGCTCCGGCTGAAGGGTGACGGGGCCTGCATTGTGGGTCTGTGCCCCCTGCGGGTGGCGGCTTCCTGTCCAGCGGGACGTGCTGCCCTGCCGGACCTCCTGGATGGTGATGTTGGCCGTGATGATGTCGACGCCCCTGTCAGCCGTACGGGTGAAGCTGTAACCGGTGATGTTGGCATTGGGATAGATGCCCTCCGGCGTGGCGACGAAATAGAGGTTCGTGTCTTTCACGAGCCGGGAGAGGGTTTCCAGAAAATCTTTCCGCACCGTGTCAGCACCCACGCCGAGAGTGCTGCGCACGAAGTCCGGCAGCAGGTTTTCACCAAGGGACCCTGTTTCCGACCCGTCACAGACCATGCGGATCATGGCCCGGTAGGGCAGGAACACCTTGTTGTAGCTCGTGAAGGTGCCGTTTTCCTGTGGGGCGGTGCAGATGCTGGACTGTTCGTCCAGCCGCAGGGACTCGACATGGGCGGCGGAGAGGACACGCCTTGGGGACTGACCTGACAGGAAACTGAATGCACCACCAGCTGATCGGCTGAAACCAGATGATGTGAAGGAACCGAACTGGTCAGCCGTCGGGCGTCGGAAGATGCCCCATTGGCGGGCTGCACGCTGTACGGCCCAGTTTTCCAGCGTTTCACCACTGGTGGCGGAGGCTGACGCCCGGAGAGATGTCAGGATGGACATGAGGACTGCTCCAGAAAGAGATTATCCGGTCTGGGTGAGGGTCTGGCGGGTGAGGGCTTCTATGGTGCTGGCTTCCACGGCACGGGCAATGTCCTGCGGTCTGCCATGACCTGCCGTCACGGTGATGTTGATGGTCGGGCTGTGCGTGGTCGTGTTGTGGGTCGTGAGAGGCTGCGGCCTTGCGGCGGTTTCGACATGCCGGGCAAGGTGGACAAGAGCTGGTCCTGCACCGGGAGTAGGCCTGCCCGGAATGGCGGGGGAAAAGGAACCTGGCGTCTCAGGAAGCATCCGTGAGAGTGTCTGATCCGTACGGGCAAGGGTCAGGGACAGGCGATGCAGCCGCTCCTGGTCCTGCTGCGGCATGGGCGGGACGTTCAGTTCCCGTGATGCCGTGTCGGCCGGGTATGGGAAGGACATGGCAGGAAGGCACCTGCCCGGCTGGTGAGGAGGGGGTGTCTTCTGGCGTCCGGTTTCAGCATGGGCTGAGGAGAGACCTTCAGGAGCATGAAGGTTCAGGATGCTGCGGGCCGTCGTCATGGCTGAAAAGCCCTGCAGGAGGGGGACGGGATCTGCCCCTTCCCGTGTTTCATCAGCCTGCCGTGCCTGAAGGTGAAGGACACGCTCCAGAGCCTGCTCTGCATTGTGGAGGGTTGGCTCCACGTCCTTCAGGGCCTGCCGGGAGGCAGGGGGTGACTGGGCCAGCAGGGTGGACCAGTCCCGTACGGCCTGTACTGCCGAGGGAGGCATGGATTGGGGTGAAGGAGTCTTAGCCTTCGGAGTTGTGGTTTCATTCTGGCGGACCGGAGGCTCTGGTGTCAGCATCATGGTGGACAGGGGGCTGGTTACAATGGGGAAATCCGTCTTGCCCGTATCCTGCTGTTCCAGCTCCGTGAGTGACCGTCCCCCGGTGAAAAGGGCCAGTGCCCCCATGACACCCCGCCGGAAGGCTGCCGTGCCCTGTTTCAGGGGAAGATGGGCCGGGGGACGTATCAGGTCCGACTGGGCAATGAGTGTATCAAGAATGGCCATTCATGCGCTCCACGGCCGCAATTTCCCAGAGAAGCCACATGTCTTCGCTGTCATAGAGGGTTTTCAGCTCATGCAGTGTGGCCAGCCCCGCCCCGATGACAAAGGCCATCGGGCTGGAGAGATTCACGCAGCGGGCGGGAGGTCCCCGTCCGGCCGTGTCTCCCTCAAGATGGCGATGAGGGGGTATATCTGGTAAATTGCGGCCTTGAAAAAATCCACGTTCAGCCGGAAGGCCTCCGCCCGCAGGGCAGGCAACGTGTTGGGGTCCGTTATGTCCGCCTCGATGAGCGGGGCAGGCTCAATGGTCCGGTTCGTGGGGTCCCGGCGGATTGTCACACAGTCCAGAAGGCCGGAGAAGGCCCGGTCGCAGTCTTCATCACTCATGTGCCCGAACAGTGCCATGCTCTGGCCGGAGAGACCGGCAATGCCGCTGTGCAGGGCCTCCCGTGGGGTGTTGGCTCCGGCACGGGCCAGGGCACGGACGACATGCCGTGCCCAGCGGTCCGCCGTGAAGGCCGACATGCGGGAAATGACAAAACATTTGCCTGCATCAGGGCCTTCGGCAGGGGTCCATTCAATGGTTTTCATGGCAGGGCCGCCTTACAGCCCTGCCGGGAGGACGTTTTCCCATGTGATGTTCACGGTCCGGTTGCCCAGTGTCGTATCCCCTGCCGGAACGGGATCGTACTCCGTCAGGCAGCCATTGGTGAAGGTGAAACGCTGTCCCAGCCCGTGCAGCAGAAGCTCGCCGTTCAGTTCATAGACCGTCCGGGCCTGCCGGGAGGCCGTGGTGATGGCATCGAAGACGGGAAGGGAGCGGGAACCGGCGGAGAAATGCAGGGCCATGTGATAGGCTGAAGGGACGAATCCCTTGTTGAGACGGCCATCAATGGAGAGGCTCGTCGTGGCCAGCTTCAGCTTCTGGGAGCCACTCCAGCCATGGTCGGTTGCCCAGTTCTCCAGCGTGATGGGTGCATTGAACAGGGTCTTGACCGTGAGGGTGAAAACGGCGTCAGCCGAGGTGATGAGCGTAGTGCGGGACATGACTTACTGGACCTCGATGGATGCAAGATGAATGGACTGGACGGACTGGCCATCCGTGTACCAGAAGCGGCATGGGGGACTTCTGCGGGCGGCCCGGATGTCGGCTGCGGCGGTGGAGGCATTGGGCTGGAAGTACCATCCCTGGCTCTGCACCGTGTCGCTGATGGTGGTTCCGGCGGCCTGATCGATCTGCTGTTTCTGAAGGGATGTCAGCTGGATTCCGGGGCGGATGGCTCCGAAGCGAAGGGCCTGGTTGATGGTATCCTGCACGCTGGCCGAGATCAGCCCATCCCCGATGCTGTCATACGGAATCTGTCCGGTCTGGAGCAGAAGCGTGGTCAGGGCGGACTGGAAGGATGCATTGAGCCATATCTGGTTGATGTAGCTGTCCGCCCAGAGGAAAGACCCCGAGACATGCCCGTCCTCCAGCCACTGGAAGCGGCCCAGTCCGTTGGCATAGGCCCCGTAGAAATTGTAGCCGTTGGCCCGGAGGGTGGCGGCTGTCGTGGCATCGGTCACGCTGGGGGTGAGCAGCCCGCTGCGGCGGAAGCAGAGCGTTGTGCGTCCGGATGTTGCGCTGAAATCGAGCGAGGCCAGCCAGCCGAGACAGAAGGCGGCGGCCAGCGGGTCCTGATAAATCAGGGTGGTGCCATCAATGTTCCGGTTCTGCAACCATGTGCCGAAGCTGGCACTATTCTGCGGGTTGAGGGCCTGCTCGTCCGTGTCCCATGGGACATACCAGTAACGGTCCGTCGTGTCGGCCACCCATGTGGCGAAGGCCTGTTTCTGTGTCAGGGTGGGTTCCCACGTGGTGGTGAAGCCGGTGAAAGCCTGATTCTGGCTGGTGATGAGGTCCATCAGGCTGGCCGGGTCGGCCTGGTGGGCCGGGTCAGCCATATGGATCAGCAGGGTGGACGGTATCTGGGATGCATCGTCATGACTGGCGAAATAGACGGCGGCCATGCGGGCTTCCGGGCTGCTGGCGGGGAAGTCTTTCGTCACGTCCGCCAGGGAGCCGTAAGATTTCAGCTGGCCTGTACCGAGAGCGGCTGAATCCGAAGGGAGCGTGATGAGCAGCCCGTTCATGAAAGGAACGCTACTGGCTGTGCCCAGCGTGGCGGGATTGATGCTGACAGTCTGGGCAAGAGGGATGGTGCCGGTCAGGGAGGCCATGATGGAGTGTCCTTGTCTGTGAAAAAGGAATCAGTGGTCGGCAGATGGGAGGAGGGTGGTCAGGGTGGCTTCCACCATGGAGGCCATGCCGAGGGCCGTGGCCGTCTCGGCCGGGCGTTTCAGGGTGGTCATGATGATGAGACGCAGTGTCAGGGTGGCGGAGGCCTCATACTGCTGTTCCGCACTGGTGAAGTCCTGCTGTGTGAGCGGCCCGGTGTCTATGGGGGCCATGTCAGGTCGTCTGTGGCGGAACCATGCCACGGTCCGCCGGTCCCGCCACAGGGTGCTGACACTGCTCAGAACCGTCAGGGATTCAGGCCCACGGGCGGTGAGCCGGATGGACAGTTCCACGGGCTGGGAGATGGTGACGCCTTCTTCATCATGGTCATGGCTGTTGGTGGCGAGCGGACGGCGTGTGGTCGGCTGCATGACGAGATGGCTGCCTGAGGGCATGGGCAGACGGTTCTGCTGGCCCTGGAAGAGGCTCCAGTTTTCAGGCAGAATCTCTGCTTTCAGCCAGTCTCCCAGCATCTGCATGACCGTGCTGTCTGTCGGGGTCAGCTGGAACTCTGTCGGCATGGAATCTGGCGGGTGACGATCAGGCGGCACCATTCATTGGCTCCCCATTGTTCGAGTATTTTCGTGACCAGCCATTCCGATCCTTCAAACAGGAGGCTGTCGCCCCCGCTCTGCAGAGGGCGGCTGAGTGTGTGGGCATGGCCCTGGAGAAAGACGGTGCGGCTTTCTCCCTGCTGGGCGATGTCCCCGACGAGCTGGAGGAGCGTGGCCGGGGCGGGCTGGATGTCGACCAGTACCGGGATGTCCTCATGAAGTGGGGTCGTGCTGTAGTCGGCGGCAATCTGGCTGCCTGTCATGCGGCGGAGAATGGCGGGCTGAAGCGGGTTGATGGTGGTCGTCACGCTGCTGGCGAGAGAGAAGAGATTCATGCTGTCTGGCCTTCCATCAGGTGGTGAAACCGGTCAGGCGGGACTGGATTGACGAAAGCGCATGACTGCGCCACCTTACGGTCAGTTCTGGCTGGTTGCGGATGCGTGTCCAGCCAGTGAGACAGGAGTGAGATCGTATGTATGGTGCTGTAACCGGCAAGACCGTGCTGTTTGCCGTGGTGCTGATCCTGTGTCTGCTTTCTCTGACACGGACCATTTTCCTGATGATGCGGGCCGGTGATGGCAAGCGTATCACCTTCGGTACGCTGGTCCATCTCGTGGTGCCTTTCCTGTTCGCCTATGTCGTGTGGTGGCTGCTCTGGCACTGAGAGCATCAGGCGATGATGGATGACGGCCCGCCCTGCTGGAGCGGGCCGTTTCTGTATCAGGGCCAGAGGCGGGCCGGATGTGTCTGTCCGGGCAGGAAGCGCATCTGGCGGAGGGAGGCCGTGGCCTGCCAGAAGATCAGCCCATACTGTGTCTGGCTGAACCACCCGGCCTGCCTTGGCAGGGCACTGCCATCCAGTGTGATGGAGACTGCCCCCCGTGTGGCGGAGGCGACCCGTCCGACTGGCGGTGCCGCTGGTGGGCTGCCGGTGGCCTCGTCGGACCGGGCTGGTGTTTCGGTGGCGAAGAGCTGTGCCTGATGGGCGACGAGCAACCAGAGCAGCGTCTTTCGTTTCGTCATGTCCCGGACAGGGGAACGGCCCGTATTGTTGAGGATCAGTTCTGCCAGCTGGAAGAAGCCTTCCGCCTGCCCGGCACTGACATGCCCGACGAAGGCCGGATAGGCGGCGAGCCAGTCCTGATAGGAAAAGGCAACCTGCCCTAGGGGGGAGGAGTCCGTCATGGTGGCATTGTCTTCCGGTTGGAGGCCCGTGCCGCCGGGCTGGAGAGCACAGGGCACGGGCGGGTGGTCAGTCTGTTTTCTGCATGGGGGTGACACCTTCGGTCAGGGTGGTGTTGTCAGCCCCTTCCAGCCCCGTGCGGTCCTTGGCCAGTTCGGCCATGGCATTGTCGGCACGGGCGGGCGTGGTTTCGGCAAAGATGATCTTCCGGGTTATGAGGTCGCTCTGCCTGTTCTGTTCCAGCCAGGCTTTCCAGAAGTCGGTCGGCACGGTGGTTCGTCCCGCCCGCCCGAGTAGACGGTTTTCTACCGGATGGTAGAGCGGGTCCTGCCGGATGCCATTCAGCAGTATGGAGGACCGGGCCTGTGGCGGAGCCATGACGGGAGCCGTGGCCTGTGTCCGCTCGCTCAGGCTGGAGAGGTCATGCAGGTCGAGCCGGATGCCGGAGGGCAGGCGGCAGAGGACGGTGACGGTATCGGCCATGGTTCAGATTCCTGTCATGGTGACACAGGCCACCGGGTAGAACCAGATGGTTCCCCATGTGCCCTGGGACTTTTTCTGGCGGATGTAGGAGCTGTAGCGTTCGACCGCATGGGCACGCAGTTTCTCGGTAAAGGCGGTGGTGACACTTTCCTGCCCGTCCACTTCCCGCAGGAAGAGCTGCATCTGCGTGACCTTGCTGAGGCCACCGGACAGCGTGCTGCCGGCTTCCGGCAGGGTCTCGATCTTCAGGTTGGGCAGGTTCTCCCGCAGCAGTTCACGAAGGGAGACACGGAACTGGTTCGTATACAGCAGGCACTGCTGCCGCTCCGTCGGAATGACGAGGGTCAGGGGGCTTTCCAGCGTGACATTTCCGCCCATCTGTTCGGAAAGCTGCTGGAAGGCCTTGAGAATGTCGGCATAGACCTGCATCGGGTCGGTCATGCTCAGCCAGTCGCTGCTGCCTGTTGCCGCCCCGGAAGGAGCAATCTTTGGGGTGGGCTGGATGGCCGGTGGCAGGGCCGTGTCATTGAGGGCACCACGCAGCTGGAGGCCTTCCATCCCGAAGAGGCTGATGCGGTTACTCGTCTTGTTCAGGACGGAGATGGACGCCTCATTCTTGCGGGAGACCCAGTCAAGCCGTGCCGTCCCCATGCGTTCTGCCTCCCGTTCCCCCCAGCGGGTCCATGTCTGGAAATGGAAGGACTGACGCTGCACCCAGTTGGCGTTGACGTCACTGTCCCCGGAGCTGTCATAGTCTCCATAGGAAGCCGTCTGGCCGGAAAGTTCGATAAAGGGGAATTGCGCCGTGTCCGTCAGCCAGTCGCCTTTCTGGCCCTGGCCATAGATGGCCTCGGCCCGGATGGGCGTGATGAGAGCCTTGATGGTGCGAGGGTCGGCATAGGTGGAAAAGATGGACGGAATGCCGGAATTGGGAGCTGTCACGGCACCGTCGAAGGCCATGGCGTGGTCAAGCACGCCATGAATGCCGAAGTCACGTTTCAGCATGGCGGAAGAAATGGAGTGGGGCATGGTGATACCTTGCTTGTGGTCGGGAGCGGAGGGGCGGGCGGTTTGAAGAGGGTTCAGGCCGTCATGGGGTGCATGGGGCCGGAAATGATGATCGGTTCTCCTGCATTGCCGCCACGGGAGACCGTCCAGCCTGTGGCCACGGTTCCCTGCGGTGCGTTGCCTGCCGGGGCCGTCTGGAGGCTGCCGTCATCTGTGGAGGCATGGACGGCCTGTCCCGCCGTGGCTGCTGTGCTGGCCACGGCCCAGAAGTCTCCGCCCTCAGCAAGGCTGGCCATGAAGCCCTGCGGCAGGGTCATGGTGGCGGACTGGAGATACTGCGTCGTCAGCCCCTGCTGCGAATGGTAGAGGAAGCCCGCCGGTGTGGTGGTGCCGGTATGGCTCAGGCTCACGCCGTCTTCATGACGCCAGACGAAACGGGCAATGGTCAGCCCGCCCTCTCCGGCGATGAATCCCCCTTCCGGGGCGATGGCCGTGCGGATGGGATTGGCACTGGCCGGGGCTCCGGGAAAGCCCTGCGGCCATGTGTAGGAGACAGTCTGCTGGAAATCGGACATGGATGTGCTTTCTGTAAATCTGGGCAGGAATGGGGTCAGTAACGGCGTGGGGCCGTATACCCGGTGGTGGTTTCATCAGCGGCAGGAGCGTGCGTGACGGGCGGGGTCATGGCCTCCAGACGGGTCTGGACGAGGGCATGAAGACCGGCCTGATTGATGGCGGCGAGACTGTCCGCTGCCATGCCGGACTGCCGGAGGGCATAGCGGTAGACGTCATCGGCACTTTCCATGCCATGAACCTCTCCGACCAGAGGGCGGACAAGGCGGCGTGCCTCCTCCGTGGCCTGGCGCAGGGTACGGTCGGCGGAAAGGGCCTTCTGGATGGCCTCGTTCAGGGCAGATTCCGCCTCTTCATGGCGGGGTACCTCGGCGGCGGGCGTGTTGTCTTTCCGTGTCATGGTGGTGGCTGCTTTCCCTGTGGCTGAAGAATCATGGACCAGTACGTCAGGGCCGGCCCGTCCTTTTGTTACGAGAGCAATATGGTTTCCCCGGATGTTGATCATGCGTCCGTCATAGGGCTGACCCTCATGGGTGCCCGGTGTCATGTCCGCCTCATAGGCATAGCCGCAGGACAGTTCCTTCTGGTCACCGGACTGGATGCGGGTGATGGCAGGACCATCAAAGATGACCATGCCGACCGTCAGGTAGGGGCTTTCGAAGCGGGCATTGTCCATGGTGGAGCCGACTGTCAGTTCCCTTGGGTGGGCGTCTGCACTGGTGGGGACGTGTTCCTCCAGAACAGGCAGGGAGTTGAAACTGTCTGCCGCCCTTTCCAGTTCCTTCGGGTCCCGCAGGAGGCGGTAGGACTGGTCCGGGTTCAGGCCCAGCCGGACATGGTCGGGAATTTCCCGTCCCTGATAGAGGCAGATGTTGGCCTTGCTGATGGGAGTCCGTTCCACACGGAGACGTCCGTTGTCATCAAAACTGCGGACGGAACCGGTGCGGTCATAGGCGAGAATGGTCATGAGGCCTCGGATGGCTGTGGTTGTGTGGTCTGCTGCCAGAGGGGCTTGAAGGTGATCTCCAGCGCAGGGTCGGTGTCTCCCCAGAGGTTGAGCTGGATCAGGGTGAGCAGGCGGCTCAGCACGGGCCGCATGTAGGCTTCCTGAAAAGCGGCGATCTCATCGTAGAACACCCTGATCTCTCCGGCTGAGGAGGCGTTCAGCCCGTTGGGGGTGATGCCGAAGAGCTTCACGAGCGGGATGCCGGGGATGGAGGCCATGGCTTCCATGGCCTGGGCCTGTAGGTCGGCAAGTCCTGTCAGGGGTGTGGCCACGATGGACACATCCTCGTTCTGCCGGTCGGCCACGATGATGTCCTGTCCTTCGGAAATTTTCTGCATGAAGGAGGCCCGCCCTGTGATGGAGGCTGTCGGGTCGGCCTCATCGCCGGTGCCGGTGGCCATCAGGCTGCCCATGTCGGTCTTCAGGACAAGCCTAGAGAAATTGGCCGTGATGTTGCTGATGCTGTTGCGGGTCCGCAGGAAGTTGTGGACATAGGGGCGTAGCTGCTGTGTCAGGCTCATCCCGCCGAAATTGAATGATGGTTTGAAGAGGTCGGATACGCCATAGGGCACCATGCTGATGAGCCTGTCCCGATGGACAAGGCTACCCTGCACCCACCAGTTGCGGGGCCGGTAATAGTCATCCTGCAGGGGGGAGTCGGCATTGTAGGCGTTGGGTGTGGTCCAGACCGGTTCGATGTTTTTCAGCCCGGCCAGAGTTCCCCTGCGGACCCCGTGGGGGGTGAGGGGCAGAGGGAGTGTCTGCCCATAGGTCGTGCGGGGCGTGTCCGCCATGTTGAGCCAGATATGGCCGATGCCGTAGAGCAGGCTGTCCAGAATCTGCTGGTGCAGCAGCTCGCGGACATTCAGCCGTTTCAGTTCCACATCCAGCGCATGAAGGCGGGTTGCGGGATCTGGCGGAAGAGCCGGAGAGGGATGGTCCGTGGGGTTGTGGGTGCTGAGGCTGATCCATTCCCGTGTGGCTTCCCGTGCGATGACATCACAGGGTTTGCGGAACTCCGCCCGCTGGGCCATCTGGGCGAGGGTCGGATACCCCAGAAAACCAAGCCCGTCGGCCATCCATGATGGTTGGGCTGCCGTCTGTCCCATGGCCCAGCTGGTCATGTCCATCATGGTCGTGGGAGCAGAATCCATCCCGGGCTGGTCATGCCCTTCCGGCACGACGCCCGGCGGTGGCCGGTAGGGGGCGAGTGGCGTGGCCGTCGTCCTGTCATCGGGGGCAGGGATGGTGTGGGAGGCCCGCCACAGACGGGTCAGCCAGTGGGGGCTTGTCTTTCCGGCCGTACTGGTGTGACGTGGAGCAGTGGGTTCCTGCCGAGGGCGTGCGGTCGTTGTGGTCTGTTTTTCAAACAGACGGGTGAGAGAAAAACCGGGCATGGGCAAGGCCTATCTGTAACGGAAAGGAAACGTGTCATGAGATGGATCGACTGGAAGGCATCATCACAACATATTGCCGGACGGATGCTTCTGCTGGCCCTGCTGGGTGGCCTGATACTGGGGGGAGCCGTGGGCGGCGGGCTGGTCTGGGCTCTCAGTCATCTGTGAGAGCCGTTTCCATCAGGTGGGTGGTGCAAACCGTGAGAAATCCGGCAGGGGGGACCGGTTGGTGATGAGGCCATCCAGAGCGTAACGCAGGGCGTCGAGGTAATGGTTGTTTGCATCTTCCACCTGCGGGAGGACATCGCCTGTCAGCGGGTCCGACCTGTAACGGTAGAGGCGGAACTCACGGGCTGTCTGCTGGCAGCGGGGATGGATGCGGATGGACCGGAAGGAGCGCAGCCTCTCGATGCCATCCTGCACGCTTCCGGGCCATTTTCGGGCGGCACTGATGCGGAAATGATGGTGGGTGCGAAGGTAACTGATCGTTTCCGGTCGGGCACCGTCTGCCCGGATGGGCCAGTGGCGGATGCCCGGTATCCTGTCGAACAGGGCAGGCAGGTGGTCCAGTGGAATGTGGGTGCCGCCTGCCTCATGGTCGACATGGAGGATGTCCTCGTGAATGAAGCAGCGTATGACGGCCGTGGGGTCCCGTGAGAAGCCCCAGTCCACCCCGAAATGGAAGCGGCATCTGCTGGGGGACTGGAACTCTTCAACCGTGATGCGGTCGGGGAAGATGAGGGCGTCATGATGCAGCTGGTAGCCACCTTCCCAGATGTGGTCATAATCCTGTGGACGCAGACGCTGGTCCCGTATCCGTTCCTGTTCCAGAACATCCGGGAACCACGGATTGTCCGACCAGTTCGCCCGGATCGTGATGAAGGAGGGGTCACCTTCCGTGGCAGGATCGCGCATGAAGGCATCCACAGGGTCGGATGGCTGGCCGGGATTCCAGCTGAACCAGAGTTCGGAACCGGGCCGACGGATGGTCGGACGCAGGAGCGTCAGAGATTTGGCAGAGAGGGACTGCGCCTCCTCCACCCAGGCGATGTCCATTCCTTCCAGGGATTTCATGGTCTCGGCATTGTGGGACTGCATCCCCTGGAAGAGGATGACACCCCCTCCGGGTGTACGGATTTCCCGCTCCAGCACCGTGAAGAGAGGGGATAGATTCAGCCGCATGATGGTGTCCCGGAGCAGCTGGTGAACGGAAACGGTCAGGGATTTCTGGATTTCCCGGATGCAGACCGCCCGCAACCCGGGGCGCAGTGTGGCCTGTTCGATCAGCATTCCGGCAAAGAAACAGGACTTCCCGGAACCTCGTCCTCCCCAGATGCCTTTATAGCGGGCAGGCTGGAGAAGGGGCGCAAAGGCCCGGGGTGTCATGATGGTGACCCGGTCTGTTGTCACGAGGCCCCTGCATTTTATTGTGGTGGTGTGTCTGGTGGCATCGTGCCCGGAGCAGTGGGATCAATGATGAGCCGCTGGATGGTGTGTATGGGACCGCCATCATGCCCGGCATGTTCCACGGTCTGCCGGTCGCCATACCGTTTCGGGGCACGGCGGGCCATGACCCAGCGGAGCATGTCGAACCGCAGCTTGTGGAGACTGACCGTGGCTGCATCGGCTTTTTCCGGTATGGCCCTGATATGGGAGAGGATGGTGCTTTCCAGACTGTCGGCAGACAGTTCCCGTGCCCGGCGATAACGGGACAGGAGGGCGGGATGTTTCTGGAGCCAACGATAGAAGCTGCGCAGGGTGGGGCGTCGTGCGCCAGAGCAGATGTCATGCAGGGGAGTGCCGAGCATGAGGTCTTCCATCATTTCATCGAAGAGTTTCTGCGAGAAGAAGACAGGTTTTTTGCGGGGTGTGTCATGAGGCATGGGTCGCATGGAGGCGGTTGTGGGCGTGTCTGCCAGAGAAGAAGGGCAGCCGGTCACTTTCCAGAGCGTTGACCTGCAGTTCCCGGTGTGTCCTGAGGCGGAGCTGGGTGAGGGTGAAGGTGGAGAGACTTGCAGGCTGGGGGGTGACGGCCTGACGCTGCTTGAGGAAGGGAATGGCCCTGACGACCGCATTCTGTTTTAGTCCCAGAATGAGTTCATCCCGCCATGTCAGGGGAATGTCGGCCCTGTGTGTCAGGGCCGGAGCTTCGTGGATCGGGCAGAGAACAAGACTGTTGCCCTCTTCAGCAAGGACGGTGCAGAGGCCACGTCTTGTCATGACGATACGGCCCCGTCCGAGCGGCTGCCCGGTGGTAGGAAAGGAATGTGACACGGGAAAAGTCCGTTATGTTTATGTAATGATGATGGAGTGCGGGAGTCCCGGCCATCTGGCCGGGTACAGGCACGGTGCAGGGATGCTGTTTCCTGAATGAGGAGACAGTCCAGAAAGTCGGAATGAGATGAAGAGAAAGACACGGCCCTGAGACAGGAGAGTGTCAAAGAAAAAGCCGTGTCCTTCTTTAGGCACACGGCTCGAGATGATGAGGTTTTTATAGGATGAAACGGGTATTCTGTCAACAGGAAAATGACGTGACGGGAAAAGGGATCAGTTACGGAATTCCACAGCCGTCAGTCTGCGGGGTTTTTCGAGGATATGCTCGCCATGTTTCATGAGCCTATCAAGACTTTTTGGGGCAAGGTCGTATTTCCTGGCCAGTGTTTCCATGTCCAGCCCTTCACGATGCTGTCGGGCGATGAGAACGGCCTTCCGTGCTTTTTTGCGCCTCTGTTCCTGCCAGAAGTCAGCCAGCATCTCCAGTGTGGCGGCACACTCTTCCGCCGCTTTCTTGCGGGCAATGTCCGGGTGGAGGTCAGGATAGAGTCTGTGTCCCAGAGAGGTGAAGGACCAGCCAAGCCCCAGCATGTTGACCAGAAGCTGATGCCGTGCCCGTCCGGCATGACGCCGGAAGGCGTTCAGCCTTCCCCAGGCCTTGCCCTGCAACGCATTGAAGGTAAAGACATTTCCTGCCTGGGCCGGGACACCACCATTCTTCATGATGTCGAGATAGCCATGTTCGGCCAGCATCCAGTCCTTGATCCACTGTTCTGCTTCTGAAATGACTTCAGCCTTCAGGCGTGATGACAGGGCTCCAAGAGTATTGGCACGACGACGCCGACGGCCAATCCCCTCATAGTCGGCCTTGCGTGTGCGTTCCCGTGTGGGAGTGGTCGTGATGTGAGCAATGCGAGACAAGAGAAATCTCCCTAAAAAAACTGCGTGATGGTCGTGAAGGGGCATGACCCCTTTGCAGGAGTCTTCATGAGAGGATGCAACAGTGAGGGTATTCTTCCCTGGCAGGTGAGTGTCGGAGAGCCTTCTGCGGGAGCTGAAACAGAAATGCGGGTATATCCCCTCAAATGTCAAGCAAATTGATGAGGAATCGGAAAACTGTCCCTATGGACAATTCGCTTCTGGCGGGGATAATCCCCGTATGTCCATTGAATCTCTTCTGTCCCGTCTTGATTCTCTTCTGGCTGCGCAGGGTCTGTCCGACCGGCGTGCGTGCCTGAAAGCCCGTGAGATCAACCCGGCTGTTGGCGTGGATTTTCTGAGGGACATGCGCAGGCGTAAACATCTTCCCCGTACGGACAAGCTGGCTGCTCTGGCGCAGGTACTGGAGGTCCCCGTGGGTACGCTGGTTGCGGAGGTCAGCCGTCAGGATGAACCGGAGGATCGGAGCCTGATGGAGGCCGGGGAGGCTCCGTTCCTGTCTGTCTCGCAGGTCCGGGTCTGCGGAGAGGTTCAGGCAGGTGTCTGGAAAGAGGCTCAGGAATGGCCCCTGTCAGATCAGTACAGGATCACCATTCCTTATGATGCGGCCTGCGCCGGGCTGAGGCGTTATGGGCTGGTCGTCCGGGGGCAGTCCATGAACCGGGTGTTTCAGGAAGGCTCGGTGGTCATTGTCGTCAATTTCTCGGAACTGGGGCGGAGGCCCCGTAATGGGGATTACGTCGTGGCGATGCAGCGTTCGGCCGTGTCGGACAGTTTTGAGGCGACCATCAAGGCGGTCCAGATCAAGGACAATGGACAGATGGTGCTGTGGCCTCAGAGTACCGAGCCAGAATTTCAGGCTCCTATCATTCTTCCCGCTCCCGAAGAGACGGTCTGCCACAGTGCAGTGGGAAGTCCGGACGTGACCATTCTGGCACTGGTCGTGGGCAGTTACATGCCGATGCCGAGGGCTTCTTTTTAGGAGGATGGTCAGGTCTTGCAGGGAATGCCTTATGATGGACAGGGCGGGGATGTTACCCGACGCATCCTGCATGTGGACATGGATGCCTTCTATGCGTCCATCGAGCAGCGGGACAATCCCGGCCTGAGGGGGCGGCCCGTTGCGGTCGGGCGAGGGTCTGGCCGGGGTGTCGTGGCGGCTGCCAGCTATGAGGCCCGTGTGTTCGGGGTACGTTCCGCCCTGCCATCCCACATGGCCCTGGAACGCTGCCCGGAACTGGTGTTCGTGCCACCCCGCTTTGAGGTCTATCGGGCCGTTTCAGCCCAGATTCACGCCATTTTCCGCCAGTACACGCAGCTCATACAGCCCCTTGCGCTGGATGAGGCCTATCTGGACGTTACGGAGCGGTGGGAGCCTTACGGGTCTGCCACGGCCGTGGCCGAGTGCATAAGGCGGGACATTCATGACCAGACAGGCCTGACGGCGTCGGCCGGCGTGTCCTATAACAGGTTTCTGGCCAAGCTGGCTTCCGGTCAGCGCAAGCCGGACGGTCTGTTCGTCATTGCGCCGTCTCAGGGGGAAGCGTTCGTGGCTGACCTGCCGGTGGAGAAATTTCACGGCGTGGGACCAGCGACGACAAGACGGATGCACGGGCTGGGCATCTATACGGGAGCGGACCTCAGGAGCTGGACGGTCCCGGAGCTGCGGCGGCATTTTGGCGGTTCAGCCCAGTTCTATCACGACATTGCCAGAGGACTGGACCATCGCCCTGTGGAGGCCAACCGGCCCAGGAAGTCATTGGGGACTGAAACGACATTCGCCCATGATGTGGCGGACTGGGACAGGCTCTCAGCCACCCTGAAGGCCATTGTCCGCAAGCTGGCGGAAGGATGCGGCCAGAAACGAATTGCCGGGAAAACGGTCACCCTCAAGCTGCGCTATGCCGGATTCCAGACCGTGACACGGGCCAGGTCGGCTCCTTTCCCCGTGGCGGAAGAAGCCGTGCTGCGACAGATGGCTCTGGAGCTGCTGTGGAGTTTCTTCCCGCTGGAGAAGCCTGTCAGGCTGCTGGGACTGACCATTTCCTCTCTGGTGCCCTGCGGGGAGGGTGCGCTGCCCGTGCAGATGGGCCTGTTTGAGTCGCAGGCGTGACTTTATCAGGGCATGTCATGGATTCACTTGTCTGTCCCTTCGGGAAGGAAGATGATGCGGATGGTCGCTATGACCGTGAAGCTATGTTGTCCCTGAATATGGAGGGGTTATGAGCGGTTTTCCAAAAGATGCGGCTGCCCGTGTGCAGCTGAATGACGGTCAGACCATGCCGTGGATCGGACTTGGCGTATGGCAGACGCCCCCTGATGAAACGGCTGATGTCGTCCGGACGGCGATCGAGCTGGGATACAGGGCGGTTGATACGGCGCGTCTCTATCACAACGAGGCCGGAGTCGGAGAAGGGCTTCTGGATCATCCTGACATGTTCGTCACCACCAAGGTCTGGAATGACGAGCAGGGGTATGATTCGACCCTGAGGGCGTTCGATGAAAGTGCCCGCCTCTTGCAGCGTGACGTGGTGGACCTGTACCTCATCCACTGGGCCATGCCGCAGCAGGGGCTGTATGTGGAGACATGGAAGGCCCTGATAGAGCTGAAGAAGCAGGGGCGTGTCCGGTCCATTGGCGTGTCCAATTTCGAGAAGGATCACCTTCAGAAGATCATTGATGAGACAGGCGTCGTGCCGGTCGTCAATCAGATCGAGATCCATCCTTTCTTCCAGCAGGAGGAACTGCGGCGTTTCCACAAGAGCGTGGGCATCCAGACGGAAGCCTGGCGGCCGCTGGGGAAAGGGACCGTGCTGAAGGATGAGCTGATCGCCGGAATTGCCAGAAAACACGGCAAGAGTCCGGCTCAGGTGATCCTGCGCTGGCATCTCCAGAATGAGGTGGTGGTGATTCCTAAGTCGGTCCATCGGGAACGTATGGCCGAGAATCTGGACCTGTTCGATTTTGCCCTGTCCGAGCAGGACATGGCGGAGATCGCCACGCTGCATCGTGCGGATGGCCGTATGGGTGAGAACCCGGCACATCCCGTTTTTGACTGAGAAGGTCCGGGGGACATCTCCAGAGGAGATGCCCCCCATCTTCCGTGGTCAGATGTCGAGCAGCTCGACGGAACGGGCCTGTTCCTGGATGAACTGGAAGCGCAGTTCCGGCTTGCGCCCCATGAGGCTCTCGATCCGTGTCCGTGTCAGCAGATTTTCTTCCGGTGGCACGGTCACACGCAGGAGCGTGCGGCGGGATGGGGACATGGTGGTTTCCTTGAGGTCGGAAACCGGCATCTCTCCCAGCCCCTTGAAGCGTGATATCTCCACCTTGGCATTGGGCTTGAAGTCCGCTTTCAGGCGGCGGTCACGGTCGAGATCATCCATGGCATAGACGGTCCTGCTGCCATGTGTGAGCCGGTAAAGGGGCGGCTGTGCCAGATAGAGGTGGCCCTGCCGCACGAGGTCCGGCATTTCCCGGAAGAAGAAGGTCATCAGGAGGGAGGCGATGTGGGCACCGTCCACGTCGGCATCCGTCATGATGATGACCCGGCCATAGCGCAGCCTGTTCAGGTCCAGCGTCTTGCCGAATCCGCAACCGAGGGCTTCGATCAGGTCCCGAAGCTCGGTGTTGGCCCTCAGCTTCTCCTGCGTGGCCGAGGCCACGTTGAGGATCTTGCCACGCAGCGGGAGAACGGCCTGTGTTTCCCTGTCCCGGGCCTGACGGGCCGAGCCACCGGCGGATTCACCTTCCACCAGGAAGAGTTCCGTCTCATGGGCATTGCTGCGGGAGCAGTCCGTCAGCTTGCCCGGCAGGCGCAGGCGGCGTGTGGCCGTCTTGCGGCTTGTTTCCCGGGCCTCACGGCGGCGCAGGCGTTCCTCCGCCCGTTCGACGATGTAACCGACGAGACTGTCCGCCTGCTGGGGATTGCCGCCCAGCCAGTGGTCCAGACGGTCCCGTAGGGCACCTTCCACGAGGCGGCTGGCCTCCTGTGTGGTCAGACGGTCTTTCGTCTGTCCCTGGAACTGGGGGTTGCGGATGAAGACGGACAGGCGGGCATTGATGGTGCCCAGCACGTCCTCTGCTGTGATGGCATTGGCACGGCGTATCTTGCGCTGCTCGCCCCAGTTGCGGAAGCCCTTCACCAGAGCGGCCCGCAGACCGTTCTCATGTGTGCCGCCCTGTGGGGTGGGGATGGTGTTGCAGTAGGAGATGAGGGAGCTGGTACCCTGGTCAAGAAAGGCCACCGCCCATTCGACCCGCCCACCGGGCTGGCCGTCGGCTGCCACGGGAAGGTCCGCATCACCGGCCCACAGAGGGGTCAGCAGGGTTGGCGAGGAACCCAGATCGGCCGTCAGGGCGTCTTCCAGCCCGTTCGGATAGGCGATGACGGCCTCTGCGGGGGGAGCATTCTCGCCTTTCAGGAGATCGGGGGCACAGGACCACGAAATGCTGACACCCCGGAACAGGGCGGCCTTCACCTGACACTGACGGTAGAGGCGGGCCGGTGAGAAATGCAGGCTGCCCCCAAAGATTTCACTGTCCGGGGTGAAACGCACCATCGTGCCCCGCTTCAGGGCCGGTTTCGTGCTTTCCAGCGCACTGGTTGGCAGACCACGGGAGAATGTCTGCCTCCATCCCTTGCGGCCACGATAGACCTCGACTTCCAGCCGGGAGGCCAGAGCATTGACCACGGAGCTGCCTACACCATGCAGACCGCCGGATGTGGCGTAGGACTTGCCCGAGAATTTCCCGCCCGCATGAAGGGTCGTGAAGATGACCTCCAGGGCCGATTTTTCGGGGAAGCGGGGATGAGGGTCGGTCGGGATGCCACGGCCATTGTCACGCACCATCAGGGTGCGGGCATCTTCCAGACAGACCTCAATGGTCGTGGCATGACCGGCCACGGCTTCGTCCATGGCGTTGTCGATGATCTCGGAGGCGAGATGATGATAGGCCGTGTCGTCCGTCCCGCCGATATACATGCCGGGACGACGACGGACAGGTTCCAGCCCTTCAAGAACTTCGATGGCCCCGGCATCATAATTTTCAGCTGGCTGGGAACGGGAGGAATCCTGCTCGAACATGTCGGCCATTCTGTAATCCTGTCTGTCGGGGCGTGGAGGAAGGGGCCGGGTCAGCCCCGGCGTTTACGGTGGGTGGCCCGGTGCGGAGCCTGCGGAGCCGTGCAGCTTTCAAAGGACGAAGGCTGCACGATGTCCTTGGCGTCGGCATAATGGGCGAGATCGCTGTTCGAATCGTCGAGGGCCTCGATCTCGTCATACATGGGGACACGCTGTGCGCAGAAGGCCGTGCCGGACTTCAGTCCGCCCAGGGACTGCACGTCGGCCAGCTGGGTGATGTAGTCATCATGCTTCTTCTGTGCCTGACGGCCGAAGGTGCGACGGAAATAAGAATCGAGCTGTTTTTCCGAGGTCGTGAGAATGGGACGGAAACGGTTGATGAACTGGTTGTAGCGGTCCTGCGTCTGGCAGGAGAGGGCCGTGACCATGAGTTCCGATTTCAGCCCGGCCAGATTGAAGGCCGCATGGTCTTCTGCCGAAGAATGACACGCCGCAGCCCAGGAGGCCGGTGCGAAGGCAAAAAAAGCCGCAGTTGTGAGGGCCAGTCCGGTTCTGGAAAAGGACAGGCTGCGAAACAGAAGAGACATGTGAAAACTCCCGCTGACAGGTTTTCTGCCTATATCACGCTCGTTTGGGAAAGTCTGCCCTGAGGCGGGCAATTCTTTGGTGGATATGGCTGCGCAATGATTAAAGAAGAGTTAGAACAGGCTGACAAACAAAGAAATATGGAAGAGCGCATTCTCATGGCTGCCGTGAAAGCGTATCGTGCCCATGTGAGACTGGCGGATTGCGGGGAAGGCCCCGGAGACGCCTTTTTTATCTGGTTTTAGTTTTCTCTGGAGTTGACTGTGCAGCAGAGCGGTTTTCTAGTGCGGGCTGGGGTTGTTGGCGCAACTCTTCTGGCCCTTGGCGGGTGTGTTGGCCAGCAGTCGAGGGGGTCCAACGCTGTTGAGATCCCTCCCAATCCTTTTGCCAACGAGAAGCGGGCCGCCCAGTGTGAGGTGTCTCCCGTTCAGACGGACGCCCAGGGGCGGATGAGCGTGACCATGACGGTGAGTGCCGGTGACGGTGGCACCTGCCCGTTCTCCATCAGCAAGGGGGGCGGAGGAAGCTACGTGTCCTTTGGGGTGGTGCCTCCTCCTGAATACGGCCGGGCGTTCCTCTACAATTACAACAACCGCACCTATGTCGAGTACACGCCCGCAGCGGATCACAAGGGTGAGGATTCTTTCTCCGTGGAGCTGATCCCGGCTCACGCCCAGCCCCGTCGCCAGCTTCTCGTGCACATTCATGTCGAACAGCCAGCAGGTGTGGTGGCTGCTCCGGCAGCAGCCGAGCCGGAGAAGAAGGCTTCTGAGACGGCAGCCCCGGCCAGGAAGCGGGTCGTGCATCATACAGCCTCACGGGCCACTCATGCTGCCAGCCATCATACGACCACAAAATGAGGTGATGGTCCCTCAGTCCTGATGAAGGACGGAACGGTAAGGTTGAAAGGGGCCGGGCAGGGCATGTCCGGCCCCTTTCTGCATTTTGGAATGACAATAAAAAAACCGGCCTGACATCCGCAGTCAGGCCGGTCTCTCTGGAAGATGTCCGGATTACTGGAAGTCGATCTCGACCCGACGATTCTGCGGCTCGGCCGTGCCGGAGCGGGTGGACACGAGCGGCTGGGTGTCACCAAAGCCGTGAACGTCAATCACACCGGCCGGAACACCGTCACGGATCAGCTCAGCCTTGACGGTCTGGGCACGGCGCAGGGAAAGGGACATGTTGTAGGTCTTGGCCGTTTTGCTGCCCGGCTGGGCGGCCGAGGAATCCGAATGACCGTTGACCTGGATGCGGGTGAACTGGGCTGACGTGGAATTGCGGGCTGCCGTCTCCACGATGGCACGGGCACGATCGGAGAGGGTGTCACGATCCCAGTCGAAGAAGACCAGATAGGTGCGGACGGGGGCCGGAGCCGGCGTGGACAGTGTCTGGGCCGGAGCCGGCGGCGGGGGAGCCGGGTTGAACTCATACCGCAGCCCGAGCATCAGGGAATGGTTGAAGTCCGTACGGCTGCCACGCTTGCCGCTCACGGGACTGTTTTCAGGATTGCTGAAATTGTAGGTTGCCGTCGTGAAGTGACGATGACGGCCCGTGATGGTGTAGAAGCGGTATTCCATGGTGGTGGAGAGGCCGACGACCCACGGCACGGGCACGGACAGGCCGAAGATGCCCTGATAGGCAAATCCCCCGGCACTGTTGCGGGTCCGTTGCCTGTAGCCGCTGTTGGCTCCCGTCCCCTGGATTCTGGTGTTCGTGAACTGGCTGCCGTAGCCGATACCGGCTCCGAAATAGGGGTAGATCCAGTTCTGGCCGATGTCGAGATCAAACAGGGCGTTGGCCATGCCACCATATTTCTGCTGGTGACCGTGAGCCGTGCTGCCGAAACCGGGAGAGTGGAACCGGGAAAGACGGTTGTTGCGGTAATTGCCCTCAAGCTCCACACGGAAGCCATTGCCCAGCCCCCAGCCGATGCTGCCAAGGCCAGTGATGCCCGTCGCAAAATCGTCCCGCCCGCGGGGGAACAGCTTTGTGTGTGGGTTGACCGTCTGTGACTGGTTGAAGCTCGCCCCGGCAGCCCCGGCAACATAGAGACCACGGACAGGCTGGGCTTCTGCCGCACCAAACGCCATGACTGACAGGCAGGCGGCACAGACGCTGCGGGCCAGCAGTGATGTAATGGAGGTGCGTGCGTTCATGTAATTACTCTCCGACCAGACGGGTGGTTACCCTTTTCACTGAAAGTGGCGGTAAACGCAATGGATTCACTGGAAATACCTGCTCCCCTCTCGACTGAATCCGGGAATGATGTGTCCTATGGGTTACAGGGAGATCATGATCTATGCTGAAAAATGAAGGTTTTCTGATGGATGTGCACAGTGAAAAGGCTGTGCCTGTCAGTCGGAATGACTGAAACGGCGTGTGCCGATTTCCTTTTCCAGCGGCTGGCTACTGTCCTGTACATCAATGTCGATGACCCAGAGGTCCGGGTCATAACGTTTCTGCCGGTCCAGATAGGCGGAGGCCTGCATGGCCGCACTTCCGGTCTCACCATCTTCAAATGTCTGACGGTACCATGTGTCTCCCTGTTCCCGGAGGACGGCCGTCCGGCCATCCCTGCCGCTCAGCGTGATGAAGATGCTGCCGGCATCTTCGTCGCCCTTGTGGGCGATGAGGGCGACGAGACCATTCTGGTTGAGACGTCGGAGCGTGGCCCGGACCCAGAATCCTGTCTTGAGACCATAAGGCATGGGAACGGTTTCCTTGCAGCTGGAGAAGGGGGCATGACCATCGGTTCAGGGAGCGGATGCGGCGGTCTGATGGGCAGCGGAGCTGCTGTCGGGTAGATGGAGCAGGGCCGTGTGATAGGCCTGAGGGGAGGCGAAGAGGGCCAGGATCGCCGCCATGTCATCCTGATTCGGTGATGATGGCGGACAGACCTGTCTCAGGGCATGACGGGCACTGTCCGGGCTGTCCTCATGGATGAGGCGGGACTTCTGAAGGGCTTCGGTCATGAGCGAGTGCCCCTCACGGAGGGCGGCAAGCTGGGCGTGGAGAGTGAACTGTCCCTTGGGCGAGGTGCAGAGCTGGGGCAGCACGCCCAGCCCCTGCAGGGTCCAGCCCTGGGGAGCCGCAAGGCGTGCCCATGTCAGGGACAGGTGGCCACCATTGGGCATGATGGTTGAAACCTGCACCATCCCCTTGCCGAAGCTGCTGCTGCCAGTGACGACGGCCCGCTGCTGGTCGGCCAGGGCGGCGGCCAGCACCTCGGCGGCACTGCCCGTGTCCTGGTCCACAAGAAGGGCGAGGGGCGCATTGTTGGTCAGGTCTCCTCCCTGAATGCTCCAGACATGATTGGCCTCGGCGGCCCGCCCCTCCGTCGTGGCGATGACACCGTGGTTGAGGAACAGGGCTGCCGTCATGACGGCCTGCTGAAGGATGCCGCCGTGATTGCCCCGCAGGTCCAGGATGAGGCCGGGCAGGGCCGGAGCGGCCGAGGATGCCGGGGTGGACGGGAGGGGGAGGCCGCCATTGTCAGGGGAAGTATCCGGCAGCAGCGTGGAAAGATACTGGCTGATTTCTTCCGCCGTATGGCTGGAGAAGTGGGTCACCCGCAGGACGGGATAGCGGCCCGTGCTGTCGGGGAAGACGCTTTCCTCCTCCATGCGGCCCCGGGTGAATGTTCTGGTGATCTGGCGGCCATCCTGCGTGTGGAATTCCAGTTCGATCTGGCTGCCCGCCTGGCCGGTCAGCATGGACTGGAGCGTGGCCAGCGGAAGCTGATGTGCGCTGTGGCGGTCCAGCCTGACCAGACTGTCACCCGGGGCGATGCCGGCATCCCAGAGGGGACTGTTGAGATTGAGGGCCGCCACGACGGGAAAGCGGGCATGGGTCCGGCGCAGGGTCAGGCCGACACTGGCAGGAGCGGTGGCAGGAGAGCTGTCGGGCGTGACGGAATCGGAATGGCTGGCAGGTGGTGTGGGAGACTGGTAGCGGGAATAGGGGTCCAGTTTTCCCAGCATCCCGTTGAGGAAGTGGTTCAGCAGGGTCTCGTCGCTCATGAGCTGGAACCGGGGAACGTTGCGGTGCAGCAGCGTGATGAGACGCAGGCTGAGATGGCTCCACCCTGTCACGTCATCCCGACCGGGCGTGCGTTCGGAAAGAAGGGGCTGGTGGTTGTAAAGGATGGTGAGCCGGGCAGGCGTGAAGAATGTCTTGGGCTGGAGCGTGAAGGTGAAACTGGCCGACGGTGCCGTGTCATGGGCCTGCAAGGGAGGGACGGCCTCAAGAAGGGACTGCATGCCCCACAGGCAGAGTTCCTGTGGTGTATGGGGGGCCAGCGTCCGGGGTAGCATGAATGTGAGGGCCGTGGAGAGGGTCAGTTCCGCCTGCCGGTCTTCGTCCGTGAAGTCGGAAGGGGCCGGGGACAGGACAGGACTGTCCGGTCTGGCCTGAGAGGGCAGGGCACCGACCGGTGAGGAACCCGGGCCTGACGGGATGACCCGCGCAGGAGTGGTACCACTGGCCTGTGACAGCGAGGCGTCGGTGACGTGGCCGGTAAAGCGGTGGATGAAACGGTGCCAGAAAGGGGAGGGCTGCACGGGCAGGGCCGTGGCCACCCCCGCTCCCAGCAGCCCGGACAGGAGACACCCGGCCATGATGGCACGGGCAGGATGCAGGGGCCGGACCAGTCTTATGGGGACAGCAGACCGTAATGACTGGGGGAAGAGAGAATAAGGAAACCGGAACAGCGTCATATCGTCTCTTCTGGGAACAGGGACCGGGCATGATGATGGAACAGGCCCGCCACACAGACCGGAGCCTTGCCCTCATGAGGGCAGACTCCCAGCACATTATGCCTCATTGGAAGAAGAAAGAAAGTTAGAAAGGAAGGTCGTCCTCGCTGACGGGTGTTTCCGACACGTTCCGGCTTTTGCTCTTCGAGGTTTTTGCCGTTCCGGCCGTTTTTTTCGCCGTGCTCTTTCCTTTTGCCACACTGGCTGCCTTGGTCTTTGTCGTGCTGGCCGTCTTCCTGGCGGTGGTTTTTTTGGTCGTGGTCTTTTTTGTGGCCGTCTTGCGGCCACCTTTCAGTGGCTTTCCTTTTTCCTCCAGCAGGGTCAGGGCCTCTTCCAGCGTGACATCATCCATCGAGTCCCCTTTGGGGAGGGTGGCAATGGTCTGGCCATGCTGCACGTAGGGACCGAAACGTCCCTTGCGGACCATGACGGCCTCGCCATCCTTGGGGTGCGTACCCAGCGTGCGGATGGAGGCCAGCTTTTTTGCCAGAGCATCGACGGCCCGGTTCAACCCGATGGTCAGTACGTCGTCATCCTTGCTGAGCGTGCCGTAAATGCTGCCCATCTTGACGAAGGGGCCGAAACGGCCAAGGCCAGCCGTGATCATCTCGCCCGTTTCCGGGTGGGGACCAACCTCACGGGGAAGGGAGAGAAGGCCGATGGCCTCCTCAAGGGTGAGCGTTTCACCGTTACGGTCCTTGGGGATGGTGGCCCGCTTCGGTTTCGCCTTCTTGTCCTCAGGGTCCGGTTCACCACGCTGGACGTATAGGCCGTAAGGCCCACGGCGGAGGGTGACGTCCTCTCCAGTGGCTGGGTCCTGGCCCAGAAGACGCATGCCGTCCGGCAGGGCGGTTTCCTCGCCATTATCGACCGTCAGAGGCCGGGTGACACGACATTCCGGATAGTTGGAACAGCCGAGGAAGGCCCCGTGCCGCCCCAGCTTGAGGCCAAGCCGACCGTCCGTGCAGGAGGGGCAGCTGCGTGGGTCGCTGCCGTCCTGACGGGAGGGGAAGAAATGGTTGCCGAGGTCCTGATCCAGAGCATCGATGACGTCGGATATCTTCAGGTCTTTTGTCTGGGCGACGGTTGCGGAGAAGTCCTGCCAGAAGGCGGACATGACATCATGCCAGTCAGCCCGTCCGTCGGAGATGTCATCCAGCTGCGTTTCCAGCGAGGCGGTGAAGCCCGTATCCACATAACGCTGGAAGAAGGAGGTGAGAAAGGCCGTGACCAGCCGTCCCCTGTCTTCCGGCACGAAGCGTCGGGCATCGAGGCGCACATAATTGCGGTCCCGCAGGACGCTGAGGATGGAGGCATAGGTGGAAGGTCGCCCGATGCCGATTTCTTCCATCTTCTTGACCAGTGAGGCCTCGGAATAGCGGGGTGGCGGCTGGGTGAAGTGCTGTTCGGCTGTCACGTCCTTCGTGCCCAGCTGGTCGCCTTCCTTCATGGCGGGGAGAAGACGGTTCTGGTCGTCATCCCCGCCCTTTTCCCGGTCATCATGGCCTTCGATATAGAGTTTCAGGAAACCGTCAAAGGCGATGATGGAGCCGGTGGCCCGCAGCAGGGTCTGGTCCCGTGCGTCGCCGATGGTCACGGCTGTCTGGTCCAGCTCGGCCGACTGCATCTGGGAGGCGACAGAGCGTTTCCAGATCAGTTCATAGAGACGTTTCTGGTCTGCCGTGAGTACGGAAGCGACGGCAGACGGCGTGCGGGACACATCGGTGGGGCGGATGGCTTCATGGGCTTCCTGTGCGTTCTTTGCCTTCGTGGTGTAGGACCGTGGCTTGTCCGGACAGTAATCCTTTCCAAAGGATGCGCTGATATGGGAGCGGATGGACTGCACGGCCTCCGAGGCCATGGTGACGCCATCAGTACGCATGTAGGTGATGAGGCCGACCGTCTCGCCATTCAGGTCCACGCCTTCATAAAGCTGCTGGGCGGTCCGCATGGTGGTCTGTGCACTCATGCCCAGCTTGCGGGAGGCCTCCTGCTGGAGGGTGGAGGTGGTGAAAGGCGGTGCCGGGTTGCGGCGCGTCCGTTTCCGTTCGATCTTCCGTACGCTAAGGGCGGAGGAGTGGACCAGATCACGGGCCCTGTGGGCCGTCTCCTCATCGGGCAGGGCGAACTGGTCGAGTTTGTTGCCTTCAAGGTGGGTCAGCTTTGCGGTGAAGTCCGCCTTGCCGGGAGTCGTGAAGAGACCTTCCACGCTCCAGTATTCCCGGGGTTTGAAGACCTCGATTTCCGCTTCCCGTTCGCAGATCAGCCGCAGGGCGACGGACTGCACACGCCCTGCACTGCGACTGCCGGGCAGCTTGCGCCAGAGTACGGGGGACAGGGTGAAACCGACCAGATAGTCCAGCGCACGGCGGGCCAGATAGGCATCAATCAGGGGGCGGTCCAGCGTACGGGGGGCCTTCATGGCCGCAGCGATGGCGTTCTTGGTGATCTCGTTGAAGGTGACCCGCTCGACCTCAATATCCTTGAGGAGCTTTTTTTCCTCAAGGGCACTGCGGACATGCCATGAGATGGCCTCACCTTCCCTGTCCGGGTCGGTGGCGAGAATCAGTTTGCTGGCCCCCTTCAGGGCCTTGGCAATGGTGGCGATCTGTTTTGAGCCACGGTCATCGGTCTGCCACGACATGGCAAAATTCTCGTCGGGACGTACGCTGCCATCCTTGGGGGGAAGGTCCCGCACATGACCGAAGGAGGCGATGACGGTGTAATCGCTGCCGAGATAACGGTTGATGGTCTTTGCCTTGGCAGGGCTTTCGACAACCACAACATTCTTCACTGCCATGAGTTCTTCCCGGTCTCTGGTGTCCTGACGATAGGGCTGCGTATGGCCGATGCCCGTCAGCTGGGAAGCGTGATCTGTCCATCCTCATGGCGTTGGACAGCCCCGTTTATTTCCAGCTCGATGAGTATTGCCGCAACTGCTGAGATGGACAACTGACAGCGTGATGCAATCTCGTCAACAGTGGAGGGGGTATGAGCCAGCAGGGAGAGGATATTTTTTTCATCAGGACTTTGCCCGTTCAGTACCGGTGCAGGTGGTGGCTGAACATTGACCTGTGCTGAGGCGATGGATGCTTTTTCTGGCTTTGGAACGCTGGCTGTGGGCATCATGGAGGTGAAAAGGAATGGCTGGAGAGGGGGCGGCCGTCCCCATGGGGCCAGTGCCCGGTCGGGTGAGGGGGCGTCATCAAGGGCGGTGAGAATGTCCTGGAAGCGTTCGACCAGAATGGCCCTGTTCTGTTTCAGCAGGTCATTTCCACCGCTGGAGCGTGGGTCTTCGGGGAAACCGGGAACGGCAAAAAGAAGACGCTGGAAGGTGGCGGCGAGTTGGGCCGTGATGAGCGTGCCGGACCGTCTGGCCGCCTCGACCAGAAGGCAGCCACGCGAGAGACCGGCAATCAGATGATTGCGGCGTGGAAAATGACGGGCATTGGCCGGCATGCCAGGAGGATATTCCGTGATGAGGCAGCCCTCCCTGGCTATGGCAGCCTGCAGGTCGGCATGTTCGGGCGGATAGGTGATGTCCAGCCCGCCCGGAAGGGCGGCGATGGTCCGGCCGAAGGGCAGTGCTCCCCGGTGGGCGGCTCCATCAATGCCACGGGCCAGACCGGAGATGATGGTCAGTCCTGCTTCTGCCAGACCGGCGGCGAAGCGTTCGGTCAGGTTCAGGGCTGGGCTGGAGGCCTTGCGGGCACCGACAATGGCCAGGGATGGTGCTGAAAGGAGGTCCGTGCTGCCCTGGGCGAACAGGAGGACAGGCGCATTGGGCAAGGTGGTGAGTAGGTGTGGATAGGCGGCGTCAGAGCGGAGCAGATGGCAGGCTCCCCGCTTTTCCAGCCAGACTATTTCGTCTTCGATCCGGGTCGTGGAGGGAATGGCCGGGGCCGGGCGGCCGGAGAGACGGGCACGGGCAGGCAGGGCCTCGATGGTCTGCTCGGCCGTGCCATAGAGGCCCATCAGCCTGCTGAATGTGGCGGTTCCGATTCCTTTCGTGCGGGCCAGCCGGAGACGGGCCAGCCGCTCCGTGGGAGGCAGTCCTGTCTCCGATGGAAAAGCGGCAGGCTTATCTCTGCCCGACACGGGGTTCCGTCCCGCTACAGAGGCGGGTGATGTTGCCGTAATGACGCAGGAGAATCAGCAGGGTGATGAAGGCCGCAGCAATCGGACGGGCCGACATGATGGGAGTCAGGGAAAAGGCCACCATCAGGAACGGTGCTGCCAGAAAGGCAAGAAGGGCACCCACGGAGGAAATCCTGCTCAGGCGGACACCGGCCAGCCAGAGCAGGGTGCAGAGCAGCCCGACCGGCCAGCACATGCCCCAGAAGACGCCAATACCGGTGGCGACGCCCTTGCCCCCACGGAATCTGAGCCAGACAGGGAAGCAGTGCCCCACGACGGCGGCACAGCCCGCCACGGAGAGGCACAGGGCTGTCTCGTGAGGCGACAGGGCCTCCGCCAGCAGGACGGCGAGAAGCCCCTTGAGGGCGTCCAGAAGCAGGGTGGCCGCGGCGAGCCCCTTGCGGCCTGTCCGCAGCACGTTGGTGGCTCCGATGTTGCCGGAACCGATGCGCCGGATGTCGCCCTGTCCGGCCAGTGCCGTGAGCAGGAGACCGAAGGGGATGCTTCCCAGAAGATAGGCCCCCAGAGCGATGACGGGCAGGCTAGGAGGCATGAGGGACCAGGTCATGATGCCGCTCATGCGGAAAGACCTTCGGCAGTGAAGACTTCACGCCCCTGACGGAAGGTCCGCAGGACACGCCCCCTGAGGGTCCGGCCATCAAAGGGGGTGTTCTGTGCCCGGCCGGGCAGACTGCCCGCAGTGACGGTCCATTCCTCTTCCGGGTCAAACAGGCACAGGTCTGCCGGGGCACCGACAGCCAGAGTTCCGGCTTCCAACCCCAGAAGGCGGGCCGGGGCCACGGTGAGCAGGCGAAGGGCCTCCAGCAGCGGCAGGCCTGCCTGAAGCGTGACGCCCAGCAGGGTGACGAGACCGGTCCCGCCAGCCCGGGCCTGGGCAAAGGGAAGACGCTTGTCGTCCGCATCGGCCGGGCTGTGATCGGAGGCGATGGCATCAATGGTGCCGTCTGCCAGCCCTGCCAGAACGGCCTGCCGGTCAGCTTCCAGCCGCAGCGGCGGGGAGAGCTTGGCATAGGTGCGGAAGTCTCCGATGTCCGCTTCCGTCATGGCGAAATAGGGCGGTGCCGTGTCGCAGGTAACCCGGATTCCCCGCTTCTTGGCATCGGCGATCAGGCCAAGGGCTTCCCCGGTGGAAACATGGGCGAAATGGATGCGTGCGCCGGTCAGCTCGGCAAGGCGGAGGTCACGGGCGACCATCATGGCCTCGGCGCAGGCGGGAATCTGCGGCAGGCCCATCTTCACGGCCTGCGGGCTGGCCGTGGCGCAGCCCCCCTTGGCCAATGACGGCTCTTCCGGGTGGAGGACAATGACGGTGTCCAGAAAGCCGGAATAGGCCAGCAGGTTGCGCATCTGCTTGGTGTCGGCAATGGCCCGGGCACCATCGGTGAAGCCGATGGCCCCGGCCTTTTTCAGCAGGCCGATTTCGGCCATGTCCGTTCCGGCACAGCCTTTTGTCAGCGCACCGTAGGGATGGATGGAGACCAGACCTGTCTCTTCCCCACGGCGGCGGATGTAATGGACGAGGGCCGGGTTGTCGATGGCAGGCTCGGTATCGGGAAGCAGGGCCAGGGAGGTGATGCCTCCCGCCACGGCAGCCTGAATGCCGGAATCAATGCTCTCCCGGTATTCAGCCCCGGGTTCGCCAAAGCTGGCCCGCATGTCCACGAGGCCGGGGCAGAGGACGGCCCCTCTGCCATCCACGATACGGGCGGCCTTGGGAGCATCCTTGGGGTCGAGGGAGGCAATGCGTCCCTTCTCGACCAGCAGGCTCCCTTTGCCATCCCGCCCGGAGGCAGGGTCAATCAGCCGGACATTTTCAAAAAGGATGCTGCTCATGCGGGATTCTTCATGCGGGAAAGACGGTCGAGGACAGCCATGCGGACGGCCACGCCCATCTCGACCTGTTCAGAAATGACGCTCTGTGGCGAGTCGGCGACATCGGAGGCGATTTCCACACCCCGGTTCATCGGGCCGGGATGCATCACCAGGGCTCCCGGCCTGGCCAGAGCGAGGCGGCGGCGGTCCAGCCCGAAGAGGGAGAAATATTCCCGTGCGCTGGGGACAAGGCCGCTGCCCATGCGCTCCCGCTGGACACGGAGGCACATGGCCACGTCCGCATCCTTCAGGGCCTCATCAATGTCATGATGGAGGGTGACGCCTTCCAGCGTGCCGAGGGCACCAGGCAGCAGGGTGGGGGGGCCTGCCAGATGGATGTCATTGCCCATGGCCCGCAGGAGGTGAATGTCCGACCGGGCCACACGGCTGTGGGCGATGTCGCCGCATATGGCGATCTTCAGCCCGCTGAGGCGGCCGAAATGCCGCCGGATGGTCAGACCGTCCAGCAGGGCTTGCGTGGGGTGCTCGTGCATCCCGTCCCCGGCATTGACGACACTGGCCTCGACCTTCTGCGAGAGCAGGGCCGGGGCACCGCTCTGGGCATGGCGGACCACCAGCAGGTCGCAGTGCATGGCGTTGAGGGTGGAGGCCGTGTCCAGAAGGGTTTCGCCCTTGTTGACCGAGCTTGTGGCGACGGTCATGTTCACCACATCGGCACCCAGCCGCTTAGCGGCCAGCTCGAAGCTGGTGCGCGTGCGTGTGCTGTCCTCAAAAAAGAGATTGATGACGGTACGGCCCTGTAGCACGTCCCGTGGTGCATTGCGGGAACGGCTGAGCAGGGCATAGCTCTCGGCGAGGTCCAGAAAAGGCGTGATGTCCTTTTCCGTCATGCCTTCAATGCCGAGAAGATGGGGCGTGTGGTGCGTGGGGTTCATGCGGACAGGACACTCCGGATGCGGGCGAGAACCTCATCCCGGCCCAATGCGGCGAGCGTGAGGTCGATTCCGGGCGATGTCGTGGTACCTGTCATGGCGGCACGGAGCGGCTGGGCGACGGCTCCCAGTTTCAGCTCATGCTCGGCAGCGAAGGCCCGCAGCGTGCTGTTGATCCCTTCCGCCGTGAAGGGGTCCAGCCCGGCGAGTTTTTCCTCCAGCCCGGCGAGAACCTTCCGGCCTTCTTCGCCCAGATGCTTTTCCGCCTTGGGGGTGATGGTCAGCGGCAGACGCAGCCCGGCGAAGGCGGCGTTGTCGGCAAGTTCCACGACCGTCTTTGCCCGTTCCTTCAGCCCCGGCATGAGGGCAAGCACACGGGCACGGACAGTCTCGTCATGGTCAAGGTCATCACGCCGCTCCAGACGCTGCATGACAAGGGCCGTCAGCCGCTCGTCATCGGCACGGCGCATCCAGATGCCGTTGAGGTGGCTGAGCTTGACGTAATCCATCCGGGAGGGAGACCGGCCGATGCCGTCCATGTCGAAAAGCCTGATCTGTTCCTCACGGTCCAGCACCTCGGCATCGCCATGCCCCCAGCCGAGGCGCAGCAGATAGTTGCAGAGGGCCTCCGGCAGGATGCCTTCCTCACGGAAGTCCACGACGGACTGTGCACCATGACGTTTGGAGAGCTTGGCCCCATCCGGCCCGTGAATCAGGGGCAGATGGGCGAATTTTGGCAGGTCCCAGCCCATGGCCCGGTAGATCATGGCCTGACGGAAGGTGTTCGTCAGGTGGTCGTCACCCCGCATGACGTGCGTGATGCCCATGTCGTGGTCATCCACCACCACGGCGAGCAGATAGGTCGGTGTCCCGTCGGAGCGGAGTAGGATGAGGTCATCCATTTCCGCATTGGCGACACGGACCTCTCCCTGCACATGGTCCCTGATGATGGTCTCACCCTCTTTCGGGGCCTTGAGGCGGATGGCATAAGGCACGCCTTCCGGGGCTTCGGACGGGTCACGGTCACGCCACGTGCCATCATAGCGGGGCGGGCGTTTCTCGGCCCGGGCCTTCTCCCGCATGGCGGCCAGCTCTTCGGGCGTGCAGTAGCAGCGGTAGGCCATGCCCTTTTCCATGAGCTGGGCAACGACCTCGGCATGACGCTCCTGTCGGCTGGCCTGGAAGACAGGCTCCCCGTCCCAGTCCAGCCCCATCCATTTCAGACCGTCAAAGATGACGTCCACGGCATGCTGGGTGGAGCGTTCCCGGTCTGTATCCTCGATGCGCAGGACAAATTCTCCACCGTGATGACGGGCGAAGAGGTAGTTGAACAGGGCAGCACGGGCATTGCCGATATGGAGCAGGCCGGTGGGCGAGGGAGCAAAACGGGTACGGATCTTCATGAGCAGGCCTTATAACATGCCGGGATGGGTCGGGCCATCCACTTCCGGGGTGTCTGGTATGGGCTTTACCATAAGCTGCGGTATTTGTGGAACGGAGGACGGACGCCGGGAACGATGGTGGGGCGGGGCATGGTCAGGATGGTGGTCAGGGTGGTGGCGGAGGGGCTGGCCCGGCAGGGCAGCCGCCGGACCTGCTGGCTGCCCGTCGGTCTGGCTCTGGGGATCGTGGGGTATTTTGCCCTGCCGGAGGAACCTTCATGGGGGAGCTGTCTTCTGGCGGGGGGGCTGGTGGGTCTGGGGCTGGTCCTGCTGGTCTGGACCCGGCGCATGGAGGCGGTGACCGAGCGGGCGGCGGACTGGCAGATGCTCGGGCACTGCACGGGAGGCGGACTGCTGACGGTGGGGCTTGGCTTTCTGCTGGCCTGTGGACAGGCCCGTCGGCAGCCACCCATGCCGCAGCTGCCGCTGGAATCTGTCTGGGTGCAGGGGCGTCTGGCCGTGCTGGAGCCGCTGGCGGCGCAGCATGAGGGGCAGGCCACGGGATGGCGTGTCGGGATTGATGGGGCCGTGTTTGAGTCCCCCTGGTGGGAGGGCATGACCCCCCTGCGGCGGCGGGTGATGATCACGTTCCGGCCCGGAGCGGGTCGGCAGGAAAAGCTGGAAGAGCTGATGGTGGGACAGAGTGTCAGGTTGCGTGCCCTCCTGCGGTCTCCTGCCCTTCCCTTCTGGCCGGGCGGGCGTGACGGGCAGAGAGGGGCGTGGTTCGAAGGGCGGGCGGGGGCAGGTCTGGCCCTGTCGCCGCCCATGCCGGGGGAGAGGCCGTATGATGGTGGCCTGTCTGACCGTCTGGCGGTCCGGCTGGCTGGTCTGCGTCAGGGAGTGGCCCGTGTGATCGCAGGTGTTCTGCCGGGGCAGGAGGGGGCCGTGGCCTCGGCCGTGCTGTGTGGTGAGACGGGACGGCTCTCCATGGAGACGAGGCGGCGTTATGCGGCGTCCGGTCTGGCGCATCTGCTGGCCGTGGCCGGGCTTCATCTTGGCTTCGTCATGGGGATGGCTTTTGCCGTGATGCGGCGGTGCCTGAGCCTGTCCCAACGCCTGTCAGCGCACTGGCCATGCCGTGAGGTGGCCCTGACCGTCTCCCTTGGCGTCGGCCTGGGTTATGTGGTGCTGACAGGTCTGCATGTGCCGGGCCTGCGTGCGCTGGGGCTGGCCGGACTGGGGGTTATGGCTCTGCTGCTGGGGCGGCGGGCCGTGTCCATGCGGGGGCTGGCTCTGGTCTGCCTAGCTCTTGAGGTGGCCTCGCCCGCTCTGGTGCTGGACGTGTCCTTCCAGATGTCCTTTGCGGCCGTGATGGTCCTGATCGCCGGGTATGAATCCCTGCGGAACAGGCTGGCCCGGCTGGGTGGGCATGACGGGGCGCAGGTCGATGATGGGCATGGGCGGCGGGATCGGGCGGCATGGCGGCGTGGAGCCGTTTTTCTGGCGACACTGGCCATGACCTCCCTGCTGGCCGGTCTGGCGACGCTGCCGCTCAGCATGGCGTATTTCGGGGCCTTTCAGCCGTGGTTTGTCGTGGCCAACCTGCTGGCCGTGCCTCTGATGGGGGTATGGGTGATGCCAGCCGGAATGGTCGCCCTGCTGATGATGCCCTTCGGCCTCTCGGCAGTCCCGCTGCATGTGATGGGCTGGGGAATAGGGCTGATCGGCTGGCTGGCAGGGCATGTGGCTGCCGCTCCGTTGGCGTCACTGCCTGTGCCGTCGTTTCCTTCATGGGTGGTGGGGCTGTACATGCTGGGCCTGACGGTGACATGCCTGTGGCGTGGCCGGGGGCGTGCTGCAGGTGTGGGGCTGGTGCTGGGAGCGATGGTGGCTGTTTGGTCTGTCGACCGCCCCGTGATGCTGCTGGTGGCGCAGGGCAATGTTCTGGCCGTCCGGCAGGGTGGTGCCATGAAGGTGGTGGACGGAAGACCCGGCAGCGGACCTCTTCTTCAGGAGATGCGACGTGCCTTTGGCTGGCAGGCGGATACGGTCGGACCGCCAGAATGCAGGGAGGGTGTCTGTCGGCTCAGGCTGAAAGCCGGGCGGGTCATCCTGTGGCGTGGGGCGTCGGGGCCGGATGAGGTGGAGGGCGTGTCATGCCGGGATGTTGTTCTGGAGGTCCGGATGGGGCCTCAGCATCCGTTGTGTCCTGCGGTCCGGCAGCTGGGGCCTGCTGCCGTGCGGCAGGAAGGGAGCTGGGCTGTCTATGAGGGAGGGCGGAAGGGGGTGAGGCTGCTGTCGGACAGGATGGTGCAGGGGCACCGCCTCTGGACGGATGATGGGGAGTATCGGACAGTGTCTCCCTTCCCTCTGGCCAGGGAAGAGTGATGCCGGTTTTTTCAGGCACTGCACAGGCTGCGGACCAGTGGCGGGGTGATGCGGCCAAGACGTTTTTCCAACGTCGTGGAAAGACGCTGGTAATGGCTGGCACCGGGAAGCGTGGGGTCTTCCCACGGTTTCGTGCCTTCGGGAAACTGGATGATGCAGCGTTTCATCCGCTCACGTTCCCGGCGTTTCTTCCAGTGGTCAGGAAGGTGCAGACAGAGATTCTCCGTCAGTTTGCCGGTCATGAAGTTCCAGCGTTCCGGCAGGATGTGGACATGGTCGTGAAAGACCTGGTTGAGAATGTCCGTGCCGGGGCAGAGATAGGGGCGTGTGGCCAGGGTGAAGCAGCGGTTGATCTGTGAGGGGGAGATCAGCCGGGGTCGGATCAGGAGCATGTTGCTGTTGAAGTAGTCTTCCGGCCGGGCCAGGCAGAGATGGTGGCGGGTGTAATGGGGCAGGGTGATGTCGGGCAGCTCCGTGGCGGGAGCATCCCCCAGCAGGGTGTGGATGGGCACCTCATGCTGGCGGAGTATCTGGGCCACGGGGTCGGCGACAGCCCCCAGCCCGACAGTGCGGGGAAAGCGGTTCAGCAGTGGAGCCAGGGAACCGGTCACGAGCAGGGCGTTGTTCAGCCAGAGGATGTGGGGGCTGTCCCGGAAGAGGACCGGCAGGTAGCAGCGGTAGAAGCATTCGGTCCGCCACCGTCCGTGGGTGTGCGGGCGCAGGGCACTGACCTTCTGGCTGACGTTGTGGAATGTAAGCTGGCTGTGGTCCGTCTGGAACAGCCCGCCAAGGATGATCTGGAGGGCGGGCTGGATGCCGGTATGGAGGATGTGGAAGTCCAGCCTTGCCCGGGGATTGTGATTCATGACGGACTGGATGGCGCAGAGTGTGGCCCAGAGGTCCCGGCCATCCGTACCGAAGACGATGGCTGTCTCTTCCAGTAAAGGCGATGTCATGGTCTATCTCAAGGCTAAATCATGGCTTCAGGAATGGATAGGTCTTTTATAGAGTTCCATGGTAAAATAAAGACCCTCGTGTGAAAGAGGCCTTGCAGGTCGTCCGTTATGGCCATTCAGCGTCTGGGTGGTATCTTGTTCTTTTCCGGGTAGAGGCACCATTCCGTGACGGGACACCGCCAGCATTCCGGTGTCCGGGCCTTGCAGACATAGCGGCCATGAAGGATGAGCCAGTGGTGGGCGGGGCGGAGCATTTCTGCGGGAATGCGGCGGACCAGTTCGTCCTCCACGGCACGGACCGTCTTGCCGGGGGCGAGGCCGGTACGGTTGCCCAGACGGAAAATATGGGTATCTACAGCCATGGTCGGCTGGTCGAAGGCGATGTTGAGAATCACATTGGCGGTCTTCCGCCCCACGCCGGGCAGGGCCTCCAGCTCCTCCCGGGTGCCGGGGACCTGGCCACCATGTTTTTCCAGCAGCTGCTGGCAGAGCAGGGCCACATTGTGGGCTTTGGATCGCCAGAGTCCTATGGTGCGGATATGCCGGGCGATGCCTTCTTCTCCCAGGGCGGCCATGCTGGCGGGGTCAGGGGCTTCCTCATACAGGGCACGGGTGGCCTTGTTGACGGAAACATCGGTTGCCTGCGCCGAAAGCACGACGCTGACGAGCAGCTCGAACGTGTTGTGGTAGATCAGCTCGCTGCGGGCCTCCGGGTGGGCCTTGTCCAGTGCGGTCAGGAAGGCCCGGACGGCTTTCAGGCTCATGCGGGGCTGGGTGCTGGTCGTGCGGGTGCGGGGCGTGCTGGAAGAGGCCATGAGGAATGGATGGTCCGGCAGTTGGGAGAGAAAATCTTGCCTGTTCCTAGGACGGGCTGGCGTTTTCTTCAAGCTGGCCGGTAAAGGTGAAGGCAGAGGCTGTCGGGAGTGATGGAGGGATGAACGTGGCAGATGACAGGGATGGACAGGGACAGAAGACGAAGCTTTCTTTTGGCAGCGTGCTGCGGTTCGTGGCCGTGCGCTGGGTGGAACATCCGGTCATGCTGGCCTGGACGCTGGGCGGCGTGGCCCTGGCGACGGTGGCGGACATCTGCACCCCCCTGCTGGCAGGCCGCCTGATAGGGGACGTGTCCCGTTCCTCGGCGGGGAGCGGCCGGGCGGTCCTGCTGCATGACGCACTGCTGATGGTGGGCGGGATTCTGGTCCTGGGGCTGGTGGGCGTGCTGGGGCGGCGGTCATCCTATCTGGGGATAAGCCGGCTCAGCCTTGCCGTCATGCGCCGGGTGCTGGATGATGCGTTTGCCCGTGTGCAGCGTTTCTCGTCGGACTGGCACGCCAACAATTTTGCAGGTTCCACCGTGCGGCGTGTCACCCGTGGAATCTGGGCGATCGACACGCTGGATGACACGCTGCTTCTGCTGATCGCCCCCGAGGTTCTGGTCCTGCTGGGCACCACGCTGGTGCTGCTGGTGCGGGCACCGCTCATGGGGCTGGTTCTGGCGGTGATGGTCGGTCTGTTTGCCTTCATTTCCATCTGGCTGGCCCTGCGGTACGTGGCTCCCACGGCCCGGGTTTCCAACGAGTGGGATTCCCGCATGGGGGCCGTGCTGGGCGATGCCGTCACCTGCAATGCCGTCGTGAAGAGCTTCGGGGCGGAGGAACGGGAGGAAGGCCATCTCCATGCCGTGGCCCGTACATGGGCGGAGAAAACCTATTACAGCTGGTACCGGGGCACAAACAGTGCCAACTTTCAGGCATCCTGCACGCTGCTCATGCGTGTGGTGATGATCGGTCTGGCGGTGCTTTTCTGGTGGCGGGGTGTGGCCGGTCCGGGTGACGTGGCCTACGTGCTGACGATGATGTTCCTCATACAGGGATATCTGCGTGACCTCGGGCAGCAGGTGAGCCAGGTCCAGCGGTCCGTCAACGAAATGGAGGAGCTGGTCGGTCTGTTCTCGATGGAACCTGCCATTCAGGATGCGCCCGATGCCGTGCCACTGGAGGTGAAAGCTGGAGAGATCGACCTTCTGGGCGTGACGTTCCGTTATCCGTCCCAGGCCAGGCCGATCTATCAGGACCTGTCCCTGAAGATCATGCCGGGGAGCCGTGTGGCTCTGGTCGGGGCGTCAGGTTCCGGCAAGACGACGCTGACACGCCTTCTCCAGCGTCTGTATGACGTGAATGAGGGGAACATCCTGATTGACGGGCAGGACATCGCCCATGTCACCCAGCAGAGCCTGCGGCGTCAGATTGCGCTTGTGCCGCAGGAGCCCATGCTGTTCCATCGGACACTGGCGGAGAACATCGCCTATGGGCGGCCCGATGCCACCCGTGAGGAGATCGTGGAGGCAGCCCGCCTTGCCAACGCGGACGTCTTCATCTCCCGTCTGCCTGAAGGCTATGGCACGCTGGTCGGGGAGCGGGGCGTCAAGCTGTCCGGCGGGGAACGCCAGCGCGTGGCGATTGCCCGGGCGTTTCTGGTCGATGCACCGATCGTGATTTTCGATGAGGCCACGGCAAGCCTCGATTCTGAATCAGAAATGCTGGTGCAGGAAGCCATGACCCGCCTGATGGAGAAGCGCACCGTGCTGGTCGTGGCGCACCGTCTGGCAACCGTGCGGGACCTGGACCGGATTCTGGTGTTCCATCAGGGGCAGATTGTCGAGAGTGGAACCCATGAGAGCCTGATGGCCCTGAAGGATGGGTTCTATCACCGTCTGGTGTCGTTGCAGACGCTGGAGGCTGGTTCAGCTGGAGCATGAGACGGACCGTGCCCTTGGTGGCACGGTCCGACCCGGACGTGTGGGCGGATCAGATGTAATATTCGTCCAGCGGCGGGAAGCCGTTGAAACCGGTGGAGCAGTAGGTGGACACATAGGCCCCGGTGGCCAGAATGTTGATCCTGTCCCCGGCCTTGATCTCGTCGGGCAGGGGGATGAGGTTCTTCTCGTAGAGGACATCCATGCTGTCGCAGCTCGGCCCGGCAAGAATGCAGGGTGACGTGCCGGAGGTTTCCTCATCATGGGGAGTCTGGAAGGTGTAGCGGATGGATTCTCCCTCCGTTTCCGCCAGTCCGCCGAAACGGCCGATGTCCAGATAGACCCAGCGGGGATCGCCGTCTCCGCCGCCCCGTCGGCTGGCCAGCACGACCTCGGTATGCACCACCCCGGCACTGCCGACCATGTAACGGCCCGGTTCCAGCAGGATGCGGGGGGCCGTGTCAGGGAAATGGGTGTTCATGGCCTTCGTGATGGCCTGTCCGAACTGGTCGATGCTGGGGATGGGGCTGTTGTAATAGGTCGGGAAGCCACCGCCCATGTTGATGAAGTCCAGTGTGATGCCCTGCTTCTTGAGACGGTGGTAGATTCCGGCGGCCTGTGCGATGGCGTCGCCATAGGCCTCCGTGTTGGTCTGCTGGCTGCCAACGTGGAAGGACAGGCCGACTGGCTTCAGGCCCAGCTCATGGGCCTTCTGCAGCAGGGTGAAGGCACTCTCCGGTGTCGTGCCGAACTTGCGGGAGAGCGGCCACTGTGCCCCGGTGTTGACGACACCAAGGCGGCAGAAGACCTCACAGCCGGGGGCATGTTCGGCCAGTTTTTCCAGCTCTTCCAGACAGTCGAAGGCGTAGAGCGTCAGCCCCTTCTGGTGGGCATAGGCGATGGAGCGCACGTTCTTGACGGTATGGCCGAAAGACAGTTTCTGTGCCGGGATACCCGCCTCCAGGCAGATGTCGATTTCTCCGGGGGAGGCGATGTCAAAGAAGGAACCGAGGGCGTGCAGCTCCCGGAGAATGGCCGGGGCCGGATTGGCCTTGACGGCATAATGGATGCGGGAGGAGGGCAGGGCCCCGTGCAGGGCGTGGTACTGCGTGCGGACGCAGGACAGGTCCACGACGAGGCAGGGAGTGGCGGGTTTCTGTTCGGCGAGGAACTGGGCAATTTTTGGGGTCATGAGAGTCACGTTCCCTGAAAGTCTTCCCTGTCCTGTGTCAGGGAGGATGTTGCGAAACGGTCGAACGGACCGGCGAAGTTCCGCCTGCCCTGTGAAGGGGCGTACGGAAGCCAGAACGCTTGACGTCGTTGCGTAACCGCATGAGGGCCAGTGGCACGTGCGTTGCTGCGTGGAATGCGTGACAAAGCCTTAGATCGGCCCGTAATGCAAGGGGAAACTGCACGGGGCCGGAGGGGAGATTTTCCCTTTTCACGGAAAAGTGATTCCCTGTGAGGCCGGGTCTGAATGGCACGGGGGCGGAATGACAGGTCTGAAAAAATCCGTTCATTCCGGGAGTTCCGGGTTTCCATGCTGTCCGCCGGGCCGGGATGTCAGAGCGGCCCGAACTGCTTCCTGCCCGGGAAGTTCTTTTGGTAACAGGGAAGGTCTCACGCATGAAAATCTGATCTGTTTTCCGGAAGGGAGGGACATATGAAAACGGCTCGTCGGGACGGCAGGAAACGTCCGCTGCTGGTAAGGATCGGGAAATCGTTGCGCCCCCTGTTCAACGGGCTGATCGCCAGAGGGTCCCTGGTTCCCAACACGCCCCTGCTGGAGAGCAGCCTGTTCCCGTGGGTGGCTGCGCTGGAGAAGGCTGCTCCTCTCATGCAGGCGGAGTTCCGGGCCATCATGGCGGAGCGTGGGGCCGTCCCGCCCCTGCGTGATCTTTCACCTGACCATGAGCGGATTGCGCCGGACACCCGGTGGAAATCCTTCTTCCTCTATGGATATGGCATCCGGGTGCCGGAGAACTGCGCCCGGGCACCGGTGACGGCGCAGCTCGTCGCTGGCATTCCCGGTCTCTGTTCCGCCCTGTTTTCCGTGCTGGAGCCGGGCGGCGAGATTCCGCCCCATAATGGCGTGACCAAGGGCATGCTGAACGCACATCTGGGCTTGGGCGTTCCGAAAGATCGTGATAATTGCTGGATTCGGGTCGCAGACAGCACGCTGCACTGGGATGAGGGCAGGATGTTTGTCTTTGACGATACGTACCGCCACACCGTGCAGAACAACACCGACGAGGTGCGTGGCATTCTGTTCATTCAGTTTGAGCGGCCTGCCCGTGGTCTGGGGCGGCTCATGCAGCGTATCTTCCTTGGAGGGGTGAAAAGATCCGCCTTCGTCAGGGATGCCCAGAGCAACATAGAACGCTGGAACCGGATTCAGGCCGAGCTTGAAAAAGTATGATCATGCACCGCCGCCATGAGTGGCGTGGTGAACAGGGAGAGGAAAAGCGCGTTACGTGCCTGACAATACCGAGATGCCAACAGAACCCCCGCCGCCGCCCCAGGGCTGGCTGGCAACCGTACGGCAGGTGCTGAGCAGCAGTGGGGACAGCCAGACATCCCTGAGTGCTGCCGGGTGCGCCTTCTATGCGACCCTGTCACTTTTCCCGGCCCTGACGGCCCTGATCTCAGTCTACGGGCTGGCCTTTGATGTCCAGACGGCCGAAGGCCAGCTGCATGTCGTCAAGCATATCCTGCCATCGGCCGCCTATGACATGATCTTTGACCGGGTCCATGCCCTTGTCACCCAGCCCCAGTCCTCGCTGACCCTGGGACTGGTCTTCTCCGTCCTCGTGGCCCTTTGGTCGGTGACGGCCAGCAGCAAGTCCATCCTTTCCGCCCTGAACATCGTCTATCACACCAGGGAGACACGGGGTTTCCTGCATTTCCAGTGTCTGGCCTTCGGCACGACGCTGATGGCCGTGATCGGGGCCTGCCTGACCCTGGCCCTGATGGTGGCGGCTCCGGCCATCGTGGATTACCTGCCACGCTATCTGAGCTATGTGGGCGTGAGCATGGACAATTTCCCGCCCTCGCTGCACTTTCTGGTGGAGCAGGGAACGCCGGTGCTGGTGCACTGGCTGGCCCCGACCATCATGCTCTGCTTCGTCTTCACGGCCCTGATCGTGCTTTACCGCATTGCGCCCTGCCGGGAGCATCACACCACATGGCGTTGGATCCTCCCGGGTGCCCTGCTGGCAACCCTGCTCTGGGTCGGGGTGTCCATCGGGTTCTCATGGTACGTGTCGCATTTTGCCAGCTATGGCACGACCTACGGGCCGCTGGGGGCCGTGGCGGCCGTCATGATGTGGCTGTTTGTCAGTGCCTATGTGGTGCTCTTCGGGGCTGTCCTGAATGCAGAGCTGGAAGAACGTGGCTACCGCCGGACGGTCCGGAAGGAAATGGGCGTCCCCGTGGACGGAGTGGACTGCTGAGCTGAAGGAGCCGGTGCCCGGGGCAGGCCGTCACCTGACCGCACTGTCCTGGGCCACCGTCTGGGCCTGCCGGGTTTCTTCCTGAAGGATGTTGCGTATGTCCGAGGCATGACGGAAGCGGGCCATGTTCCGGGGCAGCACGGTTATGGTGATCTGGCTGACGCCATGTCCCATGATTCCAAGACTGGCTGCCGCCCCTTTTGAAAGATCAATGATCCTGTCACTTCCATAGGGGCCACGGTCATTGACACGGACGATGACGGAACGGCCCGTTGCGGGTGCATGGACCAGCAGTTTCGTGCCGAGAGGCAGGGAGGGATGGGCGGCGGTCATGGCGTCCGGGCGGAACCGTTCGCCGCTTGCCGTGCGTCTGCCTGTCAGTTTCCTGTTGCCGTACCAGCTGGCCAGTCCCTTCTCCGTGACGGGGAGGGTGGAGGCTGCCTTGATGAGGGCCGTGTCCTGTGGCTGGCGATGGGTGGCCCGTGCTGGATGGTGGATGACAAGAAGGCCTGCCGACACAGCCAGACATGAGGCCATTTTCAGGAAAGACCGTCCCGGAGCGGCCATGCCTGTCTTTCCTGCGGAAGGTCCGTCATGCGGCATGGTGAATGGGAAAAGGGACTGGACCTTCATGCGGTTCACGGCATCACTGTTGCTGGTGATGTGGATTGTGTCATAATTTGGCCTGACGGACCAGAAGGGACCGTTCACGTCAGGGTGGGCGTCAGCCCGTTGCGATATGGCTGCAAAAGAGTGACTTTACCTGGGGAATGTGAAGATGCTATCAGCCGTGCGGATGAAGCGACCTCTTATTGTTGTCCTGAACGGACCAAACCTGAACATGCTGGGTCTGCGGCAGCCTGAGATTTACGGTGAAGCGACACTGGATGACGTGGAGCAGCTGTGCCTCCAGGCAGCGGAACGGCTTGATGTGACGATTGATTTCCGCCAGACCAATGGCGAGGGGGAGCTTGTGTCCTGGGTGCAGGAGTGCCGGGGCCGTGCAAGCGGCATCGTCATCAACCCTGCGGCCTACGGGCACACATCAGTTGCTTTGCTTGATGCGCTTCTGGCTGTTGAGTTGCCGGTGATTGAGGTGCATATGTCTAACATTCATCGTCGGGAAGCATTTCGTCATCATACGTATGTTTCACAGGCAGCTCGCGGGGTTATCTGCGGGTTGGGTATACGTGGGTATGCCCATGCCCTGCAGGCGGTGGCAGATATGATTGAGGATGAAGGATGAGCCGTATGCTCGTGGACAAGGAGGCCATTCGGGCGTTGGCCGATATCCTGACGGATACAGGCCTGACCGAGATTGAAGTTTCCGAAGGTGACAGCCGCCTTCGCGTGGCCCGGAACGTGACCGTGCAGGCTGCCGCTCCCGCTGCGGTGTCTGCTCCGGCAGCGGCTCCCGCACCTGCGGCCGAGGAAGCCTCCGCCCCGGCGGACCCGTCTTCTCATCCTGGGGCTGTTCCCAGCCCGATGGTTGGCGTGGCCTATCTGACGCCGGACCCGTCTTCCCCGCCCTTCGTGCAGGAAGGGGCACAGGTGTCTGCCGGTCAGACCATCATGCTCATTGAGGCGATGAAGACGTTCAACCAGATCAAGGCCCCTCGTGCGGGCAAGCTGGTCCGCTACTGCGTGGCTTCTGGTGAGCCGGTCGAGTTCGGGGCAACATTGGCGATTATTGAGTAATGTTTTCCAAGATCCTGATTGCCAACCGTGGCGAGATTGCCCTGAGGGTTCTGCGGGCCTGCCGTGAGATGGGCATCAAGACGGTGGCCGTACATTCCACGGCCGATGCGGACGCCATGCATGTCCGTCTGGCCGATGAGGCCGTCTGCATCGGGCCGCCTAGTTCCCGTGATTCCTATCTGAACGTGGCGGCCATCCTGTCCGCCGCCACGATCACCGGTGCGGAAGCCATCCATCCCGGCTATGGCTTCCTGTCCGAGAATGCGGAGTTTGCCGAGACGGTGGAAGAGCATGGCATTGCCTTCATCGGTCCGACGGCTGAGCACATCCGCATGATGGGCGACAAGATCACCGCCAAGACGACCATGGAAGCCCTCGGTGTGCCGCTGGTCCCCGGGTCTGACGGGGCATTGCGGAGCCTGGACGAGGCCCGGGAGGTAGCTGCCCGTGTCGGTTATCCGGTGCTCATCAAGGCGGCTGCCGGTGGTGGTGGCCGTGGCATGAAGGTGGCCCAGACGGCTGATGATCTGGAAGAGGCCTGGAGCGTGGCCCGGACCGAGGCCCGTGCGGCCTTTGGCAATGATGAGGTCTATCTGGAGAAGTATCTCGATAAGCCCCGTCATATCGAGCTTCAGATCATGGGTGACACGCACGGCAATGTCGTGCATTTCGGTGAGCGTGACTGCTCCCTCCAGCGTCGTCATCAGAAGCTGCTGGAAGAAGCCGGTTCTCCCGTCATCACGCCAGAACAGCGCAACGAGATTGGCAGGACCGTCACGGATGCCCTGTCCCGCATGGGGTACCGCAATGCTGGTACGCTTGAGTTCCTGTATCAGGACGGGCAGTTTTGCTTCATCGAGATGAACACCCGCCTTCAGGTGGAGCATCCGGTGACGGAAATGGTCTGCGACGTGGACCTCGTACGGGAACAGATCCGTGTGGCGGCCGGTGAGAAGCTGAGCTACCGGCAGGAGGACATCGTGATGTCCGGCCATGCCATCGAGTGCCGCATCAATGCCGAGGACCCGGAAACCTTTGCCCCCAATCCGGGTACGGTTCAGGTCTTTCACGCCCCGGGTGGGCTTGGGGTCCGCATGGACAGTGCCCTTTTTGCTGGCTACAGGGTTCCGCCCTATTATGACAGCATGATCGCCAAGCTGATCGTCCATGCCCCGACACGGGAGCAGGCCATTGCCCGTATGCAGCGCGCCCTGACGGAGTGCGTGGTGGAAGGCGTGAAGACGGTCATTCCCCTGCATCAGAAAATTCTGGATGACCCCGAGTTCCGGAAGGGTGAGTACACCATTCACTGGCTGGAAAACTTCGTGGCGAAACTTCAGGCGGACAAAGTCTGAAGATTTCTGCTTGGGAATGGGAAAGGGCCGCTTCTGTCATCGGAAGCGGCCTTTTCTATGAGTCATGCAGTGTAGATTGATTTATTTTGATGTGTCGGAGGGTATTTTCAATAAATGTCTGATTTGCCCGGAAGAAAATACAATGTGTTGTCCCTGTTTTCGGGATGTGGTGGATTGGATCTTGGTTTTGAAGGAGGCTTCAAGGTGCTTGCTTCATCGGTCAACGATATGACCCACCCTGAATGGAAGCAGGATACTGGTGGAGATGACCGGTGGGTTTCGCTCCCAAAGACAAGATTCAATACTGTATTTGCCAATGATATCAGGGATGGTGCCAAGGCAGCGTGGGATAATTATTTCAGAAAATTTGGGATGGATGATAAAATATACCATCTTGGAAGTATTGTTGATCTTGTAAGACATCATAGACGGGGAGAATCGGTTTTTCCTCGTGATGTTGATGTTGTTACTGGAGGATTCCCCTGTCAGGATTTTTCAGTTGCGGGGAAAAGATTAGGATTCAAATCACCCAAGAATCATAGGGGCCTGCTCTCGGAGGATGTTTTCCCTAGTCTGGAGAGTAGGGGAAAGCTCTATATGTGGATGAGAGAGGTCATAGAGATCACGAAACCAAAAGTGTTCATCGCTGAAAATGTCAAGGGGTTGGTCAATCTTCATGATGTGAAATCAATAATAGAGAGAGACTTTAGATCTGTTTCCGAGGATGGGTATCTGGTTGTCGAGGCGAAAGTATTGCATTCGGCTGATTATGGTGTCCCTCAGTCGCGTGAACGTGTTATTTTTATCGGCTTCCGAAGGTCTTCTCTAACGCCAGAGGCCTTGGCCGCACTTTCTCAGCCTTCCTTGGATGAACGTTTTGATCCTTACCCAAAGCCAACACATGCTTATACGAATAATGGTGAGGCGTTGGTGAAGCCTGTGAGTTTGAGGGAGGCTCTTGGAGGACTGTTGGAGCCGGACAAAACATCTGATCTTTCCCAGCAAAAATATTCTAAGGCGAAGTATATGGGAAAACATTGTCAGGGGCAGAGCGAGATACGACTGTCTGGTATTGGTCCGACTATTCGTTCTGAGCATCATGGGAATATAGAATTCAGAAGACTTTCTGCAGAACATGGTGGCATGAATTTAGAAGAACTGCAGGCAGGCCTTGAAGAAAGGCGTTTGACAGTTCGGGAATGTGCCCGGATACAGACATTTCCTGATGATTATGAATTCGTATTTCCTCCACAGTCAGGACGGAAGGGTGTTTCTGCATCTGAGGCTTATAAAATTATTGGGAATGCTGTTCCGCCCTTGTTGGGATATCATATTGCGCATAATCTTCAGAGTAAGTGGGATTTATATTTTGGACGAGATTCCTGAATGATTGTTTTCAATGAAAATAGGGTAGATTTATTTGAAGAATTTCGTAATATACTTGAGCGGACGAATGAACGATTGAATGAGTGTGCAAAGTATAAAGGTGAGTATTTTATAAAGAGAAATGCTCAACTTTTGGAGGAAGATGTTGCGGATTCTTTAAAAGAGCAGTCACTGGGGACTTCGTTCGAGAATACTATTGAGATAATTTCCGGGCAAAGGTTTCCTGACATCATAGCACGTCAATGTTACGGTGTTGAAGTGAAGAGTTCCAAAGATGATAAGTGGATTACACTTGGGGGGAGTGTTAATGAGAGCACAAGGGTAAAGGGTATAGAAAAGATATTTCTAATATTTGGAAAACTGACGGATCCTGTTGAATTCCGTATGCGTTCATATGAGGAGTGTTTGTCAGAGGTAGTTGTTACACACTTCCCACGATACAAAATTGATATGAATTTGGAAAATGGTCAGACTATTTTTGATAAAATGGGAACAACGTATGATGAGATACGTCAACCACCGAATGAAACAGTTCATAAGATAGTCAATTTTTATAAGAAAAAATTGAGAGAAGGGGAAAGTTTGTGGTGGACTGGGAGCCATGTCAATCCAGAGGAAGATACGTCTGCTCCAATGACAGTCCGGCTGTCTGGTAAATTGAGCAAGGAAGAACGGGCTGGTTTTATAGAAAAGGGTTTTGCTTTCTTTCCCAGTATTTTTAGTTCAAAGTCCACAAAGTATGAGAGGTTCTTTTTGTGGCTTGCTACAAATCATGGGGTATTGGCGACGCGTGATTTTTTTACGGCGGGAGGTCGAGGAATTGTCCAAGGGAAGGCAGGACATGAGTTTTTTGACGTCCCCCAGAAATTGATTCAGCTTCACGATCACTGGCTTACTGTTGCCTCACTGATTGTTGAGGCGAATGCGGATTTTTTATGTGAAACATGGGGTGTCGAGAAGATAGAACCAGACCGGATCCGGCAGTGGAAGGGCATGGTATCGGAGAATTTTTCCAGAGAATATGAACAGGTTGGGCTGTTTCTTGATGACCTCATTTTCGGCTAAATATTTCAGTCCTGTGCTGCTTTCAGGCTGGCTCCGGCCACGAGGGGGCAGCCGGGCAGGGCCAGAAGGAAAAGGGCTGCCAGCAGGCTGAGATTGGCCGTACAGGAGGGGTTTTTCGGTGAAGCACAGGCCAGCGTCCCGAAGATGAGGCTTGGTGTCATGAGAGGCAGGGTCAGGATGGGGAGCAGCAGACTGTTGCGTCGTGCTCCCAGCGTGATGGCTGCCGTCATGCCGCCCGTAAGGGCCAGGGTCAGGCTGCCCAGGGTCAGCCCTGCCAGCAGGACGGGTAGGGCCGAAAATGGAATCTGGAAAAGCAGGGCAAGCAGGGGCGTTGCCAGAATGACCGGGAAACAGCTGCTCAGCCAGTGCATCAGCATCTTCCCCAGGGCGATGAGGGCCGGATGCAGGGTGATCTGGAGGATGTCCAGTGATCCGTCCTCGGCATCTGCCTCATAGAGGCGTTCCAGCGGCAGAAGGCAGGCGAGAAGGGTGCAGACCCACAGGACGCCCGGACCGGTCTGCTGGAGCAGGGCTGGAGCAGGGCCGAGTGCAAGCGGGAAGAGGCTGCTGCATAGGATGAGAAAGAGCAGTGCTGCCAGATGGTCGGTTCTGTTCTGGCAGGCAAGACAGAATTCCCGGCGTAGATGGTTCGCAAAAGCATGTCGCCTGCGGGGAGACGGGAAAGTCGTCCGTGGGGGAACCGTGTCTGTCATGACGGAAGACAGGGACGGTGAGGCTCCGAAGGTGAGCTGATGGCTGTCCGGTATGCTCAGGGGGATGTGGGAAGCCACGATGAGGGCACCGCCACGGTCACGGTGCGTGCTGAACATGGCATCCAGCAGGGCGAGGCTGTCGGCATCCAGTGCATTGGCCGGTTCATCCAGCAGCCACAGGGAGGCATCGGACAGGAGAAGGCGGCTCAGGGCCACACGGCGTTTCTGCCCCAGTGAGAGAAGCCGCACGGGGCAGTCCAGAAGGGCGGCAATGCCCAGCCGGTTCAGGGCTTCGTGAATGGCTTCCGTGTCGTGGGGAGCAAAGAGGCGGAGATTCTGTTCCACCGTGAGGGCTGGCTTCAGGGCGTCATCGGGACCCAGCCAGGCGATGCTGCTGCCTAGTTCCACTGTTCCTGATGCCGGTGGGCAGAGACCGGCGATCAGGCGGAGAAAAGAGGACTTTCCGGTACCGTTGGGGCCGGTGAGGATGAGGGCGTCACCAGATGACAGCTGGAGGGAGAGGTCGGACAGCAGGCAGCGGCCGACCCGCTCCAGCCGGACATGCTCCAGTGTCAGGATAGGCCGTGGCGGAAGGCTGGGGAGAACAGGGGCCATGCGGGTGTTTCATGTGGAGCGGCAGGGGGATGTCTGGCAGGAAAATCTGTCCGGCTGAAGGGAAAATACATAAAAGGATGTTTTGCTTAAAGGGTGGTTGTGTTTAGAAGGCGCAATGGTGAATGACTTCAGGGTGGTGGTTTTCCACGCTGTAGCGTGCGGGAGGGTGTTCGGAACTGACTGACTGGGTGCTGAAGGCGACCGGTATCGCCAAATCCTTCGGTGGAAATGAGATTCTGCGGGGGATTTCTCTGGATGTGGAGCGGGGAGAGCTGATTTCCATCATCGGGCCGTCCGGCTGTGGAAAATCGACATTCCTGCGCTGTCTCAATTTTCTGGAACATCCTGATGCTGGCGAGGTGCAGGTGGAGGGCGTGACCGTGGCCAGCACGGGGCAGTGGCGTCGGGCCGATGAAGCCAGGGCACACCGTCTGCGGGGGCACGTGGGCATGGTGTTCCAGTCCTTCAACCTGTTCCCGCACCGTACCGTGCTGGAGAATGTCATGCTGGCTCCCATACAGGTCAAGCGCATGGCAGAGGACAGGGCACATCAGATAGCCTGCGAGCTGCTGGAGAAGGTGGGACTGGCTGGCGTGAAGAACCGTTATCCGGACAGGCTCTCTGGTGGGCAGCAGCAGCGTGCGGCGATCGCCCGTGCCCTGGCCATGAAACCTTCCGTTATGCTGTATGATGAGCCGACGTCCGCACTGGACCCGGAACTGTCCGAAGAGGTGCTGTCCGTCATGCGGGCACTGGATGCGGAGGGCATGACCCAGCTGGTCGTGACGCATGACATGCGCTTTGCACGGGCCGCCTCGGACAGGGTGCTGTTCATGGAGGCGGGGCAGATTGTCGAAAGTGGCGATCCCGACGTGATGTTTGCCAACCCGCGTGAACCGGGAACACGGCGTTTCCTGCGGACACTTCTGTGATGGTGAGGGTGGTACGGTGATGAAGCGTGTGATGTTTGCGCTGGCTCTGGTCCTGTCCGTGTTCTGGAGCATGGCCGGGCTGGATGGTCGTGCCGTGGCGGAAGGGACTGCGGCGGCGGAGACGAAGGCCGCCGCTCCTGCGGCAGTGCCGCTGAGGGTTCCCGGAGCGGTGGATGACCACGATCTGCCCTGGGCCTCCGATGGTGAAGCCAACGTTCCTTACGTCTTTCATGATCCGGCCCATGAAGGGCGGATGACCGGGTTTGAATATGACCTGATGCAGGCCATCAGTGCCCGCATGGGACGGCATGGCCGTTTCGTGCAGAACGGCTGGGACGGCCTGATTCCCGGTCTGTCCCGGGACCTCTACGCCCTCGTGATTGATGGCATAGAGATGACGCCGGAACACAAGGCGGCCGTTCTGTTTTCCCGTCCCTACTATGTGACGGTGGACAGGATTGTCCTGCGGAATGGTGAAACGGGTCTGGACACGCTGGAGGCCCTGAAGGGGCACGTGGTCGGCACCATCAAGAGCACGGCGGCCGAACGTCTGCTGCTGGATCATGACCCGGCCAACGTGCGTTCCTATGATGAGGAAACGAACCTGTTTTCTGATCTGAAGAATGGACGTCTGGATGCCATCCTGATTGATGAGCCTATCGCCCTCTATTACCGTTCCGATGACCTGAAGCTCGTTGGCCCGCCGATCGGGCGTGTGGCTTATGGGATCGCTTTCCCCAAGAACAATCCGGGCCTGCGGGATGCGGTGGATTCCGTTCTGGGTGATCTCATAAGTGACGGAACGCTGCACCAGATTCTGGCCCGATGGAATCTCTGGACGCCCCAGATGGCGGACTATACGGGGGATCAGAGCCTTCTGTCGGTCAAGCCGACGGCCTGGACGGATTACCGCCAGACCATGGAGCGGATGTCCGGCAGCAGCATGAAGGCGATGGTGCAGCGTTATGTCAGTTTCCTGCCTCTGGTGGCCAGTGGTGCCCTGATGACGCTTGGCGTCTCGGCTCTGGCGATGGTGCTGGCCGTGGCGGCGGGACTGGTTCTGGCCCTGGCCCGGGCCTATGGCATGGCCCCGCTGCGCTGGCTGGCCGGGCTGTATGTGGAGGTCGTGCGAGGCACGCCGCTGCTGATCCAGGTACTGTTCATTTTCTATGGGCTGCCTGCTTTCGGTCTGCGTCTGTCTCCTTTTGCGGCGGGCGTCCTGTCACTGGGGCTGAACTATGCGGCCTATGAGGCGGAAAATTACCGGGCGGGGCTTCTGTCCGTTCCCCGTGGGCAGATGGAAGCGGCCATCGCCCTGAACATGACCCACATTCAGGCCCTCCGGCTCGTGATCGTTCCGCAGGCCTTCCGTACGGTCGTGCCCGTCATGACGAACGACTTCATTGCCCTGCTGAAGGACAGTTCTCTCGTGTCGGTGATCACGCTGACGGAGCTTAGCCAAACCTACATCCGGCTGTCCTCGACCTATTATGACTACATCGGTACGGGGCTGATGGTCGCCACGGCCTATCTGCTGGTTGGCCTGCCCTTCGTGCGCCTTGCCCGCATGGCGGAAAAGCGTATGGGCCGTGTCGTGGCCAAAGGGCATCACTGACCCTTCAGGGAGCCAGTGGATCCCGTGGGAGCGGGTGGCCCTGTGGCTGGTTGTCAAAACCCCGCTGCAGGGCTTTCTGCATGTCCAGGGCCCAGCTGCGCATCTGGCTTAGAAAGTTTCTGGCTTCAGGGGAGGAGGCGGGCGCATCTTTTGCCCAGACCGACATGGGGGCGAGCAGCTGGTGGGTCTGCGGGTCCAGCGGTGGAATGAGCGTGTCCATGAGACCGACCTGAGCCTGCCCGTCCGTGGTGGCGGCAATGTGTCGCCACTGTACGGCCAGGAAGAGGGGTGGAATGGGCGTGACGCCAAGAGCCTGAAGACGGGCGATGGACTGGTTGATCAGGGGATTGGTACTGACATCGCTGCCCTGTATCACGACGGTGCCTGACCCTATGCAGTCCTCCCCGGAGGGAGCCACTGGCAGGCTGTGGTTGAGGAAGTTGCGGTCATCATGGCAGATGCCGGTCATGTTGCCCGTCCTGTCCAGAGGGATGGGCTGTTGGGTCGCCTGTGCGATGATCAGCCCCGTGACGGCTCCCTGATGCGTGCGGACGAGGGCAAGGAAAGACAGGGGAGAGGCACTGCTGATCTGGGCGGAGAGGATGGGATGCCATTCTCCCCTAGGCAGGGGCATGGTGTGCCCTCCCAGCACGACGTGGTCACGCACGATTTCCGACATGCTGGGATATTGCAGATGGACCGGCAGCTGGCCGGCAGGCTCATTCTCCGCCTCATGCTGTCCCTCTTCCGTGCTGCCGGAAGACAGGTCATGCGGAGCATGTGCGGCGGCCGGGGCCGTGCCCGGCAGCCAAGGTGCCCGCTTTTTCAGCCAAGGTGTGGGAAAGAAGGCTGCCATCACCAGGCTGCCGATTCCCATGATGAAACAGAGCCGCCAGAGGGGAGCCTGTTTCCATAAGGAAGCGAACGTACCGAAAAAGGCTTTCACAGGCTGGCCCTGTTCATTTTTTCCTGGGGTTCCTCGCTTGTCTCGGCCCGGATGCGTCCTTCATCTTCCATGACGAGATGGACATGGGTCCGCCCCTGCTGGCGTGCCGTGATGAGACTGTCGCTGATCATGTCCTCGATGGAGCGGAGAATGTCACGGGCACTGGCCATGCTGCCCAGTTTCTGCTGCCGCTGGAGTATCTCGAACAGGAGGGCCGGGTCGATGCCGCCTGCCTCGACATTCAGCCCGTACCCACGGATCATGTGCTCGATTTCCAGGGCGGCCACACGGGCGAGGTCCAGACCACGCAGGGCACGGAAGATGAAGATGCGGTCCAGACGGTTCAGGACCTCCGGAGCGAAACCGGCACGGCGGAGTGCCTCTGTCGATTCGGCCCGCATCTTCTCAGGTTCGTCGGAGAGACGGTCCGCAATGGCATTCAGTTCGTCCGTTGCGATGTTGGAGGTCAGCACGAAGATGGCCCGTGTGGTGGGGACCAGCTCATTGGTGGAGGCCTCCGTCACATGGCCGTCATTCCACGCTGTGAGGAACTTCTTGAAGACGTCGGGATGGGCCTTCTCGATCTCGTCCAGAAGGACCACGGCATCAGGATGTTCCTTCAGTCCACCTGTCAGACGGCCGAACGTGTCGGACCCGACATACCCCTTCGGCGAGCCGAAGAGCTGCGTGGCGGCATGGGGGCTGGACATCTGCGTCATGTCAAAATGCAGGAGGGGGCGTTCGGTCTGGCTGGCGATCTGCTTGGCCAGATAGGTTTTCCCCGTTCCGGGTGGACCGGCCAGCAGGAACACCCCGACCGGGCGGTTGCGTGTCTGGAGGGCCAGACGGCGGCGCAGCTGCTGGGCGATGTCCTCGCAGACCTGATCCTGCCCGATGACCCGGGCACGCAGGGCGGCCGCCAGCTCCTCGGCATTGATGGTGCTTTCACGCTGCTGGCGGGCGAGCATTTCTTCCAGTGCGGTGCGGTTTGTCAGGCGGCTGAGGACATCCATGAGAAGGCTCTTTCTGTGGCGCAGGCCCCGGCGGGCCAGACGGTCGGATGAGAGGCAGTAGAACATTCCGGCGAGCGAGAGGGCAAGACCGGTCGCTCCGGCCGGGAGATAGCCGGGCCGTGCCCAGTCCGCCGCCACACCCAGCCAGTGGAGCAGGGCGGCTGGTGAGAGATGGAGCATCAGGGCCAGCTGGACGGCGGCCAGGATCAGGAAGGCCGCCATCATCAGGGGCATCATGCGGGACAGCCAGGGGATCAGGGATTTCATCATGGGCTTCTGCAACTGCTCTGCCGGGAGGGTAACGCCCTGTTTTCACTGGTGGGCTGGTACGGGGTCAAGCTCTTTTCCTGACGGTTACTGGACGACGACCGGAACGCTGAAGGCGGGACTGGCCGTGGTGAGGGGAGGCAGGACCACGACGTTGTTGAACATGTTCAGCGTTGCGATGGAGAGGGGGCCCCTTCCTGCCGGGCTGGTACGGGTGAACGTGACGGTACCCTCATGGACGATGGGAAGCAGGACGGCCTTCATTCTGGGGCCGAGGATGACCTGCTGGCTGAGGCCCCCGCCACTCACGGTCAGGATCTGCCCCGTACTGCCGGTCGCATCGGCCAGGGGCATGGCGGCGAGACGGATGCGGTTGTCCTTGAGGGCGGCCAGCAGGGCCGGTTTCTGCTGTTCGGGAAAGGAACTGCGGGCGATGGCTCTGGCGGCCTCATCAGGCGGCAGCATGGAAAGGGTCAGGGCACCTTCCAGAACGGGAACGGCCTGTGTGGATGGTTGGAGCTGCGGCTCGGGATGGGAAGCCGTCCGGGGCGGGGATGATGGCTGGCCGTGGACGGCCAGCAGGGCACCGCCCAGCCCGACGGCTGCCGCCATCAGGGCCATGGGCCGCCAGAGTGTCTGCTTCTGGGGTTCCGGTGTGGGTGAGGGCTGTTCCATGACGGTATCTCGCATCATTTTTTTCCCGAGAACAAGGGTGGAATGGAAATGGGTGCTTTCCGGAGCGGTGCTGTCCGGATGGATGCTAAGTGCTTGCATTGGGGACGGCTCTGTCGTATCAGGGGAACGTTTTCACTTTCCGCTCTTTTGGGGGGTGGCCCTGACGGGCCGCCTTTTTTGTTTTGGATCATTTCTCCACATCGCCGGACTCGTCCGTTCCCCTTCATGATGAGGGCAGCCCTCACGGGATTCGCCGTCTGAGTGGGCTTGAGGCACGCATTGCGGACAGGATCGCCCCGACTCTGGCCGACATGGGCTACGAGCTGGTCCGTCTCTCCGTTCTCGGGCATGAGACGCCGACCGTGCAGGTCATGGCGGACAGGGCGGACGGCTCGCTCATCAGTGTCGAGGACTGCGAGCAGATCAGCCACGCCGTGGGGGCCGTGCTGGATGTGGATGATCCGATACCGGGTGCCTGGATGCTGGAAGTCTCCTCGGCCGGGATTGACCGTCCGCTGACCCGTGCGAAGGACTGGGAGCGTTTTGCCGGACATCTGGCCAAGGTGGAGCTGGATATTCCCTTGGACGGGCGCAAGCGTTTTTCCGGGATTGTCCTCGGCGAGCGTGACGGGCTTGGCCTGCTCCGTCTGGATGACGGGCAGGAAGTGGCCCTGCCGCTGGATGACATGCGCAAGGCCCGGCTGGTCCTGACGGATGAGCTGATTGAGGCGAGTGCCGCACTGGCCGGTGTGGCGCAGGAAGAAGAGGCTGAGGCTGGGGGAGACTCCCGTCGTGCGCCGAAGCTGAAACCCAAAAAGCCGGGGAAGAAGAACTGATGACCCGTCTTATGCTGGTTGGAGGTCCGATCTGATGGACACATCTGTTACCCGTCCCGAGCTGCTTCTGGTTGCTGATGCGGTCTCAAGGGAAAAGAACATTGATCGTGAGCAGGTGCTCGAAGCGATGGAGCAGGCCATCCAGAAGGCTGGCCGGGCGAAATATGGGCACGAGAAGGACATCCGTGCCACGATCGACCGCAAGACGGGCGAGGTCCGCCTGAGCCGGTGGACCGAGGCCGTTGAGGTGGTGGAAAACGAGGATGCCCAGATTCCGTTGAAGATCGCCCGGAAGTTCAGGCCGGAGATCCAAGAGGGCGAGTTCATCGTCGACCCCCTGCCGCCGATCGATTTCGGCCGCATCGCCGCACAGACGGCCAAGCAGGTGATCGTCCAGCGCGTGCGTGAGTATGAGCGCAAGCGTCAGTATGACGAGTTCAAGGACCGTGTGGGCGAGATCATCAACGGGACGATCAAGCAGACGGAGTATGGCAACCTCATGGTGGAGCTGGGTGGCCACGCCGAGGGGCTGCTGCGTCGTGATGAGATGATCCCTCGTGAGGAGTTCCGCAACTCCGACCGTGTCCGTGCGTACATCTATGACGTGCGTGACGAACCCCGTGGCCCGCAGATCTTCCTGTCCCGTACCCATCCCGGCTTCCTGGCCAAGCTGTTCGCCCAGGAGGTTCCCGAGATTTACGATGGCATCATCGAGATCAAGGCCGTGGCCCGTGATCCGGGGTCCCGTGCCAAGATGGCCGTCGAGTCCCGTGATGCGTCCATCGATCCGGTCGGTGCCTGTGTCGGTATGCGTGGTTCCCGTGTGCAGGCCGTCGTGGCCGAGCTTCAGGGCGAAAAGATCGACATCATTCCCTGGAGCGCACAGGCTGCCACCTTTGTGGTGAATGCCTTGGCTCCGGCCGAGGTCACCAAGGTGGTGATGGATGAGGATGCGGGCCGTGTCGAGGTCGTGGTGCCGGATGAGCAGCTGTCCCTGGCCATTGGTCGTCGTGGGCAGAATGTCCGCCTTGCCAGCCAGCTGACCCGCTGGGACATTGACATCCTGACCGAGGCTGAAGAGTCCGAACGTCGTCAGGAAGAGTTCCGTAAGCGGACGAGCCAGTTCGTCAACGAGCTTGATGTGGATGACGTGATCGCCGGCCTGCTGGTGACCGAGGGTTATCACACCATCGAGGACCTGGCCTATGCCGATCCGGCAGAGCTGCATGACATCGAGGGATTCGATGAAAGTGTGGCCGAGGAGCTGATGGCCCGTGCCAACGACTATCTGGCCGGTCGTGAGCGTGCCCTGGATGAACGCCGCCGTGAGCTGGGTGTCAGTGACGATCTGGTCACGCTGGGAGCCTTCTCCCTTCAGGTTCTGGTGGAGCTGGGCGAGAAGGGCATCAAGACGCTTGATGACCTTGCCGACCTTGCTGCGGATGAGCTGATCGAGCTTCTGGGTGGTGACGAGCCGCTGGAGGAAGCCGAGGCCAACGAGATCATCATGGCGGCCCGTGCTCACTGGTTTGAGGGTGAGGAAGATGCTGGTGAGGGAGACTCGGGCCACGACTGAGGAAGTTATCCCCGATACGGATGAGGGCCCGCCGGGGCGGGGGCGTCGTGCTTCTTCCCGGCGGCGTTGTCTGGTGAGCCGGGAACATGGTGAGCCGGGGCATATGCTTCGGTTCGTCGTGGGGCCGGATGGCCGGGTTGTGGCGGATCTGTCCGCCCGTCTGCCCGGTCGAGGGATGTGGCTGCTGGCGGACAGGGCCGTGCTGGAAGAGAAACAGCTTGCCCGGGTTTTTTCCCGTGCCGCCCGACAGAAGGTGGAACTGCCCGAGGGACTTCTGGAGTCTGTCAGGGATGGTTTGGCAAAGCGTCTTCTGGATGGTATCAGTCTGGGCCGACGCGCTGGCGAGGCGGTCTGTGGGTTTCAGAAGTGTCGGGAACGGATCGTTGCTGGTAGAGTCGGGGTTGTCATTTGTGCAGCAGGTGCGAGTCAGGATGAGGTGGCCCGTCTGCTGTCGGGCCAGCGGGACTTGCCGGTGGTCTGGGTGCCGGAGCACGTTCTGGCAGCGTCTTTCGGGCGGGAACGGGCGGTTTACGCCGTGATGGCCCCCGGTGCGCTGGCGGAGCGTCTGAAGGCAGAATATAAGAGATTTACGGGAGTGACCGCAGGTGTGCTCCCCGGCCCTGATACGGTAGGGCAGTAAGGAACAGGCAGAAATTATGAGCGACGGCAACGAGCGCAACCAGAACGGAACTCCAAAGGGGACAGCCCCGAAAGAAGGGCAGAGCAAAAGCTCCGGTCGCCTCTCCCTGCGTCCGGCAGGACGCAAGGATGTGGGGCGGACTGTGGAGGCTGGCTCTGTGAGGCAGAGCTTCAGCCACGGGCGTTCCAAGGAAGTCCGTGTCGAGGTGCGCAAGCCCAAGAGAAGCGGTGCGACAGGTGGCCGGGGTGGCCGTGCCGCAACGGGCGTGCGGGGCCTGACAGCCTCCGAGCAGGAAAAACGCCAGCGGGTTCTGGTCGAGGCCGCCGCTGCCGCTGCCCGTGCGGAAGAGGAAGCCCGGCAGGAGGCCGAGAAGATCCGCATCCGCTCCGCTGCGGAGGAAGAGGCCCGCAAGAAGGCCGAGGCTGAAAGCCGTGCCCAGGAGGAGGCCGAAGCCCGGACCCGTGCCGAAGAGGAAGAGGCCCGGAAGAAGACCGAAGCTGCCGCCCGTCGCAAGGAAACGGAGAAGCCGGTTCCGCCGCCTCTGACAGGTTCCACTGCCGGTGGCGTGCAGCTGGCCGAACCGACCAAGCGTCTGCGCCCTCTGGCCGAGCGTGCCATCATGCCGAGCCGTCCCCTGAACACGGCGGCTTCGTCCCGTGCGGCTTCCGCCCGTCCGTCCTCTTCCTCTGCGGGAGAGACACTGCATCTGCGTGGCCGTGCCGGTGCCGCAGCGGCGGCTGATGATGACGGTGTGGCATCACCCCGTCGCAGTGGCGGCGGGGGGGGGGGCCGTCGTTCTTCCACGCAGTCCCGTCGTCCGTCTTCCCGTCGTGCGGCTGGTGGGCAGGACCGTCGCTCCGGTCGTATCGACGTCCGTGCCGCCATCGAAGGTGATGATGGCAAGACCCGGTCTCTGGCGTCCGTCCGTCGGCAGCGTGACCGTGAGCGTCGTCAGGCCGAGCTGGAGCGTCTTCGTTCCGATCAGGTCCGTGTCGTGCGTGACGTGACCGTGCCGGAAACCATCACGGTGGGTGAGCTGGCCAACCGTATGGCCGCCCGTCAGGGTGAGGTCATCAAGATGCTGATGAAGATGGGTGTCATGGCGACGGCAGCCCAGAGCATCGACGGTGATACGGCCGAGCTGGTCGTGAGCGAATTCGGTCATCGCATCAAGCGTGTGGCGGACAACGACGTCGAGCTGGGCATCGAGGGGATCGAGGACAAGCCGGAGGACATGCAGCCCCGTCCGCCGGTGGTGACTGTCATGGGGCATGTCGACCACGGCAAGACCTCCCTGCTGGATGCGCTGCGGACGACGGATGTCGCCCACGGCGAGGCGGGTGGTATCACCCAGCATATCGGTGCTTATCAGGTGACGCTGGCCTCAGGTCAGAAAGTGACCTTCATCGACACGCCGGGTCATGAGGCGTTCACCTCCATGCGTGCCCGTGGTGCGTCCGTCACGGACATCGTGGTGCTGGTCGTGGCGGCTGATGATGGCGTCATGCCGCAGACGGTCGAGGCCATCAAACATGCCAATGCGGCCAATGCGCCGATCATCGTGGCCATCAACAAGATGGACAAGCCGGGTGCCAACCCTGACCGTGTCCGCAACGAGCTGCTGAACCATGAGATCGTCGTGGAAAGCATGGGTGGCGACACGCAGGAGGTGGAGGTTTCCGCCCTCAAGCGTGATGGACTGGACCGTGTTCTGGAAGCCATCCTGCTCCAGGCCGAAATCCTTGACCTGAAGGCCAATCCGGACCGGATTGCCGAGGGTGCCGTCATCGAGAGCCGTCTGGACCGTGGCCGTGGTTCCGTGGCGACCGTGCTGGTCCAGAAGGGAACGCTCAACCGGACGGACATCGTCGTGGCCGGTGCCCACTGGGGCCGTGTCCGTGCCCTGCTGGATGATCACGGCAAGCAGATCAAGAAGGCCGGTCCTTCCGTTCCCGTGGAAATTCTGGGCATGAGTGGCGTGCCGGATGCTGGTGCTCCGTTCGTGGTGGTCGACAGCGAGAACCGTGCCCGTGAGATCAGTGAGTTCCGTCAGCGCAAGGCCCATGAGAAGGCCACGGCCATGCAGGTTGCTGCCCGTGGTACCCTAGACCAGATGCTGGCCCGGATTCAGGCTGGTGAGCAGAAGGAAGTGGCCCTGATCGTCAAGGCTGACGTGCAGGGATCGGCCGAGGCCATCCAGGCCACGGTGGAGAAGCTGTCTCATGAGGAGGTGGCTGTCCGTGTTCTCAATGCCAATGTCGGTCAGATCACCGAGAGTGACGTGCAGCTGGCCAAGGCTTCCAATGCCGTGATCGTCGCCTTCAACGTGCGTGCCACCGTGCAGGCCCGTGAGCTGGCACAGCGTGACGGTGTGGACATCCGTTACTACTCCATCATCTATCAGGTCTCTGATGATGTGGAGAAGCTGGTCCGGGGTCGCATTGCGCCGAAACATCGTGAGAAGTTCCTCGGTTATGCGGAGATCCGTCAGGTCTTCAACATCACCAAGGTTGGCAAGGTGGCCGGCTGCTATGTCACCGAGGGTATCGTCAAGCGTGGCTGTGGCGTACGCCTGCTGCGTGACAACGTCGTCATTCATGAGGGCGAGCTCAGCCAGCTGAAACGCTTCAAGGATGATGTCCGTGAAGTGGCTCACAACTATGAGTGCGGTCTGTCCTTTGCCGGTTACAATGACCTGCGGGAAGGCGATGTTGTTGAATGTTATGAGATGGAAGAGATCCCGGCTTGAAGAAACGGCCTTCCTTTGACCTTCTCGGACCGGCAGGCGAAAGCTCTGTCGGCCCGAGCACCCGTCAGCTTCGTGTGGCGGAAGAGATCCGCCATGTTCTGGCTGAAGTCTTTGCCAGAACGGAGTTCCGGGACCCTGAGCTTTATGGCGTGAGCGTCACGGTGACAGAGGTCCGTGTTTCTCCGGACCTGCGCCATGCCACGGTCTTCGTTGCCCGCCTCGGGCGTGATGACATCGAGGCCGTTCTCCCGGCCCTGAAACGTGTGGCGTCGTTCCTGCGGCGGAAACTGTCCTCTGCCCTGAGGCTGCGGACCGTGCCGGAGCTGCACTTCCAGCCTGACACCTCTCTGGAACATGCGATGGAAGTGGAGAGCATCCTGCGCTCTCCGGAGGTCCAGCGTGACCTGCACCGTGATCCAGCTTCAGATGATGTGGACTGAGGCTGGATGATCGGCTGATGGCACGTAAAAGAGGCAGGGACATACATGGCTGGCTGATCCTCGACAAGCCGCTCGGACCGAGTTCCACGATGATGGTCAACCGGCTTCTGAGGGCCTTCGATGGCCGCAAGGCCGGACATGGCGGCACGCTGGACCCGCTGGCCTCGGGGGTGTTGCCCATCGCTTTCGGCAAGGCCACGAGCACCATTCCCTACATCATGGATGCGACCAAACGGTACCGTTTCACCCTGTCCTTTGGGGAAAGCCGCACGACGGATGACCGGGAGGGAGAGGTGCTGGCGACGTCGGACAGGCGGCCTTCCGACGATGAGATCAGGGCCGTTCTTCCTGCCCTGTGTGGGGACGTGATGCAGGTGCCTCCCGTGTTTTCGGCCCTTCGGGTGGGAGGGCAGAGGTCCTACGACTTGGCCCGTGCCGGTCGGCCACCGGAGCTGCCACCCCGGCCTGCCCGAATCGATTCGGTCACTCTGATGGAGCGGCCCGATGCGGATACGGCCGTGTTTGAGGTGCAGTCCGGCAAGGGTGTCTACATGAGGTCCCTTGCCCGGGATATTGCTCTGGCCTGTGGTACCGTGGGGCATATTTCCGTTCTGCGGCGGACAAAATGCGGGCCTTTTGACCTCTCCCATGCCTGCACGGTCGGCCAGTTAGGGCTGGACAAACCGGAAGAAACTAGAGACAAGGCGTATGCCCTTCCGCTTCCCCTGCTGGATGCGGCGACTGCGCTGGTCGACATCCCGGCGTTGGCCGTCACACGAGCAGAAGGAAAGGCCCTGATCTGTGGGCAGGCTGTCATGCTGGCCCATCTTGAGGGGAGCGTACCTGACGGGGTGGAAGATGTTCCACTCTGGCGGATTACGGTCGGGGGGCATGTCATCGGGCTGTGCCGGGCTGCCGAAGGGCGGCTGCGGGCAGTCAGGATGTTGGAAAACCATTTGTTTTTTGGAGAACAAGATGTCGATTACAGCTGAACGCCGCAGCCAGCTCATTGCCGAATATCGCCGTGCCGATGATGACACGGGGTCCCCGGAAGTGCAGGTCGCCCTGCTGACCGAGCGGATCGTGAACCTGACCGAGCACATGAAGACCCACAAGAAGGACTTCCATTCCCGTCGTGGTCTGCTGATGCTGGTCGGCCGTCGCCGTGCGCTTCTGGATTACCTGAAGCGCAAGAGCGAAGAGCGTTACCAGACGCTGATCGAACGTCTCGGCCTGCGTCGCTGAGTTTCGACCACGACCCGGGGGAGCAGGCTTCCCCGGGTTCTGGCCCGTGCTGTGTCGCCAGAAAACGCTTTCGTCGGCGTTTCAGGCCACATGGTGTCATGACGTGTCTGATGCGTCATCATCGCCATGCCGTCCGAAACGCTGTTTATAGTCTGGTGCTGGCTGGGCCTTGATTATTGCTTCCGGAGGAAGACAGAATGTTTGACAATTACTTCCGTAAAGAAATCGAATGGGCCGGCCGGCCGCTGGTTCTGGAAACTGGCAAGATCGCCCGTCAGGCTGATGGGGCCGTCGTGGTCACCTATGGGGACACGGTCGTGCTCTGCACCGCCGTGGGTGCCAAGACGGTGAAGCCGGGTCAGGATTTCTTCCCGCTGACCGTGAACTATCAGGAAAAGGCCTATGCGGCCGGCAAGATTCCGGGTGGCTTCTTCAAACGTGAGGGGCGTCCTTCCGAGCATGAGGTGCTGTCCTCCCGCCTGATCGACCGGCCCATCCGTCCGCTGTTTCCGGAGAATTTCCGGAACGAGGTGCAGGTCGTGGCGACCGTGCTGAGCCATGACATGGAGAATGATCCGGCCCTGGTGGCCATGATCGGCTGTTCCGCCGCACTGACGCTGTCCGGTATCCCGTTTTTCGGGCCGGTCGGGGCCGCCCGTGTCGGCCGTATTGATGGCAAGTTCGTTGTCAACCCGACCTTCAGCGAGGTGAAGGACAGCACGCTTGACCTCGTGGTGGCTGGTACCTCCGAAGGCGTTCTGATGGTTGAGTCCGAGGCGCAGGAGCTGTCCGAGGATGAGATGCTCGAGGCCGTCATGCTGGGTCACACGGCTTTCCAGCCGGTGATCGATGCCATCATCGATCTGGCGGAACATGCCGCCCGGGCACCGTGGGACCTGCCGGAAATCTCCAAGGAGGAGGTTGCCCTCCGCAAGCGTGTGGACAAGGTGGGCAACAAGCTGATTGCCGAGGCCTACAAGGAACGCAGCAAGCAGGCCCGTGTGGAGAAGCTGGCCGAGGCCCGCGAGAAGATCGTGGCCACGCTTGAGGAAGAAGGTTTCGAGGCCGAGCTGGCCAAGCCGATGATCAAGGACCTGGAGGCCCAGGTGGTCCGTGGTGCCATCCTGAAGACGGGCATCCGTATTGATGGGCGTGACACGAAGACGGTGCGCCCCATCATGGCCGAGGTTGGCGTACTGCCCCGCTCTCATGGGTCTGCCCTTTTCACCCGTGGTGAGACGCAGGCCCTGGTGGTCGCCACGCTGGGGACCGGTCAGGACGAGCAGGTGATCGATGCGCTGGAAGGGGAATACCGTTCCCGCTTCATGCTGCATTACAATTTCCCGCCTTTCTCCGTTGGTGAATGTGGCCGCATGGGTTCCCCGGGCCGTCGTGAGATCGGGCATGGCAAACTGGCATGGCGTGCCATCAACCCGCTCCTGCCGTCCAGGGAGGATTTCCCGTACACGCTGCGTGTGGTCTCCGAGATCACCGAGAGCAACGGCTCCTCCTCCATGGCCACGGTCTGCGGCACCTCGCTCTCCCTCATGGATGCTGGCGTGCCGATGCCACGCCCCGTGGCAGGCATTGCCATGGGTCTCATCAAGGAAGAGCGTGGCCATGCCGTGCTGACGGACATCCTTGGTGATGAGGATCACCTTGGGGACATGGATTTCAAGGTGGCCGGTACGTCCGAGGGTGTGACGGCCCTCCAGATGGACATCAAGATCACCTCCATCACGCCGGAAATCATGAAGGTGGCCCTGGAGCAGGCCCGGGAAGGCCGCCTGCACATCCTTGGTGAGATGAGCAAGGCCCTTGCCGAGGGACGCTCTGACGTGGCTGGCAATGCGCCGAAGATCACGACCATGACGGTGCCCGTGGCCAAGATCCGTGACGTGATCGGCTCCGGCGGAAAAGTCATCCGGGAGATTGTTGAATATTCCGGTGCCAAGGTCGATATTGGAGATGACGGCGTCATCAAGATTGCCGCCGCCAATGATGAACAGGCCCAGAAGGCCATCAGCCGGATCGAAGGTATCGTTGCCGAACCTGAGATGGGGCGCATCTATGATGGGAAGGTCGTCAAGACGGCCGACTTTGGTGCGTTCGTGAACTTCCTTGGCCCCAAGGATGGTCTGGTGCATATTTCCGAGCTGACGGATGGCCGTGTGGCCAAGACGACGGACGTCGTCAAGCAGGGTGATGCCGTCAAGGTCAAGGTTATTGGCTTTGATGACCGTGGTAAGGTAAAGCTTTCCATGCGTGTGGTGGACCAGGAAACTGGTGCGGACATTACGGAGAGTGTCGGTGCCAAGCCGGGTCGTCCTCGCCGTGATGCGGAGTGAGTGATGTGTGGGGGGAGCGTCAGGCTCCCTTTGCATGGGTTAGTTTGTGATTGAGTAGTGGGGACATCTGGCCTCTATGAAGTCGATCAATGCCGTCCGTTTTGGTGGTCAGGAGGTTCTTCCCCTGGTCGAAGGGGGCAAAGGTGTTTCTGTCTCCAATGGTGTGTCTGCAGGATACTGGGCTGCGGCAGGCGGGGTCGGGACGATCTCTGCCGTCAATGCAGACAGTTATGACGAGCAGGGAAATCCTGTTCCGCAAATCTATCATGGCCGGACACGCCGTGAGCGGCAGGCCGAGCTTGTGCGTTATGCCGTCGAGGGTGGTATCGCACAGGCCCGCATAGCCCGGGATATTTCCGGAGGTCGTGGTCGTGTCCACGCCAACTTCATGTGGGAGATGGGGGCTGCGGAGGAGGTCATCACCGGTATTCTGGAAGGTGCTCCCGGGCTGATCCAGGGGCTGACCTGTGGGGCGGGCATGCCCTACAGGCTGGCCGAGATTGCGGCTCGGTTCGGGGTGCATTACTACCCGATCGTCTCTTCCGGCCGTGCCTTCAGTGCCCTGTGGAAGCGGTCCTACGTGCGCTTTGCCGAGCTTCTGGGCGGGGTCGTCTATGAGGACCCGTGGCGGGCTGGCGGTCATAATGGCCTTTCCAACACGGAGAACCCTCACAAGCCGGAGGCTCCCTATCATCGTGTGGCGGCTCTGCGAAAGGTCATGAACGGTTTTGGCCTCCAGCATGTGCCCATCATCATGGCAGGTGGGGTCTGGCATCTGGAAGAATGGAATGACTGGCTGGACAATCCGGAGATCGGCCTGATCGCCTTCCAGTTCGGAACACGCCCGCTTCTGACCAAGGAAAGTCCTGTTCCTGATGCCTGGAAGCAGCTTCTGTTGACGTTGAAGGAAGGGGACGTGTATCTGAACCGTTTTTCTCCGACAGGGTTCTATTCCTCTGCGGTGAACAACGGCTTCCTTCAGGAACTGCGCGCCCGGTCCGAACGGCAGGTTTCCTTCCGGGCGGATGCCGAGGGAGACTTCAATACGCCGATCTGCCTTGGCGGGCGGGGACGTGAGGTGTTTGTCACTTCGGGTGATGCCGAAAAGGTCAGCCGCTGGAAGGAGGCAGGCTATACCCAGCCCATGCGGACTCCGGATGGCACGGTCGTGTTCGAGACGCTGGAAACGGCCCGTCAGGTCCTGGCTGATCAGGCCGCCTGCATGGGCTGTCTCTCCCAGTGCCGCTTTTCCAACTGGAGCCAGAAAGGCCCGACCTTCAGCACCGGCCAGCGCGCTGATCCCCGGTCCTTCTGCATCCAGAAGACGTTGCAGACGATCTCCCATCTTCAGGATGTTTCTCCTGAGGAACAGAAGCAGATCGTGGACCATAATCTGGTCTTCGGTGGAACGAATGCGTGGCGTTTTGCAACGGACCCGTTCTACGCCAACGGGCATATTCCGACCGTCAAGGAGCTGGTCGACCGCATCATGACCGGACGGTAGGAGAGTCTGACCGGATCGTATGGATGGGGTGCGGATATCTGATCCGCACCCTTTTTTTGTTCATCCGGGTCAGGGGAAAAGGCGTTGGGTCGTCCATCCCGTGCCATCCGATGTCCGGGTGAAGAGAACACGGTCATGCAGGCGGAAAGGCTTGTCCATCCAGAACTCCATGGAAAGAGGTCTGACACGGTAGCCGTTCCAGTAAGGGGGACGGGGGACGGTACCGATGGCAAAGCGGGCCGTCTCTTTCGTTACGGCCTGCCAGAGGGCCTTGCGGCTGGCCACGGGGCGGGACTGCTGGCTGGCCCATGCTCCAATGCGGCTGGCACGGGGGCGGGACTGGAAATAGGCATCAGCCTCTTCATCCGGAAGACGTGAGACCGTTCCCCGGATGCGGACCTGCCGCCGCAGGGATTTCCAGTGGAACAGCAGGGCCGCCTTCATGGTCTGTTCCAGCTCCTGCCCCTTGGCGGACTCGCTGTTCGTGTAAAAGACGAAACCTTCACTGTCGAACCCTTTCAGCAGAACCATGCGGACGTCGGGCAGGCTCTGGTCGTCCACAGTGGCCAGGGCCATGGCGTTGGGGTCGTTCGGTTCTTTATGTTCGGCGAGGGTCATCCAGTCCTGAAACAGAAGGAAGGGGTTGTCCCCGGCAATGGTCTGGTCGTCATCCTGAAAGGCGGCTTCGGCTGTTTCGTCGGTCATGCTGAGGGAATCCTGTTGCGAGATGATGGGTGATCATGAAAGCAGAGGGGAGCCGTGTCCATAGAGGTGCCGGTCTGCCTGTCATGTGGTGCGGGGCTTGGTAAGTCATGAAGGGTCATCCATATAGGAAGCGACAAGGACAGGCAGGAAGGACAGTCATGGAGACGTTCAGGTTCATTTTCATGCTGACACGTGACGACCGCACGGTGGAGACAGCCCTGGAGGCGGCAGAAACGGCCCTCCGGCTGGGCATCCGGCATGTCGGATTCAAGGATATCGGTCTGCCCGTGGAGCAGCTGCGGATACTGGCGGATAGGATACGCTCTGCTGGGGCGACCTCATATCTGGAGATCGTGTCACCGGACCGGGAACGGGAGCTGGACTCCGTCAGGGCCGGCTTGGCCTTGGGGGTGGACTGTCTGATGGGAGGCACGCATGTGCCGGACGTGCTGCCTCTTCTGGCGGGGCATGACGTGGCTTATTACCCGTTTGCAGGGCATGTCGTGGGGCATCCCAGCGTGCTGAAAGGCTCACCGGAGGAAATAGCCCGCAATGCGGCGGAATGGGCCGCCCATCCTGCCGTGACGGGGCTGGACCTGCTGGCGTACCGGAATGACGGGAATGTCCCGGAGGTCATCCGGGCCAGCTGTGAGGCCGTAAAGAAACCCGTGATCGTGGCAGGGTCCATCAGCACACCGGAACAGATCAGGACGGTTCGGAAGGCCGGGGCGACGGGTTTCACCGTGGGAACATCGGTTCTGGAAGGGACATTCCCGGCTGGAAGCAGAGGCTTGGAAGATCAGCTCCGGGCCGTGATGGCCTGCTGTTCCTGACCGTCACAGAAGGCCCAGCTCGGACAGCTGGTTGCGGAGGGATGCTGGCAGGGAGCTGATTCCGTCATCGGGGAGGTCAGCGGCTCCCTTGCCAAGATCGGGTGGGGCATCTTCCGGTTTGAAGTACCGCCAGCCCTGAAAAGGCCGCATGGGCCGGGGTTGGGTCGGGATGACCTCGTCCGAGACGAGGATCAGCGTGCCGGGATGGCCGTCATCCCGGGTGTAGCTGTCAAACCCGATGATGGGCTGCCGACACATGATGAGACCGTTGATGACCCGGTAGATGGACCCGCCTCCCTGTACGATGTCCTCAGCCCGTTTGGGCATGGTGCGGGTGCGCACATAGGCCGTTCCTCTGTGGCGTTCCACCGCCACCCAGTCCCGCAGCATCTCGGGGGAGGTGCAGCCTACGATCAGTTTTATCATGTGGAGGGTGGGGGCTTTCTGTGCAGACATGGCGGCATCACGCTGTGTATGATGGAAGGCTGCCCCTGTAGATGGGGTGCAGTCGGTTCTTTTCAAAGGTGGCGTTCAGAGAACAAGCTGGCCAAGCAGGGCTTCCAGCCGGAGGCGGCCTTCATCCGTGGCTCGGAGGGTCTGGGCGTCCTGTTCCAGATAGCCTTCCTCAAGACAGGCCTCCAGAATGACGGGGTCGAGGCAGTCTCGCAGCGGCAGGCCGGTCCGTCTGCTGAAATGGGCCGCATTGATGCCTTCCCGCAGGCGCAGCCCCATGAGCAGGGCCTCATGAGCCTTCATGTCCGGTGAGAGTGTTTCATCGTCCTTTGTGCCGTGCCCATGTGTTTCCACACGCTCTGCCCAAGGTTCCGGGGCACGGTGGCGACGTGTGGCGTGGAGCTGGCCCCTGAAGGTCAGGCGGCTGTGGGCACCGGGGCCAATGCCCAGATAGTCGTCATAATGCCAGTAGGTGAGGTTGTGGCGGCTTTCGGCACCGGGGATGGCATAGTTGGAGATTTCATAGTCACGCAGGCCGAAACGGGCGGCCTCGTCACGGGTCATCGTGTAGAGGGACGCCGCCAGATCATCCTCAGGCAGGACGAGGCTGCCCCGCCTGTGCTGGGCCTCGAATTTCGTGCCGGGTTCGATCGTCAGCTGGTAGAGTGAGAGATGGTCTGCGGCCAGAGCCAGGGCCTGGCGAAGTTCCGCACGCCATTTCTCTTCCGTCTGGCCGGGGCGTGCATAGATCAGGTCAAAGGAGAGGCGGGGGAAAATGCTGCGTCCCAGTTCCAGGGCCGCAATGGCCTGTCGTGCTGAATGCTGTCGCCCCAGAGCGGCCAGATCGGTCTCATCAAGGCTCTGCACGCCGAGGGAGAGGCGGTTCACTCCGGCTTCTGCAAAGGCACGGAACCTGTCGGCCTCCACGCTGGTGGGATTGGCCTCCAGAGTGATCTCGAGGTCATTCACGCTGGGGAAGAGGCGGCGGGCATCCTCGATCAGATGATGGACCGTCTTCGGTCGCATGAGGGAGGGCGTTCCCCCTCCGAAAAAGATCGAGACAAGCTGCCGGGGTGCATCCTGCGTCAGTCGTGCGGCCTCATGTGCCAGCTCGGCCCTCAGGGCGTTGGCGAAACGCTCCTGAGGGATGGTTTCCCGCACATGGGAGTTGAAATCACAGTACGGGCATTTGGCAAGGCAGAAAGGCCAGTGGATGTAGAGCGAAAGCGGAAGGGGCTGGTGGGCCACGATCAGATCGCGACCCGTACCCCGAACTCCATGACACGCTCCGGCGGAATCCGGAAGAACTCGGAAATCGACGTGGCATTGTTGAGGAGATAGAGGAACACCCACATCCGCCAGAGTGACATCTTCGGCACCTTGGAGCGGAAGACGAGGTCATGCGAGGTGAAATAGGACGCCTGAATGGGGTCGAAATCCATTTCTGTCATGCCAGCCAGTGTCAGGGGCAGGTTGGGCATCTCCATGAAGCCGTAACGGATGATGACCCGGCGGATGCCTGGTGCCAGTTCCTTGACAGTCATGCGCTGGTCGGGGTCCGCTTCCGGCTGGTCGAGCGTCTGCACGGTGACGAACAGGACTGTCTGGTGCAGGACCTTGTTGTGCCGCAGGTTGTAGAGCAGGGCATCCGGCACCATTTCCGGGTCCGAGGTCAGGAAGACGGCCAGGCCTGGCACCCGGATGGTGCGGGACTGGGTCAGCCGGGTGATGAAGGACCCCATCGGCACGGCATCACGCTTTTTCATGTTGCGGATGAGCTGGCGGCCACGCTGCCATGTGGTCATGATGAGCGTGCTGCCGACGGCGATGCTGAGCGGCACCCAGCCCCCATCCGGAATTTTCATCACGTTGGAGGAGAAGAAGACGGCATCCATGACGAAGAAGAAGCCGAACACGGTTCCGACGGCATAGCTCTTCCACTGGAAGACCCGGCGGAAGACCACCATGGCCAGCACGCAGGTGCAGAGGAAGGTCCCCGTCACGGCGATGCCGTAAGCCGAGGCCAGGGCCGCCGAGGAGCGGAAGGCGATCACCAGCACAACGGAGCCGAAGGCAAACATCCAGTTGAGGGACGGCAGGTAGATCTGTGCCTCCTCATGCGGGTTGGTGTGGATGATGCGGGTGCGGGGCAGGTAACCGAGCTGGATCAGCTGGCGGCAGAGGGAGAAGCTGCCGGAGATGCCCGCCTGGCTGGCGATGATGGTGGCCATCGTGGCCAGCAGCAGCATGGGAATCTGCATCCAGTGCGGGGCCAGATAATAGAACGGATTGGCCAGCGTGGTCGGGTCGCTGATGATGGAGGCGGCCTGACCGAAATAGTTCAGGGACAGGGCGGGCAGCACGAGGAAGAGCCACGCAAGCCGGATGGGAGACCGTCCGAAATGCCCCATGTCGGCATAGAGGGCCTCAGCCCCGGTGACGGACAGCACGACGGAGCCAAGGGCTATGAAGGACAGCTTGCCGTGCGTGACGATGAAGCGGATGGCCTCCAGCGGCGAGAGGGCCAGCAGTACGCCGGGATGGAGCAGGATGCCCCGGGCACCCAGGACGGCGATGGTGATGAACCAGACCAGCATGATGGGGCCGAAGGCCTTGCCGATCTTCCCCGTGCCTAGGGCCTGGGCGGCGAAAAGCCCAAGCAGGATGATGATGGCGGCCGGAATGATGAAGGGCGAGGCATCCGGCACGGAAATTTCCACACCCTCCACGGCGGAGAGAACCGAGATGGCTGGCGTGATGATGCCGTCACCAAAGAACAGGCAGGCCCCGGCAATGCCGATCAGCCCGAACACCCAGCGGAAGTAGTTGGATTTGCAGACGCGCTGGGCCAGGGCCATCAGGGCGATGATGCCGCCTTCCTTGTTGTGGTCGGCCCGCATGATGAGGATGACATATTTGATGGTCACGACCAGCATGAGTGCCCAGAAGGTCAGGCTGGTCAGCCCGATGACTTCCCATGCGTGGGCGGGATGGGTCTCCGACCCGACATTGCGGATGGAGGACTGCAGGGCGTAGAGCGGGCTGGTCCCGATGTCGCCATACACGACACCCAGAGCGGCCAGCATGGCCCCCATGCCCTTCGGGCGGCTGTGGCCTTCCTGCCCATGCTGTGGAGCTGATGTTGGTGTCCCGATGGAGTTGGGATATCGGGGATCGGAAGAGGATTCCTTGAGGGACATGCTATCCTGTTCAGACATGGAGAAGACCATCCTGTGTGACTGATAGACACCCATCCCCCACAGGAAGACAGGCAGGGATGCCCCATGCAGAAGGGGACACCGATTATGATGTTTCCGGTTTCATGACAGTTTTTTCATGGAGAATGCAAGTAGAGACCTTAAAAAAACTGTCATGACAGTAATCACCGTGACGGGCGGTTTCCAAAGATAGCCGTGCCGACACGGACGAGCGTCGCCCCCTCGGCAATGGCGGTCTCAAAGTCGGCTGACATGCCCATGGAGAGGGCGGGAAGGCCATGACGGCGGTTCATATCCGCCAGCCTGCGGAAGAAGGGGCGGGGGTCTTCGTCGGCGGGGGGGATGGCCATGAGACCTTTCACATGTCGGCCAAAACGGCGCAGGGCATCCTCGATGAACCGGTCCGCCTCTGTGGTGGCGATGCCGGATTTCTGCGGTTCGTCACCAATGTTCACCTGCACGAACAGCTCAGGCAGGCGGCCCGTTTTCTGGGAGGCCTTTTCCAGTGCCGTGCTGAGCGAGGGACGGTCCAGACTTTCGATCACGTCGGCAAGGGCGCAGGCCTCGGTGGCCTTGTTGCTCTGGAGCGTGCCTATGAGATGCAGGCGGAGGTCCGGCCATTTTTCCCGCAGGGCAGGAAATTTGGCGGCGGCCTCCTGTATGCGGTTCTCCCCGAAAATGCGCTGCCCGGCCTCAAGGGCCTGCTGTACCGCACTTTGCGGATGGAACTTGCTGACGGCCACGAGGCTGACAGCTTCCGCCGGGCGGGCAGCCTTCTGGCAGGCGGTGCTGATGCGGGTTCGGATGCCCTCCAGGGCCTGGGCGATGGTATGATCTGTCATGATCGATGGATTGCAGCCCCTTTGGCGGGGAGGGTCAAGGGGGCGTGCAAAAACCATCTTGACTTTCCAGCCGTTAACTCCTGACAACGGGCGCATGACAAATGCTTCTTCTCCCCGTCCAGCCCGTTCACGCCCCAGGGGCGGACGGGGTCGGCAGTCCGCTTCCCGTCCTGCCTCCATTTCCCGTCATGAGGACCCGGTGAGGGACCTGGCCCTCGACATCATCTGCGGTGTGGTGGAGCATCGCCGGATGCTGGAAACCACGCTGGAACGCAGCAGCTGCGAGGGGCGGGACCGTGCGGCCGCCCACCGTCTGGCGGCGGCCACGCTCCGCCATCTGGGCAGCATGACGGAGCTGCTCCAGCCGCTCCTCCGCCGCCAGCCGCCGGAGCCGGTCCGCTGTGCCCTGCTGCTGGGTGTGGCGCAGATCATCCATCTCCAGACCCCCCCTCATGCGGCCGTGGGCACGATCGTGGACCTGCTGCACCGGCGTGGCCTGTCGCCTTTTGCGGGGCTGGCCAATGCCGTCCTGCGCCGTGTGGTGCGGGAGGCCGAAACGCTGAAGGAGGGGCTGGATGACGCCCGACTGGATGTGCCGCACTGGCTCTGGAGTTCCTGGGGGCGGCGGGCACGGTCCATCACGCAGGGTTTCTATCAGGAAGCGCCGCTGGACCTCACTGTGAAGCCTGGTTATGAGGCCCCGGAAGGGGGCGAGACCCTGCCGACGGGGACGGTCCGCTACCCGGCGGGCACGAAAATGGCAGACCTGCCGGGCTTTGCGGAAGGCCATTTCTGGGCACAGGACATGGCGGCGGCCATGCCGGTCCGGCTGATGGGTGACATGCGGGGGAAGCGGGTGGCCGACCTGTGCGCTGCGCCGGGCGGCAAGACGGCCCAGCTGCTCTGTGCGGGGGCCGAGGTGATGGCCGTGGAACGTGAGAAGCCCCGTGCCCAGAGGCTGAAGGAGAATCTGGCCCGCCTCCAGCTGAGGGCCGAGGTCATTGTGGGGGATGCCCTTTGCTGGCGTCCTTCCGGGCCGCTGGATGCCGTGCTGCTGGATGCGCCCTGCTCGGCCACGGGGACGCTGCGGCGTCACCCGGATGTCCTATGGATCAAACGCCCCCGGGACATCACCACGCTGGCAGCGGGGCAGGACCGTTTCATTGATGCCGCCTATGACATGCTGAAGCCGGGCGGGATGCTGCTCTATGCCGTCTGTTCCCTTCAGGATGAGGAAGGTCCGCAGCGTATCGCCCATGCTCTGGAAGATGGCCGGTGGGAGCTGTCTCCCTTCACGGAGGATGAGCTGGCGGCTTTTCCCCGTGCCCGCACGGAGGAAGGGTACTTCCGTACCCATCCGGGCATGAACGTGGCACAGGGTGGCATGGATGGCTTCTTTGCCGCCAGGCTGATCCGCCGCTAGGGACGGATCGGCCCGGGATGTCACATCCAGGGCGGGGTGGGCAGGTTTCTGCTGCGGAGGAAGTCCGGGTTGAAGAGCTTAGACTGGTACCGTGCCCCGCCATCGCTGAGGATGGTGACGATGGTATGCCCCGGCCCGAGACGGCGGGCCGTGCGGATGGCCGCAGCAATGTTGATGCCCGATGATCCGCCCACGGAGAGACCTTCTTTCATGGTGAGCTGGTAGATCTGCTCCAGAGCTTCGGCATCCGGGATGCGTTCGGCGTGATCGGGTGCGCAGCCTTCCAGATTGGCCGTCACACGGGACTGGCCGATCCCTTCGGTGATGGAGCTGCCGGTGACGCTGAGGTCATTGGCGATCACCCAGCCATACAGGCCGGAGCCCTCCGGGTCGGCCAGGATGATCTCGGGAGATTTCCGGCCATTCCGCTGGGCCAGTTCCCGCAGGCCGAAGGCGATTCCTGCCAGTGTACCGCCGGACCCGCAGGAGCAGGTGAAGGCGTCGACCTTTCCGTCCAGCTGGGACCAGATTTCCGGGGCCGTGGTCGTGCGGTGGGCGTCCCGGTTGGCCGTGTTGTCGAACTGGTTTGCCCAGAAGGCCCCGGTTTCTTCGGCCAGACGGCGGGAGACATGCACGTAATTGCCGGGGTCCCGGTATGGTCTGGCGGGCACGAGGCGCAGGTCCGCTCCGATCATGCGGAGGAAGTCCAGCTTTTCCCGGCTCTGGGTTTCCGGCACGACGATGACGGCCCTGCAGCCCAGTGCATGGGCCACGAGCGTGATGCCGATGCCCGTGTTGCCTGCCGTGCCTTCCACGATCGTGCCGCCTTTGCTGAGGGCACCACGGGCGAAACCGTCCTGAATGATGGAAAGGGCCGCCCTGTCCTTGACGGACCCGCCGGGATTCATGAACTCCGCCTTGCCATAGATGTCACAGCCCGTGATCTCCGAAGCATGACGCAGGCGGATGAGCGGGGTGTTGCCGATGGCCTCCACCAGGGAGGGGCAGAGCGTGGCATGGCTGGCGGGGGATGTGTGTTTCATGAATGAATCCGGTTGCTGCTGGTCGGCGGGATGAAGCGTGTTTAACGTGACAGAAATGGTATCATTGGCATGATGATACCCGTGGTGTCGTGAAAGGGTATTACACCCTATATATGATCGTTGATTGTTCATTCAACATGGGAGAATGAGATGAAACACAGTAATGCGAGAGACGCATGGGATTCCCTGAAGGCGGACAGGCAGGCCGTTCTGGTGGATGTCCGTACGCCAGAGGAATGGGCGCAGGTCGGGATGCCGGAGCTGGACTCCATCGGCAAGAAGGTGGTGGCCCTGACATGGGGAGCAGGCAGCGAGGCCGAGTTCATCCACGGTCTGGAGCAGGCCGTGCCGAACAGGGCGACGCCCCTTTTCTTCATCTGTCGCTCAGGGATGCGCTCCCAGAAGGCGGCCGAGCTGGCCGCCCAGGCTGGTTATGAAACGCTCACGAATGTCGTGGATGGTTTCGAGGACAGGCACGGCCCCGGCACGGGCTGGAAAGCCTGTGGCCTGCCCGTGAAATGAGGAAAGACCGTCCTCACTGCCCGCTGTTGGGGTCGGCCTCGGCATCATAACGGGGCGTGAGGACGGCGCACCACGGGTAGCGGCTGTCATAGCTCTGCCCGTCGGAACTGCTGACATGGCCGGTACTGTCGGTCGGGACATGGGTCAGAGAGACGGCGTCATCCACGTTGCCCCCCACGATGCTGATTTCCCGTCCAAAAGGCGGAGCGTTCTGCCCCGTGGCCACCACGATGCCGCAGTGGGCGGGAAAGCCGTAGGAGGTTGGCAGCATGGAATAGGTGATGCTGCGGCTCTTTCCACGGCCGACGCAGAGTATGTCGCCCAGCCGTGGGGCGTAATCGGCCGGATTCTGCGCCGAGATTCCCTGATTGCTGCCGGAGGCCGCCGCATTGATGTAGGTGGCGTGGTTCGGGGAGTAGGGGAAGCGGATGTTGGCCCCACCAATACGCATGACATAGGAGATGAAGGCGGCCGACCAGGCAAAGTTGCCGTCCCTGAGGGGTGAGAACAGGGTGCCGTTGCCATCGGTGCGGCCGGTCCAGCGGCTTTCATTCTCATCCGGCCCCTGGCCGATCCACCAGTATTCGCCGATGCGCTGCCACAGGCCGGGCAGACGTTCCGGCTTGAGGGAAGGGCTGGAGGGTTCCGGCCGGTCATGCGGGTCTGCGTCGGCAACCGGACTTCCGAACATCCGCCATTCCCGCAGGGCGATGGCGGCGACATCCTGGCGGTTGAAGGGAGCGAAGTTCTCGCTGGCAAAGGCGGGGACATGCGTGTCGTACCCCAGCGGCCCGGTCTGCCCGTTCGCATACTGGCTCATGGGCGTGAGGGCGGGGGAATGCTGGCTGCTGTCCGCACAGGCTGCCAGCAAACCAAGTCCGCAGAGGCCGACCCAGCCGGTAAATGCGGCCCGCCAGCGGGCTGCCTGATTCTGCTGACCGTTTCCAGAATGACGAACTGCCTTCATGATGACCCTACGCTTGCCTGCTGCGTCCGTGAGCATGTTTTATGCCGGTTGAATGGAAGGCAGACTAGAATGTTTTTGCGGGATTGGGAACGCCTTTTGCTGGGGCGGCAGGAGAAAGGATGGTGACCTGTCGTCTCATCGTGAGGGGGTGACATGATGGCATGGGGTAAGCCGTCTTTTTGTGTCATCAAGATGGCATTTTTAATGAATTTCAAGTAACAGGTCGTACTCGTTCAGAAGAAGACTGAGGGACGTAGGGTATGAGACGATGCTCCATTCTGGGTACATTCATGTGCTGTATGTCCCTGATGGTGCTTGGTGGCTGTGATACGGTCAAGGTGCCGTACAAGGATGAGGATCATGTCTGGGCGACCCGGGCTGGACATGCAACCGTGATCGTACGGGCGTCCGCCATTTTTGGACAGAAACGGTATTATTGTGCTAATCTGGTGGAAAACTCGTTCCTGTTCCCGGATACACCGTACTATCGGGACTGGATACGGGTACTGCAGTCCCCCTATCATTTTAAGGGTGACATTACCCGGAAGGCGAAGGCCCTGTTGCGCAAGGCTCCCCGGCAGGCCCTGTGCACATTTGTGTTCAGGAACGTTCCTGCTGGAAAATGGGTGTTTTTTGGCAACATCCAGCATTATCTGGCGCAACCGCAGACGTACTGGGTGAGCGGGATGGAGCTGCGCAGCAATATTTCCGGCTTCAACCTGTTGTGGGGAGGTATTGTCGTACAGGATGACATGGGGGTCATTGCACGACAGGTTGTTCAGGATGGCAACAGGCGAAATGATATCGGCCTGTTCAAGGTCCGACATTTTGGAGCGGCTGCGGATGTCAGCACGTGGCATCCGACAGAGGAAGAGATGAAGGGGCTGGGACTCTCCGATCAGGAAATACGGCAGGTAGTTGATGCAAAATGATGGCATTCTGCATCTTTTGCCGTCTATCATGCAGACGGTGTGGCTGCGCCATTGAGACTTGACGTCACTGGAAGAAGGATCGTTCTGGATAATGGTTTTTGGAAAAATGAGATTGTACACTCTGGCGGGACTTGCCGGGATCATGGGGCTGCTGAGTGGATGCTCCGGGTATGACGGAAATTTCAAGGCCAGGCAGCTGGCCTGGGCCGGGCAGCCGGGGAACAAGATCCTTGCCGTGCAGATCACCGGGCATGACAGCCTGCACCAGCAGCTGTACTGCAAGGTGGCGGACAAGGATGTCGTGCTGTACCCGGATGCCCCGTATTTTCGTGACTATCTGCGTATAGACCTGTCGCAGGCCGGTTTCAGGGAGACAATCGACAACAGGAAGGCTCTCGCCCTGGTGCGTCATGTCACCCGCAATGATGGCTGCCGTCTCGTGTTTGAGGGTCTCCCGGCTGGAAACTGGCTGCTGGTCACGAGGCCAGAGTTCTATGTCAATGACGCCACCGCACCGCAGGGGAAGAACCCGCAGCATGATGTGGCTCCTCCCATGTTCATGTGGAATGCGGTGACGGTCACTCCTGACAGCGACGTGACGGCCTTCCGCATCGAAAGGGACCTGAGCCGGATCGTCAGGAAGAAACACCAGTACGTGCACAAGCACACGCACAAGAAGTCGAAGAAGCGCATCAGGGAATTCCGTGGTGAGGGGTCACCCGATACCCAGCTGGACAGCTGGCTGATGACGCCGGAGGACAGGGAGGCTCTCGGCATCCAGGGGCTGGTGCTGGCTCCCTCGGGTCTTCCTGTTCCGGCTGACGGCCGCCAGTAACATCCTGTCCAGACCCTGAAGGCAGGATGGTCCGCCTTCAGGGTCTGGGTGTGGCCTAGCCGACGTTGCTGAGGACGTGGTGTTCCATCAGTTCGGGTTCTTTCGCCAGCGGATGGTCGGTTGCGATCGGATAAGGCCCGCCATCCATGATCTTGATGGCCAGAAGTCCTGTTTCCACGTTGTCACCGCCTGGCTGCCTGCTGGGGAGGGGAAGCCGGGCGGTTCCCTGTGTCCAGCGCATCGGCACGTTTTCCAGAGGATGCCAGCCCTCCAGCTTTTCCGACGTCAGATGGGTGTCGATGGTGATGGATTCAGCTCCCCGGAAATAGAGTATCTCACCGACCAGAACGCCGAGCTGCCGTCTGTCATCGACAAAAGGGCCGTGCACGTCGCAGGGGCGGCCTGTTCTGGAGGACAGGATGAGATGTTCCGTGTCGAGAGGGACGGAAAAAATCCTGTAGCCTGAGGATGTCCGTTTCTCATGCAGGATGTGCCCCTGGTCCGTGACCAGATGGAAGGACGGATCATCGGAGAGCGTGTCGGCCCTGTAAGGATGCTGGAAGGAGAATCCCAGTGTTTCGGCACGTCCGAGGAGATCATGGTGGAGGGGGGCGACGAAGTCCCGGGCCGTGCACAGGGGAGCGGCGGCGTCATGATACCATGACTGCTGCTCCGGCATGGCATGAGGCTCCGGGCTGCTGTCGAGGATGTTGTCATTGCTGGGCAGCATGAACTGGTGACGGTTCCCGGTGTCCAGATAGCTTTCCGTCATGGCATTGTTGGCAAAAATGATGCTGTGTTTTTTCGTTTCGATGTGGAAGATGTCGTAGGATGTCGGGTCCGCACCATCCAGCTGGTCGAAATGGATGGAGCGGCCATTGACCAGCATGCGGGCCGGAACGAAACGGCCCTCAAAAAACAGGCAGTGTTCCGCCGTGACCAGCAGGTCCTCGGAAGGCACGTTGTCCGCCAGGGCATCCTTCCTGATCCGTACGGGATAGCCTGCCATGTCCAGAGGCAGGGAGGGTTTCACCCGGGCCTGGCTCCGTCCCACCCATGTGAGGAGCTGCGGCATGGTCTGGCCTCTCAGGGGATCGTAGCAGATGATGGCATCCCCCCGCTTCAGGTCTTCCACCTTTCTGTATCCCGTCGGGGTCCTGATCAGGCTGCCTGCCAGAAAACACGTGTTGAAGGTGAACTGTTCCTCCAGGGAGCCATCGGTGGCGGTACCGTCATCATCCTGATGAAAGTAGTAATGTTCCCCGTTCAGCTGGAGGTCGAAGAAGTTTCCGGAGGACCAGCTTTTCGAGTGGTCATAGACATAGCTGTACTGGGCCTGCGAGGGGTCGAGCAGGGTTGCGCCATCAATGGTGGATGAGGAGCTGCCCGGTACGGCGGAGGTTATGATGTAATAGCCCCCTGACCCGTTGCCGATGATGAAGCCGTTGACCGACTTGTTGCCCCATGAATAGTCGTAACTGCCCGTGATTTTCTTCTTTGTTTTCGGGTCCTGGAACGTGAAGTCCTGAACCTTCCTGTCCTGACGGTTCTTGTCGCAGTAGTTGACGGGAATGTGGGTCGTGAAAGTGGCTTCTACATCATATCTGGGATTGGAAATTTTGGCACGTTTCGTCTTCGGGTCCACCGTCAGGGAAGCGATGTTCACCAGGTAGGTTCCGGTTGCGACAACAGGTTTGGGATTGCCAGCCAAAGTACATGTCCTCGGAGATTACGTATAATCCCGGGGGTATAGTATCAATTCGTTATTATTCTCTTCAGCATGAAAAAATTTTCAATTAAAAAAGATAAAAAAATCCGTAAATATTGAACATTCAGGAAATATGAAAATATCATGGTTAATGAAAGAAAGCAGATTTATTTACCTGAAGTAAATTGACAGGTAAAAAAGAAGCGGCAGGGAGACCGTGCCGCTTCCTTCTCATGTAGTCACAGACTGACGTGAGACGAGTTCTCAGGCTTTTCGGGCCGGTGGGGCCATGAAGGCAGGAGAGATGGGCGTGGGGACATGACGTTCCAGAATGGCGTCAATATCCTTCCTGTCCTGATCGGTCAGCTGCCAGCCGAAGACATCCGCAACACCATCAATCTGTTCCGGCTTGCGGGCACCCCACAGGGCAATAGTCGGTCCCTGGTCCAGCACCCAGCGGATGGCCAGCACCATGAGGGACTTGCCATGGCGGTCCGCAATCGTTTTCAGCTCGTCCACAGCAGCCAGATAGTCCTTGAAGTGCTCTTTCTGGAACTTGGGGTCGCCAGATCGCAGATCACTTTCCGGGAAGGTCTTGTCCGCTGTCATCTTGCCGGTCAGTAGACCACGGCAGAGCGGGCCATAGGCCAGCGTGACGAGCTTGTGCGTCTTCGCATAGGGCAGCACGTCCTTTTCAATCTCACGTTCAAAGAGATTGTAGGGGGACTGGACACTGGCCAGCGGGGCCACTTCACGGAAGATGTCCATCTGTTCCGGGGAGTAGTTGCTCACGCCAAGGGCACGGATTTTCCCCTCCTTGTGGAGCTTCTGGAGCTCACGGGCCGTCTCGTCGATCGGCGTGTTGGGGTCCGGCCAGTGAACCTGCTCGAGGTCGATGGTCTCGACACGCAGGCGGCGCAGGGAGTCTTCCACTTCCTTGCGGATGCGGGCAGGGCTGGAATTGCGGAACGGCTGGTGATCGTCGTTCCAGTCCAGTGCGAGCTTGGTGGCGACACGGGCCCTGTGGGGTTTTTCTGCCAGAGCACGGCCCACGACTTCCTCGGAATGACCAAAACCATAGACGGGAGCGGTGTCGATCAGGTCCACGCCTTCATCAAGGGCACGGTGGATGGTACGGACGGCATTGTCGTCATCAGGGCCGCCCCACATCCAGCCGCCAATGGCCCATGTGCCAAGGGCGACGCGTGATACGGGTCTGTCAAAACCGGGAATGAGAATGGTGTTTTCATTCATGGGTTTGTCTCCATCAGAAAATGAGGGCGGAGGATGCGGAATGAATCGTGCCTCGGCCCGGACCTGGAGGGCGGCCCCTCATCATGCGGGGGCGGGCAAGGCCCTTCCGGCCTCTTCGCCCATATTGGGATAGGGGCGGCGGGTTATGCAACCACCTGTTCTTCTTTTTGGTTTTGAGACGGGAGAAGAGTATGCTCAGCTCAACTCTCAAGGAGAACAAGGACAGACATCATGGCTGATTCACAGACCAGAAAAATCCCCGTCACAGTTCTTACCGGCTTTCTGGGAGCGGGCAAGACCACGCTACTCAACCACATCCTGACAGCCGATCACGGGCGGAATTACGCCGTTGTCGTCAATGAGTTCGGGGAGCTGGGCATCGACAATGATCTGGTGGTCGATGCTGACGAAGAAATCTTCGAGATGAACAATGGCTGCATCTGCTGCACGGTGCGGGGCGACCTCATCCGGATTCTCAGCCGTCTGCTGCGCCGCCGTGGCAAGTTTGATGGCATCATCGTCGAGACTACCGGCCTGGCCGATCCGGCCCCCGTGGCGCAGACCTTCTTTGTGGATGAGGGCATCCGTGAAAAAGCCGAGCTGGATGCCGTCGTGACGGTCGTGGACGCCTACAACGTGCTCCAGACCCTCAGGGAAAGCCCGGAAGCCGTCAATCAGGTGGCCTTTGCCGATGTCATCATCCTGAACAAATGTGACCTTCTGGATGAGGCCGCACTGGCCAAGGTGGAGCAGAAGCTGCGGGCCATCAATTCCGTCGTGCGGATTCACCGGGCCGAGCGGGGCAAGGTGGCTCTGGATGACATCCTCAACCGTGGCGGGTTCGACCTCAGCCGTGCCCTGTCCACCATGCCGGACTTCCTTGAGGAGGACGGGCATCACCACCATCATCACGACCACGACCACGACCACGACCACGAGCATTGCCATTGTCATGACCACGACCATCATCATGAGGCAGCCCACGGGCCGGGCGGACATCATCACGCCCATAGCGAGGATGTGACGAGCCACTCCTTCACCGTGACGGAACCGCTGGATGAGGAACGTTTCCACGCCTGGATCGGCCTTGTCCTTCAGGAGCAGGGACCGGACATCCTGCGGGCAAAGGGCATCCTGCATTTCAGGGGCAAGGACGAGCGTTTTGCCTTCCAGGCCGTGCACATGATGGCGGATGGCGACTATATCGGGCCGTTCAGGGCGGGAGAGACGAAACAGTCCCGCATCGTGTTCATTGGCCGCAAGCTGGACTGTGCCCAGCTTCGGCGTGGCTTTGAAGGGTGCGTGGCCGTATGAGTGCGCCGCAGAGCAGGACCCTGTTGCAGACCCGTGGGGCCGAGCGTCAGTTTGAGGCTCCGATCACCGGCGTGCAGGCCAGTCGTGATGGCCAGACCTTTGCCGCCCTGACGATGGATGGGGAGATCATCCTCATCCCCCGGGACGGCCTGCGGGCTTCTGAAGACTGGCAGTGCCTGTCCGTACATGACGGGGCGGTGTCCCTTGTGCAGGGCTGCGGGAAGGACAGTTTCCTCAGTGGCGGGGAAGATGGCCGTGTCGTGGAAACACGGGCCGATGGCACCATGACGGACCGTCATGAGGGCCGTGGCTGGGTGGACTGTCTGGCCAGTACGCCTACCCACTGGGCCTGCGCCAGCAGGAAAGAGGTTCATCTTTACGCCCACGGTACGGATGAACCCCTGAAGGTGCTGGACCATCCTTCGGCCCTGAGCGGTCTTGCCTTTGATGCCAAAGGCAAGAGGCTGGCCGCCTCGCATTATAATGGCGTGTCCATGTGGTTCGTGCAGGCGAAGGAGGCCAATGTCCGTTCTCTGGAATGGAAGGGCAGCCATACCGGGCTGTGCATCCATCCGGGCGGCGAGGCACTGGTGACGAGCATGCAGGAGAATGAGCTGCATGGCTGGCGTCTGTCCGACGGGCACAACATGCGCATGAGCGGCTATCCCCGCAAGATCGGGTCCATGAGCTTCACCCGCAAGGGCCGCTGGCTGGCCACATCAGGGGCGGATGCCGCCGTGTTGTGGCCGTTCTTCGGGGGTGGCCCGATGGGCAAGCCCCCCATGGAGCTGGCTCGCCTTCCGGGGCTGTTCGTGACCTGCGTCTGCGCCCACCCCACGGATGACATTCTGGCCATCGGGTTTGAGGATGGCACGGTCCTTCTGGCGGAAGTGCCCAATCATGCTGACGAGGCTGCTGCGGGAGAGGGGCGCATCCTGCCACTCTGCAATGGCCAGCGCAGCGGCGGTGCCGCCCGTGGTGCCGTGAACGCCATCGCCTTCACCCCGCAGGGGGGAGCCGTCATCTTCGGGACAGAAGAAGGCTATGTCGGCGTGGTGGACCTCTCCGCTCAGGGCTGATGTCTTCAGGGATGGTCTGCCGGACTGGGGGCAGACCATCCTGTTCAGTCCTTGGACTGTCTGTTCTCTTCGTGTTTTTTCTGGAGATACCCCTCCTGTCTGGCCATGAACTGGTCGGCCAGACGCCCGTAGAGGGAGTGGGGGCAGACCATGCGGGAGACACCGAAGGCCAGAAAGGCCGTGGCCAGCAGGGCCAGGGTGATCTGCTGGTTGTCGCACATTTCCATCACGATGACGGTGGCCGTCAGCGGGGACTGCACCACGCCGGAGAAATAGCCGACCATGCCCAGCAGAACGACGGCTCCGGGAGCCGTAAGAGGCAGGAACTGTGCCACCCATCCGCCGACAGAAGCCCCTATGGAGAGGGACGGGGCGAACAGTCCGCCCGGTATGCCGGAACAGTACGAGATGATGGTGGCGGCATATTTCATCAGGAAATAGGACATGTGGGCATGGCGGGAGCCGTCGATCAGATGATGGGCCTGAATGTAGCCCGTGCCGAACGTGTCGCCATGGCTGGCAAAGCCCAGCATGGCGAGGATGATCCCGCACAGGGCCGTGAACACGATGGGCTGGTTCTTCTGGATGGTCCCGATGAAGCCGGGCAGGCCCTTGCCGACCCGGATGAGGATGGTGGAGAAGAAACCCCCGCCCAGCCCGCCAAGGATGCCGCAGGCCAGCACGGCAATCCAGGCCGTTCCGACGGGAACATCCACCGAGGCATGGCCGAAATAGGTGTAGTTTCCGCCCGTCAGGACGATGGCCGTCACACCGGCGAGGACAACACCCGTCAGCATCACGCCGGATGTCCGCTGCTGGAAGGAGCTGGCCAGTTCCTCGATGGCGAAGACGATGCCTGCCAGCGGCGTGTTGAAGGCGGCGGCCACACCGGCGGCCCCGCCCGCCAGGATGATCCCCCGGCGGGTCGAGACGTTGGCATGGCCCAGAAAGCGGGAATAGGCGTTCATGATGGCCGCCCCGACCTGCACCGTGGGGCCTTCCCGCCCGATGGAGGCCCCGCAGAGCAGGCCGAGCGTGGTCATGAAAATCTTTCCGACGGCGATGCGCAGGGCAAGGATGCGGTTGACGAGGGAGAAGTCCTCGATATGCAGCGTGGCGATGGTCTGCGGGATGCCGGACCCCTGCGCCCCGGGAAAGAAGCGTTTCGTCAGCCACATGGAGAGGGCCAGCCCGCTGGGGATGACAGCGAACATGACATAGGGATTCCAGTGCTGGAGACCCATGCAGAGGGAGCTGGCATAGTCTGCCGCCCGGGCGAACAGCCATGCCGCAATGCCGACCGTGATGGCCCCGGCCCAGAAGATGAGGGTCCGCCGCCACTGCGAGGTGCGCATCCGTGCCGAACGGCGGAAATGCGTGATGCGGTTGCGCCGCCTCATGGCGTGGGGGGAGGCGGGGGCAGGAGCGGGAGAAATCGGGGAAGAATCGGACACGTCTGGGGTGGATCCGCCACAGGACTGGGGTGAAGAGGTCATGCCCTGTTTCAGACGGAGCCTTCCCTGCGGTCAAGGGGGGGCAGGGTTTTGCATGGCAGATGTGACATGCCGGTTACATGACGAGCACGCCGCTGGCCCCGGGCTTGTGGCGTTTGGCGAGGTCCTCCGGCTCCACATGGATATGGATGGAGGAGCGGCCCAGCACGGCCCGTATGGCATTCTCGATCCGGTCGCAGATGTCGTGGGCGTCCGTGATGCGCATCTCATCCGGCACGATGAGGTGGAACTCCACGAAATAGAGGGACCCCACCCGCCTCATGCGGAGGTCGTGGGCCTCCAGTGCTCCCTGGCCAGCCTGCGTGATGGTCTGGCCGACCTCATGGACCAGCTCCGGCGGTGGGGCCTCGTCCAGCAGGCCGGTCATGGAATGGCGCATCATGCCGAAACCGGTCCAGAGGACATTCAGGGCCACGAGGGCGGAGAGCAGCGGGTCCAGCCAGAGCCAGTGCAGCAGGGGGATGAGGCAGACACCGACCAGCAGGGCCAGGCTGGCCCAGACATCGGAGAGAACATGATCCCCGGCCGAACTCAGGGCCTGTGAGTGATGTGTCCGGCCCATCCGCCGAAGGATGAGGGCCCAGATGAGGTTGATGACCCCGGCAGAGGCGTTGAGGAGCGCACCGGGCAGGGGGGCTTCCGGGGCCTGTATGTGCAGGGCGTCATGCCCGGCAATGGCCAGGATGACCAGGGCCGTCAGCACCACGAGAACCCCCTCGATGACGGCCCAGACATATTCCGCCTTGCCGTGCCCGTAAGGGTGGTTGTCATCCGCCGGGCGGGCGGCAAAGGCCACGGCCCAGAGCGTGCCGACGGAGGCCAGGACGTTGAGGATGGTCTCGATGGCATCGGACAGCAGGGCACCGGAGCCGGAGACGGCCCATGCCATATATTTGATGCCCAGCACCACGATGCTGACGAGGATGGAAAGACGGGCCACCAGCAGGCGGAGTGGCGTGGTCGTGCTCTCCCTTGGCATGGCGGTTTCAGGCGTGGTGGTGGTCATGGGCGCAGTCCGTCTCTTTCGGGGCGGTGTGGGGGCTGTTGCAGCCGGGTGTGGCGCAGCTGGCTCCTTCGGGCGGCTCCACCTGGAAGGTGGGATGACCGATGGCGAATTCCTCCCGCAGCAGGACGGTCGCCCGGGCCAGAAGGTCGGCTGTCCGGCTCTGGGCCTCCAGAATGGTGCAGTCTTCCGGTACGGGGTGGAGGACCAGATGGACCGTCAGGGCCGTCTCGGTCGTGCTGATGGGCCAGATGTGGAGGTGATGCAGGTCCGCAATGCCGGGCAGGTTCCTCAGGGCGTCTTCCACGGCACGGGGGGCGATGGCCTGCGGCACGCCATCAAGGGCCAGGCCGAGAGCATGGGTCAGCAGGGACCATGTCCCCCAGATGATGAGTCCTGACACGATGAGGCTGGCCAGAGGGTCGATGCAGGAGAAGCCGGTCAGCGTGATGAGGACACCGGCAATGACCACGCCTAGGGCCATGAGGGCATCGGAGGCCATGTGCAGGAAGGCCCCCCGCATGTTCAGGTCATGATGGGCTCCCCGCATGAGCAGCAGGGCCGTCCCGCCATTGATGAGGATGCCGATGCCTGCCACGATGCTGATGGTCTGGCCCTGCACGGTCTCGGGATGGATGAGGTGCCAGACGGCCTGCCAGATGATGCCTCCGGTGACGAGCAGGAGGATGGTGGCGTTGAGCAGGGCCGTCAGGATGGTGGCGCGTTTCAGCCCGTAGGTGAAGCGTTCGCTGGGGGTGCGGCGGGCGAGTATCTGGGCCCCCCATGCGGCCAGCAGGCTCAGCACGTCCGAGAGATTGTGCCCCGCATCGGCCAGCAGGGAGAGGGAGTGGGCGGCGAAGCCCCATCCGGCTTCCCCGGCGAGATAGAGCGTGTTGAGGATGATGGCGATGAGGAACGTGCCACCAAAGGAGGCCGGAGCGTGGACATGCCCGTGCCCGCCATGATGATGGTGCCCATGCCCATGCCCATGCCCATGCCCATGCCCATGCCCATGCCCGTCGTGGTGATCATGGTCGTGGTGGGAGCAGGCTGTGCCTTCTGCCGGCTCGTGTGGAAGATGGGGCGTGGTCGTCATGGAGGAACCCTGATAGGCACGAAGATGTATGAGGGGATGCAGTATAAGTTAGACCTATCCAGCTTTCACCATTTTTCTTGTCCTGTTTCACATGGAGCAGGGCAGGGACCGGGACCGGTGGCCTGTCTGTCCTCCCTGCTTGCCAGTGCCCCGGTGCTGGCTTTAAAGGAACGGGCATGACAGCCTTTTCCCCCATGCTCCGCCTCAGCAATCTTGCCCTTCCTCTCGACCACACGCCGGAAGCCCTCCGGGCCGCCATCGTGGCCCGTCTGGCCGTAAGGCCGGAGGAGCTGCTGGCCTATCATGTCTTCCGCCGGGGGCATGATGCCCGACGGCGGGGGAACATCCAGCTCGTCTATACGCTGGACTGTGAGTTGCGGGAGCTGGATGCCGTGCTGGCCCGTTTCAGCGGGGACCAGCATGTCCGTCCGACACCGGACATGCGCTGGATTCCGCCCGTCCTGCCCTCTCACGCTGCCGGGCGCACGCAGCGGCCCGTCGTGATCGGGGCGGGGCCCTGTGGCCTGATGGCGGCCCTCGTGCTGGCCCAGGCGGGGCTGAAGCCGATCATCATAGAGCGTGGCCGGGCCGTGAGGGACCGTACGGTCGATACGTTCGCCCTCTGGCGGAAATCCCGCTTCACGGCAGAAAGCAACGTGCAGTTCGGTGAAGGGGGAGCCGGAACATTCTCGGATGGCAAGCTTTATTCTGGCGTGTCGGACCCTCGCCATCTGGGGCGCAAGGTGCTGGAGGAGTTCGTGAAGGCCGGTGCGCCGGAGGAAATCCTGACCCTCTCCAAGCCGCATATCGGGACGTTCCGGCTCGTGACGGTCGTGCAGTCCCTGCGGGCGCAGATCGAGGAGCTGGGAGGGGAATACCGTTTCGAGACCCGGCTTGAAGGCATCGAGACGGCACCCTGTGAGGGTGGTGGCCGACAGGTGACGGGGCTGCGTCTCTCCACCGGGGAGGTGTTGAAGGCGGACCGGGTCATTCTGGCGGTCGGCCATTCTGCCCGGGACACGTTCGCCATGCTGCATGAGGAAGGTGTGCCGATGCAGGCCAAGCCTTTCTCCATCGGGGTGCGGATCGAGCATCCGCAGGCGGTGATCGACGTGGCCCGGTTTGGCCCGCAGGCGGGGCATCCGCTGCTTGGTGCGGCCGATTATAAGCTGGTGCATCATGCCAGCACGGGACGGGGTGTCTATTCCTTCTGCATGTGCCCCGGTGGGCAGGTCGTGGCGGCGACCTCGGAGAAGGATCAGGTCGTCACGAACGGGATGAGCCAGTATTCCCGGGCCGAGCGGAACGCCAACAGCGGCATCGTGGTGGAGGTCCGCCCCGGTGTCGATTTCCCGGATGAGCCGCTGGCGGGGATCGCCTTCCAGCGTCAATGGGAGAAAGCTGCCTTCGTGGCAGGTGGCGGGGACTACCGTGCTCCGGCGCAGCGTGTGGGGGACTTCCTTGCAGGGCGGGCCTCCACCTCTCTGGGCACGGTCGTACCCTCTTACCAGCCTGGCGTGACGCCGACTGACCTTTCCCGTTGTCTGCCGGATTTCGTGGTGGCCTCCATCCGGGAAGCCCTGCCCCGGTTCGAGCGCAGGATCAGGGGTTACAGCATGGATGATGCCGTGATGACCGGTGTCGAGACACGGACATCCTCGCCCTTGCGGATTGACCGTGACGCCACGGGCCAGAGTCCAGCTCTGCGGGGGCTTTTCCCGGCTGGGGAAGGGGCCGGCTATGCCGGAGGCATCCTTTCTGCGGGAATTGACGGCATCCGTGTGGCGGAGTGGCTGGTGTCCTCCCTGTGACGGGGGAGTATTTGCGAGATTCCAGACTTTTTAAATAACTCTTTAATAAAAAGAGAGTTCTGTTTTAATAATTTTGAAAGAGTAAAGGATATATAAAAAGAACGACTTTGTTAGTCAATTTTCTGACAAATTTATGTAAAAATTATACCTCATTCAAGACCTATCACAACCCACAATGGGTGGAGGATTCTGTGGTGCCTCCGTCCACAACAGTGTGGATGATAAGGATAGGCCGGTGTTTATTACTGAGCAGAACGGGCATGCCCCGCTACGGTATCTGGCGAGCCACAAGGCAGGGTATCGCCGCTTTGGTTACATGTTGGCTCTGCTCAGCGGAGTGTCCTTGGTTGCTGGTGTGGGCAGCACGGCCCGGGCCGATGACGGGGCTTCCGTCTCCGGGGACATGACGAACACCCAGACACGCAATCTCCCTCAGGGTACGAAAATCGACGGCAACCTGTACCAGCAGGGTGGTGATCTCGGTCTTGATGGCACGACGGTGGCCGGGACCCTGCATCTGGACGGGGGCACAGCCCTTTTCGGTCACAGCGGGGGCGGCCATGGCGGCACGCTGGTGCAGTCCCTGGCTGGCAACGGTGATGTCAGGCTCGACAAGCCTGAGAGTGACCCTAGTGAAACCATGACGCCGTCGCCTAATCCTTCGGCACCCTATCAGGGTGAGCTGGCCATCAGTCAGGGCAAGGGAGAGACCTACAGCGGTTCTCTCAAGGGCACGGGCGTGTTCACCCTGCTGGATGGTGCCCAGACGCTGACGGGACAGAACCAGATCAACGGTACCGTGGACATCCATAACGGCACGCTGACCCTGAAGGACAAGGGTTCCTTCTCCACGGAACCGGGTAGCACGACGGGGCCGCTGGTCGTGGGGCTTGCGCAGGGGGATCAGGGTCATCTGGTCATGGATGGTCCTGACGCCAAGATTCAGCGCATGTCCGTTTTCGTCGGTAATGGCGATTCGAGTTATGGCGGAAAAGGTGGTCCGGTCGGAACGAGTGATGCGACCCTGACGAATGGGGCGCAGATCAACAACCGCACCAACGAAAACATGTATGTCGTTGTTGCCAACGGGCAGCACGGCAGCATGAACGTGGAGAGCGGGTCCCGCGTGGCCTCTGACGAATTTTATGTGGCTGCGTCTCCGTCCCTGACCGGCACCGTGAACGTGAAGGGCAGCAACTCGGCGGTCGAGGCGACCAATGCCCATATCGGTGCGGAAGGCACGGGCACGGTGAATGTCAGTGACGGAGGCAGCCTGCAGGCTACATCCATGACGCTCGGTGAGCAGAAGGGTGAGGGGACTGTCACTGTCGGTGCCAATGGCACGCTGAAGAACGACACCACCACCATCGGTGCGGATGGCAAGGGCACGCTGACGGTCAATGGTGGCCGTTTCGAAAGTGACAAGGCGATCCGCTTCGGAACGTCAAACAGTGACAATGCACACTCTGATGGCACGCTGAACGTGCAGAATGGAGGTGTTCTGGTCGCCGCTGACAACGGGTCTTCCCCGGCCATTTCTGCCGAGAGCGGTGCGAAGGCGGCCATCAACATTGATTCGTCAAAGGTCCAGAACCTTCAGGGGCATGACATGACCAGCACGGTCGCGGCCAACCTGACAGGGTCCAACGAGCTGGATGTTCAGGGACAGAACACCATGTCGTGGAAGGGCGGCGTGTCCGGTAGTGGCGATCTCGTCAAGGTTGGGACGGGGACGCTGGAGCTGGCCGGTGGCGGCACCTACTCAGGTCAGACGGATGTTCAGTCCGGTGTCCTGAATGTCGGTGACGTCACGATGGGTGGTCCGATCCGTAACCGGAAGGATGCCACCTTTACGCAGACGGGCGGAGTGGTGTCCGGTGATCTGGACAACAGCGGTTCGGCTACGGTTAACCGTACCAATGTCACGGGCACGATCACGAACAATGGCGATTTCACATCCCAGAGCAGTCAGCTTGCGGACCTTGAGAACATATCTGGCACGGCCACTCTGAAGAACACACTGGCCCTCAATATCACGACCATGGAAGATGCTGAACTCAACCTCCAGGACTCGGTTGTTCGCGCCTTCCACAACATGGACAGTTTCGTAGACATTGCAAATTCAAAGGTTAACGGTGTTTCGTCACCTGCCGATACAAAGAGTGATGAAGATGTTCTGGCGGGGCGTAGTGGTATATCTCTTTATGCGCTTGCCGATCGGATCGGTGATGCGGATACGATAAGCAACAGGGATGATGCTGGTTCTGGCCAGGTTACTTTTTCCACCAACTCTGGGCGGACGAGGTTCAGGGGCAGCTCCGTAGGTGGTGTGATCAATACTGGGACTCTTCAGCTGCTGCAGAAGTCCACTGGTGGAACGATCATCCAGAATGACGGGAAGCTGTTGATCGATGACTCCACGGTTGCCAAGCTTGAGGCAAATGGCGGCCTGTTTGATATCGGCAACGGTGGGGCGACCGTATGGACGCTGAAGGGTGGTGGTAACGGCCAGCTTGAAGGTACGCTGAACCTGACCAATGCGGCTGACACCTATTCCGGCAGCATGTCTGGCACGGGCGGTCTGACCATCTCCGGTGGCACGGAAACGCTGGCCGGGCAGAATACGTATACGGGCGATACGAACGTTGCCCAGGGTGCGGGACTGGTTCTGACGGGGTCTCTTGCCAGCCCTCTGAACAATAATGGCACGGCTACCGTTGATGGCGGAAAGGTCGGTGGTCTCACCACAAACGTTAGCGAGCTGACCGTCAAGAATGGCGGTGCGCTGGCTGATCTTGCCAATAAATCCGGTGGCACGGCGACGCTGACGGACAGCACGGCGGGTCACGTCATCAACGATGAGGGTGCGACCTTCAGTGCCACGGGCGGGCAGCTGGCCTCCGCCGAGAACAGCGGCACCATGACGCTGGGCAAGGGTAACAGCGTCACGGGTGACGTGACCCAGAAGGCAGGCAGCCTGACGCTTGATGGCAACCAGATTGATGGCATCCTGACGGCCGAGGGTGGGCAGCTCACCGTTGCCCAGGGCGGTTCGAAGGCCGGCTCTCTGGCCGGTTCCTCCAGTGCCCAGTTGGACGGGTCTCTGGAACTGACCAAGGCCTCCACCTCATATGACGGTGTGCTGGGCGGCCAGGGCGGCCTGACAGTTTCTGGTGGCACGCAGACCCTGACGGGAAACAATACCTACACCGGTGATACGAACGTCACGAAGGATGGCGGTCTGGTCTTGAAGGGATCGCTCGTCGGTGCGCTGAACAATGACGGCCGGTCCGACATTGATGGCGGCAGGCTGGCGGCTCCCACCACGAACAGGGGCACGCTGACCGCCGAGAAGGGCACGCTGGCTGATCTCGCCAACAGGGCTGGCACGGCGACGCTGACGGACAGCACGGCAGGCCATGTCATCAACGAGGACGGGGCAACCTTCAGTGTCACGGGCGGGCAGCTGGCTTCCGCCGAGAACAGCGGCACCATGACGCTGGGCAAGGACAACAGCGTCACCGGTGACGTGACCCAGAAGGCAGGCAGCCTGACGCTTGATGGCAACCAGATCGATGGCAAGCTGGCCGCCGATGGTGGGCAGTTCACGGTCGCCGAGGCCGGGTCCAGGGTCGGTACGCTGTCCGGTTCTGGCAATGGCCAGCTTGACGGCCAGTTTGACCTGACCAATGCGGCTGACACCTATTCCGGCGTCTTGTCCGGCAAGGGTGGCCTGACGGTCTCTGCCGGTCATGAAAGCCTGACGGGTGCCAGCACATATACGGGTGACACCAATGTTGCCCAGAAGGCTGGCCTGACCCTGAACGGTGCGGTTGGTGGTGCTCTGAACAATGACGGCACGACCGACGTCGATGGTGGCCGGGTTGCGGGCCTGACCACGAACAGCGGCACGCTGACCGCCGGGAAGGCCACGCTGGCTGATGTCGTCAACAAGGCTGGCACGGCCACGCTGGCAGACAGCACGGCAGGCCATGTCACCAATGCTGACGGGGCGACCTTCAGTGCCACGGGCGGTCAGCTGGCCTCTGCCGAGAACAGCGGCACCATGACGCTGGGCAAGGACAACAGCGTCACCGGCGACGTGATCCAGAAGGCAGGCAGCCTGACGCTGGATCATGACGAGATCGGTGGCATCCTGACAGCCGAAGGTGGGCAGCTCACCGTTGCCCAGGGCGGTTCGAAGGCCGGCTCTCTGGCCGGTTCCTCCAGTGCCCAGTTGGACGGGTCTCTGGAACTGACCAAGGCCTCCACCTCATATGATGGTGTGCTGGGCGGCCAGGGCGGCCTGACAGTTTCTGGTGGCACGCAGACCCTGACGGGAAACAATACCTACACCGGTGATACGAACGTCACGAAGGATGGCGGTCTGGTCTTGAAGGGATCGCTCGTCGGTGCGCTGAACAATGACGGCCGGTCCGACATTGATGGCGGCAGGCTGGCGGCTCCCACCACGAACAGGGGCACGCTGACCGCCGAGAAGGGCACGCTGGCTGATCTCGCCAACAGGGCTGGCACGGCGACGCTGACGGACAGCACGGCAGGCCATGTCATCAACGAGGACGGGGCAACCTTCAGTGTCACGGGCGGGCAGCTGGCTTCCGCCGAGAACAGCGGCACCATGACGCTGGGCAAGGACAACAGCGTCACCGGTGACGTGACCCAGAAGGCAGGCAGCCTGACGCTTGATGGCAACCAGATCGATGGCAAGCTGGCCGCCGATGGTGGGCAGTTCACGGTCGCCGAGGCCGGGTCCAGGGTCGGTACGCTGTCCGGTTCTGGCAATGGCCAGCTTGACGGCCAGTTTGACCTGACCAATGCGGCTGACACCTATTCCGGCGTCCTGTCCGGCAAGGGTGGCCTGACGGTCTCTGCCGGTCATGAAAGCCTGACGGGTGCCAGCACATATACGGGTGACACCAATGTTGCCCAGAAGGCTGGCCTGACCCTGAACGGTGCGGTTGGTGGTGCGCTGAACAATGACGGCACGACCGACGTTGATGGTGGCCGGGTTGCTGGCCTGACCACGAACAGGGGCACGCTGAATGCCGAGAAGGCCACGCTGGCTGATGTCGTCAACAAGGCTGGCACGGCCACGCTGGCAGACAGCACGGCAGGCCATGTCACCAATGCTGACGGGGCGACCTTCAGTGCCACGGGCGGTCAGCTGGCCTCCGCCGAGAACAGCGGCATCATGACGCTGGGCAAGGACAACAGCGTCACGGGTGACGTGATCCAGAAGGCAGGCAGCCTGACGCTTGATGGCAACAGGGTTGACGGCACGCTGGCGGCTGGTGGCGGAACGTTCACCGTCACGGGCAATGGCTCCACGGTCGGCTCTCTGGCTGGTATCGGGAGTGCCCTGCTGAACCGTGATGGTGACGAAGCGGACCAGGCTGATGGGACTGCCAACGGTACGCTGAATGGCACGCTGCACCTGACCAATGCTCGTGACACCTATGCAGGCAACCTGTCCGGGACTGGTGGGCTGACGGTGTCCGGTGGTCATGAAGTTCTGACGGGCACGAACAGCTATGCTGGTCCGACCCTCGTGCAGAACGATGCCCGTCTGGATGTGAATGGTGACAATGGTGCCGCCACGGGTGCCACCTCCGTCGTGGACAGTGCCACCTTGCGTGGCAAGGGCACGATCGGTGGGGACGTGACCATCGGTTCCGGGGCCACGCTGGCACCGGGCACGGATGAGGCACCGGGTCGTCTCCAGATCAACGGCAACCTGAATCTGGACAACGGGTCCCGTCAGGTCTTCCGTCTTGGCCAGACCAACACGGAAGGCGGTGCCTACAACGACTTCGTGGACGTGAAGGGCAGCCTTCAGCTCGGTGGCACGCTCTCCATCCAGCCGGTCGAGGGGGCTCCGAATGTCAGCAACTCTGCGCTGATGTCGGGTCTGTACCGCTTGTACAGCTATGGCGGCACCCTTTCCGGTTCACAGCAGCAGCTTCAGCTGCCAGGCCAGAATGTGGATGGTCTGTCCATCCAGACCTCCATCGACCATCAGGTCAACTTGACGGTGCCCAGCCCGACGGTTCCTCCCACCCACACCGATCATCCTGATGCCAACTTCAACTTCTGGGATGGCAATGCCAGCTCCCATCGTGGCACTGACGATGCTGGCAATGGCAAGATCGACGGTGGCGATGGTGTCTGGAGTGCCGCAAGCCCGAATGGTACGCCCAACTGGGCCGAGAGCGACGGCAAGACCAATGGTCAGTGGCAGTCCGGCAACATGGCCATCTTTGCGGCTTCCGCCGGTACGGTCCGTGTTGATGACAGGGACGGTCAGGCTCCTGTCTCCTTCTCCGGGGCACAGTTCGCCAACATTGATGGCAAGCAGTATCTCGTGACCGGCGACAGGCTCGAGGCTTCCACGGGTGACACGGTCATCCGCGTGGGTGATGGTACGTCCGAAGGGAAGAACATCACAGCCGAGATCGCATCCGTCATCGATGGCAGCCATGTTGACGGCGGAACGGCCCTGCACAAGGCAGACCTTGGTACGCTCATCCTCAGCTCCGACAATGACTTTGCCAGGCCGACCCGTATTGATGCCGGTACCCTCCAGCTCGGCAATGGCGGCACGACCGGGTCCGTCGGGTCTCAGGAGATCATCAACAACGGCACGCTGGCGGTCGATCACAGCAACGACATCACGCTGGCCCAGCCCATTTCCGGCACGGGTTCGCTCGTCCAGAAAGGCTCTGGCACGACCACGCTCAGTGGTGACAACACATATGCAGGTGACACGAAGGTTGATGATGGCCGCCTGAACATCACGGGCACTATCGCTGGCAACCTGAACAACAATGCCACAACGGACGTCAATGGTGGCAGGGTTGGTGGCACGACGACCAATACCGGTACCCTGACCGCTGAGAACGGTACGCTGGCTCATCTGGACAACAGTGGCAAAGCGACCCTGACGGGTGGTCAGCTGGCTTCCGCCACGAACAGCGGTGCCATGACGCTGGGTCAGGGCAACACCGTCACGGGTGACGTCACCCAGAACGGCGGCACGCTCTCCCTTGATGGGAACAAGGTTGACGGAACGCTGGCAGCCAATGGTGGCCAGTTTGATGTCACCGGCAATGGTTCCACGGTCGGCTCCCTCACGGGGGCAGGCAATGGCGTGCTGGATGGCACGCTGAGCCTGACCAACGCCCATGACACCTATGCGGGCAGCCTCTCCGGCACGGGTGGCCTGACACTCGCCAGCGGTCAGGAAACGCTGACGAACCAGTCCCATATTGGCGGTCCCGTGGCCGTGAATGAAGGGACGCTGGCCCTCGCCGGTTCGGCCGCACAGCTGGCCACGGATGGTGGCATGACGGTTGGCTCCAAAGGCCCGTCGGAGGTCACGCTTTCTGATGGAGCCGGACTGCACAGCAGCAGCCCGATCGTTTTCGCCAAGGCGGAGACCATGCCGGCTGACGGCCTCAATGCCACCATCAACGTGCTCAACGGCAGTACGCTGGCGGCGGGTGATGCCAATGGCCGGCCCGGCCTGGATGCGGAAGATGGTGCTAGAGCCAGACTGGTTCTGGACGGCGGTACCCTTCAGAACCAGAAGGGGTCTGACCTGACGGGCAATGTTGACACGTCCATCGGTTCGAAGGGTGCAACGTTCGACGTGCAGGACCAGAACCACCTGACGCTGGCCAGCAACGTCGCCCTGACGGACGGCAACGCCAGTGGCGAGAAGGCCGGTGGCCTGACGAAGACGGGTACGGGTACCTTCACCTTTGAGGGTGACGGTTCCGGCTTCAGCGGTCCGACGGACATTCAGTCCGGCGAAATGATCGTGGATGGCAACCTGTCCCGCTCCGACGTGACGGTGCAGCGTGGTGCCGGACTGGCCGGTAACGGGTATGTCGGGACCACGGTCGTGTCCGATGGTGCTGCGCTGGGTGGTGGCAATGAGGCCCGCATCGGTGGCCTTCATGTCAACGGCGACCTGACGATGGCCAAGGGCTCCGTCCTGTTCATCCGTGGGGACAACGAGGCGACCGGGCAGAAGCTGGCCGAGCCGGATGGCTTCTCCTACAGCGAGCTGAAGTCCGACCGTGTGCTGGTATCCGGCAAGGCCACCCTCCAGGGCGGTACGCTGGACCTTCAGGTGAAGAACCCGATGGCCCTGTCCTACGGCCAGGCCTACCGTGTGCTGACGGCCAATGCTGGCGTGAATGGTCACTATGATGACCTGAAGACCAACATCGGTCAGGACTATGCCTACCTTGATCCCCGTCTGGTCTATCAGGACAATGACGTGGATGTGGTGCTGCGCCGTTCGATCTATGGCTATGACCATGTCGGACAGACCCGTAACGAGGTGACGGCCGGAGAGGGGCTGAACCGCATCGGTGACGGCACGCAGCTGGCCCAGGCCATGACGGTCCTGACGAAGGATCAGGCCCGCCGTGCGCTGGACAACCTCTCCGGTGAGCTTCATGCCTCCATCCGGACGGGGCTGATCCAGGACAGCTTCTACATCCGCAATGCGGCCCTGAACCGCCTGGCGGCCGCCGACTGTGACTATGGCCATAACGGGCAGAGCTTCTTCGACCTGAAGACGCATAAGAAGAATGGCACCTGCTATTCCGACCATGCGATCATGTGGGGGCAGGCCTATGGTGGCATGGGCTTCAACAGCGGGGATGGCAACGCGGCCCTGATGCACCACAACACGGCGGGCTTCGTCATGGGTGTGGATGCGCCGATCAGCCGCAGCAACTGGCGTGTCGGTGGGCTGATCTCCTACGGTCACTCCCAGTTCAACATCCAGCGGGGACGTTCATCCTCGGCCAACAGCAACAATGTCAGCATCGGTGCCTATGCCGGGACCCACTGGGGCCGCCTGAACCTCCGTCTTGGGGCGATCTACAGCTGGAACGTCATCAACACGCACCGTCACATTGCCGTGGGTGACTATGGCGGGCGTCTGAGCAGCAGCTATCTGGGCGGCACGGCCCAGGGCTTCGGGGAGCTTGGCTACAAGTTCCGTGGGGCGCACAGCATGTTCGAGCCGTTCATGAACGTGGCCTATGTGAACATGGAGAGCGACAGCTACCGCGAGCATGGCAATGAGGCGGCCCTGCACAGCCATGGCACGGACACGGGCGTGACCTTCTCGAGTTTCGGCTTCCGTACGGCGACGACGCTGAGCATCGGCAAGGCGGTCTTCATGCCGCACCTGACGGCCGCTTACCGTCATGCCTTCGGGCGTATGGGGTCCCGTCAGCATGAGGCCTTCTCCATGACGGGTGGTGCCAGCGACATGGATGTGGCCGGCGTGCTGCTTTCCAGCAATGCGGCGGTCGTGCAGGCCGGTGTGACGGCGCATGTGAGCGACCGTGTTGATCTGGACCTGTCCTATATCGGGCAGTATGGCAACCAGTCCACCGAGAGTGGCGGGACGGGGTCCGTCAAGGTCCGTTTCTGACGGACGGAGACGGGGTCTTCCTCTGGAAGTGCTGTGGGGGTGGGGCGAAAGCTCCACCCCCTTTTTTCATGGATGGCCGGACCGCTTCAGAAGTCCTGCACGTCCTTCGGGCGGAAGAGCGTGATGCCGATGCTGATGAAGGTGCCGGAAAGGACGCACACCGTGGCAGCCACGGGCAGGCCACCGGCCATCAGCGGAGCGAGGGAGGGTACGAGCCGCCCGGCCACGCCCTGTCCCAGGGAGCCGACCGCATAGCTGGTGCCCATGCCTGCGCTGCGGCCTGCATCGGGGAAGCGTTGGGACAGATAGTGGGGCACCAGCGCATAGACACCCGAAGCGGCGGCCCCGATGAAGAAGGCGGAGGCCAGCAGGATCACCCACGGCCCGGCACTGAGGAACGGGACGATCAGCAGCATGACCCCGACCAGGGCCACCCTCATGACCAGACCTTCCCCGAAGCGGGTGGCCAGTGCCCCGCAGAGGATCTTCCCGGTGAGTGAACCGAGGCAGTAGAGGGACACCGGCCAGAAGATGAGCTGGGGGCTGAGGTGATGGCTGTCCCGCAGGATGGTGGGATAGAACGTGTAGAGGGCGGCCTTCTGGAATTCCAGAAAGCACATGAAGGCCACGGCCTGGAAGGCGGCCCCGTTCCAGAACTGCCGGACGGTCTGCCAGAAGGAGGCTGCCGGTTCTGATGGGGCCTGACCGTTCCTTTTCTTCTTTTCCTCCTGAGCGGCAAGCCAGATGGGGCTTTCCTTGACCCTCAGGCGGACGAAGATGATGAGCAGGGCTGGCAGCAGACCGATGAAGAACATCATCCGCCAGCCATGATGGGGCAGGATGAGGGCCTGTGCCCCGGCAGCCGCCATGTAGCCGACCTCGTATCCGGCCATCATGGTGGCCGAGGCCAGAGGCCGCAGCGGGCCGGGCACGCTTTCCATCAGCAGGGTGGCAGAGGCCGTCCATTCTCCGCCGAAACCGATCCCGAACAGGAACTGGATGATGACCAGCGTGGTGATGCTGTGGGTCGTCCCTGTCAGGGCGGCAAAGAGGGCGAAGAAGAGGATGCCGAGCGTGAAGGCGGGCTTGCGGCCGAAACGGTCGGAGAGCCATCCCCAGCCCGTGTTGCCCACGGCACGCCCCAGGGCCTGCGCCAGAAAGACGCTGCCAAGGGCGGCCAGCGTGCAGCCGAAATCCCTGGCGATGTCGGGCAGGGTGAACATCAGGGCGGTCTGGTCGAAAGCGTCGAGAAACCAGCCACTGAAGGCGGCAAGGGTGACCTGCCAGTAAGGCAGCAGGGCACCGAATCCGGGCCGGTCGCCCGGAGAGGAAGAAGAAGCGGAAACAGGCAAGACAGGCCTCCGGCAAGAAACGCTCCCCGTCCGGGAGAGCAGTGGGGTTACCAGCTATAAAGGAGAGACTGAAAAAACTGTAGCCAGACAGTCCTCTTTGAAACATCCTGTAATCATGTTTTCGTTTATAACAGTGTTTAAGCCTTGCTTTCTGGGGGGCGGGTCATAAATTGATGACCCTGAGGAGAGCAATGTCTATGAATTATGATACCCTGTTCCAGAATGCGCTGGACGGCCTCCGGGCTGATGGCAGCTACCGTTATTTTGCGGAGCTGGAGCGTCACGCCGGCAAGTTCCCCAGGGCCTTCCATCATGGCGTCGGGCGGGATGTGACCGTCTGGTGCTCCAATGACTATCTGGGCATGGGACAGCACCCTGACGTGCTGGCCGCCATCCATAAATCTCTGGATGAAAGCGGTGCCGGTGCGGGGGGGACACGGAACATCTCCGGGACGAACCATTATCATGTTGCGCTGGAGAAGGAGCTTGCCTCCCTGCATGGCAAGGAGAGTGCCCTGCTCTTCAATTCCGGCTATCTTTCCAACTGGGTGACGCTGGGCACGCTGGCGGCACGGCTCAAGGGCTGTGTCGTGCTGTCCGACGAACTCAATCATGCCTCCATGATCGAGGGCATCCGCCATTCCCGTGCGGAGAAGCGCATCTTCAGGCATAATGATCTTGAAGACCTTGAAGCCAGGCTGAAGGAGCTGCCTCTGGACACGCCGAAGATCATCGCCTTCGAGTCCGTCTATTCCATGAATGGCGACATTGCTCCGATTGAAGAGATATGCGATCTGGCCGACCGCTATAATGCCATGACCTATCTGGACGAGGTCCATGCCGTGGGCATGTACGGCCCGCAGGGTGGCGGCGTGGCGCAGGAGCGTGGTCTGGAACACCGGCTGACCGTCATCGAGGGGACGCTGGGCAAGGCCTATGGCGTGGTGGGGGGCTATATCGCAGCCTCTGCCGCCCTGTGTGATTTCGTGCGCTCTTTCGGTTCGGGTTTCATTTTTTCCACGTCCCTGCCGCCGATGATTGCGGCGGGCGTGCTGGCAAGCGTCAGGCACCTGCGTCACAGCGATGCCGAGCGCAGGGGACAGCGGGAGGCCGTGGCCCTGCTGCGGAAGAAGCTGGAAGAGGTGAAAATCCCCTACATGACCGGCCAGTCGCACATCACGCCGGTCATGGTGGGAGATGCCACCCTCTGCCGTGAGCTGACGGACAGCCTGCTGAGGCGGTTCGGCCATTATCTCCAGCCCATCAACTATCCGACCGTTCCCCGTGGCACGGAGCGTCTGCGCCTGACCCCGGGGCCGCTTCATACGGAGGAAGACCTGGACTCCTTGATCAGGGCACTGGACACGCTCTGGACGGAACTGAACCTGCCCCGCTCGGAGGGTTAAAAACCTCCGACGATCTGGAAGTCGCAGAATGTCCCGCGGCGGTTCGCCAGTTCCGTCGTGTGGATGCGGCGCAGGCGGATTCCGGCATCGAAGGTGATGTTGACATGCTGGTTCAGGCTGCCGGTGAGGTCGGCTCCCACGCTGGCAAGGGTGGCCGCCCGTGCGCCCGTGCCTACATGGTGGACCTGCCGGTTGTCCGCCCAGTCCCAGAAGATGCCGAGCTTGTTGCTGTCCGGCTGTCCCGGTGTGGGCAGGTGCGCCAGTTTGAGCAGCGAGAGGGCGGGGGTGAAGATTTCCTCACTGACGGCGTTGCCGTTGCTGCCGAAGGACGTGTTGGCAAAATAGCCACGGGCATTGCCCATGCCGCCGATCATGAGCTGCTCGCTGTAGAGCAGGTTCTTGCTGGCCTGCTGGAAGGTCAGTTTCGTGGTGGAGGAAAAGCCGTAGGGCAGGTTCTGTGTCCGGGTGAGCATCAGCCGGTCATAGACATAATCGGGGCTGGAGAGCGGGAAGATGCTCTCATAGGCCCGTCGTGAATCATTCTTCATCAGGCCGCCGGGGCCGTAGAAAAACTGGTTGTTGATCTGCGTCTGTCCCCACGGGTCCTGGATGGAGCCGGTATAGCCCACGACAAACTGGGCCGTGTCCGCTTTGGAGAGCGTGATGGTGCGGGCATGGTAGAACTGGTCGGAATGGGTGTTTTTCCAGTCGAAACCGAGCTGTATCATGCCGTCCAGTCCGGCATCCCGGCCAAGGGCAATATGGTCGAACATGTGCAGCCAGCGCAGGGACACCTGCCCGCTGAGGCCCCGGTTGATGAGGCCCGGCGTGTTGCTGGTCGGGTGGGAGAGGGCATAGTTGCCGAAAATCTGCAACGCATTGTGGCCGAAGAGTGGGATGGTCCAGCTGCCCGTATGGTTGTCGAACCGGTTCATGAAAGTACGGTTGAACTGGTAGGTCAGTATCTGCCCCAGCCCGAAGGCATTGCCCCATGAGGCTCCTGTATACCAGTTGAGCCGACCCAGTGAGCGGTCTGCCTGATTGTTCATGGCGGCATAGCCATAGACGGGAAAGCGGTCCGTCACATTGATGTCCACGTCCGTGCTGCCGGGATGGCTGCCGGGGCGGTAGATGAGGTCCGCCGTGCGGAAGGGATTGAGGTTCAGCCAGTCCAGGTCCGTCTGGAGGGCCGTCAGGGCCATGGTCTGGTTGGGGGTGAGGTTGCTGGCCTGCCGGACCTGCCAGGCAGGCGTCCAGCGGTTGCCATGTACGGTGATGCGTTCCAGCCGGTATTCCGAGACATCAATATGTAGCACGCCCTCATGCACGCGCTGGGGTGGTACGGTGATGCTGATGAAGGCCCGGTCATGCTGGCGGAAGAAGATGGCGATGGCTCCCGTCAGCTCGTGCATCTTCTGGAAGGTCAGGGGATGCCCGACATAGGGGAGGATGACCCTGTAGAGGGACGGAGAATGGCTCAGCTTCAGTCCTTCGGAGGAGATGGGCTGCTGGGCCGTCCTGTTGCCCCGCACCCCGACCGGTTGCAGGACGACGGCTTCCAGTCTGGGCAGGGCGATCGTGTTTTCCAGATGAGGCGACGGATTGGGACCGGCAGGCCCCTGCGGCAGGGCGGTCTGGTCCGGTCCGGTGACAGGGACTGGTGGCCCGCCCGCCATGTGATGGCTGGGGAATCCCAGAGGTTCAGGCATGGACATGACCGGCACGCCCGCAGGAGTGGAGGCGGGCGGAATCCCTTCCGCCAGCATCCGGTCCGGCAGAAGAAGGGCTGTCAGCAGGGTGAGGCGGGTAAGGCGGGCTGTAAGGCGTGTGGCGGACATGCTCATGGGGCGGCGGAACCGGGCAGGGCACTGTTCCGCAGCTCCACGTCACCGTCAGGCAGTGGCCGGGCGACGTTGACGGGGACTTCGTGGGACCGGTTTCCGGCAAGGGTGAAGGCGTTGCCATCGGCACTGGCCAGACTGGCGGCGGCATCCAGCGTGAGGGCACGGTCTCCCGGATGGGTGCGTGAGCAGGGTTCCGGCAGGATGTACAGCCCTGTGGGGCCGAAAGAGGCGTTCAGGGTGGCCCGTCGTGTCTTGGGGGCGTGCAGGCCGGTCGCAGTGAGGTCCGGCTGTTCGCTCACGCCAATGGTGACGGTCTCGAACCCCCTGCCGCGGCGCAAGGTGCCGAAGCGGTAATGGGGATGGGGCGAGCCCTTGGCGGGAGCGGTGGGGAGGCGGCTTCCCGTTCCGGGTGTCTGGCAGCCGCCGGGCGATACCAGCAGCCCGTTGGGAGCGGTGACGGTCCCGTCAGCAGCGACGTGATAGAGGTCGCCCGTGATGCTGGTCTGTTTCTTTATGGGAGAATGGGAGTTGCCCACCACGCTGTCGAGCATCGTGTTGGCGGTCGTGGCACTTCGGGCACCGGGCGAGTAGCCGGCAACGGGTACATCCTGCCCCAGGGCGGGACGCATGGGAAACAGACATGACAGGCAGGAGACGGCGGCTAGCAGAAACCCTGCTAGGAAGCCTGTGGATGGCGCATCCATGAATCATGATCCCCTGTTGTGGAAGACGATGGAAGTCGCTCACGGACGGGGGACGTATAAAGTATTTTTTAAGGAGGGAAAAGAATTTCCACCGAAAGCGACCGTCGGTCCTTTCCCGGAAGGTGCGGGAAGGGACCGGCCGGAAGGGCCTGCCTTATGGCGTGGCGGTCTTTCTGGGAAGGGCGATGGTGGAGGTGGCTGTCTGCGCCCTGTCGAGATAGGGGCCTTCGGCAACCAGCTGTATGGCCAGCATGTCCCGCTCATGGATGGCAGGCACGTCTTCAAGCGACAGGAAGGCATTGCCATTCGTCCAGCGGCAGGGGCTGTTCTCCACGACATCCCAGCCGGAAGCCTGTCGGTCTGTCAGATGATGGGTCAGGCGGTGTGTCTGGCTGCCCTGATAGAGCTCCATCGTGCCGATGAGCACGCCGAGGCTGCGCCGGTCATCCACATAGACGCCGACCGTGTCGCACGGGCGGCTCGTGCGGGACCGGAGATAAAGGGAGCGGACACCTTCCGGCAGAAGGAAGATGGCCTGGTCCCGCACCCGGCGGATGGGGTAGAGCACGTCCCCCGTGTCGGTCACCAGATGGAAGTCTGAATCCGATGTCAGGGCGACGGGCGGTACCTGCCGGGCGAAGCCCAGGGCACGGGCCCGGCTGTCCAGCATCTCATGGAGAGGCTGGACGAAGGAAACATCCACCGCCAGGGGAGCGCAGGCATCCTTTTCCCAGCTCTTGGACGGGGGAAAGGCCACGACATTGCCCTGCTGGAGGAACTGCATGTCCCGGAAGTGGCGGCGGCTGCTGCCGGAACTGAGATAGCTCTCCGTGACGGTGCCGTTGGCCTGGACGATGCTGTGCTCCGCCGTCTCGAAATGGTAGTAATCATAGGAAAGACGCTGACGGTCATAGAAGATGGACCGGTGGTTCACAAGCATCCGTACCGGCACGAAGTGACCGTCAAGATAGAGCGTGTGCTCGGATGTCAGATACAGGTCGGCATCCGGGCAGTTGTCCCCCAGCGCACCCTTGCTGATGCAGACGGCATAACCGGCCCGGTCGTCCGGGAGGTCGGTCTGGACCTCGACATGACCACGCCCCACCCATGTCACCGGTTCCAGCGTCTGGCTTCCGGCAGGGCCTGTCAGGACGAGGTCACCGACGGCGAGGGTCTCGACGGCCCTGGGGCCTGTCTCCGTGGCGATCATGGAGCCGGGCAGGAAGCAGGCGATCTCGATGGCAGGCGGGTTGGTGTCAAAGTTCCACGTGGCGGTGCTGAGCGTGACGGGAGACCCCGGAGTTGCCGGATTCCCTTGATCGACGGAAGCACTGCCCGTATGGGGCAGGAGCTGGAGATAGACGGCATACCGCCCTGTGTCCACCGCCTTGGTCAGGGCAGCAAGTGCAGCATAGTCGGGAGGAGTCAGGATGCCATCCTGCGTGTCGATGCCGGTCACCTTGGTGAGCTGGAACTCCCCGATGGTGGCAGGTGTGGGGTGAGGGACGTATTTGTAGGAGAACTCTCCGACATAGGATGCCGATACCTCAACCGTCGTGTATGTGTCGGGGATCTGCATCAGGATCGTGATCGTGTCGCCTGCCTGGCTGACGTTTGTTCCACTGGGTATTGACAGGTTGTAGACAGGCTGGCTCTGGCTGATCTGGGTATTGGCGTTGAGCGTGGTCGGTCTGTAGGAGACCTGCCCGTCAGGGTCCGGTGCGGAGGGAATGATCGGCGGACCGAACCAGAAACCGGGGGAACCGGCATCGTTGTACCCCCCTGAGTTAAGGGCCTGATTGGAATAGTCCTGCTGGTTGTCCCATGTGAGAGTCATGATTCTTCCCTGAGTTGCAGGCCATGAGGCCCACCTGCCGATAACTGTATGAAGTGTAGGTGATGCTAACGGGGCTTATGTGGTATTTTTGTGTTATTTTTCAGGAAGGTTTATGAACGGGTCGCAATCCCGTGAACAGGATTTTCATTTTTACTTTCCGTAAATAATCATGCTGTTGGAACTGGAGAAAAATCCGGCCGGATGATGGTCTTCATGCGTGTTATTTGTTGCGTCGGGCTAGGATAACGGACCCGCGTACCTTATTCTCTTCTATAGCAGGGAGGCGGGACGGACATGATTGGGGCCAGTATGACACGATCCGCAAGATATGGGCCTGCCGCAGGCGACTTCAGGGCGAAGGACGGGCAGGAATGCAAGGTGCTGGCCGAGCAGGCCACGGACTGCCTTCTGGACTATCTGTATGACGAGCCGAAGGCACTGGCCGAGGACAGTGCCGTCTTCCTGCTGGAGATACGGAAGATATGGCAGCAGCACGGTGTTGATGAAGGTGCCGTCTGGCGGGAGCTGAGCGAACGGATTGACCTTTCGGCCGATCTGCTGAAACGTGGCATCCGGGCCCGCAAGGGAGGGCGTTACCGGTCCACGAAACTGCCCTGACGGTGACGGGGTGGTCAGACATCAAAGGATTTCATGGCGGGGAGTGACGCAGCGGCGATGACGGGCCTGCACGGAACATTTCTGGAACATCTGGGACCGATGGACTGGGGGATACTGATCCTCGTCGGTCTTTCATCCCTCTGGGGGCTGGTGCGGGGCCTGTCGCGGGAGAGCGGTGCGCTGCTTGTCTGGGTGGGCAGCTTCTGGCTGACCGGCCGGTGGGGCGGGGTGATCCTGTCCCACTTTGCGCCGATGGCTCCGTCCTCCCTCCAGGGGACGCCCGTTTTCATCTGGGGCGGGCGTCTGGTGCTGTTCGTTCTGGTCATGATCATCCTGAACCTGGTGACCACCCAGCTGGCCCGTGGCGTGCGGGGGGTGCTGTCCGGTCCGCTGGATGCCCTGCTGGGGGCGGGCTTCGGACTGGTGCGGGGCTATGTCGTGCTCGTCCTGCTGTTCTGCGCCGGCAGCTATCTTGCGCAGGACTGGCTGGAAGCCGCCATGAAGGGAAGCGTCCTTGCTCCTGCCGTCGTGCGTGGGGTGGCTTTTTTGCAGGGATATATACCGGTTTCATGGTCGGAACATCTTGCCTTTCTGCCATCGAATAGCCATTGAAGGGGGGTCGCAGGCATCACCCTGACGGACAGGCGGCCCCCCGGCGGGGCAATGGCCGGTTTTTTCAAGGGGTTGGCTGCCTGTGCCGCTGTGCCACTTAGATATGAGCGGGATTCGCCCGTCAGGTTTGCTCCATCGATATGTCTTTTCCTGAATCGTCCAGTCGTCCCTATGAGGAATGTGGTGTTTTTGGTGTCTGGGGTGTGCCGAATGCGGCAGCACTGACGGCCCTCGGCCTGCATGCCCTCCAGCATCGCGGTCAGGAGGCGGCCGGCATCGTCAGTTTTGATGGCGAGGTCTTCCACCAGCACAAGGCCCTCGGTCTGGTGGGCGACGTGTTCGGCAATCAGGATGTCATTGCGGGTCTGCCGGGTGAGGCAGCCATCGGGCACAACCGTTATGGCACGACCGGCGGCACCCATGTGCGCAATGTCCAGCCCATCTATGCCGACTATGCGTTTGGCGGGCTGGCGGTGGCACATAATGGCAACCTGACCAATGCGGCAACCCTGCGCAAGGCACTGGTGCAGCGGGGCTGCATTTTCCATTCCACGATGGATACGGAGGTCATCGTCCATCTGATTGCGATTTCACTGTATGACACGGTGATCGAGCGGCTGATGGATGCGGCGAAGAAGATCAAGGGGGCCTATTCGCTCATCACCCTGACGCCGGACAACGGAATGCTGGGGATGCGGGACCCGCTGGGCGTGCGGCCGCTGGTTCTGGGCCGCATGCCCGGTCATGACAGGGAGAAGGGTGGCTGGGTCCTGGCCAGCGAGACCTGTGCGCTGGACATCATCGGTGCCGAATATGTGCGTGACATCGAGCCGGGCGAGATCGTCGTCATCAATTCCGAGGGTGTGAAGTCGCTTTGGCCCTTCGGTGATGTCGGGCGGCGTTTCTGCATTTTCGAATACATCTATTTTGCCCGGCCGGACTCCGTGCTGGAGGGGCAGTCCGTCTATGAGGTACGGACCCGTATCGGCAGCGAGCTGGCCCGGGAAAGCGGCGTGGAGGCTGACGTGGTCGTGCCGGTGCCAGATTCCGGCGTACCTTCTGCAATCGGCTATGCGCATGAGAGCGGCCTGCCCTATGAGATGGGCATAGTGCGGAATCATTATGTTGGCCGGACCTTCATCCAGCCGACCGACCAGATACGTAATCTGGGCGTGAAGATGAAGCACTCAGCCAACAAGGCGGTGCTGGAAGGTCGCCGGGTCATTCTGGTGGATGATTCCATCGTGCGTGGCACGACCTCCCGCAAGATCGTGGACATGGTCCGGGCCGCCGGTGCGAAGGAGGTGCACATGCGCATCACTTCCCCCCCGACCAGGCATCCCTGCTTTTATGGGATTGATACGCCTTCCGAGAAGCATCTTCTGGCGGCCCGTCATTCGCTGGAAGAGATGTGCAGGGCCATCAATGCGGACAGTCTTGCCTTCATCAGTTTTGATGGCCTCTACCGCGCCCTTGGTCACCAAGGTCGCCCGGTGGAGAACCATACGAACTGTGACGCCTGTTTCTCCGGTGATTATCCCATCACTCTGGTGGACAAGGATGGCAGGCTGATCCAGCAGTAAGCTGCTGGCACGCTCTGTTGATCTGTCAGGAGGCCCGCATGGCATGTTCATGCGGGCCTTTTTGTATGTGATGGAAAAGTCACAGTCTTGTGCTGAATTAACAATATGTAAGGAAATGGTTCTCATGAAATAGAATGGGCAGTCAAATCTGCTTATACATGGAGAAGTTTTTCTGATTCTGTGGAGTGTGAGCAGTGCCTGGACATGATTTTTTTTCTTATCGGGGGCTGTGCAGCTCAACGGGACTGTCTTCATCTTGTTGTGGACAGAAGGGTGGGCGAGGCCGCCTGAAATATATTGGCCTGTCTGCCAGTGCTCTTGCCCTGATCATTGGCTCTGCCAGTATTGCAAGGGCTGATGATGCCCCGGCAATGGATATCATTACACAGGCAGACGGCCAGAGTGGTGCCGTGACCATTTCAGTCCCGACGGGACAGACCAATATATTGGGCTCGGCCAATAACACTTATGATGGCCTCTCGAAGAATGATTACGACAAATTATCGAAATCTGGTTTGTTGAGTGAGGCTAATGATAGCTATCATGGAAATTATTCTGTAATAAGTGCAAAATCATTGAATATCATAGGAGGGGGAATATTAGAAACTGGAAATAGAAGTATTGAATTTTCAAAAAAAACTTTAGATCAGATCAATATCATTGATGGTACGCTGCATCATTTTGATAATGGGACAGCACCTTCTGCATTTCTAGAGGATGGCATAGATGTTTCCCGGGGCGTGTATGGCCCCGAACAGCGTAATATGAACATGAACATATCAGAAGGAGGAACCCTCATTATAGAGACCTGGACTAAATCCGTATATAATAACGTTAGACAGCTCAATGGTTCTGGCCATGTGGAAGTGCTTAACTCTGTCAAAGATGATCCGGATGAAGGGGCTCAGTTCGCCATATATGGTTCGGGCAGTCATTTTTCCGGTACAATAGAGGGACAGGGGAAAATTGATATATCGCAGGAGTTTCCTGTAAATACGATACTTGATGATGATGCGATAGATTTGCCGACATGGAGTGAGGTGCATGTCAATACGGCATTTTCTGATTTTGATCATGCCACGATAAAGAATATTGGACTGTTGGAGATTTCTTCCTCAGGTTTGAAAAGTGTATTGGCAGTAGATCCGGTATCGGGGATGGTTTTGCCGCCTCCCCCAAGGGAAATGGGGAAAATTTTCTTTCACAATGGTGCTAGAGTAGACGTTGGTGAGCTTCTGATTGCTTCGGGTACGGATAGTGCCTCTAATCCCAACGGTTCTGATCCAGGTGATCCGCCTACTGCCAGTGATGCTACTGTTGTCGTGCGGGATAGCGGAAGCGTACTGAAGGCAGCCCAGCTTGTGATAGGGCAGCAGTTGGGAACAGGGCTGAGGGGGACGGATGGAACCATCTATAATACTGTACCGGGTGTTTCACACGGAATTTTGTGGATATCCGATGGAGCCTCAGCCACCATTTCAGGTGGTGGCATAAATGGTGGAATTTATCTGGGAAATTCCGCTGGTAACGGCCCTGATGATCGGACCAATGATACGAATACCAATCCGTATCTTGCTGAAGGTGAGGCTCATGGTGTCATTCATGTCACCGGGGATCAGGTCGGGTATGATGCGTCCGGCAATTTCGTCAATCCGGGTACGGTGGGTCAGTCTGCCCAGTTGAATGTCCAGAATGGTGGCCTCTGGATCGGCCCGGTTGATGGCGGGAAAGGGTCTGGCGACATCATCGTTGATCATGGTGGTCAGCTGAATCTGGACAATTCCTTTGCCGTTCTGGGGGGCCAGAATGGTGCAGGCAACATCGCCATCAATCAGGGTGGTACGGCCACGGTGATGGGCATGAAGCCGCTCGGTCTCGTTCCGGAAAATCAGGGGCCAACTTTCAACACGCAGCGGCAGGGTGCCTTTACGGTCTCGGATGGTGGTAGCCTGAACATCGGTACGGCCACGAGTGCCGGTATCCTGAAGCTGTATGGCGATCTGAATCTTGCCAGAGGAAGCACGACAACCTTCTATGAAGGGACGACTTCAGATAAAGGGAACAAGGGTGATGCCTATAATTCTCATGCCGAGGTCAATGGTAATGTAACGCTGGGTGGGAACATTCAGATTGCAGGCATCACCGGGCAGAACAGGGGCCAGAACGGTGCCGTTGATGCGGGTATCTACCATCTGATTGATTATACGGGCACGTTGTCCGGGCAGCAGCAGGCCACGCTGGTGCCAACCAGGGCCGGGCAGATGCTCAGCTATGTTCATGATGATGCGACAAAAACCGTTGATGTCATGGTGGCCCAGGCGGTGTCGAGCGGAACAGGAACGGGCACGACAGGGAGCAGCACGGATGCCAGTACTGCCGGGATGGGCACGGGGCACGAGGTTACGACCAGTACGGCAGCTGGCAACAATGCCGGGGCTGACGAAGGCACCGCCAGCGTTGGTGCGAATCATGACGCCACGACCGGCGGCGCAGGAGGCGGGGTGACCGGAGGTCAGCAGGTCATCCCAGCCAGTTTCGTCGGGCAGGGAGGTACGGTTGCGCTTGAAGGGAGCAGCTCACAGCCCACCCGGGCTTCCACCATCAGTTTCGGATCTGATGGCTATGCGCTGACCGGTGGTGCGTTGGCAGCAGCTCCGACCGGCAATGGCCAGAACATGCTGGGCGTGAATGCCGAGGCAGGGCGTAGTGGCACGATTGCCACGTCCATCGTGGATGATGGTCCGTCCAGGACAGGCCTGATGAAAACGGGGACTGGAACCGTCACGCTGGCGGGCCGGAACAGTTATGGCGGTGCCACAGGTGTACTGGCCGGCACGCTGGCCGTGGCCCGGAATGCGGTGATCTCCGACAGGAGCCAGGTCTCCGTGGCGTGGGGGGCTGCGCTGGACGTGGCCGGGCAGGTTGGCCGCATCGTGAACAACGGTACGCTTTCCGTGACCGGTCAGACGGGGGACGTGTCCAACAGCAGTGGTCAGGCCACCATTTCCAGTACGGGGCAGGTGGCCTCCATGACCAATACGGGCACGGTGCAGCTGAGCGGTCAGGGCAGGGTGACAGGAACGCTGGACCAGCAGTCCGGTATGGTCACGCTGGCGGACAGTGCCAGCATCGGCACGCTGAAGAGTAATGGCTCGCAGGAGCTGGACCAGACTGCCGGACTGGACCGGACGGATGGCCGGATGAGTGCCAGCCGTCAGGCCTATGTGGAGGCGCAGCTTGCCAGAACGACGGACCCGCAGGCCCGGTCCCTGCTGCTGGCGGTGCATGACAGCATGACGGGAAATTCTGGAGCCGTATTGGATGATCTGAAGGGAACGGGAAATCTTTTCGTCGTTGCTGACAATGCGAAGGCCGGGATCGGCACCCTGACGGGCTATGGCACGGGGTATCTCGGGAACGGTTCGACCCTGACCCTGACAGGGAGCAACACCTCTTATGGTGACGCCCTGTTCGGTCAGGGCGGGCTGATCGTTCAGGGTCAGAATGTCGTCTTCAGGGGGACGAACTATTATTCTGGCGGCACGGAGATTGCCCGGGGGGCTGATGTCACGGCTGGGACACAGTCTCTGGGTACGAACGGCATTGCCGTGGACGGTACGCTGACGGTCGAGGAGAATGGCACGGAAAGTCTCGACAATTCCCTGAGTGGTTCCGGAACCTTCAACAAGACCGGAACGGGCCTCCTGACGCTGGTCCAGTCTGCTGATGACAGTCATTTTGACGGCACGACGAACGTGCGTCAGGGCGGGCTGGCCGTGAACGGCACGCTTGGTGGTGCCACGAACGTGGCTGCCGGGGCCATGATCTCCGGCAGCGGGACGGTCCACAACCTGTCCCTGGACCCGAACGCCTCCCTTGGCGTGACGCTGGATGGCGGTAAGGGAGCGGCCACCTCGCTGACCCTGGCAGGTACCCAGAACCACCTGAACGGGGCACAGGTTGCGGCCACGGTCAGCAACCTGTCCAGCATGGCCGTGCAGCAGCATTACAGGACGACCATCCTGAAACTGGCCGATGCGGCCCAGGCCACCGGTACGCTGGGTGAGAAGGCCCGGATGTCCAGCAGTGACGAGGGGTCGGTATCCCCCCTGAACACGGCTTTCCTGAGCGGTACGGTGTCGGAAGCACAGGATGGCCGTAGCTGGATCATGGATTATGTGCGTGTGGCGAATTTCAGTGCCTATGCGCAGGACCGTAACGAGCGGCAGGTTGCCGGCAGTCTGGACCGGGCCGGAACATCGGCAGGCTTCATGGATGCCCTGGCCGGGTCCGCCATGCAGACGGGCGGGCAGGTCCGTGGGGCCTATAATGCCCTATCGGGTGAGATCAATGCCAGTGCCAAGACGGCGATGGTCAATGACAGTTTCTATGTTCAGGAAACCGTGGTGGACCGTCTGGACTGTGCAGGGGATGCGCTGCGTGCCCATGCTCATGATGGCAGGGAGCAGACGAGCGGTTACTGCGATGTGGACCCGACCCGTCACGTCTCCGTCTGGGGGACGGTCTATGGGCAGAAGGGTGGCCAGTCCGGTGGAGCTGCCGGTGCGGCACATATGGGCCAGTCCAGCGTGGGCTGGATCATGGGGGCTGACACGGGGCTGAAAGGTGGCTGGCGTCTTGGCGGGCTTCTGGCCTATGGGCGTGACTGGTTCAGCGTTCAGTCAGGCCGTGGTTCTTCGGCCCATGCCAATTCCGCCACCATCGGTGCCTATGTGGGCAATGCGTGGCGTGTCGGTGGGCTGACGGACAATGCGGCCATCACCTTCAAGGGAGGCCTCAGCTATTCCTGGAACATGCTGCATACGAACCGTCGTGTCACCTATGGGGATTATGCGGGTCGTCTGTCCTCCAACAACCGGACCGGCACGGGGCAGGCCTTTGCCGAGACAGGGTATCGCATGGTTTTTGCCAGTGAGAGCCGTCTCCCGCTTGAGGTCGAGCCTTTTGCCCGGATGACCTACCTGAACTATGACCAGACCGGCTTCCATGAGCATGGAGCTGAGACGGCTCTTGCCGTGAAGGGACGCAACAGTTCCATCGGGTTCTCTACGGTCGGGGTCAAGCTGGCCACGAGCGTGAATATTGGCAGGGTGATCTTCTCGCCTCATCTGGAGGCCGGATATCGTCGGGCCTTCGGGCGGACGAACGCCTCCGTGCGGGAAGGGTTCTCCACGCTGGGTGATGGGTATGGCATGAGCGTGCAGGGGACACCGCTTTCTGTCAGCACGGCGCAGATCAACACGGGCTTTGCGGCACATCTGACGGACCGGATCGACGTGAATGTCGATTATGTCGGTCAGTATGGCGGGCATCAGACCAGCTCTGGCGGGTCCGGTAACTTCCGTTACAAATTCTGAACAGGAGGGAGGCCGCTCAGGAAGCGGCCTTCATCTGATGGACTGAGGAGAAAGCCCGCATGGATCGTCCATGCGGGCTTTTTCTGTAGAGACCGAGGAGATGAGTGTCCCTGCATTGTGGTTCATGAAAATTTATTCATGTCATCATAAGGTATTGTTCCATCTTTATTGAAATTGATCGTGACAAATGAATCATTTTTACTGTGAATTTTGTAATGAACATTTCATATGATCTGTCATTTTCTGGTCATGATATTTGTCTCCAATAATATTCATCGCAAGCGGCATCAAAAGCATGGAACCTTTTCATGAGGAAGGTTCCATGTGCTTACCGGTACTGTCATCGGTTTTGGTCATGAAAGGTTTTTGTCCATGATGGACCTGTCCAGTGTTTCAGTAGCGTATTATCCCAAGCGGCATCTGGCCCCCGTGCCGATCCCCGGCAGGCACAAATGGCAGAATGACGGCCAGAATTACGTCCATGACAGGGAGGCCGGGCTGTGGAGGACATGGGCCTTGGGAGACCCGGAATGGACTCCTGACAGCGGTTTCCCGGCGACATCGTGGATTTCCTATAGCGGTCCCACCATCGATGCGATGACGTCGGATGATGACCGTGAGCCTTCCGGCAAGGATGTCTTCATCGACAAGAACAGCAGCCTTTCCGGAACGTACTGGTCCGGAAGTGTGTGGGTGGATGAGGAGAACAGGCTGGGGCGTGGTTGTGGTAGTGTCTATTACTACATCTCCGGCCCGGCCCCTGTCCTTCAGGCCATCTATCTTCTGGTGGCGGACAGGCTGGGCGAGGTTCCGTACAATCTGGGGATGTGCTGCTCGCCTGATCTCGTGCCGGACTCCGTACGTGATGGGGGCCGGGACTTCAGGGACTGCCGTGTGTTCTGGGATGATGACCACAGCCAGCTGGTGATGGCAGCGACGATCGGAACACGGTTTGCGTTCTTCCGCAGCCTCAACGGAACGTCATGGGAATTTCTTTCCAGTCTGGAAGGGCCGGGGCCGCTGGTGGAGTGCCCCAATGTCATGAAGCTGAAAGTCCTGGACGGTCAGGGGAATACCCCGGGATACAAATGGGCGATACTGGGAGCCGTGCAGGGTGATTATCCTGGCGGGACCCAGTCGAATGAATGCTGTGCGGCCTGGCTGGGGTCGTGGGATGGTACACGGTTCACCCCGGATGAGCAGTCCAGGGCCATTCCTCTGGATTATGGGCCGGATTCCTATGCGACCGTGGCAGGCAGCGATGATGGTCCGACCTATGTGGGGTGCTGGCTGGGCAACTGGGATTACTCGCTGCTGCCTTCCCCTTATAAAGGCTTCCAGAACATCCAGTCCTATCCCAGAGCCTGCTGGATACAGACCGACTACAGTGGCCAGCAGAAAGTCTACACGTTTCCCGTGGAAAAAGCGGATGGTATCACGGGGATAGGGGGCCCCAGGCAGACGATAGGTGGTGAGGGCAATCCTGATTTTGCGTCAGATGAGGTGGAGACCTCGGACTGCTATCGTCTGGATGTTGTGCTGGATCAGGTTGATGGTCACTGGCCGGAAGAAGTACGTATATCCGTCAACAAGGGCCGGATGGAAGGCACGGAGTACAGTACCGACCTCATCATTTACCGGAACGGTCAGATCACGTTTGACAGGACCAGGGCAGGCATCCTGTATCCCGGCTATCCCAATGAACCACCTGAGGACTGGGGAAAGACGTATTCCATTCCGGCAGGTCTGAAGAGCAATGCGGCTTCCAGCATGATCGTCACCATCCTGATCGATACCAGCAGCCTGGAAGTGTTCATCAATGGTGGCCAGATATCCCTGACGGGGCTGGTCTTCCCTCCGAAGGGCTGCACGGGTGTCGACATCACGGCAACCCAGCCCGTTCATGTGTCCGTTTCTACAAGTGATTACTGAGGTCAGGATCAATGTCTGAGATCATCACCAATACGCTCATCGTGGAGAAGGATCACATCCGTTTCAGGGTGGCCGCCGGTAATGGCGAGTACATCCGGTTCCCCGTGAGTTTTCTCAGTGACAGGGTCATGGTCATTGTCCCGTCTTATTACGACGGCAATGTCTTCAATATCTGTGGTGTGACAAAACAGTATGTCTGTGACCGTTACGGGTTCACGCTGAGCAAACTGGCCCACAATCAGGGGCAGACCCCTTTCTGGAACAGTTCCAGAGACCCGGTTGATGTCATCGTCTATGGCCGTCTGGCCCAGAATCCATCGTCAGGCTCGGGAGGCCGTCGTGCCTGAGGGAAGAAGAACCGTTCCTTTTCCTGTCACTGTTTTCACGCTCATGGCAGTGGCGTGACATGAGGAAGGGGCCTGACGGAGCAGACCGTCAGGCCCCTTTCATCTGCGTGGAGGTAGTTTTCACCCCTTGGGTGGCCGGATGTTCGGCTGGAGCATCAGTTTCGGATCGGCCACATGGTCATATTCCTCGCCCGTCATGAAGCCGAGGGCCAGCGCACTCTGGCGGGGACTGAGACCGTTCTCCACGGCATGATGGGCCACCTGGGAGGCCCTGTCATAGCCGATGCTGGGGGACAGGGCCGTGACCAGCACGAGGGAATGATCCAGCTGCTGGCGTATATGCTCCTCGTTGGCGGTCGTGCCTTCAATGAGGAACCGGCGGAAATTCTCCATCCCGTCACTGAGAAGGGTCAGGCTCTGCATGACGTTCTGGATCATCAGGGGCTTGTAGGCGTTCATGTCCAGCATTCCGCCAGCCCCTCCCATGCCCACGACCACGTCATTGCCCATGACCTGGAGGCACAGCATCGTCAGGGCCTCGGCCTGCGTGGGGTTGATCTTGCCGGGCATGATTGAGGAGCCGGGTTCATTCACCGGCAGGTTAAGCTCACCCAGTCCCGCCCGGGGGCCACAGGCCAGCAGGCGGATGTCATTGGCGATCTTGAACAGGCTGCCCGCCAGCGTCCGCAGGGTGGAGGAGAGATGCACCAGAGCATCATGCGCTCCCTGAAGGGCAAACTTGTTGGCCCCGCTGGTGAAGTCCAGCTGGGTGAGGCGGGCGATCTCCTTGCAGGCACGGGCAGCGAACTGCGGGTCGGTGTTCACGCCCGTACCGAGGGCCGTCCCTCCCAGAGCCAGAGGCAGCAGTCCGTCACGGGCCTGTTCCAGCCGCTGGATGTTGTCTTCCAGCATTCCGGCATAGCCTTCCCATTCCTGCCCCAGCGTGATGGGTACGGCATCCTGAAGATGGGTCCGGCCAACCTTGACGATGTGCTTCCACTGCGCCGCCTTGTGGGAGATGGCCCCGTGCAGCCGCTCAAGGACCGGGATCAGGCGGCGGTGGGTCGTCAGTGCGCTGGCGATGTACATGGCACTGGGGAAGGTGTCGTTGGTGGACTGCGCCATGTTCACATGGTCATTCGGGTGAAGCGGTTTCTTGCTGCCCAGCTTCTGCCCGGTGATCTGGCTGGCCCGGTTGGCGATGACCTCGTTGACGTTCATGTTGAACTGCGTGCCGGAGCCGGTCATCCAGACATGCAGGGGGAAGTGCCGGTCATGCATCCCGCTCATGATCTCGTCGCAGATGCGGATGATGATCTCCGCCTTGTCCTTTTCCAGCCGTCCGCTGGCCGCATTGGCCACGGCGCAGGCCCGCTTGAGAATGGCATAGGCCTCGATCATCTCACGGGGGATGAGTTCCTGCCCGATGCTGAAATAGCGGAGTGACCGCTGGGTCTGGGCTCCCCAGAGGGCTGTCTGGGGAACGTCGATCTGGCCGAGGCCATCAGTTTCTGTACGGTTTGCCATGATTGATGAGGTCCTGCCGGAGAATGGTGGAAAAGAGGAGAGGGTCAGGCTGCCCGGTAGGGCTGGTAGCGGGGCCGCCAGCTCAGGGTGGAAAGGGCCTCCTGCAGGGCGTCATCATCGAGAGGGGGGCAGAGCTGCTCGTTCTGGGCCTGTCTGGCCACAGCATGGGCCACCCGCATGGCCACGTTCTGGATGTTCTCAAGAGGGGGAAGCAGGGTGGTGCCTCCCGTCTTCAGGGGGGAGAGGTCGGCGACGGCCTGTGCGGCAGCCATGATCATTCGTTCGCTGATGCTCCTGGCCCCGCAGGCCAGCGCACCCAGCCCGAGGCCGGGGAAGATGTAGGAATTGTTGGTCTGGTTGATGGTGATGCTGCGGTCATTGATCTCCACCGGCGTGAAGGGGCTGCCCGTGCTGACGATGGCCCGGCCCGCCGTCCATGTCAGGATGTCCATTGGTGTGGCCTCGACATGGCTTGTCGGGTTGGAGAGGGGGAAGATCAGGGGGCGGGTGCAGTATGAGGCCATCTCCCGGATCATCCCTTCCTTGAAGAGACCGGCCTGCCCGGAAACGCCGATGAGGATGGTCGGATGGTTCTGGCTGATGACCTCTTTCAGGGTGCGGCCCTGCCCGTCCCGGGAGGTTTCATCCTTCCGGGCAAAGAGGGCCTGCCCTTCGCTCAGCCCGTCCATGTCGTGGGTCAGCAGGCCGTTGCGGTCTATGATGTAGAAGCGTTTCAGGGCCTCCTCCTGGGGCAGCCCCTCGGCTTTCATGGCGGCCAGCAGAAGTCCGGCGATGCCGATGCCTGCCGCACCACCACCGGCAAAGGCGATGCACTGCTGTTCCAGCGTTTCTTCCTTGGCTCTCAGGCCGCTGAGGATGGCCGCCGTGGCGATGCCTGCCGTCCCCTGTATGTCGTCATTGAAGCTGGGCAGCCGTTCCCGGTACCGCTGGAGCAGCGGAGCGGCGTTGCGCCCTGCAAAATCTTCCCAGTGGAGCAGGCAGCCCGGCCAGCGGCCCAGCAGGGCGGTGACGAATTCCTCGATGAAGTCCGCATAGTCCTGCCCCTTCAGGCGGGGGCTGCGGCTGCCGATATAGGTGGGGTCGTTGCGGAGCGTGGCGTTGTCCGTGCCGACATCCAGCGTGACGGGGAGCATCAGGGCCGGGTTGACCCCGGCGCAGGCCGTGTAGAGGGCAATCTTGCCGATGGGGATGCCCATGCCGTTGGCTCCCAGATCGCCCAGCCCGAGGATGCGCTCGCCATCCGTGACGATGACGAGGCGGATGTTGTCATTGGGAATGGCGGCGAGACGGTCCGCCATGTGGCCACGGTCCGCCCCGGAGAGAAAGATCCCCCGTGGTTTCTGCCAGATTCTGGAGAATTCCTGACAGGCCTGCCCGACCCCCGGCGTGTACACGATGGGCATGAGTTCCGTGAGATGCTTCTGCATCAGGGCATAGAAGAGGGTCTCGTTCGTGTCCTGGATGGAACGGAGGTGGACATGCCTGTCCAGCATGTCCGTTTCGCTCATGAGGTTTTCATAGGCCTGTGCGACCTGTTCTTCCAGCGTATGGATGCCGGGCGGAAGGAGGCCATGCAGCCCTAGGGCCGTGCGTTCCTCCCAGGGGAAGGCGGTGCCCTTGTTCAGGAGGGGGTCATTCAGCACTGCCATGCCACGCTGGGTGACGGGGTGGGAAGATGGCGTAGCGGACATGGGTATGATCCTCCGGAATCATGGCAGGCTGGAAAACGGGGCAGATGATAGGCTCATGAAGGGTGAAAAGGAACCCGCCTTCAGTCTTTGCGGAGGTGCAGCCACCGGTCCCCGGCAAAGCGGAACTGGGCGAAGATGAAGCCCGCCACCAGCCCGGCCAGCATGAGCGGAATCACCCAGAGGGAGAAGGGGGCGAAGAGCTGGGGAAAGAGCAGCCGGGTGAGGCCCAGGATCAAGGCCAGACCGCAGAGGGAGCAGATCAGGTTTTCCCGTCTCACGGGTCCATAATGTTTCTCGGCCCGACAGTGGGGGCAGAGGCTGGCCGTGCTCTGCATGGGCTGGTGGCAGCAGGGGCAGGCACTCAGGCTGCGGCCGGGCAGGGCCTGGGGAGTATGGTCCAGCCGTGTGGCGGCCGTGCGGGTCAGGCGGGCGAAAGGTGACGGGCCGGGTTTCATGGTCTGCTCCCCTGCGTGCCGGATGAAGGCGTCATGGTGCTGGCCGGTGGGCTGATGGGCGAGGTCCTGAAGGCGGATGCCGGAATCTGGCTGGCAGGCTGCGGTCCGAAGAAGGGCTGGCCATTGATGGCATAGAGAAGCAGGGCCAGCAGGGGGATGAGCAGCAGGCTGGCGAGGCCGATGACCTTGTGGGCATTGCCTGCGCTGGAGAGGCTTCGGGGCGGGGTGGAGACATGGTTGACGATCTCCCGCTCCGTCTCGATGCGGGCTGCGTCATAGGGCTGTTTCTCCAGCAGGCCGGCCTTCCGGTCCCGTTCCAGCGAATCAAGCCGACGTCTGTAGAGGGACAGGGTGGGGTCGTCCGTCTGGCTGGAGACCTTCACCCGCAGGATGAGGCTGAGGCCGATGGGCAGCCCGATGAACAGGCAGATGAGGGCAACGATCAGCAGTGACATGGGTCAGTCCTTTTTCAGCAGGCTGTCCAGAGTGCGGCGTTCTTCCGGCGTGAGGGGGGCCGGTGGCGGAGCGGGACGGTGCCAGAGACGGCAGGTCAGAAACAGGGCCACCATGAGGCCGAGCAGGGGCATGAGCCAGAGCAGGGCCGTGGCTGGCGAGAAGGCAGGGCGAAGCCGGATGAACTCTCCGTATCGCTGGACCATCCAGGCCCTGATCTCTTTCGCCGTACGCCCCTGCTGGAGCTGCTGGCGGACGGCATGGCGCAGGTCCCTGGCCAGAGGGGCGGAACTCTCCTCGATGCTCTCATTCTGGCAGACGAGGCAGCGGAGCTGCTGGCCGATCTGCTGGGCCTCCCGTTCTAGGGTCGGGTCAGGCAGCATTTCATCCGGCGTGTCCACGGCCAGACAGGCCGGGCTGACGAGAAGCAGCAGGAGCAGGGCGACGGCCAGCCTCATGGTGCCGCCTTCAGATACGGAACGACATGGGTCTGGTAGGCCGCATCCGTCAGGGCATCTGTTCCATGCCAGACAATCCGTCCACCCACCTGCGGGTCAGGCATGATGAGAAAGGCTTCCGGCACGCCGGTCACGCCCCATTCAATGGCGGCCTGCCCGTCCTGATCCAGACCAAGCCGGGTGAAAGGCTGGCCTGCTCGTTCCAGCCAGCGGGCGGCACTGGCGGGCTGGTCCCTGTAGCAGAGGCCCCAGAGGGCCAGTGGTGCGTCACGGCCCTCCTGGGGTGCGGCGAGGGAGGCGGCAAGCTGGCTGATGAACGGAATTTCCTCCACGCAGGGCAGGCACCATGAGGCCCAGACGGACAGCAGGACCGGCTGCGTCATGGTCCTGAAGTCTTCCCGGGTCAGCCCGGCCTGTCCGGGCAGGGAGGAGAGAGCGGGGAAATCCGGCACGGGCTGGCCCGTCAGCGGAGTGTTGATGGCTCTGGGATCAAACTGCCCCCGATCCAGTCCATGAAGCATCCTGATGAATCCAAGTCCCAGCCCCGCAGCCCCCAGGACGGGCAGGGCGGCCAGAAGATGACGGCGTGTCAGTGGCATGATCCGACCTTCCCTTCCACCGGTTTCGGCCGCCGCCGTGAGGGCAGCAGATGCAGTCCCCCGCCAAGGGCCATGATGATGCCGCCCAGCCATATCCATGAGGCCAGAGGATTTTCATGCAGGCGCAGGATGGCACTGTAATGGCTCTGTCCCCGTGGGTCACGCTCTTCCTTCACGCTGCCAAGGGCGGCATAGAGGTCTTCCAGCGGGCGGTGGAGGATGGCGACATGAAGCGTGCGCTGCCCCTGTTGGGGGAAGAGGCGGATCTCCGGCGTCAGGTCGGCGAGAACCGGCCCGTGGGCATCGTGACGGCGGATGGTCAGGTGGGCTTCCACAGCCTCATAATTGGGGCCGTGATGTGGGGTCAGGGCGGTCAGTTCCCAGTCCCGTCCAGTCAGCGTGGCATGTGTGCCGGGTCTGGCCTCTATGAGGCGTTCCTGGCTGCCCGCCATGCCGCAGAGACCGAGGATGGTCACTCCCACGCCGACATGGGCCAGACTGGCAGCCCAGAGACTGCGGGGCAGGCGGTGCAGCTGGCGGTCTCCTGCTGGCAGGCCACGCAGGCGGAGGAACAGGTCACAGAGGGCGGCACTGATGACCCACAGGGCCAGCAGGGCTGCCAAGGCCGCCAGCGGTGTGGGGAACAGCCAGAAGGCGGGAAGGATGGTTCCGGCCGTGATGAGCAGGGCCGGGACCAGACGGGGCAGGAGCCTGTCCGTTCTGGCCTGTCGCCACGGCAGGGCCATGCTCACCCCCATGACGGCCAGAAGCGGCAGGGTGAGCGGAATGGTCGTGGCGTCAAAGAAGGGTTTGCCAACGGAGAGGGTGCGGCCAAAGAGCAGCTGCATGAAGGGGGGGTAGAGCGTCCCCGTCAGCACGACGGCGCAGAGCGTGCAGAGCAGGATGTTGTTGAGCAGCAGCGCACTCTCACGGGAGAGGGGTGAGAAACCTGCCTGCGGGGTGGGCAGGGAAGGGGCACGGATGGCGAAGAGTAGCAGGCTGCCGCCGCCATACAGGCCCAGAAGCCCCAGAATGAACAGTCCTCGGGCCGGGTCGTTGGCGAAGGCATGGACGGAATTGAGAATGCCAGACCGGACGAGGAACGTCCCGGAGAGGGAAAAGGCGAAGGTGGCAATCGCCAGCAGCAGGCACCAGACGTGCAGCAGATTGCGTTTCTCCACGACCAGAACGCTGTGCAGCAGGGCCGTGCCCGTCAGCCATGGGATGAGGGCGGCATTTTCCACCGGGTCCCAGAACCAGTATCCCCCCCAGCCCAGCACGGAATAGGACCACCACGACCCGAGCGTGATGCCCAGCGTCAGCAGGGCCCAGGCACTGATGACCCACGGGCGCATGTGGCGTGCCCAGAGGGCGTCGGCCTTTCCTTCCAGCAGTGCACTGATGGCAAAGGCGAATGGCACGGCAAAGCCGACATAACCGCTGTAGAGCAGCGGCGGATGTACGGCGAGGCCGGGGTCCTGAAGGAGTGGATTCATGCCCATCCCGTCGGCCGGAACGGGCCAGAGCCGCAGGAAGGGGTTGGAGGTCGTCAGGCAGAAGAGCTGGAAGCCCGCTCCCACCAGTCCCAGCAGGGCCAGAAGCCGTGCCCGCAGGCGGAGGGGCAGTCCTTCCGGCTGGGTAGGACTCTGGCCGGGGAGAAGGGCCAGCCCTGCACACCAGAGGCTCAGCAGCGTGACCCAGAGCAGGAGGGAACCCTCATGATTGCCCCAGAGACCGGCGATCTTGTAGGCCCACGGCTTGTTGATGGCCGAGGTTTCGGCAATGAGCTTCAGGGAGAAATCATTGCCCAGAGAGGCGGTGATGAGACAAGCCCATGAGAAAAGCAGGGCAAGACACTGGCTGAGGGCCAGAGGGCGGGCTAGGGCCGTCAGGGGGCTGTCCGCCCGGCGGAGACCGGCCAGCGGCAGGACGCCCTGCATGAGGGCTAGGGCACAGGCTAGAGCCAGCGCAAAATGCCCACTTTCGGGACAGAGGATGGTGGCCAGCACGATCATGTCACGGTGCGGCCCCTGGCCCGGGAGGTGTGTCCGGGCGGGGCACGGTCATGCTGTTCCAGTCGGCGGCGTTGGGAGGAGGGCCGAAACGGGGGTCCCACCGGCCGCTCTTCTGGAGGGCGTCGGCAACCTCCTTGGGCATGTAGGTTTCATCATGCTTGGCGAGGACCTCGCTGGCGGTGAAGCCGTGGCCATCATACCGCCCCAGAGCCACCACGCTCTGCCCTTCCCGGAACAGGTCCGGCAGGATGCCCCGGTACTGCACGGTGACGGCAGCCTGCCCGTCCGTCACGTCAAAGCGGGCCTCTGGCGTGTCGTCGGAGGCCCTGCCGGTGTGGAGGGACCCGGCCACGACCATGCCGCCCAGCCGGATGGTCTGCGCCGGGGCAGGCGGATGGGCCAGCACCTGCGAAGGGGCCATGAAGAAGACGATGGTGCTGGAAAGCGCATTGAGGACCAGCCCGACCGCACCGCCAAGGCAGAGCAGGCAGGCCAGGATGATCCAGAAACGTCCGGCCTTGCGGCGGGTGAGGGGAAATGACGCAGACATACCGTTCCCGTTTAAAGACACGAAGGCGGGCTGTTAATCCCTTTCCTGTCCGGCTGGCCGACTTGCCGCTTTCTGCTGGAGACGCTGCATGAGGGCAAGCCGCCTTGTGGCCCGGTGGAGGCGGAGCAGGCTGCTGCCGACCGTCACGACCAGAACGGTGATGACCAGCCCGTAGCTGGCCAGCACGAACCCCCAGTGCGGGGGCCAGAAGGCGGGCAAGGTCATGGTGAGACATCCCGCAGGGCAAGGGCTTGGGCACGACGTTCCAGCAGGGCGGCCCGGCAGCGTATGAGGAGCAGGGCCGTTCCCGTCAGCGTGAAGCCTGCCGTGCAGACGAGCAGGGGCCAGAACATGCTCATGGCCATGGTAGGGGCACCGGTCAGGGTGATGCTGTCGGGCTGGTGCAGGGTGTTCCACCACTGCACGCTGAACTTGATGACGGGCAGGTCCACCACACCGGCCAGAGCCAGCAGGGCGGCCGCCCGCTGGCCCCGCACGGGGTCATCGAAGGCCCGGATGGTCAGGATGTGCCCGAGATAGAGGAAGAACAGCACGAGCATGGAGGTCAGCCGGGCGTCCCAGACCCACCATGTCCCCCAGCCCGGCTTGCCCCAGAGCGACCCGGTGATCAGGCACAGGGCGGCGGCCGTGGCTCCCAGCGGCCCGGCCTCAAGGGCGATGACACCGGCCAGCGGATGCCGCCAGACGAGGGAAAGCAGTCCGCAGGCGGCCAGCAGCACGTAACCGGCAGAAGCCAGCCACGCCATGGGCACATGCAGATACATGATGCGTACCGTTTCGCCCTGCTGCCAGTCTGCCGGGGCGAAGCAGAGGCCCCAGATCAGCCCGGCAGCCAGCACCGCCAGCCCGACAGACAGGCAGGGCAGGGCGATGGGGCGGGTGACATGCAGGAACCGGGCCGGACTGTTCGCCCACCGGCCTGATGGAGACGGGGATGGAAGCATGGGGGAGAGTATGGCGGCTTCCCGGACAGAAGAGAAATGAAAAAATGTTCCGTTTCTTCATCGCTCAGGGGTCCGGCAGGCCGTCCGCTTTGAAAATGCCCTGAAGTCGGGCATTGTAAAGCGGGATGCCATACACGATATGGCTGCATGTATCAGTCTGCCGGAGGGGAAGGAGTCCACCATCCGGAGAACCAGGGAGACAGTGACGCATGGCCTTCTGGCTGATCAAATCAGAACCGGCTTCCTTCTCGTGGGACGAGCAGGTGAAGAATGATGTCGAACCGTGGACCGGCGTGCGGAACTATCAGGCCCGCAACAATCTTGCCGCCATGAAGTGCGGGGACAGGGCACTGTTCTATCATTCCGTGACGGAGAAACGCATCGTGGGCGTGGTCGAGGTCGTGCGTGAGGCCTTTCCGGACCCGACGGCGGATGATCCCCGCTGGGTCTGCGTGGACGTGAAGGCCGACGGGGCGTTCCGCTCTCCCGTCACGCTGGCAGAGATCAAGGCGGACCCGGCTCTGGAAAACATGGCACTGCTCAGGCAGTCCCGCCTTTCTGTTGCCCCGGTGACGGAGGAAGAGTTCGCCTACCTGACCCGCAGGGGCCAGTGGGAAAAGGCGCAGTAACATTGGACCGGTCCTTCGGGCGGCCCGCTCAGGAAACGAGGAGATTCAGACCATGACGGAACAGCGCAAGGAGCATGTACCCAGTGCGAGTTTCCTGTCTCAGGACCTTGATACGGAAGCCCTGTCCCAGCTTCATGCCGTGCTGGATGGCGTGGAGAAGGGCCGGGGGACTCTGGCCCGCCTGGGGGACCTGATGGGCGGTGCGGTCGGCCGGGCCACGCATCTGGGCCTTCAGGGCCTTTCCCTTGCGCCGGGCCTTCAGGCAAAACTCCAGAAGCTGGCCAGTAACGCACTGGATCAGGCCTACCGTCTGGCCATCGTGGGTCTGGACCGCAAGGGGGGCGGGTCCGGGGCACGGCGTGAGAATCTGATACAGGCCGCCGTGGCGGTCTCCGGTGCGGCTGGCGGCTTTGGCGGCTTTGCCAGCATGGCACCGGATGTCGGGTTCACCACGCTGGCCATCATGCGGGAGATCGCCGCCATCGCTCTGGAAAATGGCGAGGACCTGCGGAGCGAGGAGACACGCCGGGCCTGTCTGGAAGTCTTCGCCCTGCGGAGCATGGGGGAGCAGAAGGGTGAGGGCGAACTGGGATTCTTCGCCGCCCGTGGCCTGATGCGTGGCCAGCCGCTCGTGATGCTCATGGCCGAGGTGGCCGGCCATTATGGCATGGCCCTGTCCCGCAAGCTGGCGGCCCAGATGGTGCCGGTGGCTGGTGCCCTGTGCGGGGCGGCCATCAATTCGGCTTTCCTTGCCCATTATCGGGCACTGGCCAAGGCCCATTTCACCATCCGCAGGCTCGAGCGGACTCATGGTGCTGCCGTCAGGGAGGCGGCTGACGCTTATCGGGGAAGCCGTTCGGAAGACTGAGCAGGGCGGACCTGATCCGGTTGTGGAAGGGCGGCTCCCGGTGGCGGGAGCCGCCTTTTCTGTCCGTACCCGTTTTCAGTACCGGTCAGTCCGGCAGAGCTGGTACAGTTCCAGCGGTCCGAAAAAGAAGATGCCCATGAGGGTGAAAATACGCATGACACCCATGAGCGGACTTAGCGCAGGCCAGACCAGCTGCAGGAGAAAGGACAGGGCCAGAGCGATCGTATAGACGTAGGTCTGTGATGAAGGACGTGAAGGGGAAGGGCTGGACATGATTCGGTTTCCCTGCATGGAAAGGCTGGTCAATGGAGCATATCACATCCGAACTGCTTCTGCGTGCTTATGGCATGGGCGTGTTCCCCATGGCACCGGACAGTCAGAGTGACGAGCTGGAATGGTTCTGCCCGCAGGAGCGGGGAATCATCCCACTGGAAACACCGGCACTGCCCCGGAGGCTGATGCGGACCGTCATGGCCGGGCAGTACCGTCTGTGCAGTGACGAGGATTTCGACGGCATGATGCTGGCCTGTGCCCAGATGACACCATCCCGGACGGAAACATGGATCAGCGGGCGCATCCGCCAGCTTTACGGAGAGCTTCACCGGCAGGGACATGCCCATTCCGTGGAGGTGCGGGACAGGGAGAGCTGTGCTTTGGTCGGGGGGCTTTACGGGGTGTCCCTCCGGGGGGCTTTCTTCGGGGAGAGCATGGTGTCCCGTGTGCGGGATGCCTCCAAGATGGCCTTGGTGCATCTGATGGCGGCTCTCAGGCAGGGCGGATACAGCCTGCTGGACACGCAGTACGTCACCCCGCATCTGGCCAGTCTGGGGTGTGTGGGCGTGTCCTCCGCCACATACGGGCGGAAGCTGGCGGCTGCCATGCAGGAGGAGGCCCGATGGCCGGGCGACGTGAGTCTTGAGGCCCTGCGGCCGGAACTGGAAAGGCTGGCGGAACGTCCAGGAAAGGGGACCGGCGGATGAGGTATTTTCTCTCTGGTCCTGTCATCGTGGTCTGATATGCTCGGGCCAGCTCATGGGATCGTGACCGCCCGGTGCGTACGGGGCGGGACAGAATGTTGAGAGGGAGAGTGTTCATGCAGTGGCGTATCGGGGGAGCCTCGCAGGGGCAGGGTGATGCAGGCCGGAGAGCGGGAACTGCGCTGGCAGCGGCTCTCGGGTCGGTCATGATGCTGGCCTGTGCGGGTGCCAGTGCCGCCCCGGTCGGGGAGCATCCTCCGCTTTCCCCCACGAGGGACGCCGTGGTGACGTACCGTTTCCAGGCCAGGCTGTTGCAGGGCAAGGACGCCACCGTGCCGGAACATCAGGTGACGGTGTCGTTCGCCGCCTCGGGGGACCGCCTGAGGATTGATCCTGACGACGGGCAGAGTGCCACCATCCTGGACCGTCCCGACCAGATCATGACGCTCATCAGCATGAAGGAGCGGCGTTATGTTCAGCTCCGTCCCCTGCACGGGCTGCACAATCCTTTCTTCCTCGGGCTGGGCATGACCTATCATCCCGGCGGCACGCAGCAGATTGCGGGCGTGTCCTGCCGGGACTGGGCCATTGACAGTCCTCATGGCAAGGCGACGGCCTGCGTGACCGAGGATGGTGTCATCCTTGCCGAGGATGGCGTGGATGCCGATGGCCTGACGGGGCATCTTCAGGCGGTTTCCGTGCGGTATGAGGACATACCGGCGGACCGTTTTCAGCCACCGGCCGATTTCGAGAAGTTCAATCCCCTTGCCAAGCTGAAGCAGCCTGCCCAGCCGGCGCAGGCCCAGCCCGTTCCTGGTGCGGCATTGGATGGCAGCGCACGGGGCGGGGCGGATGCGTCCGTTCCCGATCAGCCCCACAGCCCGGATGATTCCGTCGGGGATGGCAGCGTGGCGCATGGGGACCAGCCAGACAGTACGGAGCGGTAAGATCATGACACGGAAGACAGTGACAGACGACGGGACGGCTCCTGCCGTGGGCAGTCCGGCACCGGTCTTCTCCCTGGAGGGTGTAGGACCCCAGGGTGAGGAGACCGTGAGCAGCGAGGCTCTGCGGGGGCGGCCCTATCTGCTCTATTTCTATCCACGGGCCTCCACGCCGGGCTGCACGACGCAGGCCTGTGACCTGCGGGACCATCTTGCCGAGCTGCGTGTTCCCGGTGGTGAGGGGCTGAAGGTGCTTGGGGTCAGTCCGGATGGCGTGGGTGCGCTGGAGAAGTTCATCACGAAACAGGCCCTGACCTTCACGCTCCTGTCGGATAGCGACCACGGTCTGGCAGAGGCCTATGGCGTGTGGGTGAAGAAGAAACTGTACGGGAAGGAGTTCATGGGCATTGAGCGCAGCTCCTTCCTGATTGATGCCGAGGGCCGTGTTGCCGCTTTCAGGCGCAGGGTCCGTCCGGCCCAGCATGTTGAATGGGTGCAGGAGGCTCTGGCCCAGCTCTGATGCAGGCCCCGCCTGCCGTTCCGTCGCCGGTCTGCCGCTCCGGAGGCGTGGGTTTTTCATGTCTGCCGGTCCGCTGCGTCCCCTGAGCCAGGCTGCCCGGTGTTTCTTTCCTGTGGGCTTCCGCTGGTGGTCCCTTTGTCTGGGTTTTTGTGTCATGACATGGCAGACGATTTTGCGACGTGTGGCTTTCGGGCTTCTGGTACCACTGGTGGGGCTGCTGCTGGTCACGGCCCTGCTGCTGGGGCGGCTGGCACAGGGACCGCTGGACGTGACGGGCCTGTCCCATCGCTGGGGTGAGCCGTTCGCCCATCCGGGTGGTGGTACGCTCAGCTGGGAGCACATGGCCCTTTCGTGGAAACCCAGACAGAAGGGCCATTCGGCAAAGCTGCTGCTGAGCATGGACGGGGTCCGGTTCCGTGCGGGAGCGGCCGGAGGTGATGGCGGCCCGGTCGAGGCTGACATGCCGGTGCAGATGCTGGAGCATGTCGGGGTCGTCTTCAAGCTGGCCAGCCTGCTGCATGGCCGGCTGGGCATCCGGTCGCTGGATGTGCAAGGGCTGCGTCTGACGGCCTTCAGGGACGGAGAGGGGCATTTCGGGCTGGGAAGCCTGAAGCGCAACGCTGCCCGGCATGGGGGTGGCGGGCCGTCCCTCGCTTCCGTCATACCCTATCATCTTGATCTGCATGACATCGAGCTGACGGTCCGTGATGAGACCCGGCCCGATTCCACGATGGTCGTCGCCCTGCCGGAGCTGAAGGCGGACTATGCCTGGCAGACGGGCTGGCAGGGGCAGGTGGTGGCGACCATCCAGGCCCCGGGGCTTGGGGACGCTCCGGGCATGTCCACGGTCCGGCTGACGGGAGACATGGCTCCTGATGGGGCGGACAGGACGCATTGGAAGCTGAGCGTCTCCCCTTTCCGTCTGCCGGTTCTGGCATCATGGCTGCCACTGTCCCCGGAGCAGGAAAAGGGGCTGGCCATCCCGAACCTGCCCCTCTCTTTCCATCTGGAAGGGCAGCTCAACGGGCGTGATCTGTTCGGGCAGTTCGATCACATGGATGGCGAGATGGAGGTCGGGGCTGGTGAGATTGACCGGCCCGGGAAGATACCGTTCCGGCTGACCGCTGCCCGGTCGACATTCCGGCTTGGACCTGCACAGGCCGGGCAGGCCGAGCCTCTGGCCATGACCCTGCATATGGACCTCAAGGCCCTGGATTCCCTCAACAGGACGGTGCCGTTCATTCTGGATGCGCATGGCCGGATGGATCATCTGACCAGCCCCCGTGAGATCGGGCTGACCGTTGATGGCCATGTGGCGGCCTTTGACTTCGCCACTCTGGCCAGTGTCTGGCCGGATGGAACGGCCAAAGGTGCCCGACGCTGGATGACGACGAACATGACGGCCGGTCGTGGTGAGAACCTGAATCTCCAGCTCAGTTTCACCAGCCATTCCGGCTGGGGCGGGCTGGACGTGACGAAGCTGGGGGGTGATCTGGTCGGTCATGGGCTGGATGTCACATGGATGGACGGCATGCAGCCGGTGACCGGCGAAGATGCCCAGGCCCGTTTTCTTGATGATGGCCGCCTGCTGATCGACGTGCAGCACGGCCATCTGGCTGACGGGCGGGGGGGCAGCGTTGCCGTGCCGACGGGGCGCATCATCCTCTCCGGCCTGCTGTCTCATGAACAGACGGGGGATTTTTCTCTGGGTCTGGAAGGGCCGCTTCCGGCTTTCGTCAGTGTCCTGTCCAGCCCCCGCCTCAATCTTCTGTCCCGCAACCCGGTCAATCCCGCCGAGACGGGGGGCACGCTGAAAGGCGTCCTCTCCCTGACGCTTCCTCTCCGAAGCCACATTCAGATGAAGGAAATGTCGTTCGGTGCGGAGTTCGACCTCCAGAAGATATGGCTGGTCATGCCCTCACTGGGGCACATACAGGAGGGCTGGGGCCATCTGTCCATCACCGATTCAGGGCTGACCGTGAAGGGAGGTGCCCAGTTCAGGGGTCTCGTCGTGACGGGCAGCCTGTTCGACAGTTTCCAGGCCAACATGCCGGGCCGCCTCCTGCTGAAGGCGGACCTGAAAACTCCGCTGGGAGCCGCCGAGTTCCGCAGCCTCGGCCTGCCAGCCGCCCTGACACAGGAGTCTGTCATTCAGGGCAGAGGGACGGGACATGTCGTCTACAGCCAGTTCGGTGAGGGGCCTGGTCACCGGCGTGGCACGGCCTTCGTGCAGGCGGACCTTGGCGGGCTGGGGGTCAGGGCCAGTTTCTGGCAGAAGCCTCTGGGCGTTCCGGCGGGTCTTCAGGGAAGTATTTCCTGGCAGGACGGGCACATGACCCGTCTGGATGACATCCAGGCCTACGGGCCACAGCTGGCCCTGCGGGCCGAGGGCCGCATGAGGGACGGACAGCTGGGAGGCCTAAGCCTCGTCCACTTCCAGCTTGGCCGGACCACGGGCAGTGCCGTGATGGACTGGCCGCTGAAGGGTGGCTCTGCCGATGGCCACTACCAGATTGACGTCCAGGCCGGGACCCTCGACATCACGCCCTGGCTGGGAGGCCGGAAGGCTGGCCGGAGTGACAGGGAGACCGGCAGTGCCGGAGTACGGAAGAGGGCCACGCATGGCGTGAAGCCTGTCCTGCCGCCGGGCATCTGGAGCATCGGGCTGAGTGCCGCCCGCATGATTTACGGTAAGGAACAGCAGGCCCGCCATGTGACGGCCAGCCTCCGCTGGGCGGCGCAGCGTCTTCAGGCGGCGTCTTTCCATGCGGCCCAGCCTTTCGTCAGTTTCGACCTGTCTCCGGCTCCCGGACAGATCGGTGCCCTGGACGTGAAGCTGAGCATTGCCGATTTCGGGAAGCTGCTGGCCTCCACGGGGATGTATGACCAGCTGGCAGGGGGGACGTTCGAGCTTCAGGGCCACTGCCAGCCCGTGGCTGCCGGAGTGGAGACGGAGCGCAGCATGGGTCTGGGCCTGGGGCTTCCCCCCTTCAGTGGCAGGCTGAGGGTGGACCACATGAATCTTGAGAATCCTCCGGCTCCTCTGGTCATCGCCACCCTAGCGGCTCCGATGCACTGGGGGCAGCTGTCCCGCAGGCGTTTCGAGGATGTGCAGGTTCGGGCCTCCTTTGGTGTGGCAGGAGGACGGCTTGACCTGGAGGAGGCCCGTGCCAGCAATGCCATAGCCGGTGGCACGATGAAGGGGCAGCTGGATTTCCGGCAGTCCACGCTGCACATGCAGGGGACTCTCTCGCCCTTCTTCGGGGTGAACCGTGCGGCAGGCAGTTTCTTCGGTGCCCAGAAGGGGCGGGGCATCATGTCCATGACCTATACGCTGGAAGGCAGCCTTGCCAGACCGGAGATGCATGTTAATCCTTTCTCTGCTCTGGTACCCGGTGTGCTGCGGCGTCTGTTCGAGTGAGAAGCCGCAGGTGGTTTCATGACGGAAGGCAGGAGAGATGATGATGTCGGATGAGGTGCCCGACCTCTTTGGAGGCCCTCCATCGCAGAAGCCGCCCCGGCCTGATGGTGCGGCCAGACCGGAGGAGGCCCGTGCGGCCCCTGCGTCAGCTCATCGGTCCGGCACCTGGCCGCTGGCCGACCGGCTGCGTCCGCAGTCTCTGGAGGAGGTGCAGGGGCAGGCCCATCTTCTGGGGCCGGATGGCACCCTGACCCGGATGCTGGCCAGCGGGCATCTCTCCAGCCTGATCCTCTGGGGCGGGCCGGGTTGTGGCAAGACGACCATTGCCCAGCTGCTCGCGGCCCGGGTCGGGCTGTTCTATGCCAAGATATCGGCCGTGTTCTCCGGTGTGGCGGACCTGAAAAAGGCCTTCGAGGAGGCCCGCCGCAGGGCCGAGGCCACCGGGCGTGGCACGCTGCTCTTCGTGGATGAGATTCACCGTTTCAACCGGGCGCAGCAGGATGGTTTCTTGCCCTATGTGGAGCGGGGAACGGTCGTGCTGGTGGGGGCCACGACGGAGAATCCGTCCTTTGCTCTGAATTCCGCCCTGCTGTCCCGATGTCAGGTTCTTGTCCTGCACAGGCTGGACGATGCTGCGCTGGAACAGCTTCTGGTGAGGGCCGAGACGGTGACGGGGCGGTCCCTTCCCCTGACGGATGAGGGGCGGGCCTCCCTGCGGGCCATGGCGGATGGCGACGGGCGTTATCTGCTGAACATGGTCGAGCAGCTCCTCTCCCTGACGAAGGAGGGAACCCGCCCGCTGGGGCCGGAGGAGCTGGCCCGGTCCCTGTCCCGACGGCCTGTCCTGTATGACAGGGACCGGGACGAGCATTACAACCTGATCTCCGCCCTGCACAAATCCCTGCGGGGGAGTGACCCTGATGCGGGGCTTTACTGGTTCGCCCGGATGCTCGAGGGCGGGGAAGACCCCCGCTACATTGCTCGCCGCCTCGTCCGTTTTGCCAGTGAGGATATTGGCGAGGCTGACCCGACCTCCCTGCCGCTGGCACAGGCAGGGGCGATGGCCTATGAAAGGCTCGGCTCTCCGGAGGGAGAGGTGGCCCTGGCGCAGGTGGTGGTCCATCTGGCGGTCGCCTCCAAGTCCAATGCGGTGTATCGGGCCTATAACGAGGCCAGGGCACTGGCGAAGCAGACGGGCAGCCTCATGCCTCCGGCCCATATCCGCAATGCCCCGACAGCCCTGATGAAGGAGCTGGGCTACAAGAAGGGCTACGAATATGACCATGACTGCGAGGACGGTGTTTCCGGCCAGAACTACTTTCCCGACGGCATGGAGCGGGTGACGCTCTACAGGCCGGTCGACCGTGGATTTGAAGAAAGAATCAGGAAACGGCTGGACATGCTGGCGCAGAAACGGGCATCTCGCCAGTCATGAGTGTTGAGAATCGTATCGTCAGCGAGGATGAGGCCGATCTGCGTCTCGACCGCTGGTTCCGCCGTCATTATCCCAACCTGACGCAGGGCGGGTTGCAGAAGCTGTGCCGCAAGGGGCAGGTGCGGGTTGATGGGGGGCGGGTGCAGCCCAATAAAAGGCTCAATCCTGGCCAGAGCATCCGCATCCCCCCTCTGCCGGACCAGAGCCGCCCGGCACCGCCGCCACCGCCCAATCCGGAACTCGTCCAGCAGCTGCGGGACATGATTCTTTATGAGGATGACCAGCTGATCGTGCTGAACAAGCCGTCCGGGCTGGCGACACAGGGTGGCCCCGGCATCACCGTGCACGTGGACATGATGCTGGAGGGCCTGCGGCCGGAGGGAGGGGACAAGCCCCGCCTCGTGCATCGCATTGACCGTGACACGTCCGGCATCCTGCTGCTGGCCCGCACGCCCGGCGTGGCGGCGAAACTGGCAGCGGCCTTTCGGGGTCGTGAGGTGAGCAAGACCTACTGGGCGGTGGTTGTCGGGCGGCCCAGCCCTGCTGAAGGTGTGATCGACCAGCCTCTGGCCAAGGTCGGGGCCGGGGGAGCCTCGCTGATCGTTCCGGTCGCCCGTGGGGAGGAGGATGCGATGAGTGCCAAGAGTTCCTATGAGACGCTGGATGCCACGGGCAAGCGTTTCAGCTGGCTGGCCCTGTCCCCCTGGACGGGGCGGACCCATCAGCTGCGTGTCCATACGGAGAGTCTGGGCACGCCCATTCTGGGGGATCCCCGTTATGGGGGCGAGACCGCCCATGTGGAGGGCTTCCCGGACAGGCTGCACCTCCATGCAAGGATGCTGGAGTTTCCCCATCCGGCGGGGGGAAGGTTGCAGGTGGCGGCTCCCCTGCCATCCCATATGCGCGAGACGTTCCAGACGCTGGGATTCATTGCAGGTGACACGCCGGCACCACGCCGGACACGGTAAGAGACTGGGTGGGCATGGCCGCTCCTGTACGGGGGCCTGCCACTGATGAGAGAACAAGGACAACAGGCAGAATGAAGAAGCTGGCAGTAAGCCTGATCGGGCTGGTGGTGGTGCTGACGGGCATCAGCCTCGCTCCGCAATTCCTGATAGATCAGGACCATCTGCGACAGCGTGTCATGGTGGCGTTCCAGCGGCAGACGGGGCTGGAGCTGAAGATGGGGGAAACGTCCTTCCAGCTCCTTCCCTGGCCGTCCTTCCAGGCCACCAATGTCGTGCTGACACGGCCGGGTTGCACGCCTTTCGTGGCGGCCCGGTCCGTCCATGCGGACATGTCCCTTCTGGCCGTGCTGAACCGTGAGATTTCTTTCCAGGAGTTCATGGTGAAGGGGGCGGGTATCATGCTGCACCGGGCCAGCGAGAAGCAGTGCTCCACATGGCTGCCCATGCTCTCGCAGGATCAGGGGCCGGCCGCTCCGACCCATGACGGGACGGTCAGCCCACGCTGGAAGGTCAGCTTCGGGGGGCTTCATCTGACGGATGCGGAACTCTCATGGCAGGATGATCTGTCCGACGGTCACGTTCCGGCGGGGGGGCACCTGCACATTGCCAGCCTGGAGCTGGCGGGAATGCGCAGTGCCAGCCCGTGGGTGGATTTGCAGGGCACGCATGAACACACGCCCTTCACGCTGCGGGGCCGGGTTGGGCCGCTCGGCCAGCTGCTGTCCGGCAAGGCCGTGCAGAAGGACCCCTGGGCCTTCAGTCTGGGCATGACTCTGGGAACCGGGGAGCATCAGGATCATGCGACGCTGGATGGCGTCATGCGGGATGCCCATCATCTGCGGGGTGTGAATGTCACCCTGTCCGGGCGGTGGTCGTCCCTTCAGGGCATGAGGCACCTGCTCCCTCATGCCGTTCCGGCTGATCTGGGCCAGATCGAGGGAACGGTCCGTCTCCACAGTGATGACGACATGGATACGGCGGCGGCCCACAACGGGGCGGACATGGCCCTGACGGATGCCCTGCTGCATCTGCCGGGGCGGCTGGTGCCGGACCAGATACATGCCCATCTGGGCAGCGTGGTGCTGCCTGCGGGGGCGTGGAACGTGGCGGCCCCTCTCCGGCTGAGCGACATCCAGATCGACGCTGACAGTGCCCAGGCTCCGTTCGTCCTACAGGGGCAGGCGGTCTGGGGGCGATATGCCTGGCTGTTTCATGGGGAGGCGGAAAGCCTCCAGCAGGCACGGGCGGCCATTTTCGCCCGGGAGCCATCCTCCGTCGGGCTGAAGCTGAACGTGCAGGGGCAGGACAGGACACTATCCAGCCTGTTCAGTCATGACGATGCGGCAAAGACGGGTGCCAGACAGGACAGCGTCTCCTTCGACCTTCAGGGAAAGGTCGGACGGCAGGGCGGCACGCTGGCCTTTTCCGGTCAGGCGGCCCTGTTCCAGCTGCCTGACATCCGGGCCATTTCCGGGCTTCTGGTGCATGACGGGCATGTGAAGGGCCAGCTCGTTCTGGGACCGGTGAAGGACATGGACGTATCTTCCCTGTCGGTTCAGGATGTGGAGTTTGAAAGTCAGGAGGTGGGCGGCACCCTGTCGGCAGACCTGCCCGTGCGGCCGGAGTCCGCCCTAGTAGGCAGGCTGCATCTGACCCACATGGAGGGGGACCGGTTTGCCCGTGCGCCAGTTGCGACGCCTGCGGAGCAGGAGGCACCTGCTGCATCCGCCCCGACGGTGGCTTCCGACCGGAAGCCGGATGGGGCACAGCCCGCTGGCAAGGCTCCTGAAAGTCTGCCTGAACAGTGGTTCGGAAGCCTGGCGACCCGACCGTTCGACGTGGACATGACGGCGGACCAGCTCCATGTGGCGGGCATCGCCTATCAGGGACTGCATCTGCATCTTCTGGGCGTGGAGGGGCGTCTGAGCCTGTCCGTTCTGGGAGGGAGCGTGCAGGATGTGCCCCTCTCCGGTGAGGCCGTGCTGGACGGATCAGGAGAGACCGTGCGGATGGGGCTGAAAGCGGCCCCTCTCATCCTCCCGGCAGGATGGGTGCAGATGGCCCTGAACCAGCCCGTGACGTTCGAAGGCCCCGTGCAGCTTGATGGTGCCCTTGGAACGGAAGGGGCGAACCAGACGGCCCTGTGGCAGGCTCTGGATGGCCAGATGGGGCTTTCGCTCGTGGATGGCCGTGTCCATCGGGATGTTCTGGCACCGCTGGCAGGGCCTGCCGCCAGCCTGCTGAAGATGGGAGCTGGAACGATGGGACTGCGCTGTTTTGCCGGAACGGTGAAGTTTGATCATGGTCAGGCCAGTTTCGGAAACATGGCTCTGGAGGTGAAGCACCTCTCCGTCATCGGGCAGGGGACGATGAAGCTGGATGACATGAGTTACATGCTCCAGCTCATGCCGCATGTCACGCTCGTGGGGGCGGATTTCTCCACGCCTCTGGTCCTGTCCGGGCAGAACGGGAACTTTCATGTGGGGACGCTGGGCAGGGATCAGGCGGGGCTTGATACGGCCAGCTTTGGCAGTGATGCCTGTGCCTATGCCGTCCAGCAGGCCCGTGGTGGCCAGAAGGGGCTGCCCCTGCCTGCCCGGGATGAAGGCCATTCCGGCGGGGCGGGCGGGATTCTCCGTGCCCTTGGTCTTGGTGGCAACTGACAGGAAGGAAGAGCAGCGTCATGGCACAGTTCCGCAGGCGTTTCTGGAAACAGGTGACAGTGGGGCCAGTCGGTGAATCCGGCCAGCAGGGACCATTGCTGGATGGCAGGCCCGTGAAGCTGCCTGCCGGAACGGCCCTGGCCGTGTCATCTCCTGCTCTGGCAGAGGCCCTTGCGGAAGAATGGCGTCAGATTGCCGAGGGTGCCCAGTTCACCCCGGATGATCTGGTCCTGACCCGCATGGCGGGCAGTCATATTGAGCGCATCCTGCCCGACCGTGCGGCGATGGAAGCCGCCCTGCATGCTTATGGCATTGATGACAATCTCTGTTACCGGAGTGCGGCGCAGGATGACGCCGTGACGGCCCGCATCCGGGCCTGGGCGGCGGAACAGGGGCTGCATCCGGCGATGACGGATGGTCTCATGCCTCTGGAGCAGCCTGTCGCCTATGGCGAGGCCCTGACGCATTACCTGTCGCAGCTGGAGCCTGCCCAGCTGACGGCTCTGGGTGTCATGGTACCCATCATGGGCAGCCTGCTTCTGCCGCTGGCTCTGGTGCATGACGTGGTCAGTTTTGATGAGGCCGTGCATCTTGCCCATGCCGACGAATACCGCCAGCTGGAAAAATGGGGCCACGACGGGGAACTTGCCACACTGCTTGAGAAGCGGAACACGGACATTGCCGATGCGCTCCGTTTTTTATGGCTTACACAGGGCGATGAAGGAAGACTGATGAGAGATGGGGCCTTAAAACCATTAACAGAAAGAGAATCTCCGCAATAAGGATGGGAGAGGATGCTGGGGTTATGTGACGCCTAATAAAGTGGTATGCTTCTCTTCGTATACTTGAGAGGATGCTTATCTCTCTTACCCTGTCCCTGTGTGCTGGCAGGCAGTCCAAAAGCAAGCATCTCCATGCAAGGAATGCATAGCCCTTCGATGAATTCTTTCTTTATAGGGTCTGCCATTTCTCTACTGGAAAGATGATATTCAGTGGCTTTATTATGAACAATCGAACATCTCATTCGGTAAATGATCTTTGGAAGATTATCATAAAAACCGTTAAAAGTGTTAAAGTTTATTGTAAACCCTTTACCATCGGGAGAGATTTTTTTTATTAATTCATTAATGGCGTCCTCGTAGGCCCTTTTATAACCACGTGGCACTCGACTCCAAAAAGACTCCCATTTTTCTTTAATACTGTTCTTCAAATCTTGATTTTCTCCATTCACTATTCGATTCGAAGAGATTTTAAATAACTCATTGAGATCCTTGAGCTCTTTTTCTTCCACTTGTAAGCCAAGATGTTTGAATTGCCGAACGCCAAAAAGATGGCCGTCATTATTAGAAATGATTGCAACTATTTTCGTCCGGAGCATGTAATTTTCCAGTGCATGATAACAGCTCATGAACTTATCGAGTACAGTTTTGCGGCTATTTATCTCGCTCATAATTTCGAATAGTTCATGAAACTGAGCATAATCTTTAGAGCTATCTAAAATTTTTTCAATGTTAGGATGCTTATTTATAATAGATGGAGCTAACTTATTTAAATAATATCCTTTTAAGAGCATATGATATTTTACATAAGAGAGACGGTTCTTCGGATCGGCGATGTTAGAGACGAGCCATTTCCCCTGACGTATGGGCTCATTACGTCGGCAAATTAAGAGAATTGTATAAAGTAGTATAGGAGTTCTTGGAGCAGTTCTCTCTGTATCATTGATTTCCAATCTCCCAGAGGAGGAAATGCTCATAAAAACAAAAGAGTTTTTTTTATCATCCCCATCATATACATAGTAGTTTTCTTCGGAATCGTCTGCACTGTTGTAAAATGTCAAACCATTTCCCGTATTTAAACGATCCTCTTCATATAGCTTAAACTGATTCAGATCCGTTGTTGGGATAGACTTTAGTGCTGAGCTTAGTTTGATCTCTCTGATTAGTTTTAGAATTAAAGAGATCTTATTGAAATCCAATACATCAGGATTCCCCGCTTTTTTATGAAGCTCTTTAAGATTTTTTTCCAACTTATCAAAGTCTCCCTGGGGTCCCTCAGCTTTAGGATCAAATAGATCATCAAAGCTACTAGTAACAGCTTCTGTATCAATCTCATCGGGCTTATAAATTTCATCAATCTCATCCTTATCAATCTCATCCTTATAAATTTTTATCCCTAAGCATTCATACGTTTCTTCTATTTCCTTTTTCGTTTCTTCTATTTCCTTTTCTGTCTCTTTGTCTTTAAAATAAGGAAGACCTTGATCGTCATGTCCAATTAAAAATTTATGTAATGATTGCACTAAAGACGTGATTGCTTTTCTAATTTCATCAATAGGTTTAATCATTTGATTGTGGTGTGTCATTTTTCGATCTCCTTTACATTGGCCCAGTCAATTTCACTGTCTATCTTTCCTTCAAGAAATTGACGTGTTGCTTCAAAAACTTTAGACTTATTTTTGTTGCCGATATTTATACTAGATAGGTTTTGCTGGTTTCTCCATTCTTCAAACCCTTCAACGTTTAAATTTTTAAAAAACCGAGGTAGCGTATGCGTATCTACGAAATTTGTAATGGTTGAAAGAATATCCTCTTTAGGAGAGTCAGTATTTTTCTTTTTAGCCACCGCACCGATGGCTCCGAATATTCCTGAGAGGACCACTTCTCGTCCAAACCAGCGGACCTCTTTATCTGACGGGCTCCCCTTATCTAATGAGGTGATTGCTTCCACAAAACTGTTTAGAATGTCGGCGTCAACATCAGATAAGTAACTATTAAATTCTGTTTCATCCGAAAATGCATGTGCTGCTGAATATTCTGCATTTGTAGTTACGGGGCGTCCCTCAAGTAAGGATACAAAGGCAGAAATCAGATGTGAAAAATGATACTGACCTTTTTTTCGTTCTTTACTATATTGGATAGAAGATTTATCTTTTTCGCGGAAAATTTCACCCTTTTCACCTATTTTCCCTTTTAGGGTATCCAGTTGGTTTAGAAACAGAAGCTCAATTTGATGTTTTATATTAACAGATTTGTGTCCTGCATTAAGAACAAGCATCTTTTTTATTTGGTCATCTCGTTTTAGAGAAAACCACACTTCTAACCAGATATTGTTACCATCAAATAATTTTATGATTTCACTACTATTTTTGCGATATTCTTTTAATACTTTACGGAAGATGCTGGGGTCTATTTTTTTACTTCGGAGCGTTTTTGAAATTTTACGTGATGCTTGAACGACGGTCAACTTCTTATCATCATCCTTAAAATCTTCTTTAATAAAACTAATTGTATCCCATATTTCTTTCAATCGATGGCTACGCTGTAGTCCATCAAGAATTTTAAAATTTTTACTCAGTTTAAAAGAAGTGACCCCCGCCTCTTGTTTCACGTCATCTTCATTGACAAGATCTTCGCTGACAAGGACAATTAATGGGATATGCTGTTTTTTCAGAAGAGTTGAAAAAATCTTATCAAGAAAATGATTTTGGACTAGACTTCTTTGGATATCAAATTCCTGGAAATCATCTGGTAAATTTGAAATATATTCCTCAAGGGAAGTCTTGCAGAGGCGACAAGTAGCCCCTTCTTCTTGGAAGGTATCCAAAATTTCCAGATTCATGATCAATACCTATTTATCAGCAAGATTTAACGGTCACCTTTGTCTCTTTTATAGGGAGACATATTTTCAATGTGGTGTAAAGTTTTTTTGTTATATTCGAGGATGTTTCAAAACAGGCTAGACCGATGATAAGGAGCTTCCTTATTTTTAAATTATACTTTTTTGATTAGGAGATAAAAGCAGGACTAAATCATCCTGTCAGAAAATCCCCTTCCCACTATACTCGTCCCCTTTGATCGGGGAGAAAATTATTATTTAAAATTTAATCTACCCAGGGAATTTATGTAGTGTACGGGTCGGGAGAGGGGTTTTCTGATGGTCTGTTACGTCAGAATGTGTAAACCGACTTACTCCCCGTTGTCTGGCACCATGATGCTGACGGCAGCCGTGGCGGCGATGCCTTCTTCCCGGCCTGTGAAGCCCAGACGCTCGGAAGTCGTGGCCTTGACGGAAATGCGGCTGGGACTGACCTTCAGCAGCTCGGCAAGGCGGGCGCACATGGCCTTGGCATGAGGGCCGATCTTCGGGCGTTCGCAGATGATCGTCAGGTCCGCATTGACCAGCATCCCTCCCTTGGAGCGGATCAGCTCTCCAGCGTGGATGAGGAAGCGGGCGGAATCCATGTCACGCCATTTCTCATCCGTGGGGGGGAAGTGACGGCCAATGTCACCCTCATTCAACGCACCATAGATGGCGTCGCAGAGCGTATGGATGCCCACATCGGCATCGGAGTGACCGGCAAGGCCCTTCTCATGGGGAATCTCGATGCCACAGAGGATGAGCTTGCGGCCCTCGGCGAAGGCATGAACATCATAGCCCAGACCGACACGGGGCAGCAGAACGGGAGCCTGCGCAGGCTGGGTCTTCTGGTCCTCAATTACACGTTCAAGCCGCATCAGATCCTCCGTAACGGTCAGTTTGATATTGTCTTCCGAACCCATGACGATTGCCACCTTGTGACCTTCCGCTTCCAGCAGGCCGGCATCATCGGTCAGGGCGGTGCGGTGTCGGTCATGCAGGTCCCGCAGCAGCGGGAAGGAGAAGCCCTGCGGGGTTTGGGCACGCCAGAGTCCCTCCCGTGAGACCGTCCCGGTGATGAGGCCATTCTCCACCTTTTTCAGTGTGTCGCTGACAGGCAGGGCCGGGATGACGCCCTCATGGGTTTCTAGGGCCTCAAGGGTACGGGTGATGACGGCAGCAGGGATGCAGGGGCGGGCACCATCATGTACGAGAACGACATCCGGCGGTTCGGGCAGTTTCGCCAGGGCCTCCAGCCCGGCCCGCACGCTGTCATGCCGTTCGGCTCCGCCTTCGACCGGGGAGAGGACATCCAGTCCCGCCAAGGCCTCGGGCAGGAGTGGGTCGCTGCCGACCGGCTGGAGGACATCGACATGCGGCAGCAGGGCCATGGCGGCGTGCCGGATGACCGGCTGCCCGGCCAGAAGATGGAACTGCTTGCTTATGCTGGCCTGTTCCTGCGGGGCACCGGCAGAGAACCGCCGCCCACGCCCTGCCGCCAGAAGAAGGGCGGCAATGCGTCTGTGTTTCGGGCGGGCATGAGGGGCGTTCAAGATGGCGGGTCCTTCTCTGCTGTCTGTCAGTGGGTCATGCCCATGTGATGGGGACTGTCCAGACTGAACACGGGCACGGTGACGTCAAAACGGTACCCGCTGGCAGGGGCGATCATGTGGTAGAGGCCCTCCATGAAACCACTGGGAGTCTTGAGTTCGGCACCGGACGTATATTGGTAGCTGCTCTCCGGCGCAATGACGGGTTGCTCCCCCACCACGCCCTCACCATGCACCTTCTCCTGCCCGCCACGCTCATCCGTGATGGTCCAGCTGCGGGAAAGAAGCTGGATGCTCTCCTTGCCCCTGTTCTCGATGAGCACATGATAGAGCCAGACATAGCGGTGCTCTTCCGGGTCGGAATGTTCATCGACCCAGAAAGGACGGACATTGACGGTCACGTCTCCGGTCTGCGCCGTGAAGGCGGGCAGGGCCGTGATGGGTTCCATCTCGAGGGTTTCCGTCTCGGCCATCGGGTCTTCTGAAGGGGGAGAGTTGTCAGACATGCGCCCTTACTAGAATCATTACGGGGATTTGTCAGGTCCTTCCGTCAGGGAGGGTGGATTTTCCCGGGGAGGGCTGCCCCCGGCAGCCCGTCATGTCCTGTGGCCGGGGGCATGACGGGCGGATGGAGCGGGTCTTTCAGCCTGCCTGCCGGGCGGCTTCGGCCCCACGGCGCAGGTCCTCGATCAGGTCTTCCACATCTTCCAGTCCGACCGAGAAGCGGATGGACCCATCCGTGATGCCCAGAGCATCACGCTGTTCCTGTGTCAGCTTGCGGTGGGTGGTGGTGGCGGGATGCGTGGCAAGACTGCGGGCATCCCCCAGATTGTTGGAAATGGCAATGAGCCGGAAGGCGTTGAGGCAGGCAAACGCCCCTTTCTTGCCATTGGCGACGCTGAACGCCACCAGTGTTCCGCCATTGCTCATCTGTTTCCGGGCAAGGTCGGCATGGGGATGATCCTTGCGGCCGGGATAGCGGACGGACGTGATGCCGGGCAGTTCGCTCAGGGCGTCAGCAAGGCGGGCGGCATTGCGGGCCATGGCCTCCACACGCAGGCGCAGCGTTTCCAGCCCCTTGGACAGCACCCAGGCATTGAAGGGAGACAGCGTGTTGCCCGTATTGCGGACGAAGGGCTGGAGCGTCCCGGTGATCCAGTCCCGGCTGCCCAGAATGGCCCCGCCCATCACACGGCCCTGACCGTCAATATGCTTGGTACAGGAGTAGATGACGACATCCGCCCCGAGTTCCAGCGGCTTCTGGCCAACGGGCGTGGCGAAGACATTGTCCACCATGAAGATGGCCCCCGCCTTGTGAGCGAGATCGGCAATGTGGCGGATGTCCAGAACATCCAGCATCGGGTTGGAGGGGGTCTCAATCAGCACGGCCTGGGTGGGTTTGGAAAGAGCCTCTTCCCAGGCCTTGAGGTCAGTGCCGTCCAGCATGACGGTCTCGATGCCATAGCCGGGCAGCAGCGAGTCCAGCAGCCAGTGTGTGGAGCCGAAGAGCGCACTGCTGGCCACGACACGGTCACCAGCCTTCAGCTGGGCCAGCAGGGCACAGGAGACAGCCCCCATGCCGGTGGATGTCGTCTGGCAGGCCTCGGCCCCTTCAAGCAGGGCGAGCCGGTCCTGAAGCGCATCAACCGTGGGGTTCCCATAGCGGGAATACTGAAGATGCTGGATCGTCCCTTCAAAGGTGGCCTCGGCTTGCTCTGCGCTGTCATAGACGAAGCCGGATGTCGGGAAGATGGCGTCCGACGTTTCACTATGTTCGGTGCGGTTGCGGGCCTCGTGCAGCAGACGCGTGTCGGTGCGGCAGGAGGAGAGGAAGGACTGGTCGGTAGAGGGCATGGGTTCCTCCAGCTGAAGAGGCAGACCATCCGGCGGCCTGCCCGATTAGGATGGAGGCCGTATGAAGTCCTGATTCTGCGGGGGAGAAACAGGGCCTCTTTAGCGCATGTTCTTTTACCTCGCCGCAAGCCGGCCTATCAAATCACGAGGGCGGGTCACCTTCCGGCAACGCCACGTCCCGACTATGCGCCCGGGGGCAGGGGGGCGTCAAGGAGAACCGGTCACGGTTCGCCGGAAGACGTCCAGGAAAGGGCGATGTTCTGCCGGAAAATATGATGGAAAGGGGATTGCGTGGCGTTTTCCCTGCCGGTATAAGAAGCCCCACGAAGCGGATGTAGTTCAATGGTAGAACGGCAGCTTCCCAAGCTGCATACGGGGGTTCGATTCCCCTCATCCGCTCCAGTCTTCTCCCCTGAAAATCAGATGGCCGGTTCCCCATCCGTGCGGTGGGCTTTTCCATGCCGTGCCAGCAGAAGATAGCTGAGCGTGGAGACGAGCAGGGCCGTCAGCCATGAGATGTCCACGCCATGCAGCCGCTCCAGCAGCGGACCATGATAGAAGGACAGGTTCAGGAAGGGGATCTCTGCCAGAATTCCCAGTCCGTAGCTGAGCAGGGCCGGGCCGTTCGTGAGGCCATAGACGCCACCATCCCGCTCGAAGAAGGACGGGACGTGATAGTCCCCCTTGCGGACGAGGTAGAAGTCCGAGAGGTTGATGGCTGTCCACGGGATCATGACGGCCATGAGCAGGTCCAGCAGGGCACTATAGGCGGCATTGAAGGACTTCGCCATGAAGAGGGCCATTGCCGTGGCTGTCAGGATGATCAGCAGGGTGATGATGAGGCGGCTGCGTCCCCGTGGCTGCCAGCTGGTGCGGCAGCTGTGTAGCAGCGTGATGAGGGAAAGCGTGCAGCAGTAGAGGTCCATGGCATTGGCGAAGGCGATGGACAGTCCTAGGACAAGAATGATCAGCCCTGCCCACGGTCCCGTCATGTGGGTGATGGCGACGGCAGGTGATAGCCCCGTGGCGGCACTGAGGAAGGCCCCTGCTGCCATCGCCAGAAAGGTTCCGCCGACCGTGCCGCCATAGCAGGCGAGGAAGATGCGGGGATAGCTGGCCTTCTCATCCGGCAGGTAGCGTGAGGAATCGGAGACATAGGGAGCCGTGGCGATCTGCCAGAGCACGGCGATGGAAAAGGCCTGGAGAAATCCGGCGAAAGAGCCGTGCATGTCTGCCAGAAAGGCCTGCCCGTGTGGCAGGCTCGCCAGTCCGACAAAGAAGCAGAGCAGGATGACGGCCGTCGTGATGAAGGAAACCGCCGAGGAGAATATCTCGATCGTCCGGTAGCCGATGATGCAGGGCAGCAGGCTGAGGACGGCCATGATGAGGATGGCCGGATGTGCCCCCAGCGAGGGCAGGACACTCCGCAGCGCATCGCCGCCCACCACGCAGTTGGAGGCGACGAAGCTGACATACATGACGACGACCATCAGGATGACCGGTATGGCCCCCCATGCGCCGAACTGCCCCCGGCTCTGGATCATCTGCGGCACCCCAAGCCGTGGCCCCTGCACGGCATGAAGGGCCATGAAGACGGCCCCGAGCAGGCTGCCGAGCAGGAAGGCAAGGGCCGTGAGGGTGAAGGAGATGTGGCACTGCAATGGTCCCAGCGCACCCGTCACGACCGTCAGCAGCGTCATGTTGGTGCTGAACCAGATGGTGAACTGGTCCCGCGGGCGGCCCCGCCTGTCCGAGGCGGGGATGGGGTGGATGGTGTGCTGCTCGATCGCTGAGAACATGATGCTCTGCCCTGTCGTGGTCCGTGCCTGCTCCGGGATTACAGGCTGATGTTGATGCGCCCGTAATAATAGCCGCCCGTCATGGGGATGCCGGCGGAGTTGTGGTCATAGAACAGCGTGCCGGTGTAGGAGTTCTCCAGCGGCATCCGGCGGGGCCGGACATTGAAGAGATTGTTCCCGCCGATGGCCAGATGGATGCGCTTCGTGGCCTGGAAGCCGACCTCAAGGTCCGTCAGCCAGGCAGGCGTGTTCACGAAGCGGTGGAACTGGCTCTGCGAATATTGCAGGGCCGCCGGGGCCTGGTCCTGATAGGTCACGTTGTTGACCGTCTCGCCATAGCGTGTCTGGCGGAGGTTCACATTCCAGCGGTTCAGCTTCCAGTATGCGTTGAGAACGATCTTGCTGCGGGGTGACGCCGTGGTGAGGTAGCCGATCTGCTGGGCATTGAGGATGGGTGATCCGTCCGCATAGGTGTTGAGATGGTGGATGCGGGTGCGGTTCAGGTTGAGGGCCAGGCTGAGATTGAGTGACCCGTAGCGGTGCAGCTTCAGGGCGTAATCGGCCATGATGTCCAGCCCCTGCGTGCGGGTGCTGGCCCCGTTGGTGAAGTAGGTGGCCGTGACGTTGTCCGGGTCCAGCCCGCCGGGCAGGGAGGCCCCCATCAGGGCGATGGCGTTTTCCGCCGCACTGCCCTGGAAGCTGCCGCCCGGTGAGATGCGGTTGCGGATGTTGATCTGGTACACGTCGGCCGAGACATGGAGGTTCGTGACGGGTTCCAGCACGATGCCGCCGCTGGCGTTGGTGGAGCGTTCCGCCTTCAGCCGCTGGGCACCGAGGGAGCTGGCCGCTGCGGAATTGACGGGCAGGCTGGCGGAGGCACCGTTGGGGATGACGTTTAGCACGCTGTAATGCTGCTCCAGCAGAGTGGGGGCACGGTAGCCGTTGCTGATGGTGGCCCGCAGGGCAAAGCGTTTCGTCACGTCATATCGGGCGGCGATCTTGCCCGTCTCGGCATTGCCGGAATCGGTGTAATGCTCATACCGCCCGCCGAAATCGACATCGAGATGCCGGAGCGGGTGGAAGTCCGCATCAATGTAGCCCGCCCAGACGTTGCGGGTCCATGAGCCCGCATTCTGCGGCATCAGGCCCGCAAAGCCCTGGAGGCCCCCCTTGTAGTAGGAGGCAGGCTCACCGGCCCCGATGGTGTATTTCTCCAGCCTGTGCTGGGCACCGAAGGAGAGGTCCAGCGAGCGGCCGGGAGCAAAGGCGAACCTGCGGCTGATGTTCAGCGTGTTGTTCCACTGTTCGTTCTTGAAGCGTTCCGTCCGGACCTTCGTGGGGGATGTGCCGTAATCGGCATAATAGGCCGGGCTGCCACTGTTCTTCAGGGTCATGTGGTCATCATCGGCACCGTATGTCGTGTTGGCATCCCAGTGGAACCCGGCAGGCAGGCGGCCCTTCAGCCCCAGCGTGACGGCGTAATCCTGCTCCTCCATGGCCTCGATGGGAGAAAACCCGTCGGGATAATATTGCGGGAACGTGTCCGGCGTCCGGTAATCCTGGAAGCCTTCACCGTGGCGGTGGGCGTAGGTGACAAAGCCGTAGCCTTCCAGCGACCGGGTGAAATGCTTGCCGAAATTGAGGCTGAGGGTCTGGCGGGTTTCCTCGGCAAGGCTGAGGGCCGGGTCGTCATAACGGTTCGTGCGGACGTCCAGACCTTTCTGGATGAAGTGGTCGGTATGGTACATCTGTCCGGCCAGATTGACGTATCCGTCCTCGCCCAGGGCAAGCCCCTTGTCGAAGCCGAACTGATACTGCCAGCCATCGCCGTTATAGGCATTCGCGCCTGTCTGGGCATCAATGTCGGAGCTTCTGATGTCCTTCTTCAGCACGATGTTGATGACACCGGCCAGCCCGTCCGCCCCGTAGCGGGAGGCGGCCCCGTCCCGCAGGATTTCGATATGGTCGATGGCTTCCGGGGGGATCATGTTCAGGTCCACCGGGCTGGAGCCTTCCTCCGGCCCGCTGTCGGCACTGATGTTCGCCGTGGTGTGGCGGCGTATGCCGTTGACGAGCACGAGCGTGTGGTTGGGGTTCAGCCCCCGCAGGCGGATGGAGGAGGTCAGGGCCGAGGTGTCATACCCTGCCGCACTGATGGTGATGGATGGATTGATGCGGGCCAGTGCATCCGCCACGTTCAGCTGTCCCGTGCGCTGGAGCTGCTGTGCCGTGACGATGTCCACCGGCGAGGTGCTGGCCCGTGCCCGTTTCAGTGGCGTGTTCGTCCGGTGGACGGTCAGATGTTCGGCTGATCTGGCATTGATGGCGTGGGGCCTGTGATGGACCGTGGATGTGTTCCTGCGGGCCTGCGTCTTTCTGCTGGCTGCCGCCGGGGCGGCCGTGGCCGTGCCTGTCACCGTGGCGGCCCGGGCGGTGGACAGGGAGCCTGACAGGGCCGTGGCGAGGCCGAGGCTCATGCCGCATGACCCCATCAGGCAGGAGAGGGACAGCAGGGAGGCAGGCAGACGGTAAGAGCCATGCAGGCGGGGCATTGTTGTGTCTCCAGAGTGCGGGAAAGGCAGTGGGTCAGCAGGGTCAGGAAAAACGGGCGGCGAGGGCGGCGACATGCTCCGGCCCGATGCCACAGCAGCCTCCGATGATGTCGGCCCCGGCGGCAAGCCAGTGCTGGGCGAAGTCGCCGTAACGCTGGGGTGTCAGCGTGCCATCCAGTGGCGTGATGCTTTCATTGGCCCCTTCGCCTTCGCCGTCATGATGGTTGTGGGCGAAACCGTTGGCATACACGCCTAGTTTCAGGGTGGTGGAACCCCCATGGGTCTTCAGCACCTTTCGGGCCGTGTGCAGGGCGGTTTCCATGATGCGGGGGTCGCTACAGTTGAAGAGCAGGGCTTCCAGCGTCAGCTGAAGGGCGGCTTCCACGGCCTTTTCCAGCAGTTCACCCGATCGCAGGCGGACCGGGGCGTGCTGGTGGATGAGAGCGGCGGGGTCGGAATCATCCAGCGTGAAACTTCCCCAGAAGGGGCGTGCATCGCCCGTATTCTGCTGGACGAGCCTGTGGGCCGTCTGAAGTTCGGCGATGCTGCTCTGTGTCTCGGCCAACCAGAGATCAGCCGAGGGTGCCAGCCCACGGATGAGCGGCGTCAGGACGGCTTCCGCCTTCTGGGGGGTGAACAGGTCGGGACGGTAAGAGCCACCTGTTGGAGGCAGGGAACCGGCCAGAAGAGACGGCTTTCCATCCTGGGCCTGTGCCGCAATGGCCTGCCGTCCCAGATGGCTGGACAGGCGGGCCAGCTCCTCGCCCCGTGCGGCAAAACGTTCCTCACCGATATGGAACGGCACGATGGCATAGCTGTTGGCCGTGATGACATGTGCCCCGGCCTTGAGGAAGTTCTCATGGGCCTGCTGCACCAGATCGGGCCGCTCCATCAGGCTGAGGGCCGACCATTCCGGCTGGCGGAACGGAGCTCCCATGCGGTGCAGTTCCCGTCCCATGCCACCATCAAGGATGAGGGGTGTCCGGTCTGTCACGGAGGGAAGGGGCGTGGTGGAAGAAGGCATGGCGTCCGGTCCATCGGGGAGGTGTTCGGTCCCCGTCATGTCTCTGTGCTGTTGAGGATGGGCCATGCCTATAGGGAGACTGGAGAAATATCAATCCCATACACATATAAGCATAGTGTTATATGTTAAGTATGAAATCAGGACCGGGACGTTCATTATTGAAGACGATAAATGAACAGGAATTAATGGAATGTATTCATCATATAAGGATATGGGAATATCCATATAAAAAGCTGTAAAAAATATTTTTCGGGTGGAACAGAGGGAAGGCCACCGCCTGTCAGGCAGGCGGTGGAAGGGCGTGGTCAGGGGCTGCTGAGCGTGTCCTGATATTTCTGGCCATCAAAGACCCAGCGGTCATTGCCGTCCACGATGATGTCAGCCATGCCATTGTGACGCTGGCGGGCGATGCGGATGGTGCCGTTCACGCTGTCCAGCAGCGTGTCCCATCTGTCCCCGTTCCGGCGATAGACGGAGGTCGTGCAGCCTGCCGAGCCGCAGAGGCGGTAGGACTGTAGCTGGACGAACAGGATCGTGTCCTTCTGTTTCGGGGCAAGCTGGGCCGTGCCGGTCAGAACGATCGGCTGCTCATGGTGGCGGGTGGCGTCTTCCAGAAGATCGGCATTAAGGCTGCGGGCCTGTCTGTCCAGCTCCGTTCCGGGCTGGGATTTCAGCTCCACGGGGATGGTACCGGCTTTCTGGCTGGCATGATGATGACGGCTGGCGGCTCCGGCGTGACCGGAGAAGGCCAGGATGAGGGCGGACCCGAGCAGGCATCCTGCGAGGTGGCGGTATGAACGAGGCATGGTGCGGTGTGTCCTTGAAGGAAGAGAGCACGGGGCCGGGCGGGCCGTCATGCTGGCAGGAGGGGGAGAAGACGTTATTCGTATCGCAGGGTGACGACAAGTACATCCCGGTGGGCAGGCCGGGCCGGGTCTTCCGGTTCGACGGCCGTGACGCCATGATAGACCCGGTGGTCATCCACGATGGCCGTGTCGAGCGGATCCGTCAGGGTGAAGGAGCCGAGAATGGTCTGCTGGTCCAAGGCATGGATGCTGGTGACACCTTCACGGATGTTGGAACGGTTGACCATGAAGACGAAAACCCAGTCCACACCATCCCGGTGCATCCCTTCTGGCGTGGGCAGGGCGTCGGCATCCGTGGCGGCCTCAATGCGGAACTGATGGACCTCCACATGCCACGGAGCCGGCTGGGGCCGTTCGGGGGAAAGGTGATCCGCCATGCTGGAGGCCGCCTGAAGAATGGCCGTGAGGGCCGGGTGCTGGCCCATCTCGTCGGTGATGGGGCTGAACCACCTTTCCACGCCGCCATTGAGCAGGTTGTAATCCCGGCTCTGGTAGTGGGGCTGATGCTCCTTGCGGGCAATGTGGTCCCCGGTGATGGAGAAGGTGCCATAGCGGCGGCGGCGGTACCGTCCTCCGTCGGCCATGTAGAGGTCCATGCCCAGATCGTCCCAGCTGCTGGCGAAGGTCTGCCAGTCCTTCAGGCCGTATGGTTCCAGCCAGTCCCTGGCCAGCCGGGCGGGAAGAAAAGCGAAGCCGTCTTTCCTGACCTGGTTTTCGATGGTCGGGGCGGGTGCTGGGCGAGCTGATGTCATGGTGGTAAAGACTCCCTGTGGCCGTAATGAAGGCGGAGCGTGTCCGGGCACTTCATGTGCAGTATAGGGGGGCTGTCTGCTTCTGTCCTGCTGATCCGTGCGGCTTTTTCATAAAAGGAAGCCCCCTCTGTACGGGTACAGGGGGGCTTTTTTCATGGCGGGGGAGTGCCGTTACTTTCCTTCTTCTTTTTCCTGCTTCTTCTGTTTACCGTTCAGGTCAGGATTGTTCGGCCTGAACCGCTCGCCGATGGTGGCGCAGATGGTACGGAAAATGCCGCTGAGGCCCATCTGGTGCTGACGGAACAGGCCTTCATGGATGAAGCGGGCCAGCTGGGCACTCAGGCCGTGACCGCCAAAGCCCTTCTTGGAAGGCCACATGCCCCAGGCGTTGTAGTCCCCGAGAGCCACGACGGCCCCGCGGTCATTATAGACGAAGGGTACGGGCGGCTTGCCTGCCAGCTGGCGGGGGATGGCGATGCGGCCGACATAACGGCCTTCCTGCCGTGCCGCCTGGGCCGTGGGGGCCGTGGGGTCCACCTCCATGCGGGCACAATCACCGATGGCGTAGATGGACGGGTCCCTGGTGGTCTGGAGCGTGCTGCCAACCATGATCTGCCCGCTGCGGCTGAGTTCCAGGTCCTTGAGGAGGGACGTGGCGGCGCAGGCCTTCACGCCGGCGGCCCAGATGGGGAAGTCGGAATCGATGCGGCGGCCATCCTTGAGGGCGATGTATCCGCAGCCGACCTCGCTGACCATGCCATCCGTGATGACGTCGAAGCCCAGCTTCTCCAGCTCGGCCTTGGCCTCGGCGGAGACCTGCTCCGGGAAGGGGGGAAGGAGGCGGGGCTGGGCCTCGATCAGGGTGGGTTTCAGCAGCTTGCTGCGGGCGTCCGGGCCAAGGCCGGGCGTGTTGTCGATGGCCTGGCAGAGTTCGGCGGCCAGCTGCACGCCGGTGGCACCACCGCCGACGATGCTCATGTTGACCGGCTTGTTGGTCAGCTGTGCCCGTTCGATGAGGGAGCGGAAGCGTTCATGGATGGTGTTCGCATCGGCCAGGGTATTGAGGAAGAGACAGTTCTCCTTTGCCCCCGGTGTGCCGAAATCGTTCGCACAGGCTCCCAGGGCGACGATGAGCAGATCATAGTTCAGGACCTGTCCGTTTTCCAGATTCAGCGTCTTGGTCGTCGTGTCGACGGTATCCATCGTGCTCTGGATGAAGGTGAAGCCAAAGCGTTTGGCCAGTTCGTTGAAGGCGAACAGGTTGCCCTTCTGGCCGATCGTGCCGGAGGCCAGCTCGTGCAGGACGGGCTTCCAGATGTGGACGGCGTTCTGGTCGATCAGGGTGATCCTGACCCGGGAGTTGTGGCTGAGCTGGGTTGCGGCTTCCAGTCCGCCAACACCACCTCCCAGAATGACGACATGTTTTTTTGCGGACATGAACCGTTCCCCATTTTTTCAGAATATGACAGACGCAAGCAGGACTCGCAGCAGAATCGTGCTCTAGCGGCCTATCCCAGTATATACAAGCTCTGTCATGGTAATCGGTATGGTTTTCTGAGCCAGCAGGTCCTTTATGGACAGTAGGGCGACAGAAACCCGACAGAAAAGGCCCATCCTGCCGGAAATGACGGGATGGGCCTGTTTCATCCTGTAACGGAGACGTTACGGATCAGCTCCGGTAAGAGCCGTTTATGTCGATGTAACCATGTGTCAGGTCGCAGGTCCAGATACTTGCGCAGCCGGACTTGAGACCGAGATCGGCCGTGATCGTGATTTCCTGCTGACGCATGTAGGCGTTCAGGGCCTCGACGTCGTGCTCCTTCACGCTGCCCTGGCTGGCCACCCAGTGGTCACCGATGGCGATGGAGAGGCGGTCCCTGTCGGCCGGTTCCCCGCTCTTGCCGACAGCCATGACGATACGTCCCCAGTTGGCGTCCTCACCGGCGATGGCGGTCTTCACCAGCGGGGAGTTGGCGATGGACATGGCGATCCGGCGGGCGGATTCATCACTCTGGGCCCCCTGTACGTCAACACGGATCAGCTTGGTGGCACCCTCGCCATCCCGTATGACCAGCATGGCCAGCTCGTGCAGCAGGTCCTTCAGGGCCGTACGGAAATCCGCCAGTGCGGCATCCTCATGGCTGCTGATCTCCTCATGCCGGGCCTGCCCGGTGGCGAAGATCATCAGCATGTCCGACGTGGACGTGTCGGAATCAACCGTGATGGAGTTGAAGCTCGGTCCCACGCCTTCTTCCAGCATGGCCTGGAGGACAGGCTGGGGCAGGGTGGCGTCCGTGGCGACATAGGCCAGCATCGTGGCCATGTCCGGTGCCACCATGCCAGACCCTTTGGCGATCCCCTGGATGCAGACGGTCGTGCCGCCGATGGTCACCTCACGTCGGGCTGCCTTGGGGAAGGTGTCCGTCGTCATGATGGCCCGGGCGGCTTCTTCCCACCCGTCCTCATGGAGGGCCTTGATGGCGGCGGGGAGAGCGTCGATGATCTTCCTGTAGGGAAGCGTCTCGCCGATCACTCCGGTGGACGCCAGGAAGACGTCCTCGACAGGGCAGTCCAGCAGGTGCGCCACTTCTCCGGCGCAGGCCACCACGGCCTCCTCACCGGCACGGCCGGTGAAGACGTTGGCATTGCCGGAGTTCACCAGCAGTGCCCGGGCGTTGGGCGTGCTGGCAAGCGCACGGCGGCACCAGGGAATGGGAGCACCGGGGCAGAGGTTGCGGGTATAGACACCCGCAGCCGTCGTACCGGGAGCGAACTCGACCAGCATGAGGTCGGTCCGCCCCTGATAGCGAATGTTGGCCTCCACACCACTGAGCCGTACCCCGGCGACCGAGGTCAGCTTGGGCAGGGAGAGTGCCAGCGGGGAACGGGGATATGGTTTGGCCATGGCTCAGTGTGCTGCCGGTGCGGGGGTGGCGGGAGCGGCAGCGGCCGGAGCACTGGTGATGGGCTGACCCTTGGCGTCATAATGCACGATGTGGGCCTGCTTCTCGGCAGCTTCCACGACCTTGCGGACCTCCTGACGGATCAGGTCACGGCGGATCTGGTCACGCACCTGCTCAAAGCTCGGTACGGGGGCCGTACGGGTGCCCAGAACCTGGATCACGTGCCAGCCATACTGCGTGTGGACCGGCTTCTGCGTGATGCTGCCGGACTTCATGGAGAAGGCCACGTTGGAGAAGTCGGGGATCATGTCGCCACGCTTGAACCAGCCGAGGTCACCACCGTTCGTCCCGCCGGAGGCCTTGTCCGTGGAGAGGTGGCTGGCCAGCTTGGCGAAGTCGGCACCCTTGTTCAGCTGGCGGATGATGCTCTGTGCCTTGGCCTCGCTGTCAACGAGGATGTGGCGGGCATGGACCTCTTCCTCAGGCTTCTTGGACGCATAATGGGCCTGATAATAGTCCTTCAGGGCGGCATCCGTCAGCTTCGGGGCGACCTGCTCTTCCAGATAGGCGTTCTGGAGCACGTTGTTGGCGGCAGCCTCCATGGCGGCCTTGACGACGGGCTTGCTGGCAAGGCCTTCCTTGTCGGCCTGGATCTGGATGGCCTTCTGGTCGATGAGCTGGTTGATCAGCAGGGGAATGATGACGGCAGGCTGGAGCTGACGGGCTTCCGGCGGCAGGGTGGTGGCGGCACGCTGCACGTCACCCAGGGTGATCTTCTGGTCGTTCACGGTGGCCAGAAGCATGTTCGGGTCTGCGGCGGGCTTGGCCTGCTGCGGCTGCTGTGCGGCGGACTGCGTGGCAGCGGGCTGGGCGTCGGCGGCCACGGCCTTGGCTGTCAGGGCAGCGGAAGAAGAGAAACCCCCGATGAGGGCGGCAGTGCACAGGAGAAGGGAGCGGGAAAGCCGCATGGAAAGACCTCGTCATTTCGCTATGTTAAAACTCAGCCCTTTCACCATGACAAAGCCTGTCTGCCCTAGCAAGGGCATCATGGCGGGAAAGGGCGAAGAATTTCTTATATTTTATGTCATCTTTGACAGGAAGGGACATGAGGGCGTCCGACGGCCTGAAAACTGGAGAAGGACACGGGATGCGGAAGTGGAGAGGGGCTTTTCCATTGACCATGATTGCGAGGCCCCTTATGTCGGGCATATATGAAAAGCGTTGTGACCATCCGCAGCAGGTGTCTTCCGGCCTTTCAGGGGAAAGAGGAGAGCACGTGGCCGCTGATGGCAAAATTTTCAGGGTAACCCATGCTTTCACGCCTTGCTCGCGCCCTCTTCGGCCACTCCAACGACCGCTCCCTCAAGAAGTACCAGCGGCGTGTACCGGAGATCAATGCTCTTGAGCCGCAGATGCAGGCTCTCACGGATGACGAACTGAAGGGCAGGACGGCGGAGTTCCGCCAGCGTCTGGCGGACGGTGCGTCTCTGGATGACCTCCTGAACGAGGCCTTCGCCGTGTGCCGTGAGGCCTCCCGTCGTGTGCTGGGGATGCGCCATTTCGACGTGCAGCTCATTGGCGGCATGGTGCTGCATGACGGCCAGATCGCCGAGATGCGGACGGGTGAGGGCAAGACGCTTGTCGGTACGCTGGCCGTTTACCTGAATGCGCTGACGGGCAAGGGCGTTCATGTCGTCACCGTCAACGACTATCTGGCCAGGCGTGATGCCGAGGAAATGTCCCGCCTGTATGGGTTCCTTGGCCTGACGACCGGCGTGATCATTCCGAACCTGACGGACGACCAGCGTCGGGTCGCCTATGGGGCGGACATCACCTACGGCACGAACAACGAGTTCGGTTTCGACTATCTGCGGGACAACATGAAATATTCGCTGGACGAGATGGTCCAGCGTGCCTTCAGTTTCGCCATCGTCGACGAGGTGGACAGCATCCTCATCGACGAGGCCCGGACCCCGCTCATCATCTCCGGCCCTGCCGATGACAGTTCCGACCTCTATCGCCATGTGGACGCCGTGATCGTCCAGCTGGTGAAGGAGCCGGACGTTTTCGAGAAGGACGAGAAGCTCCGCACCGTCACGCTGACGGAAAAAGGCTCCGACCGTGTCGAGGAACTTCTCCAGGAGGCTGGCCTGCTGCGTGAGGGCGGGCTGTATGACCTGCACAACGTCTCCGTCGTGCATCATGTGCAGCAGTCCCTGCGGGCGCAGACGCTCTTCACCAAGGATGTCGATTACATCGTCCGTGACGGCAAGGTCATGCTGATTGACGAGTTCACGGGCCGCCTGATGGATGGCCGCCGCTATTCGGACGGGCTGCATCAGGCACTGGAGGCCAAGGAGGGCGTGGAGATCCAGCAGGAAAACCAGACGCTGGCCTCCATCACCTTCCAGAACTATTTCCGTCTCTATCCCAAGCTGGCGGGCATGACCGGTACGGCCATGACCGAGGCGGACGAGTTTGCCGAGATCTACAACCTGCATGTGGTGGAAATTCCGACGAACCTGCCGGTCCGCCGCAAGGATGCGGATGACGAGGTCTATCTCACGGCGGAGGAGAAATACGAGGCCGTGGCGGAGCTTGTCCGCAAGGTGCATGAGACGGGCCAGCCCATCCTCGTTGGCACGGCCTCCATCGAGCAGAGCGAGGTGCTGTCCCACCTGCTGCGGCAGAAGCGCATTCCGCATAACGTGCTGAATGCCCGCCACCATGAGCGTGAGGCGAGCATCATCGCCCAGGCAGGGGCACCGGGAGCCATCACCATCGCCACGAACATGGCCGGGCGTGGTACGGACATCAAGCTCGGGGGCAATGTCGAGCTGCTGGTGGCCGAGAAGACGGCGGGCATCGAGGACGAGGCCGAACGGGCCGCCGTGGAGGAGAAGGTCCGGGCACAGGTGGCGGCCGACCATGAGCGTGTGCACGAGCTGGGCGGGCTGTACGTCATCGGCACCGAACGGCACGAAAGCCGCCGGGTGGACAACCAGCTGCGGGGACGGTCGGGCCGTCAGGGTGATCCGGGCAATTCCCGCTTCTTCCTGTCCCTTCAGGATGACCTGATCCGCATTTTCGGCTCCGACCGCATGGGGGCGATGATGCAGAAGATGGGCCTCAAGCGGGGTGAGGCCATCGTGCATCCGTGGCTGAACCGTGCGCTGGAGAAAGCCCAGAAGAAGGTCGAGGCCCGCAACTTCGACATGCGCAAGAACACGCTGAAATATGACGACGTCATGAATGCGCAGCGCAAGGAGGTCTATGCGCAGCGTCGTGAGTACATGGCCGCCACCGACCTTTCCGGCGTCATCGCCGAGATGCGGGGCAAGGTGATCGAGGAGCTGGTCCATGCCCATGTGCCGGAGAATTCCTTCGTGGAAGCCTGGGACGTGGACGGTCTGGCGGCGGAGCTGCGCCGTGTCCTGAACCTGGACATGCCGGTCGCCGACTGGTCACGGGAAGACGGCATGGATGAGGAGCATCTGATCGACCGCATCGAGGATACCGCCACGAAGGCCCATGCGGCCCGTTCCGCCAGCGTGGGCCCGGACATGATGAGGCTGATCGAGAAGCACATCCTGCTGACATCGTTTGATGCGGCCTGGAAGGAGCATCTGCACGGGCTGGACCAGATGCGCCAGGGGATCGGCCTGCGGGCCTATGCGCAGCGTGATCCGCTGAACGAATACAAGCAGGAAGCCTTCCAGATGTTCACCTACATGCTGGAGGACCTGCGGATGCGTGTCGTGCAGTCCATCGCCCATGTCCAGCCGGTCAGCGAGGCTCCCGCCATGCCGCAGGCCCCGACGGGCCTGAAGGAGGAAGGGGCTGCTGATGGGGACGGGCTGGATACCGCCACGCTGGCCCGCTGGCTCAACGAGGTACCCCGCAACGCCCCGTGCCCCTGCGGGTCCGGGCAGAAGTTCAAGCACTGTCACGGCAGGATGATCTGAAGGGGAGGCCGCCTCCGGGTGGCCTTTCCGGCGCACGCTGCCGGTGCATGGGACTATTAAGACAGTCAACGTTTCATCAGGAGAAGTAAGGTCCATGGCAGGACATTCACAGTTCAAGAACATCATGCACCGCAAAGGGGCGCAGGATGCAAAGCGTGCCAAGCAGTTCGCCAAGGTCATCCGTGAGATCACGGTGGCCACACGGTCCGGCATGCCAGACCCGGCCATGAACCCCCGCCTGCGTGCCGCCATCACGGCCGCCCGTGAAGTCAACATGCCAAAGGACACGGTCGAACGTGCCATCAAGAAGGCCAGCGGTGCCGGTGGTGGCGAGGACTACGTGGCCGTCCGCTATGAGGGCTATGGCCCGGCAGGCGTGGCCATCATCATCGAGGGGCTGACCGACAACCGCAACCGTACGGCCTCCGAGGTCCGGGCGGCCTTCTCCAAGCATGGCGGCTCCATGGGAGAGACGAACTCCGTGTCCTTCGGGTTCGATCATATCGGTGTCATCACCTATCCTCTGGATGCAGCCTCCGAGGATGACATGCTGGAGGCGGCCATCGAGGCCGGTGCCGACAACGTGGAAACCACGGAGGATGGTCACGAGATCACCACGGCCATGGAGGCCCTGATGAGCGTGCGTGATGCGCTGGAAGGCCGCTTCGGTGAACCCCGCTCCGCCAAGCTGGACTGGCGTCCGCAGACGACCGTCACGCTGGACGAGGATCAGGCCCGCTCCGTCCTCAAGCTGATTGACGTGCTTGAGGAGAATGATGACGTCCAGTCCGTCTATGCCAATTTTGACCTCCCTGACGAGGTGGCAGAGGCTCTGGCAGCTTGATCCGTCTCATGGGGATCGACCCCGGCCTGCGTTTCATGGGCTGGGGTATCGTGGACGTGGAGGGGAACCGTCTCCGGCATGTGGCTGATGGCGTGTTGGCGACACAGAGCGGCGATGACGTTCCCCGCCGCCTGTGTGACCTGCATGAGGGGCTGATGAGGCTCATCCGCCAGTATGCTCCCGCAGAGGCCGCCGTCGAGGAGACCTATGTGAACCGTAACGGGTCCTCCACGCTCAAGCTCGGCTATGCCCGTGGCGTGGCCCTTCTGGTGCCTGCCCTTGCCGGGCTGAGCGTGCATGAATATGGGGCCATGGCCGTGAAACGCTCCGTGGTCGGGACGGGAGCCGCCACCAAGGAGCAGGTCACCATGATGGTCCGCCGCCTGCTGCCGGGGGCGGAGGTCAGGCGGGCGGATGCGTCCGATGCGCTGGCCATCGCCATATGCCATGCCCATCATCGGGCCAGTGCCCGGCATGTGGCCGCAGGAGTACGCATGGCATGATCGGACAGCTGACAGGTCTCGTTTCCCATGTCGAGGGGGATCACTGCCTTATTGACGTGAACGGGGTGGGGTATGTCGTGTCGGCCTCCAGCCATACGCTGGGGCTGCTGCCCCGCCCGCCGGAAGTCGCCCGTGTGCTGGTGGAGACCATCGTGCGGGAGGACGCCATCCAGCTTTTCGGCTTTGCGGAGGCGGACGAACAGGCATGGTTCCGTCTTCTCACGACTGTCCAGGGCGTTGGTGCCCGGGTGGCTCTGGCCATCCTGTCGGTCAGCCGTCCCAGCTTGCTCTGGCAGGCGGTTCATGCTGAGGACAGGACGGCCTTCACGCAGGCTGCCGGTGTCGGTCCCAAGCTGGCAACCCGCCTTCTGACGGAACTCAAGAGCAAGGTGGCCAGGATGCCCGCTCCCGCCAGCATGAGCGGCCATGTGATGGCTTCCGGTGGTGCCGGGGAGACTGCTGCAAAGGGTGGTGGTTCCGGTACGGACGGACTGGAGCAGGATGCGCTGATGGCCCTGGAAGGTCTGGGCTTCCGCCGTGCTGAAAGCTGGCCCATCGTGGCACGGCTCATCGGGGAGAATGCCGGGGCAGGGCTGGATGTCATCATCCGTCTTGCTCTCAGGGAACTGGCCCGGTAGGCAGGACGCAGAGGGAAAGAGCGGGGCTGATGAACCAGTTTGTGCCAGAGACATCTCCCGGCCGTGCGCCGGAGACGGACGCCACACGCCAGCCGGAGGACATGGCCGATGTCAGCCTTCGCCCGCAGACGCTGGCCGATTTCACGGGTCAGAAAGCCAGCCGGGAAAACCTGTCCATTTTCATCGAGGCTGCCCGCAGCCGGGGTGATGCGCTGGACCATGTCCTGCTGCATGGGCCGCCGGGACTGGGAAAGACGACCCTTGCCCAGATCGTGTCCCGTGAGCTGGGGGTGGGGTTCCGGGCCACGTCGGGGCCTGTGATCCAGCGGGCCGGGGACCTTGCGGCCATCCTGACCAACCTCCAGCCCCGTGACGTGCTGTTCATCGACGAGATTCACCGCCTCCAGCCGGCCATCGAGGAGATCCTTTATCCGGCCATGGAGGATTTCCAGCTTGACCTCGTCATCGGGGAAGGGCCGGCCGCCCGGTCCGTGCGGATCGATCTGGCCCCTTTCACGCTCGTGGCGGCCACGACCCGCTCCGGGTTGCTGGCCACGCCGCTGCGGGACCGGTTTGGCATTCCGCTGCGGCTGGTTTTCTACACGCCTGAGGAACTGCGGCAGATCGTCAGCCGTGGGGCCGAGAAGCTGGGCATGGCCCTGACAGCCGAGGGAGCGGAAGAAATCGCCCGCCGTTCCCGTGGGACGCCCCGTATTGCCGGGAGGCTTCTGCGCCGTGTGCGGGACTTTGCCCTCGTGGCGAAAAAGGACGTGGTGGACCGCACGCTGGCGGATGCGGCCCTCTCCCGGCTGGAGGTGGACAGTCATGGTCTTGATGCGATGGACAGGCGTTATCTGCGCCGCATTGCCGAACATCATCGTGGGGGGCCTGTGGGGGTGGAAACCCTGGCGGCTGCCCTGGCCGAAGCCCGTGACACGCTGGAAGATGTCGTGGAGCCTTATCTTATCCAGGAAGGGTTGATCCTGCGGACCTCTCGGGGGAGGATGCTGGGCGAGCCGGGATGGCGTTATCTTGGCCTTGCGCCGCCATCTGATGCTCAGGCTCCAAGGTTTCTGTAAGGAGAAGACAGATGGCAGCACATCATTGCCAGTTCCGCACTTATTATGAGGATACGGACGCCGGGGGGATCGTCTATCACGCCCGCTATCTGGGCTTTGCGGAGAGGGCAAGAGCCGAGGCCCTTCGTTCTCTCGGGATGAGCATTGGCAGCATGGCCGAGACGGACGGGGTTTCCTTCGTCGTGCGCCAGCTTGGCATCCGTTATCACGCCCCCCTGCGGCTGGATGAGCTGATGGACGTGGAGACGGTCCTGTATCATGCGTCCGGGGCACGGGTGAAGCTGCGTCAGGTCATCACCAACCTGTCCCGTGAGGGACAGAAGGCCGCCGTCATAGATGTGGAGCTTGCCTGCCTGAAGCCGGACAGCATGGTGCCGCTGCGTGTGCCCGGCCCCTGCATGGAAACTCTGGATGGCCTGCGGGCGGAAACGGGGCCGTCTCTCTGACAAAATGTTAAAGATAAAGATGTTTGTTGTTTTTGCTGCCTGTGCCATTGAAAAAGAAGCATCCTGCTGCAACATGGGCAGTAGTCTTTTGACCAACCGATCATAGGAAACAGGAGAAAGCGGAGTGGATCAGGCTGTGAGTTCGAGTGCCCTGGGTACTGCCGGGGCAGCGGGGCTGTCGCCCCTTCATCTGTTCCTGAACGCTTCGCTGGTGGTGCAGCTGGTCATGATCGGGCTGGTGCTGTGCAGCATCTTCGTCTGGGCCATCATTCTGGAGAAGGTGCTTCTCCTGCGTCGGGTCAACCGTGAGGCTACCGCCTTCGAGGACCGCTTCTGGTCCGGCGGGTCTCTGGATGACCTGTATGACAGCGAGGGTGCCCGCCCTGTCCATCCCATGGCCGCTGTCTTCGGGGCTGCGATGGGGGAGTGGCGTCGGTCGTCCCGCATTGCGGGCATTGATGTCATTCACGGTGGGACGTCCGAGCGCATCGACCGGGCCATCGGCATCACGGTGGCCCGTGAGACGGACCGGCTGAGCCGTTACATCGTGCTTCTGGCCACCATCGGGCCGGTGGCACCGTTCGTCGGGCTGTTCGGGACGGTCTGGGGCATCATGCATGCCTTCAGCTCCATCGCCACCATGCACAACACGAATCTTTCCGTCGTGGCACCCGGCATCTCGGAGGCCCTGTTCGCCACGGCCATCGGTCTGGTCACGGCCATTCCGGCCTATGTCGCCTACAACCTCATCAGCCGCAGCGTGGAGCATTTTGCCGAGCGGATGGAAGGGTTCGGGACCGAGTTTGCGGCCATCCTGTCCCGTCAGTCCGAAGAGCGTGGCAGCGGGAGAGGCTGAGCGTCATGGAGGTTTCATCACGCAGCGGGCGGGGCAGAAGCAGGCGGCACCGTCCGGAGGCGAACATCAACGTCACGCCGCTGGTGGATGTGATGCTGGTGCTGCTCATCATCTTCATGGTGACGGCACCGATGCTGACCAGCGGTGTGAATGTCGATCTTCCCCAGACGAGTGCCAAGCCCGTCAATTCCGATGACAAGCCGATAACGGTGTCCATCAAGAGTGATGGCAGCCTTTATCTCGGGGATGACCCCATCAGCGGGGATGAGCTTGTGACCCGTCTGAAACAGATGGCGAGCGACGATTCCGGACGCCGCATTTTCGTGCGGGCGGATGCCCATATCGATTACGGCAAGGTGATGAGCACGATGGGGCAGATCACGGCTGGTGGCTTCACCCATGTTGCCCTGCTGGCGCAGCAGCCACAGGGCGGCCAGTAAGGAGACCTCCGTGAGCTTCTCCGCATCATCGCCTTACGACGAGGTGCCGCCGCCCTACCAGCGGCGGGAGAGGGGGCAGTTAGGTCTGGTCACGAGCGGGATCGTGATGTCCCTGCTGCTGCATGGGGGCGTGCTGGCCTTCCTGCTATGGCATCCACAGCCACCGCTGCCGGAACCCAAGCCGGACGAACAGACGGTCACTATGGTGTATGAAACCACGGGTGGTGCCCATCCGGCGGCGAAGTCTTCGCACAGGGCCGAGGTGCCGACTCCACATGCTCCGGTGGAGGCCAAGGCCCCGCCAGCCCCGAAGCCGCCACAGCCCAAACCTGTCGAGCCACCACCTCCGGCACCGCCACCGCCCCGTCCTGTTCAGGCCGCCCCCCAGCCCTCGCATGTGGCGGTGAAGACGCCCATCCAGCAGCGTGCGCCCGTGCAGGAAAAGGGTGAGGTGAGCGAGCAGGCGAAGCCGAAGCAGGAGCCCGTGCACAAGCAGGCGCAGGTGAAGGCCCCCGACCGGAAGGTGGAGAAACCGCCAGCCAAGCCACAGCTTTCCCATACCGAGCAGCAGCACGAGGCCAAGAAGACGCAGGAGGACAGCCGTTCCCTGCTGGCCACCCTGGACGAGTATCGCAGCCAGGAGAAGCAGGAGCGGCCGCCGAAGGCTCTGCCGAACCAGGCGCAGGGTGGGTCGCCCCGTGGCGGTGGCCGCCCGGATGGCGATACGGGTGCCCTGACAAGTGGTGAGCAGAATGCCATCGGGTCATCCGTGCAGCGGTGTTATCAGGAAGACACGCTGGCCCGGAATTACCAGAATTTTTCCGCCCGGATGATGGTCACGGTGGATGCGTCCGGCGAGGCCCGTGTGGTCACGTTCCTGCCTGAGACCCGTGCCCGCATGGCAGCGGACCCGTCCTACCGGGTGCAGGCCGAGCGGGCGCGTGATGCCGTCCTGAGTCCGACCTGTTCCCGCCTCCCCGTGCCGAAGCGTCTGCTGGGGCAGGTGCGGCAGTTCCGTTTTCTGTTCAAGCCCTGAGGCTGGATTTATCTGAGGTTATTGCATGTCGTTCTTTTCTGATACCGAAGCTGAATTTCTCCAGAAGCACCTCTCACGTCGTTCCCTGCTGGGGGGAGCCGCCGCAGGTGGTGTCCTTGTCACGCCTCTGGCCCTGCTGGGCGGCGGCCGTGCATGGGCCGCCGGGAGCGAGCCTGCGGAGATTACGGTGGCCAATGCCCATCAGGCCCCCATCCCCATCGTGGTGCCGGATTTCGGACCGGGACTGGGGAACCAGATTTCAGGCGTGATCTCTGCCGACCTTTCCAGCACGGGCCTGTTCCAGGTCATGGGCGGGACGGTTCCGTCCTCGGCCCAGCCGGACTTCTCGGCCCTGAAGAGCCGTGGTGCCCGTGTGGCCGTGGCGGGCAGTGCTTCCGGCTCCGACAGCGTGAGGGTCGAGATGCGCCTGTGGGATGTGGTGGCCGGCCAGCAGCTGGAGGGGCGGGCCTATACGGCATCCCAGGGCAACTGGCGGCGCATCGCCCACATCATCGCTGATTCCATCTACAAGCGTCTGTTGGGCGAGGACGGGTATTTCGACACCCGTATCGCCTACATCGCCCGGACAGGCCCACGCCGTCATCAGTCCACCCGTCTGGCCATCATGGACCAGGACGGAGCCAATGCGCACATGCTGACCAGCGGCAGCTGGCTGACGCTGGAACCCCGTTTCAGCCCGATCAGCGAGAAGCTGGCGTTCCTGTCCTACGCCAACAACCGCCCCCGGGTGTATGTCTATGACCTCAATTCCGGGCAGCAGACCATTCTCGGGACGTTCGAGGGCATTTCCTTCGCTCCCCGTTTCTCCCCGGATGGGCGGAGCATCATCCTGTCCGCCACGACAAGGGATGGCGGTGCGGACCTGTACCTGATCGACCTGGCCACGCAGCAGCGTCGCCGCTTGACATCAGCTCCGGGCGTGATCGACACCAGCCCGTGCTTCAGCCCGGATGGCCAGAACATCGTCTTCAACTCGGACCGTGGCGGCTCGCCGCAGCTGTACGTGATGAGTGCCGGTGGTGGCAGTGCCCGCCGCATCTCCTATGGCAAGGGCCATTACGGGTCACCGGTCTGGTCTCCCCGGGGTGACCAGATCGCCTTCGTCCGGATCAGCTCAGGCGGGTTCACGCTTGGCGTGATGGGGCCGGATGGTGTCGGTGAACGGTCCCTGACACAGGGCTTCACCGTGGAGAGTCCGAGCTTTGCGCCGAACGGCCGGGCACTGGCCTTCTGCCGTCAGAATGCGGCCGGGGCCGGGGGAAGCGGCTTCTCGTCCAACGTGGCGGTGATTGACGTGGCGGGCTTCAACGAGCATGTCATTCCGACCTCGACCGGGGCGTCTGATCCGGCATGGTCACCTCTGCGTCGCTGAGCATGGGCGGACATCTTTTTTTGGGCTATGGAAGCATCTGTGCTTTCATGGCTCCGGTGGCCTGAAAGGCCACCACATGTCTTTCCTCACCTGTCATCTTGCAGGTGGGTGAAAATGTCCCCATCTCAGGGGGCACATCTTTTTGCAGGAGTTTGTCATGAAGTTGAAGATGTTCGCTGTGCTGGGCATGGCCTGTGCTCTGGCCGCCTGTAGTGGTGATCACAAGAATCACGACAATAACGGCGATGGCCAGAACATGCAGCAGATCAGCCAGGGGCCTGTTCCGGGCAGCCAGGCCGATCTGGTCGCCACGGCTGGGGATCGTGTCTATTTCGAGCTGAACAAGAACCAGCTCAACAGCGAAGGCCGTGCCACGCTGGACAAGCAGGCCGAATGGCTGGCCCGCTATCCGCAGGTCAACATCCTTGTGGCAGGCAACTGTGATGACCGTGGTACGGAAGAGTACAACATCGCCCTGGGCCAGCGTCGTGCCAATGCCGCCCGCGAGTATCTGGAGGCCAAGGGCGTCGCACCGGCCCGCATCATGACGATCTCCTACGGCAAGGACCGTCCGACAGCTGATGGTGACACACCGGATGCATGGGCACAGAACCGTAACGCCATTACGTCTGTCCGCTGAAGCAGGCCCGGTTCCGGGAAACCTGTAGGGGGAGCGGTCCACGCTCCTCCGGGAGAGGTCGGGCCGGTTGCAGCAACCGGCCCGATTTTTTTATGTGCGAGTATCGCCTGTCCGTTGGGAGATGAGGATCATGCGTCATTCTGCTCGGCCTGTTCTGGGGCCTGTTCCAGCCATTCTGAAAGGGGCCGTGGGGGCAGCCCTGCTGTCCTGCACGGTCATGGCCACCTTCAGCCCCGCCCGGGCGGATGAGGGCCTTTCCCGTGAGGCCATCATGCGCCAGCATCAGGCCTTGGCCCGTCAGCATGGTGAGGGTGGGGGCGACGGTATCGGCAGCAGTTCTGCCGATCTGGGCGGGGATGATCTGTCCGCTCCGCTTCCGGCTTCCAGCAGCCAGAGCGGTGGCCGGTCCTCTGGAGGGCAGAGCGGTGGAGACCTCGTCGCCAACCTTCTGGAACGTGTCAATGCCCTGGAGGGGCAGGTCCGGGAGATGCACGGCCAGATGGAGCAGATGAGCAACCAGCTCCATCAGGATGAGGCCACCATGACCAAACAGCTTGGTGACATGCAGTTTGCGCTGGAAAACGGTGGTCATCATGCCGCTGCCCGGCCCGCAGCTGAGGCCGAAACGGCTGCCGCAGCCAGTGTGGCCGCTCCGGCGGCATCCGAGGCTGCCGCACCTCATGCTGCCACCGTGTCCGATACCCTCCAGGCAGGCCGTGCCGCCCTGAAGGGGCACCGTTACGAGGAAGCTGAGACGCAGGCCCGTCAGGCCCTCAAGCAGAGTAAGACCGGCTGGAGCCGGACGGAGGCCCAGTATCTTCTGGCCCAGTCTCTTGCCGGGCAGAAGTCCTACAAGAATGCGGCACTGACCTATTATGACGTGTACAGCCATTCGCCGGACTCTCCCCGTGCTCCGGAGGCTCTGCTGGGGGTCTCGGCCTCCATGCTGGCACTGGGCAACAAGACGGCATCCTGTGAGGCCCTGCAACGTCTTCACAAGGAGTTCCCCAATGCGTCTGCCCGTGTGAAATCGTCCGAGCAGATCTTCCGTGAGCGGGCAGGCTGTCATTGAATGAAGAGGCCATGAAGGCTGAACCCGTCACGGATGACGAGTTTGCGGCCTTCATGGCACGGCTTGAGCCTTTGGGGCCTGATGAGGCCGGTCATCCGGTCTGCATGGCCGTGTCGGGTGGTGGGGATTCCATGGCTCTGGCCGTGCTGGCAGGCCGCTGGCGGCGGCATGTCATGGCCCTTGTGGTGGACCATGCCCTGCGGCCTGAATCGGCCGAGGAGGCTGCGCTCACCTGCTGCCGTCTGGCTGCGCTGGGGATTCCGGCACGGCAGCTGACACTGGGGACCATGAAACCGGGTGGCCTCCAGAAGCGGGCACGGGAGGCCCGCTTTGAAGCTCTGGAACAGGCCTGCGTGGCGGAAGGTGCCTCCGTCCTGCTGGTGGCCCATCATGAGGCCGATCAGGAGGAGACCCTCTGGATGCGGCAGGAGCGGGGCAGCGGGGACCGGGGGTTGTGCGGCATGGCGGGCCGGACGGTGAGGGGACGTGTCGCCCTGCTGCGCCCCCTGCTGGAAGTGCGGCCAGAGCGTCTGCGGGCCACGCTGCGGCAGGCTGGCGTGGCGTGGTGTGAGGACCCTTCCAACCAGAATCGCCGGTTCCGCCGGGTGGAGGTCCGGCAGGACCTGACGTCGGAGCAACGGCAGCGGATGCACGATATCAGGCAGCGGGCCTGTGCCAGCCAGCGGGCGAAGGAGCGGGAGTTGGCGGCTCTGGTGGCCCGGTGGGTCAGGTGGCAGCCCGAGGGCTGGGTGCAGCTGGCTCCGGAAGCCATGACGGATGATGTTCTGGGGCGTCTGATCCGTCTGATCGGCGGGCAGGAATACGCTCCCGATCGGCAGTCCGTCGAGATGCTGCGGCGTGCCGGACAGGGAGCTTTGGGGCGGGCCTGCCTTGCCCCGCTCCGGGGCGGCGTGTCGGGCTGGATGCTGTATCGTGAGGCCCGGAATCTGGACGAGGTGGTGTCCGCCCGGCAGGGGCAGTGCTGGGATGGACGCTGGCGGTATCTGGGGCCTGACCGTCCGGGTGCCGTGATTGCGGCCCTCGGACGGCGGGCTGGTGGACTGCGGAAAGGCCGTGTCGTTCCTGCCTGCGTCCTGCCCTCCCTGCCTGCCCTGTGGGCTGGTGGTGAGCTGGTGGCCGTGCCGGAGGGACTGGAGGGACTGCGGCCCGATCTGCCCCGTGTGACGTTCGTCTGGGACGGTGGCACGCCGCTGACGGGTGAACGGGACTGGAACGGATGAAATCTGTTTAACAAATGAGTCAAAATGAGGGTTTTTCTCTCATTGAGGCCCCTCGGGGGTGGGAACGCTGCCAGAAATCCCTATCTTGGAGGTACGATATGGCACGGGCTTTGCCTGTGCGCTCCGTTTTGTGAGGTTTTTTGAGAGATGAACAACATTGGCCGTAATGTTGCGATCTGGGTGGTCATCGTCCTGGCGGCCATTGGAGTGCTGGCGGCATTCCAGCCGGGGGGAAGCCGTCAGGCTGTCCAGAAGATCGCCTATTCCGACTTCGTGCATGATGTCGAACGCCATGAGGTGCGTTCTGTTGCCATCCGGGAGCAGAACATTTCCGGTGTGCTGACCAACGGCACGTCGTTCGAGACTTATGCACCGTCCGACCCGGCCATGGTGTCCCGGCTGACGGAAGCCGGTGTGGAGGTCACCGCCCATCCGCCGCAGAGCGATGACAACCCCATCCTCCGCTACATCGCCGCCTATCTGCCGATCATCCTGATGCTCGGTCTGGGCTTCATGGTGTTCCGCCAGATGCAGAATGGTGGTGCGGGTCGGGGAGCCATGAGCTTCGGCAAGTCCCGTGCCAAGATGATGGTGGAGAAGAAGGGCCGTGTCACCTTTGCCGACGTGGCCGGTGTGGAGGAATCCAAGGAAGAACTCGTCGAGATCGTGGACTTCCTCAAGGACCCGCAGAAATATACCCGTCTTGGCGGAAAGATCCCCAAGGGCGTGCTGCTGGTCGGGCCGCCCGGTACCGGCAAGACCCTGCTGGCCCGTGCCGTGGCCGGTGAGGCCAATGTGCCGTTCTTCAGCGTGTCCGGTTCCGACTTCGTGGAAATGTTCGTCGGTGTCGGGGCCTCCCGTGTCCGTGACATGTTCGAGCAGGGCAAGAAGAACGCTCCCTGCATCATCTTCATTGATGAGATCGATGCCGTGGGCCGCCAGCGTGGCGCAGGCATGGGCGGTGGCAATGACGAGCGCGAACAGACGCTGAACCAGATGCTCGTGGAGATGGACGGTTTTGACAGCAACGAGGGTGTCATCCTCATTGCCGCCACCAACCGTCCCGATGTGCTGGACCGTGCCCTGCTGCGTCCGGGCCGTTTCGACCGTCAGGTCGTCGTGCCCAATCCTGACGTGAAGGGACGGGAAAAGATCCTTCAGGTCCACATGAAGAAGCTGCCCCTGTCTTCCGACGTGAATCCCAAGGTGATCGCCCGTGGGACCGTCGGTTTCTCTGGGGCGGAACTGGCCAATCTTGTCAATGAGGCTGCCCTGTTTGCTGCCCGCCTCGGGCTGCGGACGGTCGGCATGGCCCAGTTTGACGAAGCCCGTGACAAGGTGATGATGGGGGCGGAACGCCGTTCGGCTGTCATTGATGAGGCGGAGAAGAAGATGACCGCCTATCACGAGGCGGCCCATGCGCTGGCGACCTATTTCAGCCCCAGCTCTGACCCGATCCACAAGGCGACGATTGTTCCACGTGGTCAGGCTCTGGGGATGGTGCAGCCCCTGCCGGAGAAGGACAATCTTTCCTACAGGCGGCAGTGGTGCTTCTCCAAGATCGTGACCTACATGGGTGGCCGCATCGGTGAGGAAGTCATCTTCGGTCATGATGAGGTCAGTGCCGGGGCTTCCGGTGACATTCAGGGGGCCACCAGCATTGCCCGTCACATGGTCACGAAATGGGGGATGAGCGACAAGCTCGGCATGATGGACTATGCCGATGCGGAGAACATCTCCGGCATGACGGCCCGTGAGGTGGATCAGGAGGTCCGGAAGATCCTTGATGAGGCCTATGCGGCCTGCCGTCACATCATCCTGACGCACATGGATGCCCTGCACCGTGTGGCCCAGGCCCTGCTGGAATATGAGACGCTGACTGGCGAGGAAATCGGACGTCTCATCCGTGACGAGCCTCTCGGCCGCAAGGATGACGAGGATCAGTCTTTCAGCGGGCGTCGGCCATCCGTTCCGCCTGCCGGTGGAGCTGTGGCGGCTGAGGGGACCGGCCTGGCGGCAGTCTCGGAAACTGTCTGACAGGACAGAGACTGTCTTCTGGACAATGGAACGGGCGCATGGTGAGGACCATGCGCCCGTTCTTTGTATGAATGGCTTGCGTCACGGGGGGATGGCTGGCATTTCAGGAGCATCCGGACAGGTTCAGGAAGGCAGAGAGGGACGCATGGCACATAAGCGGATGTTTTTCGGTACGGACGGTATCCGTGGCACGGCCAACACGGCCCCCATGACGGTTGAAATTGCCCAGAAGCTGGGACAGGCAGCCGGGCTGTATTTCTGCCGGCAGGATGAGGCCGGGCGCAAGCACCGTCATACGGTCGTGCTGGGCAAGGATACCCGCCTCTCCGGCTACATGATTGAATGTGCGCTGGTGTCCGGCTTTCTTTCCGCCGGGGTTGATGTCGTCCTGCTGGGGCCTCTGCCGACGCCCGCCGTGGCGTTCCTGACCCGGTCCCTGCGGGCTGATCTGGGCGTCATGATCTCCGCATCGCACAATCCGTTCACGGACAATGGCATCAAGCTGTTCGGTCCGGACGGGTTCAAGCTGTCCGATGCCGTGGAGGAAGAGATCGAGGCCCTGATGATGGAAGACCTGACTGGCCAGCTGGCATCGCCTTCTGCCATAGGTCGTGCCTCCCGCCTGAATGATGCTGCCGGACGTTATGTCGAAAGTGTCAAGTCGTCCTTTCCCCGGGGCCTGCGTCTGGATGGCCTGAAGATCGTGCTCGACTGTGCACATGGCTCGGCCTACCGTGTGGCTCCGGCGGCCCTGTGGGAGCTGGGGGCGGAGGTCATCACCATCGGGGCCTCACCAGACGGGCTGAACATCAATGATGGCGTTGGTTCCACCCATCCTCAGGCTCTCTGTGAGGCGGTACGGACCCACGGAGCGGATTGCGGCATTGCCCTGGATGGTGATGCGGACCGTGTTCTGGTGGCCAACGAGCGGGGAGAGCTGGTGGATGGCGACCAGATACTGGCCCTCATCGCCACCCTGTGGAAGCGGATGGGCTGGCTCAAAGGGACCGAGGTCGTGGCGACCGTCATGTCCAACATCGGGCTGGAGAAATATCTCGAGACACAGGGGCTGAGCCTGTATCGCACGGCGGTCGGAGACCGGTATGTCGTGGAGCGGATGCGTCAGACCGGGGGCAATCTTGGTGGCGAGCAGTCCGGGCACATGGTGCTGTCGGATCATGCCACGACGGGAGACGGGCTTCTGGCTGCCCTGCAGGTTCTGGCCGTGCTCGTGGAAACGGGGAAACCCGCCAGCGAGCTGTGCCATCTTTTTGATCCCTACCCCCAGACCCTGAAGAACGTGCCCTATGGCGGCACGAATCCCATGAAGAATCCTGCTCTGGCTGAGAGTGTCCGCTGGGCGGAAGAACGGCTGGCCGGGCGGGGGAGGCTGGTCCTGCGGGCAAGCGGGACGGAACCGCTGATCCGTGTGATGGTCGAGGCGCAGGACGAGGCCCTAGTTGCTGAGGTTGTCGGGCGGGTCAGCAGCCATATCCGGGAACTGGCCGCCGGATAGTTTTTCCGTCTTTCAGGGAGTATGGAAAAGGCCCCGAAGGCTCCGCCTGTCAAGGGAGGGAGAGCCTCTGGGGCCTTGTCTGTCCGGGGCGGGGCGATACCCGGGGATGGTACGCCCCGTTCCGGCTGCCGTCTGTTAGCCTGCCTGACGTAGGGGAGCTGAGGGACCGTCAGGAAAGCTCTGTGTCGTGGAGTGGTGGGACGCAGCCGACGTGGCGGCAGGATCCTGAAGAATGTAGCCACGGCCCCAGACGGTCGTGATCATGTGCTCCGCACCAAAACGCTGGAGCTTGCGACGCAGCTTGCAGATGAACACGTCGATGATCTTCATCTCCGGCTCGTCAATGCCACCATACAGATGGTTCAGGAACATGTCCTTGGTCAGCACCGCACCCTTGCGCAGCAGGAGCAGCTCCAGGATGGCGTATTCCTTGCTTGTCAGGTGCAGGAAGTGGCCGTTGACGCTGACCATCCGGCTCTCGAGGTCCAGCTCCAGCGGGCCGACACGCAGACGAGGTTCCGAGATGCCATAGGCGCGGCGTGTCAGGGCCTGGATGCGGGCCTGTGCCTCGCTGATGTCGAACGGCTTGGTGACATAGTCATCGGCCCCGGCAGAAAAAGCGGCAACTTTTGTCTGGGAATCTGTTCGGGAGGACAGCACCATGATGGGCGTGGAAACCCGGGAGCGGCGGAGCTGGCGGATGAGTTCCTCACCCGGCAGATCGGTAAGCCCCAGTTCGGTTATGAAAAGATCATAATCATAGTGCTTGAACAGGTTGAGGGCTTCATCAGCGGTTTTCACATGGTCAACCGTATAAGAGGACTTCCCCAGTACCTTTATCAGATGGCCTACAGCGACGCTGTCGCTATCAGCGATGAGAATACGCATAATTTCAACTCCCTTGAACTGGTTGTATTATGAGAGTGCATTTTTATAAAATGCAACCATTGATTGTTTTTATGGTAATTCACACAACTAAAAGCATGTTTACCTATGTGGCTTACGTGTGGCTTTTTTATGTTAAGTGGGTGATTTTTTGGTGTCATACTTGCTCATATGGTGAGGTATAGGTGATCCTATACTTGATAATTATTGTAATGTTAATTTTCTACTACAGAAAATTTTTTTTGTACTTATATAAGTAAACTCTATATCTGTGATTTTTTTTGCGAAAAATATTAAGTTAAAGCAACCTTGGTATAGAATTAAATTGTTTTGTTTTAGATATATTTAATCATGTCAGAAGGGTTCTATATTATGACAATTACTTCTCATTATTTCTGAGAAGTTAATGGGAGTGTTTTTATCCTGTTTAGAAAGAATGAGGCAGCCGCAGGGGCGATTCCGGGTCACGAATCGTCCCTGCTCCGGTTTCCGCCGGGTGGAGTCAGGCCTGTCCGCTTTCCGTTCCGCTGGAAGCCAGAAGCTGCGTGATCTGTTCTGGCGTGCCAATCAGGGCACAGGCGACGGGATGGGTCCTGTCCGCCACCAGAACGATGCGTGTCTCTGATGAGCTGGGGAAAAGGTCGGTCTCGACCGTGAAGACGGAAGCATCCTGCTTCCGCTGGGTTTCCGCCTCACGGGCGGCCTCGCCAAGAAGACGGCTGCTGATGCGTTCCAGCGCAGGGAGCAGGCGGCTGGCCGTCTGCTCCTCCGTTTCTGCCGGGCCATTTCCGTCATGGGCGGGGCGGCGGTGATGGGCGATCAGTTCATTCCATCCCGCACGGGTCAGGAAGCTGGGGATGCCCGTTTCTGGCGTTTCCCGTTCGGCCCGGAGGATGAGTCCATCCCGGGCCATGGTGAGAATGTCCAGCCTCGGCAGGCGGGAGGGATCAAGAGTTATGGCCATCAGATCCATTCACCGGAGCGCATGAGTGGCGTGCGCTGGCCATCCTTCAGGCCGTCAATGTCGATCCTGTCGGACCCGATCATCCAGTCGATGTGAATGATGGAATGGTTGGCGCCACGGGCGGCCAGCTCTTCTTCGCTCAGCCCTTCGGGGTTGGTCATGCACTTCGTGTAGGCCTGGCCGAGGGCGATGTGGCAGGCGGCATTCTCGTCGAACAGGGTGTTCTGGTACAGGATGCCACTCTGGGAGATGGGGGACGAGTGGGGCACGAGGGCGACCTCGCCGATGCGGCGGGCCCCTTCGTCACTGCCCAGAATACGCTGGAGCACATCCTCGCCCTTGCTGGCGTGGGCTTCCACGATGCGGCCCTTCTCGAAGCGGACCTGGATGCCGTCGATGAGTGACCCCTGATGGAAGAGCGGCTTGGTGCTGGAGACGGTTCCCTCCACACGGGCACGGTGCGGCGTGGTGAAGACTTCTTCCGTCGGAATGTTCGGATTGCAGACGACGCCGTTTCTGGCTTCTTCGGAGCCACCGGCCCAGAGGTGTCCATCCGCCAGCCCGACCGTCAGGTCCGTGCCCGGCCCGGTGAAGTGCAGGGCGTCGAAGCGGCGGTCATTCAGCATGGCGGCCCGGGCGTGGAGGGTCCTGTTATGGTCCGCCCAGGCCGCCACCGGGTCGGCCACGTCCACACGGGAGGCGTGGAAGATTCCGTTCCACAGAGCTGTCATGGCCTCGTCTTCCGGCAGGTCGGGGAAGACCTGCCGGGCCCAGGCTGGCGTGGCGCAGGCGATGATGTTCCAGTTGATGTCAAAGTTTGTGATCCGCTCCATGGCCGGGCGATAGGCCGTGGAGTTTGCCCGGCTGACACGGGAGATGTGATCCGGATTCTGGTCCTTCAGCAGGGTCGGGTTGCCCCCCGTGATGGCCATGCGGGCGGCTCCTCTGCCAAAGGCGTCCGCCATGCCGCTGGCCAGCCAGTCCGCTGCCGTGTCGAAGCTGTCTTCATGACCGTGCCGGAAGCGGGCCAGCGTGGTTTCATCGTCCTGATACAGGGTGGTGACCAGCGAGGCTCCGGCCCTGTACGCATGGGCCGTGATGTGCCGGATGAGGGGCACGGCCTCCAGCCCCGCCGTGATGATGAGCTGCTGGCCGGGCGTGATGTTCAGCCCCGTGCGGACGGAGACTTCGGCCAGACGGTCCAGAAGCCGGTCATGTGTGAAAGAGGATGTGGGCATGGGTCTGTCCTGTTAATTTGTAAAATGATGAGGGGGCTGACGTTTCAGTGGGGCAGGAGGTCATCCAGTGCGGCCAGCAGGGCGTCCATCTCTTCATCCGTGCCGATGGTGATGCGGAGCCAGTCGCTGATGCGGGGGCTGCCGCCCTGATGGCGGACGATGATGGCCCGTTCCCGCAGGCCGGTGAAAAGCGTGTCAGCCGGGCAGGACGGGTGATGGGCCAGAATGAAATTGGCCGTGGAGGGCAGGACCGTCATGCCACGTTCCCGCAGGGCTGTCACGGTGCGCTCCCGTGTGGCGATGATGCGGGTGGTGGTCCGTTCCAGCCACGCCGTGTCCCGTATGGAGGCTTCCGCCCCGGCCTGCGCTGGACGGGACAGCGGATAGGAGTTGAAGCTGTCCTTCACCCGTGTCAGCCCTTCCACCAGCTCCGCCGAGCCGATGGCATAGCCCACGCGCAGTCCCGCCAGACCGGAGGACTTGGAGAAGGTGCGGACGATGAGGAGGTTCGGATGACGCTGTGTCAGGGCCACGGCACTGGTCCCACCGAAATCGACATAGGCTTCATCAATGATGACGGTCTGGGTGGTGAAGCGTTCCAGAAGCCCCTCGATGGCTGACAGGGGCAGGCTGATGCCGGTATTGGCATTGGGGTTGGCGATTATGACACCGCCCGCCGGGCCGTCATAATCGTCCGGTGCGATGGTGAAATCATCCCGCAGGGGAATGGTACGGTAATCCAGCCCGAACATCTGGCAGTAGATCGGATAGAAGCCATAGGTCACGTCGCTGAACAGGACCGGTGCATCGTCACGGAAGAGGGCCCGGAAGGCATGGGCCAGGACCTCGTCGGAGCCGTTCCCGGTGAAGACGCATTCGACCGGAACTCCTTCCCGTTCGGCAATGGCCGTGCGCAGGGCCAGGGCCGTCGGGTCCGGATAGAGGCGCAGGTCATCATTCACGCTGGCCCTCATCGCTCCCAGCGCACGGGGAGACGGGCCGTAGGGGGACTCATTGGTGTTCAGCTTGACCAGATTGGTCATGCGGGGCTGCTCGCCAGGGATGTAGGGCTGGAGGTCGTGGACCTGCCGGTTCCAGAAGCGGCTCATGGGGCGGGGGTCTCCGCAAGGAGGCTGCCGAGGCCCTGCCGGTGGGCGAGGTCCCGGGCCGAAAGACCCTCGGCATCCCGTAGGTCGGGGTCGGCCCCACGGTCCAGCAGCAGGCGGGCCATGCCCTGTCGGCCGAACATGATGGCGAACATGAGCGGCGTGCGCCCGGCATGGTTGGCCCGGTCGATCTCCGCCCCACGGTCCAGCAGCATGCGGGCGATGGCTTCATAACCCTTGAAGGCGACACCGGAGAGGGCGGTGGCCCCCTTGGCGTCCGTTCCGTTCGGGTCAGCCCCGCTGTCCAGCAGCAGGCAGGCCGTGTCGAGCTGGTCGTTGTAGGTGGCGACGATCAGCGGGGTGTAGCCCCGGCTGTCGGCACAGTCCGCCGGCATCCCGGCCTCAAGAAACTGCTTGACCAGATCATTCTCACCATTGCGGGCCGCATCGATGAAGAGAACGGTGATCTGCTCCGGGGTGAAGGACATTTCGGGCTGCGTCATGGATGGGCTGCCTTTACGGTAAAGGAATGGTGTCAGAAGAGGCCACCGAATGTCCTGCCTGATGACGGTCAGGTCAAGGGGCGGTTTCCTGTGGTCTGCTGGATATGTGGTGCGGGGAGGGTGGATGGAAGAGGCCCTGCTGGCCGGAACTGGCTCCGGACTCTGACAGGTGTGGCCTGTCTGTGGAAGGGGCGCAGGAATTTTGCCCTTTTTGTCTGTTGAGCATTGCGTTCTTTCACAGGATAAGGCCAGTTGTGAAACATCCGGACCATTCCGGGCCGTGTTAAGGGGCACGGGCCTGGGCTGGGAGACCGGATGATTGTTTGAAGCGAGGACGTTAGATCAGTGAACAGTATGCTGTCGAAAATTAGCATAGACACGATCCGTACATTGGTGATGGATAGTGTAGAGCGCGCAAAGTCCGGTCATCCGGGTACCGCAATGGCTCTGGCTCCGGCCATGTATGCTTACTGGCAGTTTACGATGTATTATAACCCGGCCGATCCCTTTTGGCCGGGGCGTGACCGATTTATTCTGTCGGGTGGGCATGCGTCCATCCTTCTTTACGCCACGGTTTTTCTGGCCGGGGTGAAGGATGTGGAGAACGGGCAGGTGGTGGACCGCCCCGCCCTGACGCTAGAAGACCTGAAAAATTTCCGCCGTTTTGAGTCCCGCACGCCGGGTCATCCCGAATATGGCCTGACGGCCGGTGTGGAGATCACGACCGGGCCGCTGGGGCAGGGATGCAGCAGTGCCGTGGGCATGGCCCTGGCCGGGCGGTGGCTGGCCACCCATTACGGGCGGCCGGGGTTCGACTTGTTCGGGTATCATGTCACCTCTTTCTGTGGGGACGGAGACATCATGGAGGGCGTGTCCGCCGAGGCCGCCTCTCTGGCGGGTCATCTGAAACTGGGGAACCTGACATGGGTCTATGACAGCAACCGCATTTCCATCGAAGGCTCCACGGACGTGACCTTCACGGAGAATGTGGCCATGCGGTTTGAGTCCTATGGCTGGCAGGTGCTGGAAGTGGAGGACGGCAATGACGTTCCGGCCATCTGCGAGGCCCTGAAACAGGGACGGGAGGAAACGTCACGTCCGACCCTGATCATTCTCAGGACGGTCATCGGCTATGGTGCACCGGGCAAGGCGGGTACGGCCTCCGCTCATGGTGAGCCGCTGGGTCGGGAAGAGCTGCTCGGTGCCAGGAAGGCCTATGGCTGGCCCGATGATGCTCCGGATTTCATGGTTCCGGATGGCGTGCAGGAGCATTTCGAGGAGCTGGCCGGGCAGCGTGGCCGCAGGGCGCAGGCGGAGTGGGACAGGCAGTTTGCCGCCTACTGTGCGCAGTACCCTGAAGAGGGTGACGAGCTGCGGCACATCTTCGCAGGGACCCTGCCCGAGGGCTGGGAACGTGACCTGCCCGTCTATCCGGCGGATGAGAAGGGACTGGCCTCCCGGCAGAGTTCCGGTGAGGTGCTCAATGCCGTGGCGTCCCAGTTCCCGTGGCTGGTCGGTGGGGCGGCGGACCTCGCCCCATCCACCAAGACGCTCATCAGGGGGGCACGGTCGGTGCAGGCTCCCTCGAACATGGTGCAGGAAGGGGGCGGCTATGATGGCCGCAACATGCATTTCGGCGTGCGTGAACATGCGATGGCCGCCATCTGCAACGGCCTTGCCCTGAGTGGCCTCAGGCCCTTCTGTGCCGGGTTCCTGATCTTTTCGGATTACATGAAGCCCGCCATCCGTCTGGCCGCCCTGATGCACCTGCCGGTGATCTATGTCTTCACGCATGATTCCATCGGCGTGGGGGAGGATGGGCCGACCCATCAGCCCATCGAGCAGCTTGCCCAGTTCCGGGCCATGCCGGGCCTGACCATGCTGCGTCCGGCGGATGCCAACGAGGTGGTGGAAAGCTGGCGTGTGGCCATGCAGCACCGTGCCGGCCCCGTGGCCCTGGCCCTGACACGCCAGAACCTGCCGACGCTGGACCGTACCCGCTATGCCCCGGCGGATGAAGTGGCCCGTGGGGGCTATGTCTTGGCGGACTGCGAGGGTGAGCCGGAGATACTGCTCATGGCCTCCGGGTCGGAAGTGTCGCTCGTGGTCGGAGCCTATGAGCGGCTGATGGCCGAGGGTGTCCGTGCCCGTGTGGTCTCCATGCCCAGTTTTGACCTCTTTGATGGTCAGGACAGGGCCTACCGTGACGCTGTCCTGCCACCTTCTGTCCGTAGGAGGGTTGGTGTAGAGATGGCCTCCGGTTTCGGCTGGGACCGTTATGTGGGGCTGGACGGGGTCGTGATGGCCATGAACAGCTTCGGTGAATCCGGGGCTGCGGCGGAACTCATGGCGAAGTTCGGCTTCACGGTACAGGCCGTTTATGAACAGGCCCGCCAGCTGCTACACCCGGCTGCGGACTGACTGGAGAGGAGTAGGGGATCATGGAGAGCACTCTGCCGGAGACACCGCTGACCCGTCTGGCCGATTATGGGCAGTCCATCTGGCTGGATTTCATCCGGCGGGATTTCATCGAGGATGGGCGTCTGGCTGCCATGGTGAAGGAGGACGCCCTGAAGGGGGTGACCTCCAACCCGGCCATATTCGAGCAGGCCATCGGGCACGGTGCGGAATATGAGGAGGCCGTCCAGGTCCTCCTGTCCAGAGGCAGCCTGACGGCAGGTGAACTCTATGAGACCCTGGCGGTCGAGGACATCCGTCAGGCCTGTCAGGTCCTCCGTCCCGTCTTTGACAGGACGGAAGGGCGGGATGGCTATGTCAGTCTCGAGGTCTCGCCCTATCTGGCCTATGACGCCGAAGGCACGCTGGCGGAGGCCCGTCGCCTCTGGCAGCAGGTCGGGCACCCTAACGTGATGATCAAGATTCCGGCGACGGAGGTGGCCATTCCGGCCATCGAGCAGGCCACTGCCGAGGGCATCAACGTCAACGTCACGCTGCTTTTTGCGCTGGGCCTGTATGAGAAGGTTCTGGACGCCTATCTGCGGGGGCTGGAAGCCCGGGTGAAGGCGGGGCAGCCCGTGGCGCATGTCGGCAGTGTCGCCTCCTTCTTCGTCAGCCGGATCGACGGGCGCATTGATGGACAGATCGACCGCCGGGTGGCCGCCGGGGACCCGGAGGCGGAGGCCCTGAAGGCCCTGCGGGGCCGGGTGGCCATCGCCAATGCCCGCATGGCGTACCAGCATTATCTCAGCGTCACGGAGAGTCCCCGCTGGCAGGCACTGGCGGCGAAGGGGGCGCAGACGCAGCGTCTCCTCTGGGCCAGCACCAGCACCAAGGACAAGGCCTATCGTGACGTGCTGTATGTGGAAGAGCTGATCGGCGAGGACACCGTCAACACGCTGCCCCCCCGCACGCTGGAGGCCTTCCGGGATCACGGAATTCCTGAGGCCCGCCTGAAAGGGAATGTTGAGGAAGCCCGCAAGATTCTGACGGAAGCGGGGCGATTGGGGCTTGATCTGGACGCCGTGACCACCACCTTGTTGGAAGAAGGGGTGGCTGCTTTCGAGGTCGCTTTTGATGGATTGCTCGGTGCGGTTGCGGCCCGCCGGGAAGCTGTTTTGGGGGAACGTCTTATGCGAGTATCCTTGGCATTATCGGATGAGCTGGAAAATGCCGTTGTCGCTGCCGGCAAGAGCTGGAGCCGGGACGGAAAGGTACGACGCCTCTGGGACCGTGATGCGTCCGTCTGGACCGGCGGACCGGAAAGCCGGTGGCTCGGCTGGCTGGATGTCGTCCGGAATGGCCGTGCCGCCCTGGCCTCCTATGAGGCCCTGGGCCGTGAGGTGAAGGAGCGTGGCTACAGCGACGTGCTGCTGCTGGCCATGGGCGGGTCCAGCCTCGGGCCGGAAGTGCTGGAGGAGACCTTCGGCCAAGTTGCCGGTGGGCCGAAGCTGCATGTTCTGGACAGCACGGACCCCCAGCAGGTGGCCAGCTTTGGCAGGGCCATCGACCCTGCGAACACGCTGTTCATCGTGTCCAGCAAGTCCGGCAGCACGCTGGAACCGAACATCCTCTTCGCCTATTTCTGGGATCAGGCGGAAAAGGCTCTGGGCCGCAGGCCCGGTGACCGTTTCATTGCCGTGACGGACCCCGGTTCGTCCCTGGAGACCGTGGCCAGGGAACATGGCTTTGCCCACATCTTTCACGGCAACCCGGAGATTGGCGGGCGGTATTCCGTCCTTTCCGCCTTCGGTCTCGCCCCGGCCGCTGCCGCAGGGTATGACGTCCGTGCCCTGCTGGACAGCACGCAGCTGATGATCGAGGCGTGCGATGCCTCCGTTCCCCCCGTGACGAATCCTGGCGTCAGTCTGGGGCTTGCCCTCGGTGTGGCGGCGACCAGCTTCCGGCGGGACAAGGTCACTTTCGTGGCCTCGAAGAAGATCGCGTCCCTGGGGGCATGGCTGGAGCAGCTTCTGGCCGAGAGCACGGGCAAGAACGGCACGGGCCTGATTCCGATTGATGGTGAGGAGCTGGGTGCGCCGGATGTTTACGGTGACGACCGTGTGTTCGTCGAGCTGCGTCTGGGCCATGAACCGGTCAGCCCGGGGCTGAAGGCCCTGAGGGAGGCCGGACATCCTGTCATCACCCTGCATCTGGAGGATGTCGGGCAGATCGTGCAGGCATTCTTCGTGTTCGAGTTTGCCACGGCCGTGGCCGGGTCCGTTCTGGGAATCAATCCGTTCGACCAGCCGGACGTGGAGTTCAGCAAGGTCGAGACCCGCAAGCTGACGAAGGCCTATGCCGAGACGGGCCAGCTGCCGGAGGAGAAGCCCTTTGCCGAGGATGGCAGCCTGTCCTTCTATGCGGATGAGCGCAACCGTGAGGCTCTGGGCGGCGGCAGTGCAGAAACCATTCTGAAAGCTCATTTTGACCGTGTGGGCAAGAACGACTATATTGGCCTCCTGGCTTATATTGAGCGGAACAGAGCTCATATCGCCTGGGAGCAGACGGTGAGGACAGAGTTGAGGGACCGGCTTCATGTCGCAACGGCGGCGCAGTTTGGCCCACGTTTCCTTCACTCTACAGGCCAGGCTTACAAGGGAGGCCCGGACAGTGGCGTCTTCTTGCAGGTGACGGCCGATGATGCGGCCGACCTGCCCATACCGGGGCACGCTTACAGCTTTGGTGTCGTCAAGGCCGCCCAGGCCCGGGGCGACTTCGACGTTCTTGCCTCCCGTGGACGCCGTGCGCTGCGCGTGCATATTGCCGGTCCTCTTCAGGCCGGGCTGGACCGTCTCGCTCAGCTGGTGACAGATAGTGTAAAAGGAGCTTGAGGATGCGTATCGGAATTATCGGACTTGGCCGCATGGGTGGCAACATTGCCGTCCGTCTGACCCGCAAGGGGCACGATGTTGTCGCGTTCGACCGGACACCTGCTGTCACCGAGAAGATCGTCGCACGGTCGGAGAAGGGCCGTGCCAGGGGGGCTGCGACCTTCGAGGAAATGGTCGAGCTTCTTTCCGGTGAGGAGCGGCGTGTCATCTGGGTCATGCTGCCAGCCGGTAAGGTGACGGAAGACTGCATCCAGAAGCTGGCCCCTCTGCTGGGCAAGGGTGACATCATCATTGATGGTGGCAACACTTATTACAAGGAAGACATCCGTCGGGCGAAGGAACTGGCCGAACGTGGCATCGACTACATCGATGTCGGCACGTCCGGTGGCGTCTGGGGGCTGGAGCGTGGCTACTGCATGATGTATGGCGGCGAGAAGCACGCTGCGGATTATGTGGACCCCATTCTGGACGCTCTGGCGCCGGGCATGGGCGACGTTCCCCGTACGCCGGACCGTGAGGATGATGGCCGTCATGACCCTCGGGCCGAAAGGGGATATCTTTACTGCGGTCCGGCCGGGGCCGGCCATTTCGTGAAGATGATCCATAACGGCATCGAGTACGGCATGATGCAGGCCATCGCCGAGGGCTTCGATGTTCTGGCCAGCAAGAACTCCGAGAAGCTGCCGGAGAACGAGCGTTATGACCTGCATCTGGCGGACATTGCCGAGGTCTGGCGTCGTGGCAGTGTCGTGTCCTCCTGGCTGCTGGACCTGACGGCCGAGGCCCTGGCCCGCTCCGGCGATCTGAACGAGTTCAGTGGTGAGGTGCAGGATTCCGGTGAGGGCCGCTGGACGATCGAGGCCGCCATCGAGGAGGCCGTGCCCGTTCCGGTGATGACCGCAGCCCTCTACACCCGTTTCCGGTCCCGCACCGGCAACAATTTTGCCGAGAAGGCCCTGTCCGCCATGCGGTATGGCTTTGGTGGTCACACCGAACGCAAGAAATAAGCTGTCCTGAAAGACTGGGGGATGCGGTAGGGGGCCGCACCCCGCTCTTCTCCCGGAGAGGGAGAAAGAGAGACATGACAGAAACATCCCCACCCATCAGACTGGTGCTGTCCGACATGGATGGCACCATTCTTGATTCCGACAGGAGCATTTCTGCCGGAACATGTGCCGCCGTGAGACGGCTTGAAGAAAAAGGCATGGCCCTGGCCCTTGTCAGTGCCCGCATTCCGGCGGCTGTCCTGCCATATGTCCGTCAGCTCGGGCTGAAAGGCCCGTGTGCGGGGTTCAATGGCGGAGTCTTCTTCATGCCTGACGGTACCATCCTGAAAAGTCATCATTTCGTGACGGAAGACCTCGTGGCCATCATGGAGGCTCTGGCGTCCCTCCCTGTGGAGGTCTGGTGCCAGACGGAACGGGAATGGCTCCTGCGTGACGGGCGGACGAAGCTGGCCCTGCGGGAGCAGGAGCTGACAGGTATCACCCCGAGGGAAGTACCGTCCCTTCCTGTTCGGTCAGGGGAGGTGAACCGCCTGATCGTCTGTTCTGACGATACGGTCCTCATCGCCCGGCTGGAAACGGAACTGGCGGAACCTTTCGCAGGGCGGGCCAGCATGTTGCGGTCGGCTCCGCATAAGCTGAACATCACACCGGCCAGAGCCACGAAGGGTGAGGCCGCGGCGGAGCTGGCCAGACTTTACGGCGTGACACCGCAGGAAGTGGCCGCTCTCGGTGATGCTCCCAATGACGTGCCGATGCTGAGGGCGGCCGGCATGGGAATCGCCATGGGGCAGGCTCAGGATTCCGTGAAGAGGGAAGCCACCCATGTGACCGGAAAACCTGATGAAGGTGGCTGGGCATACGCAGCCGAGACGTTCATTATACCGGCAGGCCCCTGCTAGCCAGGGGCGATGAAGTGATTCGGAGGGTACGGGTATGACGACAGACATGCGCCATGCGATTGTGGATGTTCTGGAGACTGCAGATGCGGTGGCCATGAGGATGGCCGAACTGTTCATCAGGACAGTGAAGGAAAAGGCTGAGGGCAAGGCGCGGATCGCCCTTTCGGGCGGGTCCACGCCCAAGAAGCTGTTCACCATTCTGGCCCGTCCCGACATGGCCGGGCAGGTGGACTGGTCCCGTGTCGAGCTGTTCTATGGTGACGAGCGTTATGTGGCGGAAGGCCATGCGGACAGCAACCATGCCAGTGCCCGGGAGCTCCTGCTTTCCAGGGTTTCCATTCCGGCAGGGCAGGTCCATCCGATGCCGACGGCCACGACAGCGGCCGAGGATGCCGCCCGCTATCAGGGCACGCTCCAGAAATCCTATGGGGCGACGGAGCTGGAGCCGGGCCGTCCCCTGTTCGACCTTGTCATGCTGGGGCTGGGGACGGATGGCCACACGGCGTCCCTGTTCCCGGGAGAGCCTGTGCTGGATGAGAAGACGGCCTGGGTTGGTGTTGCCGCCCCCAGCACGGCCCCGCATGAACGCCTGACGCTGACCTATCCGGCCATCGCCTCCAGTGCTCTGGTCGTCTTCCTTGTCACGGGGGAGAATAAAGTACCAATGCTGGCCCGTTTGCGTCAGGGTGATGGCAGCATCCCATCAGGGCGTATTGTTTCCGAGGGGAAAATACTGATACTGGCGGACAGAGCTGCTGCTGGAGAGCTTTCATGAATGTAGATGACTGTAAACGTGCTGCTGCCCATCTCGCTGCAAGTTTCGTCAAGCCAGGAATGGTTGTCGGACTGGGAACCGGGAGCACTGCGGCATTCATGATCGAAAGGCTCGGTGAGCGTGTCGTGAAGGAAGGGCTGGACATACAGGCCATCCCGACCTCCGAGGAATCGACAAGGCTCGCCCGTGCAGCAGGAATTCCGATCACGACGTTTGCAGATCATTCAGCGGTCGACATCACCATTGATGGTGCGGATGAGGTGGAACGCAGGACACTTCATCTCATCAAGGGGCTGGGGGCTGCGCTGCTGCGTGAGAAGATTGTTGCTCAAGCGTCACGACGTTTCGTCGTGATCGTGGACGTGACCAAACCGGTTGACCAGCTTGGCCAGCGGGTGCCCGTGCCGGTGGAGGTTGTTCCATTCGGTTACGAGGCAACGGCAGCACGCCTGGAGGCCATGGGGGCCGACATCATCCGCCCCCGCAGACTCCTCACGGGTGAGCTGCTGACTACCGACAACGGGAACAGGATACTTGATTGCGCTTTTGGTCCGATCAGTGACGTGCAGGCTCTTGCGGCACGGCTTGACGGCACTGTGGGCGTGGTGGAGCATGGGTTGTTCCCCAATATGGCAACCGACGTGCTGGTTGCCACTGAACGGGAGGTTGAACAATGGACGCCATGACAGAGAAAGAAGCCGCCAAGGCAGCATCTGGTATTGCTCCGCATTACATTGTGGTGATGGGTGTTTCCGGTAACGGTAAGACCACTGTGGCCGAGCTTCTGGCCAAGAGTCTTGGCTGGCCGTTTCAGGAGGGTGATGACCTGCATCCCAAGGCCAACGTGGAGAAGATGCGCAACGGCCACCCGTTGACGGATGAGGACCGTGCCCCCTGGCTGGAGCTGTGCCATGACTGGCTGGCCAGCTGCGCCGAGAAGGGAACCGGTGCCGTGCTGACATGCTCTGCCCTGAAGAAGAAATACCGCAATGCTCTGGCCAAGCATATCCCGGTTCAGTTCGTCTATCTGAAGGTGGACCCTAAGATCATAGAGGACCGGCTGAAGCACCGTACCGGCCACTACATGCCGCCTTCCCTGCTGCCGAGCCAGCTGGCCACTCTGGAGGAGCCGACCGATGACGAGCCTGTCATCCGTGTTCCCGGTGATGCCACGCCGGAGGAACTGCGTGACCGTGTGATCGCCCGTCTGCGTGTCGTTCCGCCGCCGCAGGTGGTGGACTGAGACAGGTCCGCCTGCTGAAGGCATGAATGATGGCGGGGCCTGTCCCCGCCATTTTTTATGGGTCGTCCGTGTCCTGTCTGGCCGCCCTGGTGGGAGGCCGTCAGGATGTCACAGGGTGGCTGCCGTCTGCCAGCCCGGGCCGATGATGGCGACACGGCGGTGGCGGCCCGTGCCCTGGAGGATGATGGCCTCGCATTTTTCAAGATAGGTGAGCTGCCGCCGTGCCCGGCCCAGAGAATGCGTGCCATAGGCCCGGGCCAGCGCAGCGTCGTCGGGGCAGGGTTTTTCCTGCATGGCGGCGTGGGCCAGCAGGAAATAGACGGGCTGCATGTCATCGGGCAGGCGGCTGGCCCGCTGCTGGATGTCCTGCCACTCCTCGCTTTCGGCCTGTTCACGGGTGATGCCACAGCGGATGGTGCTCAGCATGGTCTGAAACTGGGGCATGGTCAGGATGTTGCGGGAGAAACCCGCCAGCCGTGCCCGCATCTGGAAGTCCTGATACAGGGTGGCCAGTGGGCGGTAGGCTGCATCCTCATCCTGTCCGGCCTCGGCGACCAGGTCCCACAGGGTGTCCGGGTCCGGTGCCTCCATCTGCTGGGCCTGCTGCTGTTCCTGCGCCTCCCGGGAGGAGCCGTAGGCATCCAGCTGGGCCAGGAGGTCCGGCTTGGGAGCTGCCGGTTCCTTGCGGGGACGGGGAGCGGGTTCCGGCGGGGCCTCGAGAATGAGGTCCCGCAGTTCCTCCACGGGAATGTTGGGCTGTTCCAGCGGCGTGAGGGCGGGGCCACCGGCATGGCTGGCCGTCTCGACGGGACCGATGGTGACATGCTGGGGGCGGCGGGCAAGGGCAGGCCCCAGGGCCATGAACTGCCCTCGGGAGAGGTCCCGGAAGCCTTCGGCCGCCCGACGGTCCATCCCCAGCAGATCGGCTGCCCGGGCCATGTCGATGTCCAGGAATGTCCGGCCCATCAGGAAGTTGGAGGCCTCTGCAGCGACATTCTTGGCCAGCTTGGCCAGACGCTGGGTGGCGATGATGCCCGCCATGCCCCGCTTGCGTCCACGGCACATGAGATTGGTCATGGCATTGAGCGAGAGGCGGCGTGCCTCGTCGGACGTGTCCCCCCCGGCGATGGGGGCGAAGAGCTGCGCCTCGTCCACCACGATAAGGACCGGGTACCAGTAGGCCCGTGGGGCCTCGAACATGCCGGTCAGGAAGGCCGCCACGGAGCGGAGCTGACCTTCCGGCTCGCTCTGTTCCAGATTCAGCACGACGGAGGCCCGGTGCATCCGGACACGTTCTCCGGCGGTACGCAGGCTGGCTTCCGACTGCGTGTCCGTTTCTATGACGAGGTGGTCATATTTTTCAGCCAGGGTGACGAAGTCCCCTTCCGGGTCGATGATGACCTGCTGGACGAGGGTTGCGCTCTGCTCCAGCAGGCGGCGGAGCAGGTGGGACTTTCCGGAGCCGGAATTGCCCTGCACGAGCAGGCGTGTCGCCAGCAGTTCGGGCAGGTCGACATGGGCATTCTCGCCACGGGCCGTGGTGCCAAGAAGAAGGGGGCCGAAATGTGATGAACTCATGGCTTCATCTTACCGGTCAATGGATGTGAGAGCCAGTGATGAACGCCGTCCGCACAGTGACGGGCGGTGGAGAAACAGGCCTGGAGCAGATATCCCCCCGTGGGGGCGTCCCAGTCCAGCATCTCACCACAGGCGAACAGGCCGGGCTGGTGGCGGAGCATGAAGGTCTCATCCAGAGCGTCCCGTTTCAGCCCCCCGGCGGTGGAAATGGCCCTGTCCAGCGCAGCGGGAGCCACGAGGCGCAGGGGAGCCTGCGTGACGGCCCGTGTCAGCTCGTCAGGCGTCCGGGCCTCCGGGCAGAGCTGGGAAAGCAGCTCCCGCATGGTACGGTCCAGCCCCAGAGCCTTGCGGAGCCTGTTGCTCCGGCTTTCATGGAGACGCTGGCGGGCGAGGCGGTCCAAGATGCGGGACGGTTCCAGGGTCGGGCGCAGGTTCAGGCTGACGGTCACGGCTTTTTCACCCGGCTGGGCCAGGGCCTGCCGGAGGGGAGCCGACAGGGCGTAGAGGGGGGCCCCTTCCAGCCCCCGTTTCGTGATGATGAGATCGCCACGGTGCGTCTGGTCCGCAAGACCGAGCGTGATGCCCCGCAGGGTCGCTCCTTCATGACGGAGCAGGAATTCTTCCGGCCAGTCCGGCATGAACCCGCAGTTGGAAGGGGCGAACGGAGCGCAGCGGTCGGGCAGCAGGGCCGCCCATTGCCCGTCACTGCCCAGCCGTGCCCAGCTGCCGCCGCCCAGGGCGAGGATGACCGCACGGGGCGTATGGTGGACGGAACCTTCCGGTGTCCGGAAGGTGAGGGACAGGCCCTGCATTCCTGTCAGCCTGTGGCGGGGGAAGAACCTCACGCCCTGTTCCTGGAGGCGGGCCAGCCAGCGGCGCAGCAGGGGGGATGCTTTGAGGGATGTCAGGAAGACCCTGCCGGAACTGCCGGTGAAGCAGGGTTCGCCCAGCCCTTCCGCCCAGTGACGAAGGGCCTCGGGCGGGAACTGGCGGATGGCGGGTTCCAGCCAGTCCCGTGCCGTGCCGTAACGCTGGAGGAACTGTTCCAGCGGTTCGCTGTGGGTGAGATTCAGGCCGCTGCGGCCCGCCATGAGGAATTTCCGGCCCGGTCTGGCCATGTGGTCGAACAGATGGACCTCATGACCTTTCCGGCTCAGGCATTCGGCGGCGAACAGTCCGGCCGGACCGGCACCGATGATGGCGATGGGGGGTGGCTGTGCCGTGCTGGTGTCAGGCATGGGCAATCCGTCCGGGCTGCATGATCTGTGGGAGTGAGCTGTTGTTAGCCTGTTCCGGCCCGTCGGGGAAGACGGGAGCGGGGCGCAGGCTCCTCATATGGTGTCCCGGCGGCAGACACGGTATGGAAGGCGGGTGGCCGCCAGACGGTCATCCAGAGAAAGGAACGGTATGAAAATCTGCACCACGGTTCAGGAGATGCGGCAGGCACGGGCACGGCTTGGCAGCGTGGGGTTCGTTCCGACCATGGGGTTCCTGCATGAGGGGCATCTCTCGCTCGTCCGCCGGGCCAGGGAGGAAAACGAGGCGGTCGTCGTGAGCCTCTTCGTCAATCCCATCCAGTTCGGGTCTCCGGATGATCTGGCCAATTATCCCCGTGCGCTGGAGCGGGACATTGCCCTGCTGAAGGAGGAGGGCGTGGCCTGTGTTTTCACTCCCGAGGCGGCGGGGTTCTATCCGGAGGACTTCGCCACGCAGGTGGATGTGGGTGGCGTGGCCCTGGAGCTGGAGGGGCCGTCCCGTCCCGGCCATTTTGCGGGTGTGGCCACGGTGCTGGTCAAGTTCTTCAACATCGTCCAGCCGCAGCGGGCCTATTTCGGGCAGAAGGATGCGCAGCAATGTGCGGTCGTCCAGCGTTTCGTGCGGGACCTGAACATTCCGGTGGAAATCGTCACGATGCCGACATGGCGGGAGGCGGACGGTCTGGCCGGGTCCAGCCGCAACAGCCGCCTGACGGAAGCGGAGCGGCACCGGGCACCGGTCCTGCATCAGGCCCTGTGTCGTGCCCGTGATCTGGCACGGGCTGGCGAGCGCAGGCGTGTGGTGCTGGAAAAGGCCATGAGGGAGGTGCTGGCGCAGGCCGGGCTGACGGACATCGACTACGTCACCGTCGTGGACCCCGGAACCTTTCAGGCCAGGGATGTGGTCCCGGATGATGCGCTGGCCCTGCTGGCCGTGAGGCTGGGAGCCGTGCGTCTGATCGACAACCTGCCTCTGGGCTGAAAAGCACTGGAGCCGGATGCAGTAATCCGCATGAAGACGGTCTGTTTTACAGGTGAATTCTTTTCCGGGAAACAGGGCTGTATTTGTCCTGTTACTGGAGGTGATGTAGTTCAGGACAGGCCGTCATCTTGACCCATGCATGACAATACATGCTGGCATGTCGGGAAATGCTCTGATGGCTCTGGTCAAGTCACGGTCAAGGGCGTAGCGTGACGGGGTAATGAGCCATTTACAGAGGCTTGTAAGGAGATATCGAGCATGGTTGCGAAGACCCCACGCACTGTTTCTGCCCCCAAGAAATTCATCATCGGTACGGGCCTGTTGGCCCAGATGCATGACTATGTGAAGGATTTCGGCGACAACGCTTTCATCATCAGTGATGAGTTCTTCGTGGAGCGTGTGCAGAAGGAATCCGTCGCAGGGCTGGAGAAGGCAGGGCTGAAGGGCACGGCCGAGAAATTCGGCCGTGAATGTACGGATGCCGAGATCAAGCGTCTTGGGGAGCTGGCCAAGAAGCACGGTGCCAATGTCATCGTGGGCATCGGTGGCGGCAAGACGCTGGATACCAGCAAGGCCGTGGCGCATTATTACAAGCTGCCGCTCATCCTTTATCCGACCATCGCCTCCACCGATGCCCCCTGCATTGCTCTGGCCGTCATCTACACGGAGAAGGGCGAGTTCGACCGCTATCTCTTCCTGCCGCAGAATCCTGATGTCGTGGTGGCGGACACGGGCGTGATCGCCGGGGCACCGGTCCGCTTTTTCGCCGCCGGTATCGGTGACGCCCTCTCCACCTATTTCGAGGCCCGTGCCTGCTACCGGTCCGATGGGGTGAACCTCTCCCGCAAGCGTCCGTCCCGCACGGGGCTTGGTCTGGCCCGCATGTGCTATGATCTGGTCTGTCAGAACGTCGATCTGGCCATGGATGCCGTCCGCAACAAGGTGCCGACCCGTGCGCTGGAAGAAATGGTCGAGGCGACCATCTATCTCAGCGGTACCGGTGCCGAGACGGGCGGTCTGGCCGCAGCCCATGCCGTGCATAACGGCATGACGGTCATTGAGGACCTTCATCATGCCCAGCATGGCGAGAAGGTGGTCTTCGGCCTGATGACCCAGCTTGTGCTGGAGAATGCTCCGGAGGCGGAAATCGAGGAGGTGCTGCGTGTCGTCCGGGCAGCCGGCCTGCCGATGACCCTTAAGGAGCTGGGGGTCCGGGAATTCGTGGAAGCCGACTGGCGCAAGGTGGCGGAGATCGCCTGCGACAAGGATGACACGATGGGCAACCTGCCCTTCAAGGTCACGCCAGATGATGTCTACCATGCCATGGTGGCGGCCAACGCTCTGGGTGAGCGGTACCGTGCAGCCCATCAGGACTGAGGCGGACTGACCGGAAAAGAGGCCCGGGGCTGCGGCTCCGGGCTTTTTTTATGTTTTCTTAATCATTAGAACGTGGAGGCAGTTCAGGCCGTTGCAGGAGAGTCGCAGGTCATGCCCCACAAGGTTGCCGTCATCGTCAGGACGAAGAACCGCCCCCTGTTTCTGGCCCGTGCGCTGGAATGTCTGGAACGGCAGAGCTTTCAGGGGTTCCGGCTTTATGTCGTCAATGATGGCGGGGACCCTGATGAGGTCTTCCGGGTCCTGTCCATGTATGGCCCCCGTGAGGAGGACCGTGTCGTGCAGGTGGACCTTCCCCTTTCAGGCGGCAGGGCGCAGGCCATGAGCGTTGGCCTGGGGCTGGTGAAGGAAGACTACGTCCACATCCATGATGATGACGATACGCTGGAGCCTGACTTCTATGCCCGCACGGTCGCCTATCTGGATGGTGACGGGGCGAAGACCTTTGCCGGGGTGACGACCAGCAGCTACGACATTGTCGAGCACATGAAGGACGGGGCCATCGTCTTTGACAGACGGTTTGACACGTTCGGCCGGAAGGAAGGGTCGATCATGGATTACGGCCAGTTTCTGGCCCATGTCTCCCTGCTTGCGCCGATAGCTACCCTGTTCCGTCGTTCAGCCATTGCCGGGTCCAACGGGGTGGATACGACCCTGCCCTATGTCGAGGACCAGGATTTTTTCCAGCGGCTTATGATGGCGGGGGAAGTGGGGATCATTCCGGATTTTCTGGCCAACTATCATCAGAGACCGCTGGTGACCGGTGGCCCGGAGGACAAGAGCGAGGCCGAGTTCGATTACGACGCCATCGTGGCCTACACGAATAACGTCCTGCGGGAGGCGATCCGGGGCAGGGGGAAGATGCGGGACTTCCAGGCGGCCTTCATTCACGGGGCCAGGCAGGGGCACAGCCAGACGGCCCCCATCGCCCGGCAGGCGGCCCAGCTTCAGGAACAGTGCAGCCGCCTGACGCAGGAGGTTGGCGAGCTGCGGCAGGACCTTGGCCGCCTGTCCCGCTTCATGGTGCAGTTTGCCGACAGGCTGGAGAAACGCTGAGCCTTTCCTTCGGCCCCTTACCGGAGGATGAACTCGCCCAGCAGTTCCTTGAGCTGCCGGGTGCGCTGGGCCATGTTGGACGTCGCTGCGGAGGTCTGTTCCACCATGGCGGCATTCTCCCGGGTGCCCTGATCGATGGTGACGACGGCCCCGTTCACGTCCCTGAGGGCGGAAGCCTGCTCCGACGTGGCCTTGGAGATCTCCGTGAGATGCGTGCCGATGTTGGCCACGCTGGAGATGATGGTGTCGATGGCCTCGCTGGCATCCTTCATGATGGCGGAGCCGGAGCTGACATGGGTCTGGGATGTGGTGATGAGGTCTTTCACCTCCTCCGACGCATCGCCGACCCGGTTGGCCAGCTTGCGGATTTCCTGCGCCAGAACACGGAAGCCGCTGCCCGCCTCACCCGCATGGGCGGCTTCCACGCCCGTGTTGAGGGCCAGAAGGTTGGTCTGCGTGGCGATGTTGGAGATGACGTTGGTGATCTTGTTGACGGCCTCGGCAGAGCGTTCGATCTCCTCCATGGCGGTGGTGGCACGGCGGATCATGGTGCCGAAACGCTCCGTGATGGTCTGGCACTCGGCCACGAACCGGGTGGCCTCACCGACACGGGATTCCGTGGAGGTGACGGTGGCCGTGATCTGTTCCACGGCTGCGGCCGTCTTTTCGACGGAGGCCGCCTGCTTCTCGGTGCGCTGGGCGAGGTCCTGTGCGGCACTGTTGATCTCGTCCGCCGTGTTGTCGATACTTTCCGTCGCCTCGCTGATGGCGTGCAGCGTCTGGCACAGGGAGGAAATGGCGTGGTTCAGGTTGTCCCGCATGGGGAGATAGGTGGTGGGGAAGTCCCCCTCGACGGTATGGGACAGGTCCTTGCCGGCGAGGGCATCAATGATGCGGCCAAAGCGTTCCGTGACGAACTGGCGTTCCTTCTCGATGGCCTCGTCCAGCTTGGCCATTTCCTCCTTGTTGAGCTTCTTGGCCTCATCAATGTAGATGGAAATGGTAAGGTCCATGTCCAGGAACACGGCTTTGCAGAGGCTGGCAAGGGATTCCGTGAGTTTGGAGAAGGACATCCTGGGGGGCATGAGCGGCATGGGAGGAGCCAGCTGGGCCGTGACGTCATGGATGATGGAGGCCAGCAGCAGGGCGTAGCCGCTGATGTACCAGCGGGGTTCCAGCCCGATCATGGCGTGCGTCCGGCCGATGCGGCGCACGGTATTGGCATATTGCAGGCCGAAATTGGCGGAGGAGATGCTCTTCCAGTAGCCAAGCTGGGCATTCTTGGCCTGCTGTATGTGGGCCTCCGAGGAGAAGAAGGCCTTTGTCCTGGGTTCCCGGCGGACGGTGTCGTAAAAGGCGTCTAGTGCCTTGGGCAGGGCCCTGTTGACGTAGGCTTCGATACGGCGGATGGCCAGACAGTCATGCTCTTCCAGCTGGAGGAAGTGCAGCCGTGATTTCAGGTCGTCAATGTCCTCAAGGGTTTCCCCCGGGTTTTTTATGATGGCTGAAAATTTGGACATGGTGGCCTCGCAAAGTCTTTACATCATGCGATGGGATACGGGGAACTGAAGTGTCTTGAAAAGTCTTGTGGCCATTTTGATGTTTATGAAGCATTGCATTTAGCCAAACTTTAACATGAAAAGAAATCCATTCCTGATTTTTTAAGTATTTATCAAGGACATGTTGACCATTTACATGTCGTGTTCATCGAGAGTCTCCGGCAGGAGGAAGCTATGGACGGGCATGGGCCTCTTTATCTGCCGCGTAACCTTTCAGGACGGACCTGCAATGGCGGAACGGACGGAGATGTTGTATCATGTTACGATTTTGTAACGTGACCTCATCTTCCGGTGAGCATCCTTAATTTTTCCAGCATTCGGAAGGAAAAACAGCCTGTTATTCGGCCGTGCCGAGGCCTAGGGGTGAGGGCGGGGGGGATGTGCGGCGCAGTGTATTTTGATAGGATATAGCTTGGCACATTTTTCATCCAGGAGGACGCCATGGCCACAACCGCCAAAATCAGTATTACTCTTGACCGTTCCAAGATGCTGAATTTCAACTCATCCATGTATGGGCCTGAGTTCCTCGAGCGTATCTTGGAGGCTGTCCAGAAGGTGGCTCCTGAATCCTATCAGGTCCAGGCCAACTTCGGGTCCGACATCGCCACGGTGGAGGTCACCACGACGGAGGACGTGGAGGAATTCCCGGACATCTCGCAGGTCTATGCCGCCATCCGGAAGACCTATGAGGACTGGAACCACGCCGTCCGCCAGATTGATGAGGAGAAGCTGGCCGATCTTCCGTTCGCCAAGAATCAGCAGCTGATGAAGACGGAAGAACATCGTGGCGAGGGTGAGCCGTCCGACCGCTTCCTCGTCATCGACGTCCATTATGACGATGAAGGCTTTGTCGTCTACGAGATCGAAAAGCTGGATCATGAAGGCAGGCCGCTCCCTGAGACCCGGGAGGCCGTGTCCCTCGAATATCTGGAAGAAATTTTCACGGAAGTTAAGTGAGGCAGCGGGGGAGCCTCACGGTCCGCCGCCGCCGGTGAGGCTCCCCCATGATTTGGCCTAGGGAGGAAAGGTCACTGACATGTTGCGGTTTTTGTCTCATGAATTGTCGCAGCTTTTTGCCCAGGCCCCGGAGCTGGCCTTTTTCCTCTCCATAGGCTTCGGATTCTGGGTCGGGCGCATCAGGATCGGTGCGTTCCAGCTGGGTGGTGTTGCCGGTTCGCTGCTGGTGGCGGTGCTGCTGAGCCAGTTTGGCGTGCATGTCGGCTCCATTCTCAAGGACGTCCTGTTCGTCCTGTTCATCTATGCCGTGGGCTATGAGAGTGGCCCCGGCTTTTTTCGCTCCCTGGGGCGGCAGTCCCTGCGGGAGATCGCACTGGCGGTCATCATGGCTGTCAGTGCGTTCGTGACAGTGGTCGGGGTGGGATGGGGTTTCCATCTGGACAAGGGGACGGTGGCCGGTCTGGCGGCAGGGGGACTTACACAGTCCGCCATCATCGGCACGGCCTGTTCCGCTCTGGAGAAACTGGGCCTGCCCGTGGCACAGGTGCAGCAGATGCAGGCGGATGTCGCCGTCGGCTATGCCGTGACCTACATCTTCGGGACTATCGGGACCATCATTTTCTGCACCGACATCCTGCCGCTCTTCATGCGCCGCAAGATGCGGGATGACGCCGTGGCGGCCGATGAGGCCGCACCCGGAGAGAGCACGGAGGGAGAGGTCTCATCAGCCCTGTCGGGTGATCCCTCCCCGCAGGTGGTCGTCCCCGTGGTGACGGACCTTGTCTACAATATGCTGGGCGTGGCGTCGGGGCTGCTGGTCGGTCTCGTGGCCGTCCAGCTGGGGGGTGTGTCCGTGACACTTGGCAGTGGCGGAGGAGCGTTGCTTTCCGGCCTGCTGTTTGGCTGGTGGCACGGGCGGCATCCCGGTTATGGGGACATGCCTTCATCCGTCTGTGCTCTCTGGGGCAATTTCGGTCTGGCTGGGTTCGTGGTCGTGATGGGCCTGCAGACGGGCGGGAAGGTCGTGTCCGCCATCGCCCAGCATGGTCTGGCCCTTCTGCTGCTCGGCGTGGTGGTCACTCTCGTGCCGCTGGTGGTGACGACCCTTGCCGGACGGTTCCTGCTGGGCTATCGCAATGTTGCTCTTTTTGCCGGAGCCTTGGCGGGTACCCGCAGTGCCAATCCGGCACTTGGTGAGATTCTGGCCAAGGCTGGCAACAGCAGCCCCACCATTCCCTTCGCCATCACCTATGCTGTGGCCAACGTGCTGTTGACCTTGCTGGGGCCGCTTATCGTGGCGTTTGTGTAAGAAAAGGTTTCATTCATGACCATCCGAGACACCCTGAACAGTCTGAAGTCCCATGCGGGGGCGCAGCGTTGCCTGAGGACGGCCTGGTCCGCCCTCCGGGTGCTGCCGCTGGGGGCCGGGCTGATGACGGTTCAGCCGGCCTCGGCTGGTGAAGGGCAGGCAGCGGCGGGTCTGCCCCGCGTGCTCGTCCTTGCCACGGGTGGAACCATTGCGGGGAAGGCCGACCCACGCTCTGCCATCGGGTATGATGCGGGGTCTGCCACGGGGCAGCAGCTTGTGGAGGCCGTGCCCGGGGTGGACAGGCTGGCCCATCTTCAGGTGGAGCAGATTTCCAACATTCCATCCCAGGACATGAACCATAAGGTATGGTTCCGTCTGGTGGAACGGATCAACACGGCCTTTGCCCGTCACGAGGCTGATGCGGTGGTCATCACGCATGGTACGGACACGATGGAAGAAACGGCCTTTTTCCTCGACACCGTTCTGCATCATGAGCAGCCCGTGATCCTGACGGGGTCCATGCGGCCCGGTTCGGCCATCAGTGCGGATGGCCCCGCCAACCTCTATGAGGCCGTCAAGGTGGCGGCAAGCCCGCAGGCCAGGGGGCGTGGCGTGCTGGTGGTGCTGAACGACACCATCCATGCCGCCCACTGGGTCAGCAAGGCGGACAGCACGGCCCTCCAGACATTCGTGTCCCGCAATGCGGGACCTGTCGGGATCGTGGATCCGGCCGCCGTACGTTTCTACGGCCCGGCCCGTGTCCGCCTTGCCCTGCCGCTGCCTGCCGGTGAGCAGCTTCCGGCCGTGGACGTGATCTATGCCCATGCGGACATGGATGGCCGCCAGATCGATGAGTCCGTCCGGGCTGGCGTGAAGGGGCTTGTCATCGCCGGCATGGGTGATGGCAACGTTTCGGCTCCTGCCATGCAGGCCCTGGACAGGGCCGTGAAAGCGGGTCTGGTGATCGTGCGGTCCAGCCATGTCGGAGACGGCTTCGTGAACCGCAACGTGGAAGTGGATGATGACGCCCATCACTTCGTGGCGTCCTATGACCTGAACCCGCAGAAGGCCCGTCTGCTGCTCCAGATTCTTCTGGCCGGTGGCGTGCAGGATGTGGCGGCCGTGCAGCAGGCCTTCGCCTTCGGGTACTGACCGTGATGTCATGGCAGGGTGAAGGAAGGAGCGGGTCATGGGTGAACTGACTTCAGGGAGAGGGAAGGTGCATGGGCGTCCGTCACTGACCGGCCTCTCACGTCGTGGCCTGCTGGGAGGGCTGGCAGGTCTGGCCGCTGCACCGGTGGCGGGCCGGGCGATCGGTTCCATTGCCTCAGGGCCGAGCGTGATGTCCTCGCCACCACGGAGCTGGGGTGCCGAGGATACTCCGGTCAATCTGCCGGACCCGGACGTGCTGGCTCTGGACCCGTCCTTCGGGCTGGTGAATTACGGCAATTCACCCCTCAGGCGGCTCTGGCAGGGAGGCGGCTGGCTGGAAGGCCCCGCCTGGTGCACGGTCGGGCGGTTCCTGCTGCTGAGTGACACGATCACGAGCCGCCAGTACCGTTACGACCCGGAGGATGGACCGCAGGGCCATATGAGCCTGTACCGCCGGGAAAGTTTCAATGCCAATGGCAACACGTTCGATGCCGAAGGGCGTCTGGTTACGTGTGAGCATGGCATGCGCAGGGTCATCCGCTGGGAGCATGATGGCAGCGTCACCGTTCTGGCGGATCATTACCGTGGCAGGACGCTCAATTCACCCAATGATGTCGTGGCGGCTCCTGACGGGAGCATCTGGTTCACCGATCCCGCCTATGGTGACGGGGTGGTGGAAGGCCATGCGGATGTGGATGGTGCGGCCAATCCCCAGCGTCATCTCAACCCCCATCTGGATGCGGAGCTGACGACCCAGTATGGCGGGCTGCGACGGCAGGAGGATCATACGTTCCGTGTGGATGGCCGGACGGGCAAGGTCGAGGCCATGCTGTCCCAGCATGACGTGGCGGGGCCGAACGGCCTGTGTTTCTCCCCGGACGGGACGAAGCTCTATGTGGCGTCGTCCGGCGCTGCCCCCGGTTCGCAGCCGCCTTTGCCGGATCATGGAATTCATGTGTTCGACATGAGACAGGGGCGGCCAGTCAATGGTCGGCTCTTCACGGACTTCACGCTGGCGGGCCGGGCCATGCGCCCCGATGGCATTCGTGCCGACGTGGAGGGCAACCTCTGGTGCGGGGCGTGGGGGCCACTGGGACTGTGCGGCGTGTTCATCTATAGTCCTCATGGACAGATGATCGGTCGTATCAGGCTGCCGGTTGGCTGCTCCAACCTCACCTTTGGTGGGCCGAAGCGCAATGTCCTCTACATGTGCTGTGGCACGGCCCTGTTCAGCCTCATCACCGCCACGCAGGGTGCTGGCCGCAGCTGACATCATCAGAGGTTACCCACAGTTCCGGCGGATGGAATGGTGGAGGAATCGGGGACGATGGTGTGAATAGAGGGTACGGAGTTAGGAAGGTAGTGCAGGGATGTCGAAGAAGGGTGGTTTTTGGCAGGGCTTTAAAAGTGAAAAGTCCTTTCGGCGGGCATTGGCTGGGTCGCGTGTTGGAATAGGGTTTGGTGCGGCTTTTCTCGTTGCCTGTCTTGGAAGTTATCCGACTTATAATGTATTGGAAGCGGATAATACCAAAGACGGTTTGTTATGTACTTTGGCCTCCGTAGCACATCATGCCTATGTGTGGACTTTTTGTTATCTTATAACGGGTGTATCGCTTTCGTTATTATCCTTTTTCATTTTGATTTCTGAAGAAGAATATTTAAAGAAAGAAAATTGTTCTATCATGCGATCAGTGGGTTGCATGATTCTGGATACGCTTTTCCCATGTTCAGATTCTTTCACAAAGAGAAAAAATAGAGTTGATAGTTGGCCAATAAAATCATTTATTGTTTTTGCTTTAGATGGATTTTTGTTTCGAAAAAAATGGTTTAGGGAGTTTTTTAATAGGAATTGTTTTTCTGTTATTCGTTCTTCGTCTCCACTTATTGTGGAGTCATTATTTTGTTTTCTTGATAAGAAATTTAATATCTTTGATAGGAAACGCCATTATATTTCATGGTGGAGTGTGTTTTTTGCGTATGGTTTTCTTTGTTTTTCAGTTGGTTTTTATTTTTGTGCAGTGAGAGAAATGGCTTCTTTTATGGGAGGTAGTTCTCAGCCTGCTCTTATAGCTACGGTAAAGCCATTGAGTGGCTATACATGTCCTCCTTCAGAGTCGAAAAAATCTCATTAAAAAGCGGACGTTCCATTACTGAGATTGTCATAGGTGGCCCATCTGCTTCACCGTCCCAGCTTCATTCACTCCATAAACCAGAGGCGTGCCTGTCGGGATTTCCAGCGTCTGCGTTTCCTCGGGGGACAGGCCGTCCAGATGGCTGATGAGGGCACGCATGACGGTTCCGTGCGTGACGACGAGCAGGGAACGGCCCCGCCGCAGGTCGGGTAGCAGCGTGTCCTGCCAGTAGGGGCGGACACGCTCCAGGGTCATGGCCAGACTTTCTGCACGGGGAAGATCAGCGTCTGGGATCATGGCGTAGCGGGGATCGTTCCCCGGGTGGTGGGGGCTGTCCGGCTCCACCTCTGGCGGGATGACCGCAAAACCTCGCCGCCACTGCTGCACCTGTTCCTGCCCGTAACGGGCGATGGTGTCTTCCCTGTTCAGCCCCTGCAGGGCACCGTAATGGCGTTCATTCAGCCGCCAGCTTTTATGTTCCGGCAGCCAAGGCTGGTCCAGCCCGTCCAGACAGTGGTGCAGCGTGTGGATGGCCCGTCTGAGCATGGAACAGTGGGCGGCATCAAAGCGGAGGCCGTGCGCCCGCATCAGGCGGCCTGCCCTCCGGGCTTCCTCGTGACCGCAGGCAGAAAGGTCCAGGTCATTCCATCCCGTGAACAGGTTGGCCTCGTTGCCCAGACTTTGTCCGTGCCGCATCAGTACCAGCCTTGCTCCTGCCATGATGGTCCCCTCTTAATTCTCAGGTAGCTGCACTTTCCACGCAGACACTGTGAAACAGGATTGCAGGGTATGTCGAACGAAGTAAAGCCACCACGCTCCCAGCGTGATGCATGGCATGTGATACTTGTCAGAATGATGAATCTACGTCATGCCTTGAGGGGTGATTATGGAAGGGATCAGGTCATGATTGATAACCAGCAGAAAATGTTGCTGAAACGGGAAGGTAATTCCGGAATCATCATGGGGGCGTTGATCGTCCTTACCGGAATCTTCATGGCCATGGCCCCCGTGCTGACGGTCGTTTCCCTCACGGCCCTGATGGCGATGGTGCTGCTGGTGGTGGGGATGTGTACCCTGGTGGACGTGTTCCGCCGGACGGGCATGGAACGCCGGATGCTTGACGGGCTGCTCGGCGTGTTCTTCGTCATTCTGGCTTTCCTGATCTTCTTCAACCCGGTCGGCTCGGCTGTCGGGCTGGTGCTTTGGGTGGCCATATGGTTCATCGTGCGTGGCGTGCTGGAACTGGCCGGGATGGGGGCCTCGCCTTACGGGCGCAGTTTCATGGCTCTGGATGCCATCGTCAACATCGTGCTGGGGGTGACCCTGTTCTGCATGAATCCGCTCATGGCACAGGCGGCCCTGGGTTATTATGTGGCCATCAGCCTCATGTTCTGGGGGTTCTCCCTGATCCATCGCAGCATCCTGCTGAAGCATCTGGGCTGAGCTCCGCTGCCGTTTCAGAGATTGCGGAAACCCGGTCACAGGGATGGCCGGGTTTTTTCATGGGGGCATTCCGGGTTTGCTGGTGATGTGAAGACGGGTTGGTGTTACGGTGCGGGCAGACCCGCAGGAAGGAGAAAGAAATGATGTTCAGACCCTCTCATGCCGTCATGGCAGTGGCAGTTGGGCTGCTGTCCGCCGTACCAGCGTCTGCGGCCGGGCCGGGTGATGGCAGGGCGGCGGCCGTGGAAGCCGTGACGGAAAAAGGGGGTGGCCTGCCGGAGATCATGGCGGCTGAACATCCGGGGGTGACGGCACGCTCCGCTTTTGCCGGGCCATGGCGTTATGGCTGTGCCTATCCGGCCAAGGGAAGCCGACAGGGGACGCAGTTCTGCACCATCCAGCTGGAACACATGATGGGGACGACGATGGACAGCGGGTTCTTCCTGCTAGCTCATGCCACGCCAGACCTTGTCAGGAAGCCGCTGGCCCAGCAGCCTTGGCAGATCAGCCTGAACCTGCCGACTCATCTGCCGTTCGACATGAAGGCCGGTCTCCAGCTGGTCGTGGATCATGGAACGCCCGTGTCCCTGCCTTTGCAGTCCTGTGACGAGACGGGTTGCATGGCCCAGCAGGAGCTTCCGGCCGGTGTCGTGCAGTCCCTGTCCTCGGGGAAGACGGCACAGCTGACGGCGAAGACGAAAACGGGCGAGACGTGGGCCTATGAGTTTCCGCTCTCCGACGTCCAGACGGGGATGCAGCAGATCGCAGGCTGGCTGGAGCGGGGCGAGCTGAACCCGTAAGAAGCGGACCGGCCTTCAGCCCTTCCTGCCGTCACGGATGAGCAGCAGGAAGGCGAGGCTGAGCAGCGAGGCCATGCAGATGGTCGTGGCCATGGGGCGGGGTGTGGCGTCAGCCAGAAGCCCCACCAGCCCGGACCCGATGATGCCGCTGCCATAATGGACGGCTCCCGTCATGGCGGAGACGGTGCCCGCATGGGTGGGGTCATCATGCAGGGCACCGGAGAGGGAATTGGCCACGATGAATCCGGCCATGGCGACATAGAGGAAGAGCGGCAGGAACAGCCCCCACAGCCCGCCATAATCAGTCCAGACATCAGCGACCAGCCAGAGCGAGACCAGAACGCTGATGATGACCCCCATGACGAGCAGCCTGTCGCTGCCCCATGCGTGGACCAGCCGGGCATTGATCATGTTGGCCGTCATGATGCCCACGATGCCCAGTCCGAAGAGCAGGGCATAGAGCAGGGAGGAGGCATGATGGTAGCTGATATAGGCAAAGGGGGAGCCGGAAATGTAGGCGAACGTCCCCGCATAGTAACAGCCACCGACACAGGCATAGCCCAGCAGGCGGGGGCGGCGGATGAGGTGGGCATAGTGTGAGAAGGCATGAAGGATGGAGTGGGGGCGTCCATCCCGCTTTGGCAGGGTCTCCGGCAGGAAGAACAGGCTGCCAAGCATGATGAGGCCCACGCAGACCAGACTGACGAAAATGGCCCGCCAGCCCCAGAAGGCCAGAATCTGCCCGCCAATCAGCGGGGCCAGCAGAGGCGTGATGGCCGTGACGGTCATCAGCGTGGAGAGCATCTGGGCGGCACGGTGGCCGTGGTAGAGGTCCCGCACCATGGCCCGGGCGATCACGACATTGGCGCAGGCTCCGATGGCCTGAAGAAGGCGGAAGGCGATGAGCGTCGTGATGGACCCGGCAGCGGCACAGCCTGCCGACCCGAGGGTGAACAGGACCAGCCCGATGGCAATGGGCAGCCGTCGGCCATGATGGTCGCTGACCGGCCCCCAGATGAGCTGGCCGAGACTGAACCCCACCAGATAGCCGGAGATCGTCCAGGCCATTTCACCGCCCGGTGCCCGCAGGGCCTGTGCCATGGTGGGCATGGCTGGCAGGTAAAAATCGGTGGAGATGGCCGCAAAGCCCATCAGGATGCTGAGGATGCCCAGCAGGCGCAGGGAATGGACGGCCATCGGTTGTGTGGAGCTGGAGGACATGCCTCAAGAGATGCGGGGCCGGTGTCGGCCTGTCAAGCAGGGGCGGTACACAGCCACGAGGGGTTTCACATCTGTCTGGCGACCGTCTCCCCCAGGAGCAGCAGGGCAATGCCTGTCATGGAGCATCCCGAAAGTCGGCTGACCAGCCCTGCCATTCTGGGGCGTGAGGAGAGAAGCCAGTGCGCCCCGTACCCCACGGCCAGATAGACGCACAGGCAGGTCAGGCAGTGGATGAGGCCAAGACAGCTGATCTGCCAGCAGGTGCCCAGTGAGGAGGTGGGCCGGAGGAACTGGGGCAGGATGGCCATTATGATCATCATGACCTTGGGGTTGAACAGGCTGACCGTGACGCCCCTGGCCAGCCAGTGCAGGGACGGACCGGAAGCGGCCTGCATCGCACCGGGCAGCGCCGCCTCTGCCCGGAGCTGCCCGATCCCCAGCCAGAGCAGGTAGAGTGCACCGCAGATGGTGATGGCGGGCAGGGCAAAAGGGGTCGTCCTGATGAGTGACCCGAGGCCTGCGGCAGCCAGAAGGATGATGAGGCCGTGCCCCAGAACCATGCCGCTGACGGCAGGCACGACACGGCGGCCCGTGCTGCCTGCGGTGATGGCATAGGCCCAGTCCATGCCCGGAGACATGATGAAGAGGAAGGAAACAAGCCAGAAGGCGGACAGCAGGCTGAAGGGCATGGCAATTCTCGTTCTTGCGGATGACGGAAGAGACGATAGACTTTCGGCTGCGGGAATATCTTGCAAATCATCCTGCCTGATGAGGGAAAGATGGAAGGAAATGTGGAATGGATGCGCTTGACAGGAAGATTCTTGCTGAACTTCAGAAGGATGGTCGGCTGAGCGTCACGGAGCTGGCCGAGCGTGTCGGCCTCAGCCTGTCGCCCTGTCACAGGCGTGTCCGGGCTTTGGAGACCAGCGGGGCCATCAGGGCCTACAGGGCGCAGATCAACCCGGCGAGCGTGGGGCTGGAATTCTCCTCGCTCGTGTTCGTGACGTTCCGGGACATCACCCAGAGCGTGCTGCGGGCGTTCGAGGAAGCCGTCATCGCCATCTCCGAGATCACGGAGGCAAGACGGCTTTTCGGAGACCCCGATTTCATGCCGGAAGTCATGACGAAAGATCTGCCCGCCTATCAGCAGCTGTATGATGACCGGCTGACGGCCCTCCCGGGTGTGCAGCGGCTTACCTCCACCCTCATCATGAAGGATGTCGTGCGGGACAGGATGTTCCCCCTGTAGGAAAGGTCAGGAGCGGGTTTCTGCCGGGGTGACCTTGCCATGCCGTTCCAGATCGGCACGATGGGGCTGGTGATGGATGGTGCGGATCATCCGGCAGCGGGAGGCCGGGCCGGTGGAGATGGAGGAGAAAGCCCCATGCCGACAGGAACGCAGACGGACGCTCACGTCCCGCCCATGCATGCGCTGGCACGGCGTGCCCGTGAGGCATCCGGGATTCTGGCCGTATGTCCGGCAGGGCAGCGGACGGCGGCACTGCGCCATGTGGCCGCAGGCCTGCGGGATGGAACGGAGGCCCTGCTGGCTGCCAATCGCCGGGACCTTGAGCAGGCCAGTCTCAGCCCGTTCTTTCAGGAACGGCTGACCCTGACGGCGGAACGGCTTGAGGGTGTGGCCCGCAGCGTGGACGCCCTTGCGGGCATGGAAGACCCGGTCGGGCAGGTTCTGGCCGCATGGCAGCAGCCGAATGGCCTGAAGCTGCGCCGTGTGGCCACGCCACTTGGCGTGCTGGGCATGATCCATGAGGGGCGGCCCACCGTCGGGGTGGATGCGGCCACTCTGGCCATCCGGTCCGGCAATGCCCTGCTTCTGCGGGGCGGGCCGGAGAGTTTTCACAGCACGCAGGCCCTGCATCATGTGATCCAGCAGGGGCTGGCTCGTGCTGGCCTGCCGGAGGATGCCGTGCTCATGGTGCCGGATGCCGGGCCGGAGCATTTGGGGGACATGCTCCGTGCGGCAGGGCTGATCGACGTGACCGTGGTCCGTGGCGGGCGTACGCTGGTGGAGCGTGTGCAGGCCGAGGCACGGATGCCGGTTCTGGCCCATGCGGCGGGGCTGTGCCACAGCTACGTTCATGCGGCGGCGGATCATGAGCTGGCCCGGAAGGTCGTGCGCAATGCCAGGCTGCGCCGTCCCGGCATCTGTGGGGCCACGGAAACGCTCCTGATCGACGCTGCCATCGCTCCGGGTCTCCTGCCGCAGATTGTGGCCGATTTGGCAGCGGAGGGCTGCACCTTCCGGGCTGATGAGGCCGCCCGCAGCATCCTGCCAGAACTGCCCGCTGCCACGGAGGAAGATTTTGCCACGGAATGGCTGGACCGGGTCCTGAACATTTCCGTCGTGGAAGGGGTGGATGCGGCCCTGGCGCATGTCGTCCGCTTCTCGTCCCGTCATACGGAGGCGATCCTGACGGAAGATGAGGCCGTGGCGCAGTATTTCATGCAGCGTGTCCCCAGTGCCATCGTGATGTGGAACACTTCGACGCAGTTCAGTGACGGTGGCGAGTTCGGACTGGGCGGGGAAATCGGCATCATGTCAGGCCGACTGCCGCCCCGTGGCCCGGTTGGTCCAGCCCAGCTCATGACATGGCGTTATGAGGTGCACGGAACAGGGCAGCTGCGCCCTTGACGGATCGGGATGTCCCTTCCAGACCATTTCTGAACCGGAACGGACCGTGCATGGTCACGTAAACGGATCGTGACGTGAAACCGCCTGATGCGCTCCGGGAGGGCGGTGGGGCAGAAGGTGGTTTTCATCAGGAAGAGCTGCTGAACTGAAACAGCTTGACGTGATGGCCGATATTCGCAGAAGGTAGTCTTCATCAGGTAGAGCTGTTGAACAGGAGAGGCCCCATGTCCCGAGATGAGATGGATACGACCCGGTCAGGTGAGATCGCTGCCAGCCATGAAGGCGGGGGCGTGTCATCCGTGGGCAGGCGGACGTTTTTCTTCGGTGTGGCGGTTCTTGTCATTGGTCTGCTTCTTGCCACTCCTGTAGCTGCTGAAGCTGCTCCCGTCTCCATTCCTGCCACCATTACCATGACCATGCCCAAGGGTAGCGAGACAGTCATGGTCTGTACGTCCAAGCTGAATCTCTCGGACGTACAGGTTGCCTGTCATCCTACTGAGAAGGTCGTCAAGAAGTTCCTGATAATGGGAGGGATTGTCGAAGTGGTTGGCATCGTCCTTCTTGTTCTTCTGGTCGAGGGCGTCGCCTTCTTTCTTCGGAGGCTGTGGTCACGAAGGAAGTCATGAAGTTCCTGTGTGAACACTGGCATCATCTCGTTCCCAGTCTGCTGGACCCGGTGACCCGTTATCCGGCCCCGCTTTTCCCCAGCAGCCTCAGAAATGGCCGGGCCTTCAGAGTCAGGTGACGCCCCGTTCGGATTGTGGGGAGGAGCATTAGGGGGTTCGGCTGTGTTCTGGCTTGTCAGGGCGGCCGTGCCGCATATGCCGAAGGGCGGCGCGATCATCAACACGGCCTCCCGCAGTGTCTGTTAGCCGAACTTCATCCTTGTCGATTACGCCATGACGAAGGCCGGAATTGCCAACATGACGCACAGTCTGGCCCGGCAGCTCCTGCCCTAGGGCATCCGGGTCAATGTCGTGGCTCCGGGGCCGTTCTGGACACCGTTGCAGGTCTGTGGTGCCCGGCCGCAGTCCGTCGTGCAGCATTTCGGGGAGGAGACGCTCTATCACCGTCCCGGACAGCCCGGTGGAGATTGCACCGGTCTATGTCACCCTGGCCTCTCAGGAGAGCAGCTACGTGACCGGGCAGGTCTGGGGCATCACCGGCGGTGACGGCGTGCCGGGCTGAGGGAAGCCGGGCTGCCTGTGGAGAAGACGAGGCACAGGCTCTCCCGAGACTTTTTCCGAGACCGTAACATTTTCTGGATTATGCGTCGGACATGAGGTAATAAGCCGCCAGAACAGCCTGAGAATAAGGATGGTCATGGCGGCAAGGGTGCGGAAACTGCTTTGTACGGCTGCAATGTCGGCTGGTGTTTTTGCCGCTTCTGAAGCATCTGCGGATGTGACCCTGTTTTCCCGCAAGGATATCACCCTGAATGCCGCCCTCGATATCGGGGGGGATGCGTTTTATTTCCCGAATGCCAATTTTGGTACGGGGTCCTATGCGCCGCACAAGGCGGGTTACTATACACGTACGAAAAATGTTGGCCTTGGCGAGCTGTATGGCCAGCCCATGCTTTCAGGGAGATGGAAGACCCCGTGGGGTTTCTCGGTGTTCGGGCTGGTGTCGGCCATTGGGTCCACGACGCTGGGTGATGGCGATGCGGAGAGCGTGAGCCAGACCTCCGGCACGCCCCGGCAGGTGAATCTTGAGGACGCCAATCTGGGCGTGAAAATTCCCTTCAGCGAGAAAAGACGCCTGATCATCGCAGGAGGGCGGCAGAAATTCCAGATTGACGATGGCTTCCTCATGGGGAAGGGGGCCTACAGCTCCGGGGAGCGTGGGGCCTGGTGGTATGCGCCCCGGTTTGCCTTCTCCGGGCCGGGGGTCATCAAGTATGAGGGAACATCCATCCGGTCCGACGTGTTCATGCTGGAGAACAACAGCAACAACCGGCAGACCTATGGCAATGACAAGCCGGAAACGAAGTTTGTCGGGTTTGACGTGACGCTTTTCCACAGTCGTCCGGATGGAGATGGCGGGTCGTCCTACGGGGACCGGGCGGCCTATGTCACGCTGACCTATTTCTACGTCCGTCATGCCGACAAGGGAGCGGCCTACGATTATTCCAACAGGGCGGACCGGCAGGGCATGAGCGTGACGGCCCTGAGCTGGGGAGGCACGCTCTTTGCGATGAAGAGACATCCCTTCACGAAGAACATCACCTTCTATGGCAACTTCGTTTCCGAGCAGAACAGTCATGCGGGCAATGGCTATAAGGGTGTCAGTGCCTACGCCGTTTATGTGGAGCCGGGCTATACTTTCTCCCGTGTTCCGTGGCGGCCTCATGTCTTCTACCGGTACACCCGCTTCAGCGGGGGGCGGGACCTTCACAGCCGGACGAAGCACAATTACGACACGTTCTTTCTCTACGACGGTGCCCGTTATACTTATGGTGGATACTGGCCTGGCGAGATCGTGGGGAACAACATGTCACCGCTGTCCAACATGGAGGTCCATCAGTTTGACATCACGGCCGTTCCGCCCGTCCATCTCCTTAAGAAGGATGACGAGCTGAAGCTGGGGCTGCATTTCTACGACCTGGCCTATCTCTATCCCACGGGGGCGGGCCTGCCTGCCGGAACGAAGCGGCACATGTCCGATGAGGTCAACATTTCCGCCGAATATGCGTTTGATGCCAACACATCCGGGGCAATTGCGGCCGGGGCGGCTTTTTCCGGTCCGGCAGGGCGGGCACTGGCAAAGGCTGGCGTGCCGGACGGACAGGTCATTCCGCCCGTTCATGGGGCGTCCGGCGTGATGGAAGTGTACTTCTATAAACATTTCTGAAATTTTTTTTCATGGTTTCTTCCAGGCGGCTGCACGGTCCCGGCAGTGGGGGCGGTCCATGCGCCAGAAAGGGTCATAAACTGCCAGTCCGGGCGTGATGGCGGGTGACGGATTTCCGGAAATAAAAACCAAGAACAGTCTATATATAAATTACAAATAATAGATGATATTGATAACATGAAAAGTCCAGATATGGACATGTGAATGTTATTCTGTAATAGAATGGTGAAGAACATTCCCAAAAGGTTTTTCATATGTCCTCAACACTGCGGAAACTTCTTGTTTCGTTGACCGCCTTGGGCAACGTCTATGCTGTTTCTGACGCTTATGCTGACCAGACACTTGTCGCCACCCGGAATGTTTCGATCAAGGCCTCTCTGGATATTGGAGGAGATGCATTTTTTCTGCCGAATACCAACTTCGGCACAGGCTCCTATCGTGAGCGGCGTACGGGTGGCTATGCTCTCATCAAGGACACGACCTATGCGGAGCTGTACGGCAAGCCCATCCTTGCCGGACAGTGGAAGACCCCGTGGGGGTTCAGCGTGTTCGGGCTGGCTTCGGCTGTCGGCTCCACGACACTGGGGGATGGTGATGCCGAGAGCATTTCCCAGACCACGCGGACTCCCCGCGCGGTCACCCTCGAGGAGGCCAATCTGGGCATAGACCTGCCCTTCAGCAAGGAGCGGAAGCTGATCATCGAGGGGGGACGGCAGAAGTTCCAGATTGATGACGGCTTCCTGATGGGGAAGGGTGCCTACAGTTCCGGGGATCGTGGAGCCTGGTGGTATGCCCCCCGTTTCGCTTTCTCCGGCCCTGGTGTCATCAAGTATCAGGGCAAGAAGCTGCGGGCGGACGTCTTCATGCTGGAGAACAACACCAACAACAAGCAGACCCGCAACAATGACCGCCCGGAGACGAAGTTTGAAGGGTTCGACGTCACATGGTTCCGCAGCAAGCCGGGTGGGGATGGCGGCTCCGTCTATGAGGACAGGGCGGCCTATGTCACGCTGACCTATTTCCATGTGCGGAAGGCGAACATCGGTTCGGCCTATGACTACGCCAACCGTGGGGACCGGCAGGGCATGAACGTCACCCAGCTGAGCTGGGGCGGGACGTTCGTTCCTGTCAGGGCACTGGGCATATCGAAAAACTTCACCCTTTATGGCACGTTCGTCTCGGAGCAGAACAGCCATGCGGGCAATGGTTACAAGGGTGTAAGTGCGTATGCGACTTACATAGAGCCGGGCTATACATTCACCACACTGCCCTGGAAGCCCCATGTCTTCTACCGGTACACACGCTTTAGTGGAGGAAAGAATCCGCAGAGCCGTACCAAGCACAATTACGACACATATTTTCTTTATGACGGACGCCGTTATACTTATGGTGGCTACTGGCCGGGAGAGATTACGGGCATGTATCTGGCTCCTCTGTCCAACATGGAGATCCATCAGGTTGACCTGACGGGCGTTCCTTCTGTCCATCTGCTGCGCAGGGGGGATGAGCTGAAGCTGGGGCTTCACTTCTATGACCTGTCCTGCCTCTATCCCTCAGGCTCGGGCCTTGCGAGCAATGTGGGAAGCCACATCTCCGACGAGCTTGACTTCTCCGCCGAGTATACATTTGATGCCAACACGTCAGGTGCGATTACCGGCGGGGCCGCCTTCGCAGGGCCTGCGGGCAAGGCGATGGCACGGGCGGGGGTCCCGGGGGGCATGGCCGTGCCGCCCGTCCACAAGACGGCGGGCGTGCTGGAACTGTATTTCTACCGGCACTTCTGAGGGAGCCACCGGGGCTTTTATTCTGTTCCGACTTCCATTTTGTCAGTAGATGTTACAAAATGGGAATGACTTAGCAGAGCGTTCGTCTGTCCCGGAGGGACGCCCTGCATAGCGCAAAATGCATAAGGACCTTTTCATGACGGAACCCACCACTGATCAGGCTCAGTCCGAAGATAAAGGACTATCGAGTCGTCATATTGCGATGATCGCCCTTGGCGGCGTGATCGGCGCTGGACTGTTTGTAGGTAGCAGTGCTGCTATCGCCAAGGCCGGGCCGGGTATTGCGTTTGTTTTCGTGGCCGTCGGATTCCTGATCATGGGGATCATGCGGATGCTTGGCGAGATCGTCGTCAGCGACCCCGGACGTGGCTCCTTCGTGGAGTATATCCGTCTGGCCCACGGTGACAGGATCGGCTTCGCCTCCGGCTGGCTGTACTGGTTCTTCTGGGTGGTCGTCATCGGCTCCGAGGCCATCGCCGGTGCCATGATGCTGCGGGACTGGATCCATCTGCCGGTCTGGCTGCTGTCGGTCATCCTCATCATCAGCATGAAGCTCGTGAACTTCTTTGCACCGAAGGTCTTCGGTGAGTGCGAGTTCTGGCTGTCCAGCGTCAAGGTCTTCACCATCGTGGCCTTCATCCTGCTGGCACTGCTGTATGTCCTGCACGTGTTCGGGGGCGGGGTTCCTGTCCACCACAACCTGTTCGGCCGTCGTGGTCTGTTCCCCAACGGCATCGTGCCGTTGCTGGCTCTGGTGCCGACCGTGCTCTTCACCATGATGGGGTCCGAGATCTCCACCGTGGCCGCATCTGAGACCTCCGACCCGGGGCAGAATGTCTCCCGCGTGACACGGACGCTTGGCCTGCGCATCATGATGTTCTACGTCTCCTCCATCTGCCTGATCACGATGATCGTGCCGTGGTGGAGCCTGTATCCGGGCAAGTCCCCCTTCGTGGCCGTGCTGAAGATCATGGGCGTGCCGGGTGCTGCACTGATCATGCAGATCGCCATTCTCAGTGCCGTGCTGTCCTGCCTGAACTCCAGCATGTACATCACGTCCCGCATCCTGACGGAGCTGGCCATCCAGGGTGACGCCCCGGCCTTCCTCGTGCGGACATCTCCGGACAAGGCCCCCCGCATGGCCATCACGATCAGCTCCGTGGCCGGTCTGCTCGTGGCCTTCTCCTCCATCTTTGCCCCGAGCGAGATCTTCGGCTTCCTGCTGAACTGCAGTGGCGGGCTTATCCTGCTGACCTACGCCCTGATCTCCACGACGTACCTCGTGCTGCGCCGCCGGAGCAAACGGGCAGGGACGAGCAAGCACTTCACACTGCCGCTTTTCCCGTATCTCAGCCTCCTGTGCCTGGGTGCCATCATCCTGGTGTTCGTGGCCATGCTGATCAATCCGGGTGAGCGTGATACGGCTTTCGCCTCTCTCGGTACGGCGGTTGTCTGCTACCTGATGGCCTGCAACTTCGCCAGCCGTCTGGCTCCCGTGACGACGGAAGAGCCGGCTGCGGCGGAAGAAGAAACGGAAAAGGACGGCGAGTAATCCCGGCGGGGAGGAGGGCCTGTCTCTCCTCACTGTGGGATGACTTACGGAAGAATGGATCCACCTCTGGTGGGTCCATTCTTTTTTTATGGTCAGGGGCCGGAAGCGTGTCTCAGCCGAGGGAGACCAGAATGGCCCCCAGCCCGATGCACAGGATGCCCAGCCAGCCCTTGAGGGAGAGGTGTTCCCCGAGGACGGTGACACCGAGCACGGCCACGAAGACGACGCTCAGCTTGTCGAGGGGAGCCACACGGGCGGCATCTCCCAGCTTGAGGGCACGGAAATAGCAGAGCCATGAGGCTCCCGTTGCCAGACCGGAAAGCAGAAGGAACAGGCAGGCCCGCTGGCTGAAACCTCCTGTTGCATGGAACTTTCCTGTCGCCAGCAGCATGATCCCCAGAACGCCGAGTATGACCAGTGTACGGATGAAGGTGGCCAGGTCGGAGTCAATGCTGCTGACGCCGATCTTGGCGCACAGGGCCGTCAGTGCGGCAAAACCGGCTGAAAGCAGAGCCCAGAAAATCCATGAGGTTGAGAGCATGGTGGCGTGTTTTCCCGATGATATGGAGGGGCTGTTTGGGATGATGGGCTGGGGGAAGGTTACCGGCCGATCATGATCGGCGGAGAGAAGAAAGGCAATCCTGCGGGCGGGGTCAGGAGGTTGCCTCCATCAGTCTGATGGCTGACGCCAGAAGGTCACTGTCTTCTTTCACATGAGGCTGGTCCTTCCTGCAGGAGGCTGGACTGGTGGGAGATACTCCGGACACTAGTTGAGAATGAGAATCAATTTTTAATTGAAAGGGAAGGTTTTGCCTATATTAATAATAAGAATCACTAACAGTTGGCAGAGCCGTCATGTCCGTTCATACTTTCTTCAGAAGACTGTTCATCCGGTCGTATCACTGTGCGGCAGGGGTGGCGGTGGCTGGTGTCATGTCCCTTGTGGTTGCCAGCACGGCCCAGGCCCGTGCCCCCGTGGTCAATCTGGGCAACGCCGCAGCGGCTGGTGATGAGAGTGCGGACGGACCTTTCGGTTTCCTGTCAAACTGGAAACGGGATTCCAATCTGCTCGGCAGCATGTGGGGCCTGCGGACGGCACTGGGGAAGGCAGGACTGGTCTTCGCCCTTCAGGAAACGTCGGAAATTTTCGGCAATGTCACGGGGGGAACACGGCGGGGAGCCGCCTATGACGGCCTGACCGTTGCGGTGCTCCAGCTGAATACGCAGCGGGCCTTTGGCTGGTATGGCGGCACCTTTCAGGTCAACATGGAACAGATACATGGACGCAGCCTCAGTGACGACAATCTTCAGGTGGCCCAGACAATCAGCGGGATCGAGGCAGACCGTTCCACCCGCCTGTGGGAAATGTGGTTTGACCAGAAATTTCTGGACCAGCAGGCCCTGGACATAAAGATCGGCCAGCAGAGCCTGGACCAGGAATGGATGGTGAGCAGCAATGCGCTCGTGTTTGCCAACACCATGTTCGGCTGGCCCATGGTACCTTCGGCGGACATGCCCGGTGGCGGACCGGCCTATCCGCTCTCCTCGCTGGGGGTGAGGGCGAAATACTGGATGGCCACACCATTATATGTGCAGGCTGGCGTGTTCAGTGGCAGTCCTGCTCACAATGTCAGTGTGGATGCCCAGAAGAGCAATCCGTCCGGGACGAGTTTCGTGCTGAACCGGGGCGTGCTGGCTCTTATGGAGTTCCAGTATGTCTATCCTGCCCTGGGGGCCATGGTCTCGCCGGATCAGGCCGATGCGCTCTCACGGGTCTATCGCATCGGGGCCTGGTATGATTCCGAGCCTTTTGCGGACCAGTACTGGGACAACATGCACGTGCCGCTTGCGTCTCCGGCCAGCAGTGGCATGGCCCGCCGTCACCGTGGCCTTTTCAGCCTGTATGCGGTGGTGGACCAGATGCTGTGGCACAGCCATTACGATCCCAACCGGACATTCAATGTCTTTGGCCGGGCGATGGGGACGCCGCAGTCCGACCGTGCGCCCAATGATTTCAGCCTGAATTTCGGCTTCACGTTCAAGGACCCGCTGCCATACCGGCAGGATGACACGCTGGGGCTTGCCATGGGCTACACGCATTTCAGCAAGGCACTGGCCAAATTTGACAGGGCGACCCGGTTCTACAACGGGAGCTACATGCCGTCCCAGAGCGGGGAGACCTACATGGAGCTGATGTATCAGTGCCAGATGACAGGCTGGCTCCAGCTCCAGCCGGACTTCCAGTACATTTTCAATCCGTCAGGTGGGGTGTCGAACACCCTCCACCCTGACAGGCGCGTGAAGGACATTGCCGTCCTTGGTCTGCGTGCGATCATTGCCCTGTAGGAGGTGCTTCATGAAACAGTTTCTACGTAGAGTGCTGCCCGGCCTGGCCTGCTTCGCTTTCGCTGCCGTGTCTGCTCCACAGGGAGGGGAGGCTGCTCCGAAGGGATTTCTGGAGACCATCCACCGCCATGCCATGCTGGCCTCCACAAGTCCGGGCAATGGCGATCTCAATCCCTATGCGATTTATCTGGTGCCGCAGGACATGGGCAGCCTGAAGAAGGATGAAGTGCTCATCACCAACTTCAACAATGTGAACAATCTTCAGGGAACCGGCACGACCATCGTGGCCTATTCGCCCGTGACAAAAAACATACGTCTGTTTGCCAGTGCTCCGGCCAATCTGGCAGCCTGCCCGGGGGGGATCGGCTTCACGACGGCCCTGACGGTGCTCAAGGCGGGCTGGGTCATTGTTGGCAGCACGCCAAGCAAGGATGGGACAACAGGCACGAAGGGGGATGGCTGCCTTCTGGTTTTTGATGCCAACGGAAAATTCGCCACGGCGTGGAAAGGACCGGACATTACGGGGCCGTGGGGGAATATTGCCAGCATTGATAACGGAGACACGGCCACGCTTTTCATCTCCATGGCGGCGGCGGGGCTGCCAAGCCCCTATGTTCTGGACCCGGCAACGCATTATCCACCCATCCTGCACAATGCGACGGTCATGCGTTTCAATCTGCATGTTCCGCCGGGTAAGCCCCCTGTGCTGGACAGACAGTCAATCATAGCGACCGGGTTTGCCGGTCGTGCCGATCGTGACAATTTTCTTTTTGGGCCAACCGGACTGGCTCTGGACAGTGACGGCACGCTGTATGTCACGGATGGCTATGATGAGGAGGTCACGGCCATTGATGATGCCGTGAACCGCACGACCCCCGTGACACGTCAGAATGATGCCGTAGGGCGCATCATCACCAGAGGGCAGCTGCTCAACTGGCCACTGGCGATGATCTGGGTGCCGGGGCATCACCTGCTGGTGGCCAACGGGCGCAACGGGCAGGTTGTCGAGATAGACCCCGTGGCGAAGAAGCAGCTTTATGCCCAGTGGGTGGACAATGACCAGGCCCAGCAGCCCCCGGGCAATGGTGACCTGTTTGGTCTGGCGATGACCCCTGACAACAGGGGATTCTATTATGTCGAAGATGACATGAACACGCTCAATGTGGCCCTTCCGTGAAAGCAGAACCATGACATTTTCTCTTTCCCGCCGCACACTTCTGGGGGGTGCGCTGGGGCTGACAGGGATGGAGCTGATGCGCCCCGCTGCCAGTCCTGCGATGGCCGCCTCCCTGCATCATCAGCCCGGCATCATGCTGCCGCAGCTGCCGTTCCTGTATTTCATCACGTTTGATCTCACGGCGGAGAAGAAGGCCGATGTGGCCGACATGATGAGGGCATGGACGGAGGCCGCCGAGGCCCTGATGGCGCACCGGCCCGCCCCGCACCTTGTTGATTCCGGTGATGTGGATGGTCTGGAGCAGGCGAGCCTGACCCTGACCTTCGGCTTCGGGCCGGGGCTGTTCACGAAGGAGGGGAAGGACCGGTATGGTCTTGCGGACCGGCGTCCGGCTCCGCTGGCCGACCTGCCCCGCTTTACGGGGGATCAGCTCGTTCCGGCCCATACGGGGGGTGATGTCTGCATCCAGAGCTGTGCGACGGATCCGCAGACGGCCTTTCATGCCATCCGCATCCTGGCCCGTCTGGCGGATGGCAGAGCGACCCCACGCTGGGCACAGACCGGCTTCTCACCGGAGTTTGGCCGACATCAGACACCCCGTAATCTGATGGGTTTCAAGGATGGCACCATACAGCCTGATATCGCCAATCCTGCCGTGGCGAAGCGGGTCCTCTGGGCGGCCCCGACGGACGAACCGTGGATGCAGGGGGGAACCTATCTTGTGGCCCGCATCATCCGCATTGCCCTGGAGCATTGGGACCGCACGAGGACGGGCTTTCAGGAGGAGACGATGGGGCGTCAGAAGCAGAGTGGTGCCCCCATTGGTGGCCATCATGAGAATGAGCCGCTGACTCTCAGCCAGACCGACAAAGACGGGAATCCTGTCACGTCTGAAAATGCCCATGCCCGCCTTGCCGCCCCGCAGGAGAATGGTGGTGCGGAGCTGCTGAGGCGGTCTTATTCTTATGATAACGGCCTGAGCTACATTGCAGAACGTTGGCCCCCGTGGCGGCAGGGCAACGAGTTTGATGCTGGGCTGATGTTCCTCGCCTATCAGCAGGACCCCCGCACGGCCTTCACCAGGATATTCGAGCGTATGTCGAAATTCGACATGATGAACCAGTACACGACTCACATAGGTAGTGGCCTGTTCGCCTGCCCGGGGCGTCTTGATGGCCATTACATAGGTCAGGAGCTTCTGGGGTGAGGGGCTGGTTCCTCCTTTGTGTGGGGAGGCTCCAAGACTGAGGCACAATCTGGAGGGTAACAGTTTTCGTGTGGATTAAGCGTAGGGTGTCATCTGGAGTAGGAGACGGCAGAGATTTGTCGTGTCACGGGGAAGGATTTTTCTGAAATTCGTAATGATGAGGATAGTGGGCGTATTTTTGTCATCCCTTAATTTTATGGATAGTCAGCAGGGTGAGGTGGCTTAAATTCCATCATCATTAACGATTAAGTCTTCTTGGAGATCAAAAACTTTAAAGGTTTATTTCTGTTGTTTGAGAAGGTGATGCATGTGATACTTGGAGATGAGAAAGATGTTGGGTATCTTTTTGAAAGTGAAATCGTAGAGGAGGGAGTTTCTTTCTTCTTCATGTTTGTATATTTTCTGATAAAAAGTACGGAATGAAAGAAAAGTAATACAGTTAAGAGGCCGAGAGACTGACAGTGAAAATTCATGAAATTGAATCTCGCTTACAGAAATTATTGAACACGAATCCTAGAGAAGCGATTCGTGAAGCGAAAAAACTAAAATTAACAGTTAAAGATTCTATAGATTATTTTGATCTGGAATATGTGAAGGCCTGTATTTTGGTTAATGCTGGAAGTCTCATAGGGGAAAGGAACGTTATTGAAGAAGGCTTAAGAGTATTCCAGACGTGTCATGAAAAACGTCCCAATCCTGGAACGGCCTACAATTTAGCAAATGGCATATGTGCCATGGTTGGTACGCCGCCACATGATGAAGGTTGGTTGGATCATCAGGAAAGAACACGGCATGACCGTAACAAAATACGTCAATATTTTTGGAGTGCAGCAGACGGCGGAAAGTTTCACAATAAACTCAGATCAGTTGCTTTGACAAATCTTGGAAATCAATTTTCCGCTAGTTTCCGATATGGAGATGCGCAGGATGCATGGTCTTTTGCTCTGAAGGCAGACCCGGAGAATGGGGTTGCGGCCTGTTGTGCGGCGCAGAATCTATTTTATCTGTACCGACAGGGGATGGGGTCTGGTGCGACTCTCGAGCAGATAAGGAGACTGAGCAGAATTGTAAGGCTGAATAAGGAGAGATTGACTAAATACACCAGTCAAAAAGCAGCTGACGATATCCTGAATTTTGCGAATCGGTGGGATGAACCTTTGTCTCAATCCTCATCCGAGAGTCGTTACGTGCAGTGGGTGAAAGATGAACGCCTTGCCCTTGCGCCGGTTTTGGAGGCCACGAATTCTACCCCAAAAACTTTGGATTGGCTGTGTTTACCCGGAATCGTAGTCCCAGCAGGTGAAGGCCAGCCAATCATATTTTCCATGTTTAATATGCTGAAAAGTGATTATATTCTGGCGCGTGATCTGACATGGAGGGCCTTAGATAGAGATCACTGGGCAGATATAGAAGGGTTTGCCAGTACATCCGATGGTGCTTTATATGGAGCGGATGTATCGGCCCTTATTTTGGCCCATCGTTCTGTGTTAGATATTTTGGACAAAATATCCGTTTTTATTAACAGATATTTTGAAATTGGCGAGAATATGAAAGGTACAAATTTTAGCAAGCTGTGGCGTGTTCCTAAAGGTTCAAATGGAGAGTCTTCTCTAAAAGATAAATTTAAAGAAATAATCAATTCTGGTGTTCGAGCCCTTTATGGTCTGGTTGAATTGTCAGGAGATTATAACTCTGGAAATGGCATTTTTAATGCACACAAAAACATACGAAATTCCTCAACGCATCGTTTTATGATATTGCATGAATATTTGTTTCCTGAGTTTCCTGAAGAAGAAAGAGTTTTTGATGAGATAAAAAGATACGAATTTTCACAATTTCAGGATGAGGTCCTTCAGGCACTTCGTATTGCACGGTCTGCGTTGCAGATACTTGTTTTGTCGATAAAACAGAATGAGGATATATTATCGAAAAATAGAGAGGGTCTTTGCTTGGAAATTGATGTTCCTGATTTTAGAAGAATGTAGCTGTGTTTTTTCATTTTATTCGACAATTCATGGGGGAGCATAATCCCACCTGCTCTAGTGTGGGAATGGCACGCTCGTCCCTGATTTTTTTGATACCGTCATTCTAACTCTTGTCCAACTTTTAGTAATAATTGTTTTTTGCTGTATTGGGTTGGACGAGGACGGATAAGCGTACCAAGAGCTATCAGGATAGTGGTCCGATCGGGACAAGGGAGGCCTCATAGCTCAAGTCAAGCTTGAGTCAATTCTTTGTGGCACTGTATTTGCCTTCGACGGCAAAAAACACCAGAAAATTGGGAAAATCCTTGGTGGACCCGGCGCGATTCGAACGCGCGACCTTTGCCTTCGGAGGGCAACGCTCTATCCAGCTGAGCTACGGGTCCCCGTTGGCGGTACTTTTAACGGCAAGTGGCGTGCTTGCCTAGCCCTTGCGGCACTCTTTTTTCATCCATGTCAGCGTGTCTGTTCCAGCCAGAGCCACATGGTGGCGGCACTGTCTCCACCAGAGGGGAGAAAACGGTCCGGCCATTCGATCCATGAGATGATGTCTCGGGCCGGACGGTCCTGCGGTTCACGGGTGATGAGGTGATACCCACGGGGCAGCTCATCCAGCCGGAAGAGGGATGGCGGGGCCTGCCGTATCAGCCGACGTGTGGCAGAGGCGGGCACGAACTGGTCCCTGTCTCCCCAGACGAGCAGGGTCGGTATCTGTACGGAGGGTGCCTGCTCCAGCGCACGGGCCATCAGATGCGTCAGCCCTCGCAGGGCGTGCACGTTCGTGCCGTGGCGGGTCAGCGGGTCGAAGAACATGCGGCGCATGGCCCTGAGATTGGCCGTGGCGACATGATGCCCCGGCATATGCGCACCCGTCAGCCGTGCCTGTGGCGTGATGAGGTTCCAGCCTTCCAGAAGGGTCTGCCACGGCTCACCAATCGTCATGATGGCCGGGGCCAGAAGGATCAGCCCATCAGGGCGGGGAGCCGTCAGGGACGTGCTGGTCAGGAGGGCCAGGGCACCCCCCATGCTTTCTCCCATCAGATGGAGGGGCTGGCCGGGCCAGTGCTGCTGGCACCAGCGGGCTTCCTCCACAGCATCGGCAACCATCCTGTCGGTCGTGCTCCATCCCCCCGTGGCGGGGAATTCGCCAAAGCCCCGCACGTCCGGTGCGACGATGAGAAAGCCCGCCCTGTTGAGGGCCGGGGCCATGACCTCCCAAGCGTCCCGGCTGTCTCCAAAGCCATGAAAGGCCAGAATGACACCACGCTGGGGAGCAGTTGCCGGGTAGAGCCGTACCGGTGCTCTGCGGCCATCGGAGAGGGCAACCGTCACGCTGGCTGGGATGTAAGCCGCCTCGACCGGGCGGTGGGGCAGGCTCCGGGGGGCAGGGGGTGTCTGGCATCCTCCAAGCAGGCCCATGAGCAGAAATGCGGACATGACGGACAGGGAGCCGTTTTTAAAACGGCGGAAATCGGCTAGAGAAGAAAGCATCTGCAAGACTGATCTGCCAGCACGGGCAGGGGAGAAAGACGGCGTGACGTCAGAAAACACACATCTGGTTCTGGTGGATGGTTCGGGGTTCATTTTCCGTGCCTTCTTTGCCATTCCCCCCATGAGCAGTCCGGAGGGTGTGCCCGTCAATGCTGTCTATGGCTTCACCAACATGCTCTCCCGGCTCATCAAGGAGCATGAAGGCCAGCCGATGGCCGTGATCTTCGATGCAGGCCGCAGGACATTCCGTAACGACATTTACCCCGATTATAAAGCCCATCGCCCCGAACCGCCGGAAGACCTGCGCCCCCAGTTCGACCTCATCCGTCAGGCAACTGACCAGTTTGGGATTCCGGCCATCGAGCTGCCGGGTTGGGAGGCGGATGACCTGCTGGCGACCTATGCCCGTCTGGTCGTGGAGCAGGGCGGCAGCTGCACCATCATCTCGTCAGACAAGGACCTGATGCAGCTTGTCCGCCCCGGTGTCTCCCTGAAAGACCCGATGAAGCAGAAGCCCATCGGTCTGGCCGAGGTTGAAGCCAAGTTCGGTGTCACGCCGGACAAGGTGGTGGATGTGCAGGCCCTCATGGGGGATTCCACCGACAACGTGCCGGGTGTGCCGGGCATCGGCCCCAAGGGAGCGGCGCAGCTGATCAATGAATATGGATCGCTGGAGGCCGTTCTGGCAGCAGCCCCCGGGATGAAGCCTTCCAAGCGGCGGCAGAATCTGATCGATCACGCCGAAGGTGCCCGCATCTCCCGGCGGCTTGTCCTGTTGGCGGATGATGTGGCCGTGCCGACACCTGTCGATGAGCTGCGGCCCCGTGAGCCGGACGCCGAAACGTTGCGGAGCTGGCTGGAGAGCATGGGGTTCTCTTCCATTCTCCAGCGCATGGGTTTTGGCGGCAAGGCCCGCCACCCGGCACAGCGCAGGCCCGAGGCTAGCCCGGCCTCGGCGACGGCAGAGGGGCAGGATGCCGGGGAGATGCCCCGCAGTGAGGCTCCTTTCGGTCCCTATGAGACCGTCACGGACAGGGACACGCTGGCCCGGTGGATCGACGCCGCCCGTGTCGCAGGGCGTGTGGCCGTGGATACGGAAACGACCGGCCTGAACGCCCGCACGGCCGAGATTGTTGGCCTGTCTCTGGCCGTGGCTCCGGGCAGGGCCTGTTATGTGCCGTTCCGGCATGAAGGCACGCTGGAAGCTCCCGTGGGTGAGCAGCTGGACGTGAAGGCCACGCTGGATCAGCTGGCTCCGTTGATGGCCGATGAGGCCGTCCTGAAGATTTTCCAGAATGCAAAATATGACCTCACCATCCTGCGGCAGGCCGGTCTGGAGGTCATTGCGCCGCTGGATGACACAATGCTGCTGTCCTACGCCCAGTCCGCCGGAGCGCACGGGCAGGGCATGGATGAACTCTCCCGCCTGCATCTGGACCATACCCCCATTCCCTATGATGACGTGACGGGCAAGGGGCGCAACCGGGTGCCTTTCACGCAGGTTCCGCTGGATAAGGCGACTGCCTATGCGGCGGAGGATGCCGACGTGACGTTGCGCCTCTGGGAGGTGCTGCGTGTGACGCTGCCCCGTCAGAAGGCTACAGCCCTGTATGAGGAAATGGAACGCCCGCTCATCACCGTTCTGGAGCGCATGGAGGAAGTCGGCGTGCGGGTGGACGCCGATGAGCTGCGCCGCCTGTCGGAGGATTTCGCCACCCGCATGGCGGAGATGGAACAGGGGATTCATGATCGTGCGGGGCGGCCCTTCAACATCGGGTCGCCCAAGCAGCTGGGGGAAATCCTGTTTGATGAGATGGGCCTTCCCGGTGGCAAACGCACCAAAACGGGCTCGTGGGGAACGGATTCCCGTGTGCTGGAGGAGCTGGCCGAGCAGGGCCATGATCTGCCGACGGCCATCCTGAACTGGCGGCGTCTGGCCAAGCTGAAATCCACCTATGCGGATGCGCTGCTCAAGCTGATGGACCCGAAGACCCAGCGTGTGCATACGACCTTCCAGATGACGACCACGACCACGGGGCGTCTCTCCTCCAACGAGCCGAACCTCCAGAACATTCCCATCCGCACGGAAGAGGGGGCACGCATCCGTCAGGCATTTGTGGCGGCTCCGGGGCACAGGCTTCTGTCTGCCGATTACAGTCAGATCGAGCTGCGCCTTCTGGCCCATGTGGCGCAGATTGAGCCGCTGCTGGATGCCTTCCGTCACGGGCAGGACATCCATGCCCGTACGGCGTCCGAAGTGTTCGGCATCCCGCTGGAAGAGATGGACCCGCTGACAAGGCGACGGGCCAAGGCCATCAATTTCGGCATCATTTACGGCATTTCGGCTTTCGGGCTGGCCCGGCAGCTTCAGGTACCGCAGGGCGAGGCCAGACGCTATATCGAGGCCTATTTCGACCGTTATCCCGGCATCCGGGATTACATGGAAAAGATGAAGGAAGAGGCCCGGGAGAAGGGCTATGTGCTGACCCCCTTCGGTCGCCGCTGCTATGTGCCGGGGATCACGGCAAAGCAGGCAGCGCAGCGGTCCTACGCAGAGCGTCAGGCCATCAATGCTCCCCTGCAGGGTGGAGCGGCGGACATCATCAAGAAGGCCATGGTCACCCTGCCGGACCGTCTGGCCGAGGCCGGGCTGAAAGCCCGGATGCTGCTTCAGGTGCATGATGAACTGCTTTTTGAAGTCCCGGAAGCCGAGGCTGAGAAGACGGCGGCCCTCGTGAAGGAGGTCATGGAATCCGTGGCTAGGCTGGATGTGGCTCTCTCCGTGGAAACGGGGCTTGGCCAGAACTGGGCTGAGGCACACTGATGCAGCCGGACAGGAATGAGGAGACAGGAACAGGCATGACGGACCGTTCGAAGACCGGGGCAGGCCCGGAAACTGATCCGAAGAAGACGACCGTCCGCCGGGCCGGGTTGGTCGTTCTGGGGCTGATCATTCTGGCAGGGCTGCTGGGCTATGGCGGTTACTGGCTCTCCACAGGGGCGGATGAAGGGGCACGGGTCCATGCACAGGGCAATGTGGTGGGCGGCTCCTTCCGGGTCTTTTCCCTTGGTGGTGGCATGGTGACGGAAGGTGACTTTCGGGGCTCATGGACGATCGTCTGGTTCGTGGACCCACGCTGCCCGCCGGAACGCTGCCAGCCTCCGCTCAAGGCTCTGGACCAGACCCTCGTGACGATGAAGCGGAAAGGCCAGCCTGTCCTGCCTCTGGTCGTCTCGCTGGATGCCCGGGCGGAGGACCCGGACACGTTGAAGGATTATGTGATGGGGGTGGCCCCGCACATCTTTCCGGTTTTTGCGACCCCGAACATGACACAGGCCATGACACGCCTTTACCATGCGCCCTATGCGCTGGAGCCGGGGCAGAGTTACTATCAGTCGGCTCCATCTTTTGTGGTCATGACACCGGAAGGTCATTACGCTGGCATGCTGCCCGTGACGGAGGATGCAGCCGGTCTGACGGCGGGTCTGGAACAGATCATGGCCCGTTCAGGCCAGAACCGAGAGTAAGGAACAGTTCATGTTACGCTACCCCATTCTTCTGCTGGACTATGATGGCACTCTGGCCGAGACCCGCCCTGCCATCCTGCGGAGTCTGGAGGAAGCCTTCACGGATATTGGCCGGACGCCACCGCCCCGTTCCTACCTGAAGGAACGGCTGGGCAAGGGGGATGCGCTACAGGGGTTCTATCAGAGCATCGTGGATGAAGGGGCCTCGATGGACGAGGCACAGCGTTATGTGGCCGCCTACCGCCAGCGTTACGCCCAGGCCGACGAGGAAGAGACCTATCTGTATGACGGTGCCCATGAGGTGCTGCATATCCTGAAGGAGAGAGGATACAGGCTGATTGCCGTGAGCAACAAGCACGGCCCGACCCTGCGGCACAGCCTTGCCCGGTTTCATCTGGAAGACTGTTTCGAGGCTTCCCTGGGGGCTGAGGAAGGTCTGCCCCGCAAGCCGGAGAGGGAGGTTTTCACCCAGCGTCTGGCCCATCTGCTGCCAGGGTGGGAGGCTGGCCAGTTCCTCATGGTGGGAGACACGACGGCAGACATTGATTTTGCGCAGACGCTTGGCATGGATGTCTGCTGGGCAAGCTATGGGCATGGCGTGGCCGATGTCTGCAAGGCCCTGAAGCCAAACTATCAGCTGGACAGTCTGTGGGAGCTGCCGGCCCTGCTGTCCAGGACGGAAAGCTAGGGAGCAGTCCTTCCGATATAAAACAGGCTCCGCCCATGACTGGATGGGCGGAGCCTGTTTCATGTGTAACGTATTTCTTATAGCCCGATGTCGCTACGGAGCATCTTGTCATCCCACTGGATGGTTGCTGCGGCCTCATAGGCACGGGAGCGTGCCTTGGCTGCCGTGGGGCCTGTGGCGCAGATGGTCAGGACACGGCCGCCATTGGCCAGCAGCCTGTCACCATCCTGTTTCGTTCCTGCATGGAAGACGGACACGCCGGGAAGCTGTTCCGTCCGGTCCAGCCCGGAAATGACACCACCCTTGACGGGCGCATCCGGGTATCCCTTGGCGGCCAGCACCAGAGAAATGGACGGCTTGTCCGAAAAGCGGATACTGTCCTCGGACAACGTGCCCTCCGCCAGAGCCTTGAGGGCCGGGAGAAGATCGCTTTCCAGACGGATGAGCAGGGCCTGTGCTTCCGGGTCACCGAAGCGCACGTTGTATTCGATCAGCTTCGGCCCTTCTTCCGTCAGCATCAGGCCAGCAAAGATGACGCCACGGAACGGCGTGCCACGGCGGACCATCTCGGCCAGCATCGGGCGGACGGTGAGGTCCAGTGCGGCTTCCTGCGCCGCCCGGTCAAAATCGGGCGGTGGGCAGATGGCTCCCATGCCGCCGGTGTTTGGCCCGGTATCGCCATCACCGACCCGCTTGTGGTCCCGTGCAGCCCCGATCAGGCTGGCCCTGTCATCCGCACAGAAAGCGAAGAGGGAGACTTCCCGTCCGACAAGACATTCCTCGATCACCAGCGGCAGGCCGAGGCGGTCGATGGCTTCCAGAGCCTCATCCACGCTCTGGGCCACGACCACGCCTTTGCCGGCGGCCAGACCATCCGCCTTGATGACGATAGGAGCACCCTGTTCACGGACGTAGGACTTGGCGGCCTCCTTGCTGCTGCTGGCGTCGAAACGCTGCCAGAGGGCGGTGGGGATACCGGCAGCATCGGCCACTTCCTTGGTGAAGGCCTTGCTGCCTTCCAGAGCGGCGGCAGCCTGGGAGGGGCCAGCGCAGGCGATGCCCGCTTTCTGGCAGGCATCGGTCAGCCCTGCCACGAGGGAGACTTCTGGCCCCGGTACGACGAGGTCGATCTTTTCCTTCCGGGCGAACTCGACAAGACCGGCAATGTCATCAGCCGCAATGGGAACACAGCGTGCGCAGGCTGCCATGCCGGGGTTGCCGGGGGCGGCAAAGAGTGTGTCCAGCAGAGGGGACCGGGCAATGGCTGTGGCAAGGGCATGTTCCCGCCCACCTGAACCCACCAGAAGTACGCGCATCCTGTTTCCTTTTATGTCTCGTGCGATGCAGATAGCCGCTTTCACGTCATCCGTCATTTAGCATAGAATGGCCGCATGATGGAACGAGAGAGCCTTCTTTCTCCCGCCGGGCCGCAGGGCGGTACGGGGCCGGGGAGCAGCAACATACCGGAATATTCCGTAGGAGCCATTTCCTCGGCGATCAGACGTGTGCTGGAAGGAACGTTCGGGCGGGTGCGTGTCCGTGGCGAGATCACGGAGATGAAGCGGTATTCCTCCGGCCATGTCTATCTCTCCCTCAAGGATGAGGGCGGGAAGATATCGGGTGTCATCTGGCGGGGGAACGTCTCCCGGCTGGGCATGGTGCCGGAGAATGGAACGGAGGTCATCGCCACCGGGAAGATTTCGTCCTATGGCGAACGCTCGAACTATCAGCTCATCATCGACAGCATGGAGTTTGCCGGGGAAGGTGCCCTTCTGGCCCGGATCGAGGCTCTGCGTGTGCGCCTGCGGGATGAGGGGCTGTTCGATCAGGAACGCAAGAAGGCCATTCCGTTCCTGCCCCGCTGTGTGGGGGTGGTGACGTCCCGGTCCGGGGCGGTGCTGCACGACATCTGCACGACCATTTCCCGCCGTTTCCCACGGGATGTCCTGCTCTGGCCCGTGGCGGTGCAGGGGGAAGGGGCTGCCCGTCAGATCGCCCACGCCGTGCAGGCCATGGGGAACCTGCCCGGTCCGCCCGACGTGCTGATCGTGGCCCGTGGTGGCGGCTCGCTGGAGGACCTGATGGCCTTCAATGACGAAGCCGTGGTACGGGCCGTGGCGGCCTGCCCTCTGCCGGTGATTTCTGCCGTGGGGCATGAGACGGATACGACCCTCGTCGACTACGCTTCAGACCGCCGTGCACCGACACCGACCGCCGCCGCCGAAATGGCGGTGCCCCTGCGGTCCGAGCTGATGGCGGACCTCGCCCATCGGGCGGCACGGCTCTCCGGTGGGCTGGCGGGGATATTGCAACGGCAGGGACTGCGGCTCCAGGCCGTGGCGGCCCGGATGCCGGACCTTCCGGGGCTGCTGGACACGGCCAGGATGCGTCTGGATGACCGTGCCCAGAGGCTTGAGCTGGCCCTGCCGGGATTCGTGATGCGTGCCCGTGCCCGGCTGGGGCAGGCCGTCTATCATCTGCCAGCGGTGGAGACCGTCCTGGGGCAGCGGCGTGGCCTTGTGGAGGCGCAGGCCGGGCGGTTGCAGTCCGGCTGGGAACGGTATCTGAATGGCTGCCAGATGCGTCTGCTGCGTGCGCCGCTGCGGATGGAGACGGTACAGTCCCGGCTTGCCCTCCAGCGGACGAAGCTGGAAGGCATGACCCGGCATCTGGAGGCCGTCTCACCCCTTGCCATTCTGGAACGTGGCTACGTTCTGGTGCAGGATGAGGCAGGCCAGGCCGTGACATCATCCGGTGCCCTGCCAGCAGGGAGCCATGTGCAGCTTTCCTTTGCGGATGGTGTCCGGCAGGCCCGGCTTGACCCGGACCGTGAAGGGGAGGCGGTTTCACCGCCGTCGGATGGTGGCGTGCCCGGCAGGGGACGCAGGGCAGGCAGGACGGCGTCTCTTCCGGCGGAAGGGACGTCACAGGGAGAGCTTGGGCTGTAGGGCCGGTTTATGGTTCTATGGCGCATGATCGGGACAATCAGGGTGATGGAGGAGGGACAGGATGCGTAGCATCATGAAATATCGTGGGGTATGGGGTTATGGTCTGATGCTGGTGATGGGGGGCGTGCTGGCGGGATGTGCCAGCGACCAGACGTCACGGCAGCTGGAAGCGGCACAGCACCCGGCCATCCAGAGTTTTGCGGGGGCACCTTCCGGTGGGGGAAGTGACGGGGCCTACTCTCAGCAGACGAAGACCAATCTGCCTTCCGCACCGGTGGATACGCCGCTCTGTGGGACGGCCCTGCATGAGCAGGCAGCGACGGGAGCCGGGGTATATGGCAGCAGTCTGGCAACCGGCAGCAGCTGCACCCGTAATGCCTGTTTCCAGCCACTGACGGGCACGTTCATCGCGCAGGATGGCAGCAACAGCGTCTGCCGTTGACAGGACTGCGGCCATCAGGATGGAAAAGGGGCGGCCAGATCATTCCGGCCGCCCCTTTTCTGTTCAGTCCATGAGGAGGGTGGATGCTTAACGCTTCCACCACCCGGCACGCCGCTTCTTCGGCTTGGCCTCATCAATATTGATGGGCTGGGGAGCTGCGGAATTTTCGGCCGGGGCCGGTTCTTCCGGGGTGCTGGCGGCGGGTGTCGCCTCGGCGGCGTCCTCGGCCTTCCTGCGCCGGGCAGGACGCCGTCTGCGGGCCGGTTTCTCATCCGCCGGAGCGGCTTCCTGCGGCTCCGGTGACGGCTCAGGAAGGGCCTCGGCTGACGCCCTGGTTTCTTCCTCGTGGACGGCTGCTTCGGCAGGCTCGGCAGCGGTGCTCCGTGCGGGACGACGGCGGGGACGGGGACGCCGTGTTGCACGGCGGGCTGCCTCGTCATCATCGTCCGAAGGGCGGGACGGGATTTTGACGACCTGATTGTCGTCATCATCCTGATCCTGGTCCACCACGATGCGGCTGCGTGTCGTGGGGCGACGACGGGGACGACGGGCTGGCCGCTCATCTTCCTGCTCCGTCGGGGCTTCCTGTGCGCTCACCCGTGCTGCCGGGCGGGTGGCCCGCTGACGGACGGGCACGTCCTCCATTTCGGCGGCTTCAGGCTCATCCGTGCGGGACGTGTCCTGACGGCTCTGGCGGGCCTCCTGCTGCTCCATGATGTCGAAGATGTCGACGCCAGCCCCCTGGAACGGGTTGGCCGGTGTCGGCCCCTGATAGGTGGAGAGTTCCTGCGCCGGGCCCTGTCCGTCCTGCTGACGGGCCGGGCGGCGGCGGGCCGGACGCTCACGACGGCGGCTGGCCTGCTCTTCTGCCTCCCGCTGGGGAGCGGCTGCCGGACGGGTAGCTGCCGAGGAGGAGGTGACACGCCGTGTTCTGGTGCGGCGGCGGCCGGGCATGAGAGCCTGATCGTCCTCGTCAGAGGCCTTCTCATCGCTGCCGGTGTCGACCGGTGCGGCGGCCTGTTCGGTCAGGTCCGTGGACTGCTCTGGCGTGTCCTGTTCCGTCCGGCGGCGGCCACCACGGCGGCGACGGCGACGGCGGGACCCGCTGTCGGAACCGGCTTCTGGCTCGCTCCGGCTTTCCTCGGTTTCGGGTGCGGGAGAGGCGTCATCCGGGGTGACGGCGGGAGCGGCTCCCTCCGTAATGTCGATGGTACGGACGGTACTGACGGGATTATCCTCACGGGCCGGTTTCTGGCGTGGGGCCAGCCGTTCGATCCGCAGCTCGCCTTCCGGCAGGCTGTCGTCATTCTCGAAGCGGATGGTCATGTCGTGCCGCTGCTCAAGCTGGCTGATGGCGGCCCGTTTGCTGTTGAGCATGTAAAGGACGATGCTGGGGCTGACATGCACGATGATGTCCGAGGCACGGCGGCGGCTGGCCTCATCCTCCACGCTGCGGAGGACCTGAAGGGCCATGCTTTCCACACCCCGGATGAAGCCGGTACCCTGACAGTGCGGGCAGGGACTGAGCATGCTCTCGGCAATGGAGGGGCGCAGACGCTGCCGGGACATTTCCAGCAGGCCGAAATGGGAGATGCGGCCCAGCTGGATACGGGCACGGTCCACCCGGAGGGCATCCTTGAGACGCTTTTCCACCTGGCTGTTGTGGCGGCGGCTTTCCATGTCGATGAAGTCGATCACGATCAGCCCGGCCAGATCACGCAGGCGCAGCTGGCGGGCGACCTCCTCGGCCGCCTCCAGATTGGTGCGGAGGGCCGTTTCCTCGATGTTGCGCTGGGAGGTGGACTTGCCGGAGTTGACGTCGATGGCCACCAGAGCTTCCGTCTGGTTGATGACGAGATAGCCGCCTGATTCCAGCCGGACGATCGGGGAGAACATCGCCTCCAGATGGCTTTCCACATGATAGTGGGCGAAGAGGTTCTGTCCCCGGTTCTGCCAGAGGCGGACACGGCTGGCATTGTGGGGCATCAGCAGGCGGGTGAATTCCCGCGTGTTTTTCCACGCTTCCTCACCGTCAACGAGGACGGTCTCTATGTCACGGGTGAAGAGATCACGGATGGCCCGCTTGATGAGGCTCGCCTCTTCATAGATCAGGGCCGGGGCGATGGAGGACAGCGCATGGGTGCGGATGTTGTCCCAGAGCTGGAGGAGGTAGTCACAGTCACGGGTGATCTCGGCCTCCGGGCGGCTGGCTCCGGCGGTGCGGATGATCATGGCCATCGTCCGGGGCAGGTCCAGTTTGCTGACGATGTCCCGCAGGCGGCGACGGTCCGTCTCGGAGGTGATCTTGCGGGAGACGCCACCGCCACGCAGGGCGTTGGGCATCAGCACGCCATAGCGGCCCGCAAGGGAGAGGTAGGTCGTCAGGGCGGCACCCTTGTTGCCACGTTCTTCCTTGACGACCTGCACGAGGATCACCTGACGGCGGCGGATGACCTCCTGGATGCGGTAGTTGCGCAGGAAGCGGGCCATGCGGCGGCTTGCGCTCTGCTCGTCGCCGGTATCATGCTCGCCGCTGACGATTTCCGGGCCGGGTTCGTCCGTCTCGTGGGTGTCGTCCCCGTCGGCGTCTTCCTCGTCCGCCTCGCTGTCCCGGCTGTTCTGCTCGGCGGCGTATTCTTCTTCCTGGAGGGCGAGAAGCTTCTCTCTGTCATCGACGGGAATCTGGAAATAGTCGGGATGGATCTCGCTGAAGGCAAGGAAGCCGTGGCGGTTGCCGCCGTAATCCACGAAGGCGGCCTGAAGGCTCGGCTCCACGCGGATGACCTTGGCAAGGTAGATGTTGCCTTTGAGCTGACGGCGCGCTGATGTCTCGACATCATAATCTTCAATGCGCTTGCCGTTCATGACCACAACACGGGTTTCTTCGGCGTGTGTGGCGTCTATGAGCATCTGCTTTGTCATGAAGGACTGGACTCCGTGGCGCACGGGTCATGGCCCTGCCTGCGCCGATTGTCTGGGTCAACAGAGGGTGGGCTGTTCGGTCTCTTGCGGGCGGACACGACGCATGACGGGCCGCCGGATTTGATAACGCAGAACAGCATCTCAGCCTCTGGTAAACACGCTGATGGCAGGTCCTGCCATCTGGGGATTCTGCAACCTGTCCCGGAGGTGACGGTGTCATCCAGGGTGGGCTGCCTGTGGTTCGGATGCAGCCTTCCTGCCAGGGTGTGAGCACACCGGGAAAAATGCCCCGGGCTATCTGCACCAAACGGCACGGAAAGGTACTGCATGTGCTGGCCCTGCCTGATGCTGTCCTGCCAGCCCGTGTTGCAGGGGTGGGAACGTATCTGGACCGTGGGCGTATGCAGGGTGAGAATGGCCTAAATCAGACGGCGTGGCAAGTGGGGAGTTGCGGGGGGCTGGAGAGGGCAGAATGATGCCATTTTTTCCTGTTTTATCCACCTGTTAATCAGGGGAATGGAAAGACTGTTCCCGTTGCCGGGATGATCGCCTAATGGAATGGAGAGGGCCCCGCCCTGCTGGCGTGGGGAACCGTGCCGGACATGATGGCGGGCGTGGCGTGGTGAGGGGGAGCAGGGATCAGTGAGGAGAAGAGCGATGGGGAGGCTGACACGTCGGCATCTTCTGGGGGGAGCGGCAGGTGGACTGCTGTTCCCGTCCTGGGAGAAGGCTCTGGCAGCACGGCATCATCAGGGCAGGAAGGCCGGGCACGCCCCTGCCATCCTCCGGAATGCGCCGCCGCCCCGGCCCGTCATCATGCTGGACCCCGGGCATGGGGGGAAGGACCCCGGGGCCATCGGCGTGTCCGGGACCTACGAGAAGCATATCGCCGTGGCGGCGGCGACGGAACTGCACGACCTGCTCATGGTATCCGGAAAATATGACGTGGTGCTCAGTCGGACGGATGACCGTTTCATTCCGCTGGCAGGACGGGTGGAGCTGGCGCACAGGCACAGGGCGGACCTGTTCATTTCCATGCATGCCGATGCGCTGCACCAGCCCGATGTTCGTGGGGCCAGTGTCTACACGCTGTCCGGCAATGCTTCGGACAGGCAGACGGCCCTGCTGGCCGAGACGGAGAACAGTGCGGACCGTTTTGCGGGGCCAGGACTGGAGGGCGTGCCGCCGGACGTGGAGGAAATCCTCAACAGTCTTGTCCATGAGGAGACGAGGCGGGGATCGGCCCACATGGCGGCCAGTGTGATCCGGTCCTTCCAAAACCGCATCCAGCTGCTGCATCATCCGTCCCGTCATGCGGCCTTCAAGGTCCTGAAGTCGGGTGACATCCCGTCCATTCTGGTGGAGATGGGCTTCATGTCCAATCATCTGGATGAACAGGCCCTCCGTCGGGCCGCCCACCGGACCCAGATCACGCAGGCCATGAAACAGGCCATAGACGGCTACTTCCAGCAGCAGAGGAGAGGCATGCTGTGACGGCCGTGCACATTTTGGGGTTGCCACCGGGCCGCATGGCCGTTACCTTTGCGCCGTAATGACATTTTTTCACGCTCTCCTTCTACGACTTATGAACCCCTGAACGCCATAGCAGGCGAGCAGGTGCTTGGCCGCGTTCAGGGGGTTCATCCTCTTTCCTTGAATTTTCGTAGAAAGCAGAGCAGAGCGTCACATGTCTTTTCAGCACCCTTCCTTTGGTCATATTGCCGACAACCGTGTCATCATTTTTGACACGACCCTGCGTGATGGTGAGCAGTCTCCCGGTTTCTCCATGAACCTGGGCGAGAAGCTGCGCATGGCCCATGCCCTGGCCGCACTGGGTGTCGATGTCATCGAGGCCGGTTTCCCGGCCGCCTCGGAGGGTGACTTCGAGAGCGTGAAGCAGATTGCGGACAAGGTGGACGGCCCTGTCATCTGCGGTCTGGCCCGCAGTGCTCCCAGGGACATCGAGGCTGCCGGGAAGGCCATCAAAGGCGCACGGCGTGGGCGCATCCACAACTTCATCTCCACCTCTCCGCTGCACATGAAGTACAAGCTGCGGATGGAGCCGGAGAAGGTGCTGGAGCTGATCGCTTTCGGCAACAGGGAATCCCGCCGCTACACGGACGACGTGGAATGGTCCGCCGAGGACGGGTCCCGGACGGACCCCGAGTTCCTGTGCCGTTGTGTGGAGACGGCCATCGCCAACGGGGCGACGACCATCAACATTCCCGACACGGTCGGGTTTGCGACACCGGATGAGATGGAGCGCATCTTCTCCATGCTGAGAGAGCGTGTGCCGGGGGCGGACCAGGTCATTTTCTCCACCCACAATCACAATGATCTGGGGCTGGCCGTCGGCAACACGCTGGCCGCTGTTGAGGGCGGTGCCCGACAGATTGAATGCACGATCAACGGCATCGGCGAGCGGGCTGGTAATGCGGCTCTGGAAGAGGTCGTGATGGCCCTGCGGACCCGTCATGACCGTTACGGCATGGAGACGGGAATCGAGACGCCCCGCCTGCTGGGCATGTCTCGCCTGCTGGCCACGATCACGGGCTTTGACGTCCAGCCGAACAAGGCCATCGTGGGGCGCAATGCCTTTGCACATGAGAGTGGCATCCATCAGGACGGCATCCTGAAGCACGCCGGCACCTATGAGATCATGACGCCGGAAAGTGTGGGCTGGACGAGTACGTCGCTGGTGCTGGGCAAGCATTCCGGCCGGGCGGCCTTCCGGGACAAGCTGAAGGCACTGGGTTATGATGACCTGACGGAAGAGACGGTCAATGCGGCCTTCCAGCGTTTCAAGACACTGGCGGACCAGAAGAAGATCGTCTTTGACGATGACGTGCGGGCACTGGTCGATGACGAGAGCCGTGACCATGAGCGTGTCCGTCTGACCTCCCTGGAGCTGACGGGCGGGACGAAACATGCCGCACAGGTGGCTCTGGAGATCGAGGTGGACGGCGAGGCCCGCCACGTCTCCGCCACGGGCAACGGACCGGTGGATGCCGTGTTCCGGGCGATTGGCGAGGCCTTCCCGCATGAGGCGACGCTGGCCCTGTTCTCCGTGGCCAACGTGACGGAAGGAACGGATGCACAGGCACGGACGACCGTACGCCTTCAGGAAGGAGGTCGTCTGGTGGACGGGCAGGGGAGTGACCCTGATACGGTCGTTTCCGCCGCCCGGGCCTACATCCATGCCCTGAACAAGCTGCTGGTCAAGCGTCTGCGTGGTGAACCTGAAGAGCTGTCCGCCTGACTCTGGAAAGAAGAGCTGGTGTGGTCCGCAGCCTCTGTCTCGCACCGGTTCCAGACAGTCTTTCCAGGTCAGTCCGGACGTTACCCGTCATTAATTGGAGCTTGGTTTTCTGCGAAAAATATTGCTTCATGGCGGAATATGGCCTTGCTGAACTGTCGTGGGTCTTTATAATTTGTTGGGAATGCTGTGGATGGTGTTCTGATTATTTTCATGTCCCCGTGAGTGCGGGGTTACCGGCCAGGAGTTTTGAATGTTCTCTCGTCTGTTGGGGCTCATTTCCGCTGATATGGCGATCGATCTTGGCACTGCCAACACCCTTGTCTATGTCAAGGGGCGTGGTGTGGTGCTGAGTGAGCCTTCCGTCGTTGCTGTAACAGAGGTGCGCGGGCGCAGACAGGTTCTGGCAGTCGGTAATGAGGCCAAGCTGATGGTCGGCCGTACGCCGGGGAACATTCAGGCCATCCGCCCTCTCCGTGACGGCGTCATCGCCGATTTCGAGAGTGCGGAGGAGATGATCAAGCATTTCATCCGCAAGGTGCACAACCGCCGGTCCTTTTTCAGCTCCCAGATCGTCATCTGCGTGCCGTCCGGCTCCACCGCCGTGGAGCGTCGCGCCATCCAGGAGAGTGCGGAGAGTGCCGGTGCCCGCAAGGTCTATCTGATAGAGGAGCCGATGGCGGCCGCCATCGGTGCCGGACTGGCCGTGACGGAGCCTTCCGGCAGCATGATCGTGGACATTGGTGGAGGCACGACCGAGGTGGCCGTGATCTCCCTGGGGGGCATCGTGTATGCCCGTTCCGTCCGTGTGGGCGGGGATCAGATGGACGAGGCCATCATGGCCTACATCCGCCGGAACTATAACCTCATGATTGGTGAAAGCTCTGCCGAGCGGATCAAGATTGATCTCGGTGCGGCGTCTTTCGACCCGAGCGCACAGGGCGAGGAACGGACCATGCCGCTCAAGGGGCGTGACCTGCTCAATGGCGTCCCCCGTGAAATCACCGTCAGTGAGGCTCAGATCGCCGAGGCCCTTCAGGAACCGGTCGGTCACATCATCGACGCCGTGGCGACGGTGCTGGAGCATACGCCGCCGGAGCTGGCCGCCGACATCGTGGAGAAGGGGATCGTCCTTTCCGGTGGTGGTGCCCTGCTGCGCCGTCTGGATGACGTGCTGCGCTATGCGACGGGCCTGCCCGTTTTCGTGGCGGAAAATGCCCTCTCCTGTGTTGCCGTGGGCACGGGGCGCACGCTGGAGCAGATGCAGCAGCTCCGCAGTGTCCTGAGCAGCATGTACTGATGCCCCTGCGTCAGGAAGGATGCGGCCTTCCTGACAGTCAGGACCGGGGGAAGGGAGTGGCCGTTTCATGATCTCCATCCATACACGTCAGCTTCTGTCCGGACTGGTCCTGCCGGTCATGGTCTTTCTGGCTGTGGGGGTCATGCTTGCCGGGCAGATATGGTCGGGCAGGGCCATCCAGCTGCGCATGGCCGCCGCCCGGGAGATGGGCCCCGTCTATCAGGGTCTGCTGTTCCCTCAGAAACAGTTCTACAAATGGCAGCTGACCCTTCAGGGGGTCGGGGACCTTCTGGCGGCAAATGCCCGCCTGAGAAAGGAAAACCGCCAGCTTGCCTACTGGTACGGAGAGGCCCAGACGCTGCGGCAGGAAAATGCCCGGCTGAAGGCGGTCCTGCACTGGGGAGCGGAGGATACGAGGGACTATGTCAGCGGCTGGGTCGTGCGGGATGAGAGTGGTCCCTATCTGAGGGCCGTGCTGCTGCAGGTGGGTGACCATCAGGTGCAGCAGGGCAGTCTGGCCGTGGATGCCGTCGGTCTTGTCGGGCGTGTCAGTGAGGTCGGAGCGCATGTCGTGCGGGTCCTGCTCATCGAGGATGCGGCCAGCCGTATTCCCGTCACGTTGCAGAACAGCGGTGGCGATGCAATGATGATCGGGGACAACACGCCTTATCCCCGCCTGATGTATTACAGCCAGAGCCTGCGTCCGGAAGAGGGTGAGCATATCGTCACGAGAGGGCAGACGGGCCTGACGGGTGGTGTCGCTGTCGGGCATGTGCATTATCTGTCTCCCGGCCAGCCTGTCGTGGTGCCGGATGCCGCACTGGAACGTCTTGAGCTCGTGCGCATCTTCGATGGTGACTTCATGCTGGAGGCTCCCCCCAGTGCCGGCAGGGTCCGGGAGAAACCGCCCCTTCTGCCGGACCATCATGATGGCGAGGCCCCGTCGAACTGGCAGAATCTCCGCCGGTTCCTGCCATTTTCATCTCTCAGGAACGGTTAGGGCAGGCTGTCGAGTATGCCCAGAATTTGCCATATTATCACCATCTGGTTAAATGACCTGTTGCCATTGATGGTCTACAAGACTGTCATCTGTTCCGTCAGCGGACGGGACGGGCGACGAACCAGAAATTGCCTTAAAGAGATGGTCTCCTCCGCAAGGCGTTTGCTTTCTGGGGGAAAGGACATTATCCCCGGGGGGACATTGGCGGGCAATAGAACAGCAACAGGTGCGGGGCATGGCGTTACGGTTGGAACAGGGACGGCTGGACCATGAGGCACTGGAAGGTGTCCGGCAGCGCAAGCTGATGGTCCGGGTGCGGCGCAAGCTCTCACCCTGTGTCGTCATGGTCATTCTGGCTTTCGTGCTGTCCGCTCCTTTCGGCATACTGGGACAGACTGAACTTCAGACAGCCCTCACCTTGGGGACGGTCTGGTTCTGGGCACTGTACCGGCCTGCTTTCATGCCGCTGCTGGGGCTGTTCTGCAGCGGGCTGGTGATCGAGCTGTTCAGTGCCAATCCGCCGGGTGTCCTGCTGTTCTGGATGCTCGTCGCCTATGGCGTGGCTCACGGCTGTCGGGTGGGACTGTCCCGGAGGGGGTTCCTGCTTTCATGGACGCTTTACGGGCTGATCGTCCTGGGGGAGGCACTGACGGACTGGGTCCTGATGGTCATTCGTGTACGGGGTGCCCTTTCAGTCTATCCCATTGTTTTTCAGGAAGCTCTGGCCGTGGGAAGCTATCCTTTTCTGCATGTTCTTTATTTGTGGGGTCTCTCCGTTATGGAAAAACATGACAGACTGTAATAGACTGGCTCTGTCTATGGCAGGGCAGCCTTGCGGTTTCTTTCCTTTAATCCTTTTTTAAGTGTAAACTGAACGATGTTCTTTCGGCGTGATGAAACTCGTCCGCCATTTCGGAAACGGAGTGGTCCAGCAGCTGACCTGTCTTTTACGGAGGAGCAGGCAGCCGGTGGAGGCATGTTCACACGCCGTGCCCTGCTGATCTTGGCGGCCCAGGCGGGTGTCATGGGGACGCTGGCCCATCATCTGTACGAGATGCAGGTCGTCCATGGGGACGAGCTGAAGGAGCAGGCACGCCGGAACAGGACAAGCCGTCGCCAGATTGCCCCGGCCCGTGGTGAAATCTATGACCGCTGCGGCGTGCTGCTGGCCGGGAACAGGCCGAACTGGCGTGCGCTCGTCATGGTGGAGGAAACGACGGACCTTCAGGCCGTCGTGGACCGTTTTGCCACCATCGTGCCGCTGGACGAGCGTGACCGCCTCCGCATCGAGCGTGACCGCAAGCATGTCCGCCGCTATGTGCCGCTGACCCTCAAGGAATTCCTGACTTGGGATGACGTCGCCCGTCTGGGGCTGAATGCGCCGACCCTGCCCGGTGTCCTGATCGACGTGGGGACGACCCGGGAATATCCGTTCAAGGAGCTGCTGGCGCACATCATCGGATATGTGGCCCCGCCCAATGAGAAGGATGTCCAGAGGGACGGCATCATGGCCCTGCCTGGCATGAAGGTCGGGCGTGCCGGGATCGAGCAGACGCAGGAAATTCACCTGCGTGGCCAGCCCGGTACCGTGGAGATGGAGGTCAATGCCTATGGCCGGGTCATGGGCGAGCTGGAGCGTGTGGAAGGCCAGCCGGGTGCCCGTCTTGAGCTGACGCTGGACACGACCCTGCAGAGCCGCATCCGGGACCGTATTGGCGAGCGTGTGGCTAGTGCCGTGGTGATGGACTGTCGCAATGGTGAGGTCATGGGGCTGGTCAGCACGCCTTCCTTCGACCCCACGCTGTTTGATGGTGGCATCAGCCGGACCCAGTGGAACAGCCTGATCACCGACCAGCGGACGCCTCTGGTGGACAAGGCCGTGTCCGGCCTCTACCCGCCGGGGTCCACCTTCAAGCCAGCCGTGGCCCTTGCGGCCCTGAGGGCTCATGCGATCACGCCATCCGAGCGTTTTTCCTGTCCGGGCTATTACGACATGGGCGGGGTACGTTTCCATTGCTGGAGCCGGTACGGGCATGGGGCGATCAACCTGCACCAGGCCCTGAAATATTCCTGCGACGTCTATTTCTATCAGGTGGCCCGCCGCTGTGGCATGGAGGCCATTCACGATGCGGCCGCCACGCTGGGGCTTGACGGGCCGCTCCCCATAGAGCTGCCCCACAGGCGGGCAGGGTCCGTTCCCACGCCGGAAATGCGCCGGAAACATGGTCATCACTGGAATGGTGGTGATACGGTCAATGCCGGTATCGGGCAGGGCCTCGTGCAGACGACCCCTCTGGCTCTGGCGACCTATGCGTCCCGTCTGGCCACGGGGCGGCTGGTCCAGCCCCATCTGCTGCGGTCCGTGAGCGATCAGGCCATCATGACGGACCCAGAACCTTTGCCTTTTGCCAAGGAGTTTCTGGCGGCGGCCCGTAGCGGCATGTTTGCCGTGGTGAACGAGCCGCAGGGTACGGCCCCGGCAGCCAGGCTGAATCTCCCCGGTGTCCAGATGGCCGGCAAGACCGGTTCGGCGCAGGTGCGGAACGTGCCAAGAGCCCTGCGTGAGAGCGGGCACTTCAACTCCATGAACCTGCCGTGGCAGTACAGGCCTCATGCGCTGTTCATCTGCTTTGCGCCCTATGACAATCCCCGTTATGCGGTATCTGTCGTGGTGGAGCACGGCAATGCGGGTGCGACCGAGGCTGCCCCTCTGGCCGCACAGATCATGACGGATGCGCTCGTCAGGGACCCGGCCAACCGCACGTCCCTCTCCAGAGGCGTGGTGGCCCGGGCGGACGGGCTGGATGACTGACGGAAAGGGGGTGCCATGCCGCTGAAGGATTTCACCGTCCCCCGTACGGCCCGCCGCCTGCTGCGGGCAGAGCCGAATCTGCGCATGTTCTCCCGCCTCTGGCAGATCAACTGGTTCTTCGTCCTGCTGATCTGCTGTCTGGCCGGTGTGGGCTATATCGCCCTGTATTCCGCCGGTGGCGGACGGGCGGAGGCGTTTGCCCAGCCCCAGCTCATCCGTTTCTGTTTCGGGCTGCTGATGATGCTGGGTGTGGCCCTGGCCAGCCCACGGGTCCTGAGGATGCTCTCCGTGCCCATTTACGGGCTTTCCATCCTGCTTCTGACGCTTGTGCTGAAGATGGGCCATGTGGGCAAGGGGGCGGAACGCTGGATCAATCTGGGTGGTTTCCAGTTCCAGCCTTCCGAGTTCGCCAAGATTGCGCTGGTGCTCATGCTCTCGACATGGTTTTACCGCATCGGGCGTGAGCGCATGGGCAACCCGTTGCGGCTCATCATTCCGGCCGGTCTGACATTGCTGCCTGTGGTGCTGGTGCTGAAGGAACCCAATCTGGGTACGGCGACCATCGTTGGCGTGATCGGAGCCTCGCTGTTCTTTGCGGCGGGAATGCGCTGGTGGCAGATCATCATTCTGGTGTCGCCACTGCCTTTTCTGGGGCCGTTCATCTACAACCATCTTCACGACTATCAGAAGGCACGGATTGACACCTTCCTCCATCCCGAGCGTGATCCGCTGGGGGCCGGGTACAACATCCTCCAGTCTCGCATCGCCCTAGGGGCGGGTGGACGCTGGGGGCAGGGCTATCTGCATGGAACCCAGGGGCAGCTGAGCTTCCTTCCCGAGAAGCAGACGGATTTCATCTTCACCATGATCGGGGAAGAGTGGGGCTATGTCGGGGGCGTGGTCGTGATCGGGTTGCTGTTCCTGATCATGCTGAGCAGCATGCTGATTGCCCTGCGCTGCCGGAACCGCTTTGGTCGGCTGGTCGGGCTGGGCATCGCCATGGATTTTTTCCTGTACTGTGTGGTCAATCTCTCCATGGTCATGGGGGTCATCCCGGTCGGAGGCGTGCCGCTGCCGCTGATCTCCTATGGAGGCTCGGCCATGTTGACCATGATGTTCGGGTTTGGCCTGCTGCTTTCCAGCTGGGTGCATCGGGATGACCCTGACTGATCCATTGGAACCGTAAGGCCGAGACCCCATCTGGGAGACGTCGGGCTGCGGGGTGTCGTGGCCGGTTTTTTCAGGTGTCCGTTTTTTATGCATCAATGGTTTCTTCCCCTGCTGGCTTTCACCACCGCAGCGGCGATCTTCACCATCACGCCGGGGCTGGATTCCGTCATGGTCCTTCGGACGGCCGCTTCCGATGGGCGGCGTGCCGGGATCGGGGCCATCTTTGGCATCGCCGTGGGGCTGAGCCTCTGGGGGCTGGCAGCGGCGTTCGGGCTGACGGCCCTTCTGGCGGCGTCTTCCACGGCGTTCTTCATCGTGAAATGTGTCGGTGCGGTTTATCTGGTCTGGATGGGCCTTAGCCAGCTTCTGCGCCCCCGCACGGCACTGACGACGGAGGCCGGGCCGGAGCAGGCCCGGCGGGTGGAACATCGTAACGCCTTCTGGCCGGGGTTCCGCCGTGGGATGTTGACGGACCTCCTTAATCCCAAGGCGGGTATTTTCGTGATCACCTTTTTCCCGCAGTTCATTCCGCCTGCCACGGATGTGGTGGCCTTCACGCTGGTGCAGGTGGTGATCCAGGTCGTGCTGACCTTCATATGGCTGGGGCTGCTGGTGGCCCTGACGGTTCCGCTGGCACAGTTCTTCAACCGGCCCGTTGTGGTGCGCCGTCTGGACAGGCTGACCGGGCTGGTTTTCATCGGTTTCGGGGCAAAGATATTCCTGACAGATAGTCCCTCGCACTGAAGAGGGGCATAGAGAAAAGGCCGGTGAGAGAACCCTCCCACCGGCCTTTCCCGCCTCTGGCTGTCAGAGTGCAGCTCAGCCTTCGATCCGGCCAAAGTCTGCGATCAGCTGGCCACTGCGGCTGAAGGCCGACAGCAGGCGCAGACGGTTGAGACGCTGGCCAGCATCTTCCGCATTGACGGTCACGGCCTCGAAGAAGCGGTCCATGATCGGGCGCAGGGCGGCGAGATGCTGCATGGCACTGGTGAAGTCATCATCGGCCAGACTGGCCGTGATCTTCGGTCCGGCATCATTCAGGGCCGCATCCAGGTCACGTTCCTCATCCTGCACATAGAGGGCCGCTTCAGGGGCCTGATGGTGCGGACCGTCCTTTTTCTCCTCGATGCGCAGGATGTTCGTGGCCCGACGGTAGGCGGCCAGAAGGTTCTGCCCGTCTTCCGTGCCCATCATGTCGGACAGGGCCTCCACACGGCTGAGCAGGCGGACAAGGTCGCCATCCAGATGATCGGTGAAGAGGCTCCTGTTTTCCTGAACCTGTGTGACGGCCAGTGTGGCATCCAGCACATCATGGCGGCGGCCCTCATTGCGGAGCTGGACCCGGAGCCTGTCGGTGAAGAAGGGTTCCAGCTCACCCAGAGCGGAATCCTTGCCCTCTTTCCCGGCATAGGCCTCGGCTGCTCTGGAGAGCAGGCTGCCGAGATCGATACGCAGGCCATTGTCCCGGATGGTGCGGATCACCCCAAGGGCGGCACGGCGCAGACCATAAGGGTCGCCAGAGCCGGTGGGAGTTTCCCCGATGGCGAAGAATCCGGCCAGCATGTCCAGCCGGTCCGCCAGAGCGACAGCAACGGAGACGGGAGCATTGGCCGTGCCATCCTGCAACCCACGGGGCATGTAATGTTCGGCAACGGCCTGGGCTACTTCCGGGGCTTCACCATCATGGGCGGCGTAATAGCCGCCCATCACGCCCTGAAGCTCGGGGAACTCACCGACCATGCCGGTCGTCAGGTCAGCCTTGGCGAGCAGACCGGCCCGTTCGGCGTGTTTCACCTGTGCGTCATTCAGCTGCATGGCCGTGGCGATGATGCCTGCCAGAGTGCTGATGCGCCGTGCCCGTTCTTCCTGCGTGCCCAGTTTTGCATGGAAGGTGACGGGCTTCAGGGTCTCGACACGGTCGGCCAGTTTCGTCTTGCGGTCGAGGTCCCAGAAATGGCGGGCATCGGCAAAGCGGGCACGCAGGACACGTTCATTCCCGGCGATGCAGAGCGTGCCGCCATCGCTGAAGGTCTGGTTGGCCACGAAGGCGAAATAGGGAGCAGCCTTGCCGTCTTTCGTGCGCAGGGCAAAGTAACGCTGGTTGACCCTCATGGAGACCTGCATGACTTCCGGTGGAAGGTCCATGAAGGCATCATCGATGCGGCCCAGCAGGGGCACGGGATATTCCACCAGCCCGCTGACTTCACGGACCAGCCCTTCATCCTCGACCAGCGTCAGCCCCTTCTCATCAGCGAGTGCATGGACACCCTGACGGATGAGACCAGCCCGTTTCTCCTCGTTGATGACGACGTGGCGGGCTTCCAGTTCCTTCAGCCACTGCTCCGTGCCGGTGACGGTGAACGTGCCGGGGGAGAGGATGCGGTGGCCTTCGGTCACGTTGCCGCTTTTCAGCCCGTGGGCGTCGTCATCCTGACGGGCCAGGGTGAAGGGAACGGTCTGGCCATCCAGCAGGCAGACAATGTGATGGAGCGGGCGTACCCAGGTGAAGAGGGAGCCATTGCCCCAGCGCATGGCCTTGGGCCACGGGAATTTCCAGAGAAGCTCCGGCAGCTGTTCGGCAACCAGCTCTGCCGCCCTGACCGGTGGCAGGGTACGGTTGAGGACCCAGAAACCGTTTTCCTTCGTCAGCTCATCGGGGCTGACGCCATGCTTGCGGGAGAACCCGGCAAGGGCCTTTTCCGGGGCAGTTTCCCGGGGGCCACGCTCGGAAATGGTGCGGGCGGGGATGCTCTCATCCACCTCGAGGCTGGCCGCAATGTGGCGGGCACCATGAAAGCTGCGGATGTTGCGGGGGTTCAGGTCGGCGAGGGCCTGTTCCAGCAGGCGGGCGAGGTCCTCGGCAGCACGGGCCTGCATCCCGGAGGGAATTTCCTCGCAGGACAGGTCAAGAAGCAGTTCAGCCATGGGTGGTTTCCTCCTCGTCTCCGGCAAGCCAGGCTTCGCAGGCTGCCCTGGCCAGTGTACGCACGCGCCCGATATAGGAGGCACGTTCCGAAACGGAAATGACCCCCCGGGCATCCAGCAGGTTGAACAGATGGGAGGCTTTCAGGCACTGGTCATAGGCGGGCTGGGCCACGCCAGCCTCGGAGAGGCGGATGGATTCAGCCTCGGCCGCCCGGAACTGGGCAAGGAGCATGTCCGTATCGGCCAGCTCGAAATTGTGCCGTGAATAGTCCCGCTCGGCCCGGAGGAAGACATCCCCATAGGTAAGGCCCCGGCCATTGAAGTCGAGGTCATAGACATTCTCGACACCCTGCACATACATAGCCAGACGCTCCAGCCCGTAGGTCAGCTCGGTGGAGGGAACGACGGTCGGGATGCCGCCAACCTGCTGGAAGTAGGTGAACTGCGTGACCTCCATGCCGTCGCACCAGACTTCCCAGCCCAGCCCCCAGGCCCCGATGGTGGGGTTCTCCCAGTCATCCTCCACGAAGCGGATGTCGTGCTTCTCGGGGTCGATCCCGATGGCCTGGTAGCTTTCCAGCAGCAGGTCCTGGCTTTCCTGCGGGGTGGGCTTGAGCAGCACCTGATACTGGTAATAATGCTGCAGGCGGTTCGGGTTCTCGCCATAACGGCCGTCGGACGGGCGGCGGCAGGGCTGCACGTAGGCGGCAGCCCACGGCTTGCGGCCCAGTGCCCGCAGGGTCGTGTGTGGGGACAGCGTACCTGCACCAAGCTCGGTATCGTAGGGCTGGAGAATGGCGCAGCCCTTCTGGGACCAGAACTGATGAAGGCGCAGGATCAGATCCTGAAAGCAGGGGGGCCGGGATGTGGACAATTCACTAGGCTCCATTAACGTGAAGATGGCGTCACATTACAGGATGACCGGCCCGATCACCAGCGGGCAGGGGGCAGAGAGTGACGGGGAGGCCGCCTGATGATGGGCAGTTCCTAAAAAACCTGTCATGATGGGCCTATTCTGCGGGGATGACCCTGCATGAGGTGGCGGAGGTCTTGCGGGTCTCGTGGAGCTGTATCATATCTTGGGGGACCAATGAGGCAGCACCACCCGATGACATGCCCGGCCGAGGCCGGACAGGGAGGTCTGCGGAGCAGTTGTGAAGGACAGCACGCCCATGAACTCGGAAGAACGTGATCTCATAAGCCGTTTTGTCGCCCGTGTCGGCGGAGGCGTGGGACTGCCGAACGGCCAGAGTCCGGCTTCCCTGCCGCCGATTGATCCGGAGGCGGACCGTTTCATTGCCGAGAATTTCCAGCGTTTCCCGGAGGCCCGCTACCGCATCACGCAGCTTGCCGTCGTGCAGGAGGCCGCCCTTTCACAGGCGCAGGCCCGCATCCGGGACCTGGAGTTCCAGCTCCAGCAGGCGAGGGGGCAGATTGCCCAGCTCCAGCAGCAGGCCAGCCAGTCGGGACAGCAGGGCAGCGGCCAGTCCGGCGGGTTCTTCTCCGGGCTGTTCGGCCGTGGGGCTGCGGCGGCACCTCCGCCCCGTGGATCTTCCCTTCCGCCGGGCTGGGGGCCAGCCTCCGGTGCGGCTGCGCCTGAGATGGGGCGGAGCTATGCGCCGCCGCCGGGCTATCAGCCGGGCATGTTCGCACGGTCAGGCTCCGGTTTTCTGGGGTCGGCCCTGTCCACGGCGGCTGGTGTGGCCGGTGGCATGATGGCGGCCCATGCTCTGGAAGGGCTGTTCTCCGGCGAGCATGGCCATGCCCATGAAGGGACTGGCGATGGTGACGGTTTTGGTGGCGAGACGACCATCATCAACAATTATGGTGACAGTCATTCCGATCCTTTCGCAGGAAGTGGAGTGGATGCGCCGGGCTTTTCTCCGCAGGATTTCGGGCCGCAGGAAGCTCCGGTCGATAATGGTGGCGATTTTGGCGGCAGTTCCGACCGGGATGATTTCTTCTGAGACTGTCTGACATATGATGTCGGGGGCAGGGCGGCTGTCGCCCTGCCTGTCGTTCATGCAGCATCCCGGCCATGATGGCCCCGCAGTGCAGGGCGGGATGTGTCGTTCAGGGGCCTGACAGGGACAGGACACACATTTATGGAACACGCTCCCCAGACCGCACTCGGGCCTGATGTCAGCGAGGCCGACTCTTCTCTGCCGGATCAGACCCTGTATGACGTTGCGGCTGTGGAGGACGTGAAGGAAGGCGAGGTGCTTTCCATCATCCTCAAGGAGCGTCCCATTGCGCTGGTCCGTGTGGGTGGGGAGGTCCATGCCCTGGGCGGGCGGTGCCCGCACAAGGGGGCTCCCCTGCGGGGACGTCTTCACTGTTACAGCAAGGTGCATGGGGACGTGATCGTCTGCCCGTGGCACAAGGCCCTGTTTGGCGTGCGTGATGGCAGGGTGAAGGAACCCGTCGCCTTTTCGTCCCTGCCGGTCTATCCCGTCAGGCTTGTCGAGGGGCGGGTGCTGGTCGGGGTGAATGCCACGAGACTCTCTCCGGCTGCCAGACACATGAAGGACCGGTCGGTTCTCGTGCTGGGTGGCGGGGCGGCTGCCGCCAGTGCCATCTATACCCTGCGGGAAGAAGGGTTCGGGGGCAGCATCGTCCTGATCGGTGATGAGAGTTCGCCGCCTTATGACCGTCCGTCTCTCAGCAAGGGCATCTTTCTGGGAGGGCCTGACAAGGTGCAGCCGCCCCTCCTGCTGAATGAGACATTCTTTGCCCATCACGAAATCACCCGTGTGCAGGGCACCGTGACGTCGCTGGACTGCGAGACAAGACGGGTCCAGCTGGAGGATGGCCGGGATTACAGTGCCGACCATGTGCTGATTGCGACGGGAGGCCGCCCCATGAAGCCGGACCTTCCCGGCATTGATCTCAAGGGGGTGATGACCCTGCATGACGTTCGTGACGCCCGGCAGATATCGCAGGGAATCACGGGGGATCAGGCCGTGGTCCTGATAGGCTGTGGCCTGACGACGCTGGAGCTTGCCTCCGCCCTGCGTCAGAAAGGGGCCGGTGTGACGGTCATTGCGCCGGAGCAGGTCATCCCCATGGAAGCCCAGTGGGGCCGGGAGGTGGGCCGCATCCTGCTGCGCCTGCATACCGACAATGGCGTGGCGTTCGTGACGGACTGTTCGGTCGTCAGCATCTATGGAAAGGACAGGGTGGAAGGCGTGGAGCTGGCCGACGGCATGAAGCTGCCCTGCACCCATGTGCTGGTGTCCATCGGCAATGAGCCGTGCCGTGGGTTTCTGCCGGATGATGTCGGAACGGCTCCGGAGAGTGGCACGACCGGCATCGTCGTGGATGACGACATGAAGGTCATGCCGGGCATATACGCCGCCGGTGATGTTGCCACCTTCCGCCATGATGGAACCTTCTACCGCATAGAACATTGGCGGCAGGCCCAGATCGAGGGACGTGCCGCTGCCCGCAGCATTCTTGGCCTGCCCCGTCAGCCCATGCCGATGCCGTGGTACTGGACGCAGCAGTTTGGCAAGAAGCTGGAATATATGGGGTGGGGTGAATCATTCGACAGGGTTCTGATCGAGGGTGATCTGGGCGGGTTCGATTTCATGGCCGCCTACATGAAGGATCAGAGGGTGGTGGCTCTGGTGTCGGCCGGGCGGTCTTCGGCGATGGCCCGTGCCGCCGTGGATTTTGAGGGGTTCGTGGCCAGGGAGGTTCGGACCGTCATCGTGTGAGGGATGTCTTTTGTGGGCGGTCTTCTGCCCTGTCAGTCATGTGAATGTGGGGCCTGTAATGGCCCCATTTTTTATGGTGTGTCCGTGAGAGGGACATGTGGACACACAGACGTGATGAAATGAGGGTGCTGCAGATATTCAGGTAAATTTTTCAGAATTTCATGATCATTATCCGTATATTTTTCGTTTTTCATTTATTTATATTTGTCGCTCCTTAATCATTTAAAAAAATTATTAATTACCGCCCGAACTCAGTGATGTTAAGAGGAGTTCTCATCTATTCTGATCCATCATGTATTGCGGACCCATGTGTGACAACATTCTCTCCCGGACAGCGGAGCCCATCTTTCATCAGGACTGGTGGCTGACCATAGCCAGCCGTCAGAAATTTTCTTCCGTGGACATAGAGATGGGAGGGAAGGTCGTGTCCCGGTTTCCGTTCGTGCGGAAAAAGTCCCTCGGGTCCTATGTGATCAGGATGCCGAAATATACCCGGACACTGGGCCCGTATCTTTCCCTGCCAAAGTCCAAGACGTTCCGGTATGAGCAGAATATCCGGCATGTCGTGGAGAAGACGATAGCGGGGCTGCCCAAGCATCACGGGGTTCATTTCTTTCTGGACCCGGAAAATGATACCTCCTTCGCTTTCAGGCTGGCCGGGTTCCGTGTCGTCCAGGATTTCACCTTCCGTATCCCGCCGGAAAAACCGCTTGAAACGGTCTGGCAGGACTGTGACCAGAAAACGCGCAATCTCATCCGGACGGCCAGCAGGAAACTGTCCGTCCGGCAGGTGGGGGATGTGGAGCCGTTCATCGCTCTGGCCAGGCGGGAACAGCCATACAGCCATCACGATTTCCCATTGCTGAAAGCCCTGTTCATGGAGGCGTACAGACGGGATCAGGCCATTGCCCTGTATGCGTACGATCAGGATGACCTCGTCTCGGCTGCGCTGCTCATCTGGGATGACAGGACACTCTATTACTGGCAGTCCGTCCGGTCGCACAGCTCACGGGTTCCGGGCATGAACATGCTGCTGATCTGGAAGGCCATTGAACAGGCCAAGGAACGGAACCTGACTTTCGACTTTGACGGATTCGGTTCCGTCCGTACGGCGAAGATGCTGGCCAGTTTCGGGCAGAAGCCCGTCACGCGGTCGGAGATCCGCTTCGGCACGCCCTCATATCATGTGAAGCGTTACATCATTGATCTGGTCAAACGGCACGTGCTCAGAAAATACAGATGCTATGACCTGTACTGAAGGCAGTGCCGGGAGCGGGTGCCCACGCCGACCGGCTGCTGATTAGGATTGGCTTTTCCACCATGATTGGGGTAGGAAACGGCCTTGTGAGGAGAGCTGCGTTCAGGGCGTGGCCGCCATTCCATGCAGCGGGTCGGAGCGGCAGGTGCAGCCTGTGGTGAGCCGGACCATGACGAGATTGACGAGGTTTGAATTCATGCATCAGTACCGTACCCATTTCTGTAACGCCCTGCGTGCTGATGATGCAGGCAGGACCGTACGGCTGTCGGGCTGGATTCACAGCAAGCGTGACCATGGCGGGCTGCTTTTCATCGACCTGCGGGACAATTATGGCGTGACGCAGATCGTCGTTCCGTCCGAAGGGGCACTGCTGGAACAGGCCGAGCGTCTGCGGGTGGAGAGCGTCATCACCGTGACGGGTGAGGTCGTGGTGCGTGAGGATGGACAGCGGAATCCCGCCCTGCCAACGGGTGATGTGGAGGTCCGGGCCAGTGGGATTGACGTGCAGTCTCGGGCGGAGGTTCTGCCCTTCCAGGTGGCCGGGCAGGAGAACTACCCTGAGGATCTGCGCCTGAAATACCGTTACATCGACCTGCGCCGGGAGAAGATGCACCGCAACATCATGCTGCGCAGCCAGGTCATCACCAGCCTGCGCCGCCGTATGGTCGAGCAGGGCTTCACGGAATTCCAGACCCCCATCCTGACGGCATCCTCCCCGGAAGGCGCACGGGACTTCCTCGTTCCGGCCCGTCTGCATCCCGGCAAGTTTTATGCCCTGCCGCAGGCTCCGCAGCAGTTCAAGCAGCTGGCGATGGTGGCCGGGTTCGACCGTTATTTCCAGATCGCCCCCTGCTTCCGTGACGAGGCCTCCCGTGCGGACCGCAGCCCCGGCGAGTTCTACCAGCTTGATTTCGAGATGTCCTTCGCCACGCAGGAAGACATCTTCAGCGTGCTGGAGCCGGTTCTGGCTGGCGTGTTCAACGAATTCACGCCGGAAGGCTGGAAGATCACGGACGGGGCATTCCCCCGCATCCCGTATGCTGATGCGATGCGGGATTACGGGTCCGACAAGCCTGACCTCCGCAACCCGCTCATCATCAGGGACGTGACGGAGCAGTTTGCTGACTCCGGCTTCGGTCTGTTCGCCCGCATTGCAGCCTCCGGTGGCCGTGTGCGTGCCATCCCGGCACCGGGTGCGGGCAGCCGTCCCCGGGCGTTCTTCGACAAGCTCAACAGCTGGGCACGGGATCAGGGGGCCGGGGGCCTCGGTTACATCATCTTTGATGAGGAAGGTGGCAAGGGGCCGATCGCCAAGAACCTGGAAGCTGACCGTGTCGAGAAAATCCGTGAAATCTGCGGCCTGAAGGCCGGTGATGCGGTCTTCTTTGCAGCGGGCAAGGGGGACGAGGTCGTCAAGTTTTCCGGCGTGGTGCGGACGAAGGTGGCGACCGATCTGGATATCATCGAGAAGAACGCCTTCCGCTTCTGCTGGGTCGTGGACTTCCCGATGTATGAGCGCAACGAGGAAACGGGCGAGATCGACTTCTCCCACAATCCGTTCTCCATGCCGCAGGGCGGTCTGGAAGCCCTGAACACGCAGGACCCGCTGACCATCAAGGCCTATCAGTATGACATCGTCTGTAACGGTGTGGAGCTGTCTTCCGGTGCCGTGCGTAACCACCTGCCGGACGTGATGCTGCGAGCCTTCGAGATCGCCGGTTATGGCCCGGATGTGGTGGAGGCCCGCTTTGGCGGGATGCTCAATGCGTTCCGTTATGGTGCCCCGCCGCATGGTGGTGCCGCGCCGGGTGTGGACCGTATCGTCATGCTGCTGGCCGATGAGCCGAACATCCGTGAGGTCATTCTCTTCCCGCTGAACCAGAGCGGTGAGGACCTGATGATGGAAGCTCCGGCTCCGGTCGAGCCAGCCCGCCTGAAGGAGCTTTCCCTCAAGCTGGACCTGCCCAAGCCGAAGCCTGCCGCTGGTGGCAGCAAGGCCCAGGAAAAGCAGGGCTGATGTCGGCCTCCTGACCTGATGTGAAACGTGAAGGCCGGGGCGGTGTGATCCGCTCCGGCCTTTTTCGTGGTCCTCTCCTTACAGGGCAATGCCGATGCTGACCCGGATGGTCCGCCCCTGTCCCCATGAGACACGGGTGTTCGCTCCTGAACTGGAGATGAAATAGGCCTTGTTGGCAATGTTGTCGGCATTGAGCTGAAGGCTGGCCGTATGGCCATAAACCTGCCTGATCTTCCATGCGGCAAAAAGATCCACCGTGGCATAGCCGGGCAGCCAGAAACTGTTGCGGGCATCCCCGGGCCGCCGCCCGACATAGCGTGCTCCCGCCCCAAGACGCAGGCTGGAGTGATGCCAGGGCAGGCTGGTCTGATATGTCAGATAGCCGCCCCCCGTGTGGCGGGCCACGTTGGTGAGGAGTTTCCCCTGTGTGGCGGGAATGTCCTTCATGGTGCGGGCATAGGTGTAGGCGTAATTGGTGATGATGTTCCAGTGGCGGGTGAGGCGGCCATTGATCTCGGCCTCCACGCCCTTGGAGCCGGCCAGCCCGGAGAGACGCTGCCGCAGGGCACCGGTGTCGGTCTGTCCGTCGGTCTGCTGGATGTTCTTCTTGTGAATGTCGTAGAGGGCGACATCCGCTGTCAGGAAGCCTTTCTGATAGCGGGCACCGACCTCAAACTGCCGGCCACTCGTGGGCTTGTACCCGCTGGTCAGCACCGTCCCGGGAGATATCTGGTTGGGATTGTAGGACTGGGAGTAATCCCAGAAAAAAGAGACATGCCTAGTGGGCTGGTAGACGACGCCAATGAAAGGGAGTGGCTTCGCATAGGAGGAATCCGTGGCCTTGATGAAAGGCTCCCCGCCGCCATAGGCGTAATGGAACCACTGGTACCTGACACCCGGTGAAATGGTGAGTCCGTGGCCGATATGGATGTTGTCCTTGAAGTAGAAGGACGCACTGTTGATGCGGGTGTGAAAATAGCCGAGGCTTCTGTCATCCACTCCCGTTCTGGGGAGGCGGCCATAGACGGGGGCCGAGGGCTGGAACCCGCCATAGGTGCTGCCGGTCAGGAAGCTTCCCTGCGTGATGCGCCGGTTCTCGTAATCGCCCCCCATGGCGATCTTGTGCGTCATGCCGAGCAGCCTGTGTTCGGAGATGATGTCCAGGGCCACGTAGCTGTTTGCACGGGTCGTGCCGGTATTGCTGCGGAAGCGGCGGCGGAGGATGCCCGTGGTCGGGTTGTAGTCCCGTGGGTCTGCCTGCCGGTCGTGATACCTGTCCGCATTCCAGCCGCCGGTGAGACGTATTCGGTCATGCCGTGTCAGCCGGTATTCCGCGGCTCCTGCCAGCAGATGGCGTGTGCCGTAATCGGCCGTCCAGTGTTCGTCCAGCCGGTATCTGCGCCCACTGATGGGCCTGCCATTGTAGAAGAAAGCTCCCCGATCCAGCACGTTGTGATAGTCCTCCCACTGGTAGGAGAGGTCGAGCCTGAGCCGCTGATGGTCGTAGCGCAGGCTTGGGGCCACGATCTTTTCCTTGTTCGCTCCGAAATTGCGCCAGTAATTTTCATTCCTGAAGTTCGAGATCAGGCGGAAGGTCAGTTCCCTGCTGGCTGATAGAGGGCCGCCCACATCCAGCGTTCCGGAGCCTCCACCCAGTGAGGCCCATGAGCTGTTGAGGGAGGCTGCCCAGTCCTTGCGGGGCTGTTTCGTGATGATGTTGATGACGCCACCCGGCTCCTGCATTCCGTAGAACAGCGAGGCAGGGCCTTTCAGGATTTCGACACGTTCGGTCGTGGCGGTGGTGAAGTTGCGGCCTATGGGCATACGCACGCCGTCCCGCAGGATGGATCCGTCATCCGGGCCGCCGAAGCCCCGTTTCAGCAGGCTGTCCTGCGTGCCGCCAAAGCTGTTGCCGATCGTGATGCCGGGAACATATTTGGCGACGTCCTCCATGGTCTGCGGGTCCATGTCTCTGATCGTCTGATGGGTGACGACATTGGCGGTCTGCGTCTGCTGGAGGAAGGAAACGCCCGTCTTGTCGCCGATGCTGCTTTCTTCGGCCCCATAGCTGATGCGGCCATTGCCATGGACATGGATCAGTTCCTCCTTTGGTTGTCTGTGGGGAGGGGATTTCTTTTTTCTGGCGGTTTTCTGCCCGTCAGGAGCGGGGGCGGAAACGGCGGCGGCAGAGGGAGCGGGGGCCGTTTCGGCCCAGCCGGGCGTGGAGGCGCAGAGGGCAAGGGTGGAGCAGGTGAGCAGGGGACGGAGGGCTGTACGCATGAAACCTGTTTTATGAGAGTGATTCTTAAAATCAGTTTTAATATTAAAATTATTTTTAAAATCAAGCCGTTTCCTTTCGCCCGCCTCTGGCGCAGTCTCGGAAAAGCATGGAAAAGAGGAGCCTGTCGCAGATGTGTGCTGATGAGATCATGCCGGATTATGTGCCGGAAATTGCACCGGATATACGGGAGGAGGTCATGACTATCCTGCGTCAGATCGAGCGGGATCATGATGTTGACATCCTGTTCGCCGTGGAGAGCGGCAGCCGTGCCTGGGGCTTTCCCTCACCGGACAGTGACTACGATGTCCGCTTCATCTACCGTCACAGGCTGGACTGGTACCTGTCCCTGAAGCCGGGTCGGGACGTGATCGAGCTGCCCATTTCCGATGATCTGGACGTGAATGGCTGGGACCTGCGCAAGGCCCTGAACCTGCTGACGAAACCCAATCCAACCCTGATGGAATGGCTGGTCAGCCCGGTGCGTTATCTGTGGCGGGAGGAAGCGGATGAGCTGGCTGCTTTTGCCAGACAGATCGAAGCTGGACTGAGCTGCCAGCTTCATTATCTGAATCTGGGCCGCAACAGCTGGAGACGGGCGATCAGGGAGGATGGCAGCACGCATTACAAGCGGCTCTTCTATGCGCTTCGCCCGGCCATGGCCTTACGCTGGATGCGCCTGCATGAGCATGACCAGCCACCGATGAACTTTCAGGCTCTCTGTCAGGGCTGCGACCTTCCGGCGTCCGTTCTGGAACCCATCCGTGAGCTGCTGCACCTCAAGTCCAGAAGCCGGGAGCAGCAGGGCGGCCCTTCCATCCCTGCCGTGAATGAGCTGATCGAAGCCGAATTCGCCCATGCCGAGGCCATGACCCTGCCAAGGCCGGGCACGGACGTGCACGAGCAGGCCGAGGAGCTATTTCAGGAAATGATATGGAAGAGGTAGGTTAAGAGTTATTGGATCTTGATATAATTCTTCCTAGAGTAGGATAATAAGATGGAAACTGATATCATGGAAGTTATTGAGGTATTTACAATAGACGTAATTTTGATTTTATGGAGATAATATTAGAAAAATGATCGCATTACGCAGCTAGGGTATATTTTGGATTGTAAGGACCCCATAGGAGAAAAGGGATGTTTGTTGCGGTTCAACAAAAACAGTTTTATGCTTACCAAAAATGATTTTGTGGTGGAGTTTCAGTATATTAAAAAGAAATTCCACCACAGTATCATTGAATAATTAGAATCTCTGGATGATGCTGGCAATAGCTTTGGCCGACGTGGCCTCCTCAGTATGATCTCCATTCCGCCAGTAGATTTTATCATTCAGATATGATGGTTCTTTCTGTGGAGGAATGCTTATTACTATTATACCTAAGCCGTAATAGTCGTTAAAATCTATAGACGATAGTACAGAATTTTTTAATGGCTGAGATAGGGTAGATGCGTCAATATGTTCTCTAATTTTACTGAAATACTTTTCAAAGGGCATGTTTAGCCGCTTAGCTTCACGGTGTACTCCTACTACCGAACGGTCCCCAACTTTGCGGGGTTGAATTTTATCTAATTTCTCAATTCTTTGCGTATCGTCTTCTTTATCAGAAACACCAATCAAAATTCGACCGCTTCTATCTGGACCATTGTTTGCAATAGCGCAAATGGTTTTTGTTATTCTATCAAGTAGCTTAATATTAATTTTGCGATCGCCATCTAAAGAGACGATTCCTTGTTTTAATTCGTAGTTTGCAACTTCCTGACCTGAACGACGGATATAGGATTCTATATCAGAAGCCTTATGGTCAGAATATATTGATGAAGAGGGGTCTTCGCTAAAGAAACAGTCTTCTATCACTCCTTTTATAGTTTTAATATTTTTCTGGCGTTCAGGTGCAGATGTTGATCGGCGAGAGGTATCGAGACGGCGTGTGATATTGTTGATGGATTCTTTTAACCCCTTATAGCTTGAAATGGATAATTTATCTTTTGTAAATTTCTCATGGAGCGCAATAAACAATAATGAAAATGTTGCAGGAAACGAGTTTGTAGTTGTGCCTTCAAAAATTATTTTTCTAAGTTGATTGGGGGCGTCTCCTGCTTCGCAAATCTTTTTTATTTGATCAATGAAGTAAAGAAATTCAGATTTTATTTTATCTTTTCCATAATAATTTAAATGATTACATATCTCGCTTGATTTTTCATATAGATTATCCAAGGCATCTTTAGACCTTTCCAATACAGTGCCAGAAACAATGGATGCTACTATGTCGGCAATACACTGTTCGTCCATGCTGTCTCTTAAATCGGTAGAACGTAATATTCCTTGTTTACACCAAAATACGTTATCAGCCTTTACATCGTAACCATGCTTCGTCATGGGTAAGTCAATTGAAATTTCTGGCATTTTATTTAATAATATAATCTGCGAGGACTCATCACCCCTGATGGTAGACGCTAGCTCCCTAACGAGGTTGGAAAATTCATTTTGAATACCCGCCTGTCTCCGTTCCTGTTCGCTTAAACGATGCCCATACGAATTAATTCTATTGAAGACATCATCAATTTCCTCGTTTGTTGCTTTTCTCATAACAGAAAAGGGAAGAGAATAGTCAAGAATGGTTGTTACTTCAGATGTTGTAATTTCTTTTCCTGTATTTGAGGTCGTAAACTTCTGACTTTCAAGTCGTGCCCGAGCTGTCGGAAATTCTACTATATTAAAATATCTACCATCTGATAAAGGAAATGAGCCTTCTATAAAGGAGACAATAGCATTTATGCGTTGTAATCCGTCAATAATTTCAAAAGACTCGGAGTCGGCTTTTTTTTTCAGCTAAAAGAATCGCAGGAATAGGGTATTTTTTAGAATAGACTCAACTAGTTTTTGCTTTTCTTCAAGAGACCATACAAGTTTTCTTTGGTATCTGCGATTAACAAAGAGCCGGTCTTGAGCGTACCAGCTATATACGGATTGGATAGAGGTTGGCTGTGCTGAAAGTTCGGCCATGATTATGATATCCCGTTAAAAAACACATCAGATTCTTGAATGCTAAATGAAGAATGTTCGTTTGAAAATATCTCCATGAGAAAATTTTAAAAATTTATATTATGCTTCTATGAATTATCATATGGCACCATGTTCTCATACGATTATAATAATTTTATTTTCTTTTATTTATTGATTGTTGGTTTTTGTGTCTGTAATTATTGTTGCGGGATGTGTCGGTTTGTTTTCCATGCCATGGGGATGGAATGAATCATGGAACTTCTTGAAAAACAATAATTGTGGTCAATGAAGTGCATTTCGTTTCTAGAGTATCGGTCATAATCAACGGAAAGGTTTGGGAGGAATATAGTTTACGTTAGGTCTATCACCACTGGCACATGGTCGGATGGCTTCTCCCGACCCCGTTCGTCCTTGTCGATGGTGAAGCCGGTCAGGCGGTCGGCAAGGCGGGGGGAGAGCAGGGCATGGTCGATCCGCAGGCCGGAATTGCGCTGGTAGGCTCCCGCCTGATAGTCCCAGAACGTGTAATGCCGCCCCGCAGGGTGCAGGCAGCGCAGGGCGTCCGTCAGGCCGGACCAGAGAAGGCGGCGGAAGCCCGCACGGCTTTCCGGGCGGAGCAGGGCATCATCCGGGGAAAGGGCCTTGGGGGCGTAATCCTCATCCGTCGGGCAGACATTGTAATCCCCGATGAAGGCAAAGGACCGCCCTTCTTTCTGCAGGGTCAGGGACCGCCGGTGCAGGGCTTCAAGAAAGTTCAGCTTTTTGGCGAAACCGGCATCCCCGCCTGAATTGCCATTGGGCAGGTAGAGGTTGCCGATGGTGACCTCTTCAAGCTCCGTCTCGATGTAGCGGGCCTCGTCACTCTCGAAGCCGGGCAGATGATCGGTCGTGACGGGCAGGGGAACACGGCTGATGAGGGCCACTCCATTATAGGCCTTCTGCCCTGCCACGGCGACGTGAAATCCGGCTTCCTCAAAGAGTTTCGGAAACTGGTGCGCCTCGCACTTGATCTCCTGAAGGCACAGCAGGGTGCAGTCCGGGTTACGGTCCAGCCAGTCCTTCACCAGATGGGCACGGGTGCGGATGGAGTTGATGTTCCAGCTGGCAAAGGTCAGGGACATGGGGTGGTGGGCCTCCAGAGTGAAAGGTCAGGCGAGGGAGAAGCTGCTGCCACACCCGCAGGATGAGGCGGCGTTGGGGTTGTTGACGGTGAAATGGGCACCCATCAGTTTGTCGATGAAGTCCAGCTCGGCCCCTTCCAGGAGGTCGAAGCTGACGGGGTCGATGAACACGCGGGCCCCGTCCTTTTCGATCAGATGGTCACCAGCCTCTTTCTCCCGCACCAGCTTGAACTGGTACTGGAAGCCGTTGCACCCCCCGGCGAGGACGGACACACGCAGGGCCATGCCGTCAGGCTCGGCCTGCTGGCTGATGATCTCTGCAATGCGGGCGGCGGCTGCCGCTGAAATGCTAAAATCGGCCATGGAAAAATCTCTCCATATCGTCATGACTGCTCACACCATTGCGGCCGGGATGGTGGAGATGCTGTTGACACTATAAGGCTGACCGCCAAGAATCGAAACCGGAAAGGCTGTATGCTTCGTGCGGCCCGCTCGGATATGGGGATGGCAGATGGAAATGGCCAGATACGCAGTGCAGCGGCAGGGTGCCCGTGGGCGTCAGTTCACGGAGGAGGAGAGCCAGACCCGCACGCCGTGGCAGCGTGACAGGGACAGGGTGCTTCATTCATCCGGTTTCCGTCAGCTGCAGTACAAGACGCAGGTCTTCCTCAATCATGAGGGGGACTTCTTCCGCACCCGGCTGACCCATTCGCTGGAGGTCGCCCAGATTTCCCGCTCCATCGCCCGGACGCTGGGCGTCAATGAAGACCTGACGGAGGTGATCGCCCTGGCGCATGATCTTGGTCACACGCCTTTCGGTCATGCCGGTGAGGATGCGTTGCAGGCCGCCATGAAGGACTGGGGCGGGTTTGACCACAACATCCAGTCCCTCCGGCAGGTCACCGAGATCGAGGCCCGCTATCATGGGTTCGACGGCCTCAATCTGACATGGGAGACGCTGGAAGGGTTGGCGAAACATCATGGACCTGTCCGTCGCCCCGCACCGTGGCTGGCCAGTTTTGATGGACGCTACCCGCTGGAACTCTCCAGTCATGCCTCTGTGGAAGCGCAGATCGCCGCCATCTGTGACGACGTGGCCTATCACGGGCATGACCTTGATGACGGCCTCCGTGCCGGTCTTCTGAGCTTTGAGGACATCGAGGCCGTCCCCCTGCTGAAAACCTGTCTCGAGGAGGCTCGGTCTCTGGACTGGTCGGGGCATGGAGCGTTCGACCGTGACCAGCGCATCCGTCATGAGACGGTCCGGCGTGTCATCAACCGGCTGGTCGGTGACCTGATCGCCCGGAGCCGCCAGACACTGGCGGAGCTGAAGCCGCAGAGTGCCGATGAGGTACGTCAGGCCGGGCGGGCCATCGTCGAATTCTCTCCGGAGATGGCTGAACGGAACCGGGAAATCCGCAAGTTCCTTCATGCCCGGATGTACCGTCACTGGCGTGTCCGGCGGATGACCCGCAAGGCCCGCATTGCCCTGGCCGAAATATGCGCCATTCTGGGGGACGAGCCGGAACTCCTGCCTACCCCCTGGCAGGAAATGGCCCTGGAGCGGCGGCGTGCGGGCAACGAGGTGGCCGCCCGTCGTGTGGTGGCCGACTACATCGCTGGTATGACGGACCGTTTCGCCATGGAGGAGCACCGCCGCCTGATGGACCTGTCCGTTCTGGGGTGAGGCCGCCCGGGGATGCCTTCTGCCGGAGGAGTGTCTTCTGGACTGTTTCAAAAAAAGGCGGCGGCTTTTATAGTGGGGGCAGCGCAGGCATGGAGGGCGGCGTGGCCGACCCGTCCGTGTGTTGGATCATGGTCTCCGCCCGCAGGGTGTGCGGGACCTCTGGCAGGTTTGAGAGAAAGTTACAGAATATGGCAGGCATTGCCCCGACAGCATCATCACCGGATTGTCTTTTCGCCGTCATGCGGGAGAAGGTCGTGACGGCTCTCAGGGCTGTCCTGCCGGACCTGCCGGATGATGTGGCCGCCCGGGTGGAGGTGACGCCTCCCCGTGATGCCGCCCACGGGGACATGGCCACCAATGCTGCCCTGCTGGCTGCCAAACCTGCAAGGCGCAAGCCGTTCGAGATCGCCAGGGAGCTGGTGGCCGAGCTGACCACCCTGCCGGAGATCGCCCATGTGGAGATGGCCGGTCCGGGCTTCGTGAACATGACGCTGAAGCCGGAACTGTTCCACGACGTCGCCCGGGCCGTGCTGAAGCGTGGGGCGGCCTATGGGCGGTCCACCCTCGGGGCGGGGCGTCGTGCCAATGTGGAGTATGTGTCCGCCAATCCGACAGGCCCGATGCATGTCGGCCATTGCCGTGGTGCCGTCGTGGGGGATGCGCTGGCAAACCTGCTGGATGCCGCAGGCTTCAAGGTCACACGGGAATATTACGTCAATGATGCCGGGGCACAGGTCATCGCCCTGACATGGGCCGCCTACTGGCGTTATCTTCAGGCGATCGGCACGGAAATTCCTGCCGAAGAGTTCGGAGAGCTGGCACCCAGTGGCCTGCAATATCAGGGTGAGTATCTCATCGCCGTCGGACAGGCCCTGGCCGAGAAACATGGCCGCTCCCTTGCGTCCGCAGATGGTGGCGTGGCCCCGGAAGAGACATGGTTCGGGACCGTCCGTGCGGAAGCTCTTGAGCACATGATGGGCATGATCCGTGATGACCTTGCCGCTCTGGGTATCCATCATGAGATTTTCAGCAGCGAGGCTGAGGTGCTGAAGAGCGGCGAGGTTGATGCCGCCATTGCCAGCCTTGAGAAGCGAGGCCTGCTTTATGAGGGCGTGCTGGAGCCGCCCAAGGGCAAGAAGCTGGAAGACTGGGAGGCCCGCCCGCAGACGCTGTTCCGCTCCACCGATTTCGGTGACGATCAGGACCGTGCCCTGCGGAAGTCGGACGGGTCCAACACCTACTTTGCCAATGATGTCGGCTATCACGCCCGCAAGGCGTCCCGCTCCGATCTGCTGATCGACGTTCTGGGAGCCGATCATGGCGGATATGTCTCCCGTATGCGGGCTGCCGTCGCCGCCCTGACGGAAGGGAAGACGGATTTTGAGGTCGTCATGTGCCAGATCGTCCGTGTGGTGAAGGACGGTGAGCCGGTGCGCATGTCCAAGCGGGCCGGAACCTTCGTCACGCTGCGGGACCTGATTGATGAGGTGGGCCGGGATGCCGTGCGCTTCACCATGCTGACCCGCAAGGCTGATGCGCAGATGGAGTTCGACCTGAACGCCGTCGTGGCGCAGACCCGGGACAACCCGGTCTTCTACGTCAATTATGCCCATGCACGCTGCCGGTCCGTCCTGCGGCTGGGGGAGGAAACCTATGGTGCCGCCGCCGTGACGGACGAGGCTCTCGCCGGGCAGGACCTGTCCATCCTGACGGCGGACGAGGAGCTGGCCGTCCTGCGCCGCATCGCCAGCCTGCCACGGCAGGTCGAGGCCGCCGCCCTTGCCCGGGAGCCTCACCGCATCGCCACCTACTGCATTGATCTGGCATCGGATTTCCATGCGCTCTGGAACCGGGGGCGTGAGGAAACCAGCCTGCGTTTCATCCAGGATGATGCACCGGAGGCCAGCAAGGCCCGGCTGGCCCTCGTGGCCGCCATCGCCTCAACATTGCGGATCGGCCTTGGCATCCTTGGTGTCGAAGCCGTAGAGGAGCTGCGCTGAGCCATGTCCATGCCGGACGATTACCGCAACAGCAGGGTGTCGCCGCCTCATCAGGATGAGCGTCTGGGAGCGGAGGGACGCAGGCCCCTTGGCCGGATGGCCGCCCGGGAGGGGCATGGATACGCCCCCAGGCCGGGATTCATGGCCTCGCTCATCGGGTCGCATTCCGGCACGCGTGGACTGATGCTGCTCGGGGTAGCCGGGGCTGCCCTGCTGCTGGTGGTAGGGGGCGTGTGGAGCTGGGTGGTGACGCATCATCCGGCTGGCGTGCCCGTCATCGGGCCGCCGCCCTATCCCGTCAAGGACCGTCCGGAAGACCCCGGTGGCATGATGGTCATGGGGGACGACACGACGAAAAGTGACGTGACCGGGAAGGGAGCCGTGCATCTGGCTCCTCCGCCGGAACAGCCGGATGCCGGTCTTCTGGCACGCCGCATGGAGCAGCAGCGGGCGGCCGATGCCTCCGCCGATGCGGCCCAGAAGGCGTCGTCTGCCGGGTCCTCTCCTGCCGCCACGTCATCGGCGGCAGGCGGGATGGCCGCTCCAGCCGGTAAGGAAACGTCTTCCGATACGGGTGTGGCGGGTGATGATACCACCACCGTGGTGAAGGATGGTATCGTGGAGGCCCTTCCGGCTCCGATGGATCATAAACAGGAGGCACCGGAGACCCCGGCAGCGTCCGAGGAAGGAGAGGCCGTGAAAGCTCCGGAGGGTGCTGGCAGCAGGCCGAAGTCTGCACCCACGGCGGCCTCGGATGATGATGGTGAGGAGACGGAGTCCCCCAGCAAAGAGGCCGTGAAGAAGCCTGAGGTGAAAAAGAAGAAGGCTGCACCGGCCCACAGGGAGGCCGATGACGGGGATGAGGAAGAGGAGCCGCATCACAGGACGGCACCGTCTGCTGCCGCCCCCAGGCAGACGGCTCTGCCTCCTCCGGTTCCGCTGGAAACGTCCCACAGGAAAAGCGGTGAGGCAGGGCAGGGCGGCCGCTACGAGGTGCAGCTCGCCGCCCTGCCGAACGAGGAGCAGGCCCGTCAGGAGTGGAGCCGTCTGCGGCACAGGCTGCCTGATCTTCTCGGAGCCTATGAGCCGGTCTATCGGAAGGTGGAACGGGATGGGAAGAATTTCGTCCGCCTGCGGGTCGGCAGCTTTGCCGACAGGGCGGCGGCCCGTCAGCTCTGTGTCCGGCTTCATGCACAGGCGCAGGCCTGCGCCGTGGCGGCGAACTGAAAGCGGGTGATGTCGGCCAGTGAATGACGCATTGCATCTCGTGCTGGAAGGGTTCGAGGGTCCGCTGGACCTTCTTCTGGACCTTGCCCGCTCCCAGAAGGTGGACCTTCGCCAGATATCCATTCTTCAGCTGAGCGAGCAGTATCTGGAGGTCGTGGAACGTGCCCGGCAGGGGGCGGACGTCCTGCGGCTGGAGATTGCGGCGGACTGGCTCGTCATGGCGGCCTGGCTGGCCTGGCTGAAGTCCCGGCTTCTCTTGCCCACGGCCGAACAGGATGACGAGGCGGAGGATGCCGCCGGGCAGCTGCATGAGCGGCTGATCGACCTCGAGAGCATGCACAGGGCCGCCGCATGGCTTGAGGAACGGCCCAGGCTGGGGCGGGACGTTTTTGCCCGCCCTGAACCCGAGAACCATACACGCATCGAGATGGCCCCGCTCAGGGGGGATGTCCCGGCACTGGTGCTGGCCTATCTGGCGGCACGGCGGCGGGAAGGGCGCAAGAGGACCTATTCCCCCCGTGTGACACGATACTGGAGTGCCCAGCAGGCCCGGTCCGCACTGGCACGGCTGCTGGGGAGCCGACGTGTGGCAGGCTGGCAGTCCCTGAAGGACGTTCTGCCCGAGCTGATCGAGGGCGGAGTGCTGGAGCGGCGGGCCGCCTTGGCCGGTGCCCTCATGGCTGGTCTGGAGATGGCCCGTGGCGGGCAGCTCGAGCTGCGGCAGGAGAATGCCTTTGGAGATATCGAATGGCGGCAACGGGAGGAGACCGGACATGAGTGAAACGGCATCAGCCATTCAGGAGCTTCCGCCGGACATGGCTGGGCAGGATGAGGCCGCCAGGGCCGTCAGTCTTGTGGAGGCCCTGCTTTTCGCCAGTGCAGGCCCCGTGACGGCCAGCAGCATCGTGAACCTGCTGCGGGAGCAGGGGCTGGAGGCCCAGGCCGACAATCCCGGGGCCGTGCTGGATGGCGTGGCCCGGCGGTATGAGGGCCATGCGGTGGAGCTTCAGGCCATCTCGGGAGGCTGGCAGCTGCGGACGAGGGCCATGTTTGGTCCTGCCCTGGCCAGGGTGATCGAACGGCCCCGGCGGCTGAGCCAGGGAACGCTGGAGGCTCTGGCCATCGTGGCCTATCACCAGCCCTGCACCCGTGTGGAGATCGAGACGATCCGTGGTGTCCGGCTGGGGCAGAGCATTCTGGATACCCTGCTGGAAGAAGGGCTGATCACCCCGAAGGGGCGCAAGGAGGTGCCGGGCCGCCCCGTGCTCTGGGGGACGACCTCCCAGTTCCTTAGGCTTTTCGGGCTGGAAAGCCTTGGGGACCTGCCCCGGCGGGAGGAATTGCTTTTCGAGTTGCCTTCCGATGATGGAGGAACTGGGGTAGAAGACACCATACAGCCTTCATGAGGGGAGATGGCCGCCAATGTTCGACCTGAGCTGGACAGAAATTGCCCTTCTGGTGATCGTGGCCCTCGTCTGCATCGGTCCCAAGGACCTGCCCGTGGCCATGCGGACCCTCTCCAGGGCCATAAAGGCCATCCGCCGGATGGGGGCGGAGTTCCAGCAGCATGTCGATGACATGGTGAAGGAGGCCGATCTCAGCGAGGCGAGGGACCAGCTGCGGGAGATCAGGCAGTTCAGCCCACGGGAACAGCTCCGCAGGGCCATCGACCCTGACCGTTCTCTGGACAGGCAGATGGATTTCGGGCGGCAGGACGGGCTGCCCGTGGCTCCGCCTCCACCACCCCCGCCGCCACCGCCGGGCAGTGAGGAGCTGGAGGCGGCCCGCTCTCATGCCCGCCCCTACAATGCCCGGATGCAGGCGCAGGCCGAGGCACTGGAGCGGGCACCGGCCCTGCTGCCTCCGACGACGGCCCTGCGGCTGATTGAGGAATCCCGCTACTGGCACCGTCCGGCGTTCCTGCCGCCAGAGATTGCCCTTCACGGTGGCCGCCGGACGGCCATTCTTTCGGCCGCCCGGTCCCCTGAAAGCATGAAAGGAGAGCCGCAGCATGGTTCAGCCTGAGACATCCGGCCAGACCGCACGGACCACGCAGCCGGAAGGACCGGTGCTGCCGGGACTGCCCGGCCACCCGCAGGGCGGGGAGACCGACCGGCAGCAGGAGCGGTCCGTCGCAGGGGACACGCCCATGCCTCTTCTGGATCATCTGATCGAGCTGCGGCGGCGGATCATCTGGTCCCTGGCGACGTTCGTCGTGGCGTTTCTGGTCTGTTATCACTTTTCCGGCGAGATATACCGGTTTCTGGCGGCTCCTCTGGCCAGCATCATGCGGCAGAAGGGTGAGCAGCCGCATCTCATCTATACCGCCCTGTATGAGGCCTTCTTCACCTATGTGCGTGTGGCCGTGTTCGGGGCGTTCTTCCTGTCCTTTCCCATGATGGCCATCCAGGCATGGATTTTCATTGCGCCGGGTCTGTACCGCAACGAGAAGAAAGCCTTTGCCCCGTTCCTGATCGCCACGCCGCTGCTGTTCCTGGCCGGGGCGGCACTGGCCTATTATCTGGTCTTTCCGTTTGCATGGAAGTTCTTCCTGTCCTTCCAGCAGATGGGTGGTGAGAACCAGATGGGGATCGAGCTTCAGGCCCGTGTGTCGGAATATCTGAATCTGGTCACGAAGATGATCATGGCTTTCGGCATCTGTTTTGAGCTGCCCGTGGTGCTGACCCTTCTGGTCCGGGCCGGACTGGTGGGCACGGCCCTGCTGCGGCGCATCCGTCGTTATGCCTATGTCGGGGCCTTTGCCATTGCGGCGGTCATCGCTCCGCCGGATGCCATAACCATGCTCGGGCTGGCCATACCGCTGGTCGGGCTGTACGAGGTGTCCATCCTTGCCGCCCGCCTGGTGGAGCCGAAGCCGGTCACGGCCGATGACGATGATGAGGCCCTGCCCGAGCGTGGGGATGCCGCCTGAAGGCGACATTCCCCCGGCAGGGGAAACTGGTTATAGACAGACCCTGACAGTTGTAGAGACCCAGCGGAGTATCCCGACCCATGCATGACCTCAAAGCCCTACGTGCAGACCCCGCCGCCTTCGATGCCGCCCTTGCCCGTCGTGGCCTGCCTGCCGTGGCTGAATCCCTCGTGAAGGAGGATGAGCAGCGTCGTGCCGCCCTGGCCGAGCTGCAGGAGGCCCAGGGGCAGAGAAAAGGGCTGGCCAAGGAGATCGGACAGGCCAAACGCAAGGGTGAGGATACGGCCGGGATCGAGGCCCGTGGTGCCGCCCTGCGGGACCAGATCGCCACGCTGGAAGCCCGGGCCAATGAGATACAGAAGCGCATTGATGACGTTCTCCAGAGCCTGCCGAACCAGCTGGATGCGGGCGTGCCTGATGGCCGGGATGAAAACGACAATGTGGTCGTGCATCAGCGGGGGGAGGTGCCGTCCTTCGCTTTCGAGGCGAAGCAGCATTTCGAGCTGGGGGAGGCTCTGGGCCTGATGGACTTCCCTTCTGCGGGAAAGATTGCCGGGTCCCGCTTCGTGATGCTGCGGGGTGTCCTGGCCCGGCTGGAGCGGGCACTGGGGCAGTTCATGCTGGATACCCATACGGGTGAATTCGGCTATGAGGAAGTGACCGTCCCTCTGCTCGTCAATGACGCAGCCATGTATGGCACGGACAAGCTGCCGAAATTTGCCGAGGATTCCTTTCACACCGATGATGGCCGCTGGCTGATCCCGACCGGTGAGGTGCCGCTGACGGCTTCCGTCATGGGGGACATCCTGCCCGCCGAGAGCCTGCCACGCCGCATGACGACCCTTTCCACCTGCTTCCGGTCAGAGGCCGGGTCGGCAGGCCGGGACGTGCGGGGGATGCTCCGGCAGCACCAGTTCACCAAATGTGAGCTTGTGTCCGTCGTGGCACCGGAGGAGAGCGAGGCGGAGCATGAGCGCATGACCCGTGCTGCCGAGACGGTGCTGGAAAGGCTGGGCCTGCCCTTCCGCCGGGTGCTGCTCTGTGCCGGTGATACGGGCTTTGGTGCGGCAAAGACGTACGATCTGGAAGCCTGGCTGCCGGGGCAGAAGGCATGGCGTGAGGTGTCGTCCTGTTCCAACACGAGGGATTTCCAGGCCCGCCGCATGAATGCCCGGATGCGCCGGGAGAAGACGACGGTCTTCGTCCATACCCTCAACGGCTCCGGCCTTGCCGTGGGGCGGGTCATGATCGCCCTGATGGAGGTCCATCAGCAGGAGGATGGCAGCCTCACGGTGCCGGAGGTTCTGCGCCCCTACATGGGCGGTCTGGATGTCATCCGGGCCTGATAGGTCCGTTCATGTCCATCCGGGTTTTCCTGAAAGAACCCGGATGGTCGTCATGGTCTGTCTGGATACCCGGACCATGACCTTCTGGTCAGTAACCGGATGTATATGATAGCTTCCGGAAACTCATCTGCACGCGGGAGTTCGAGGATTCCTGCGTGCGCCGTTTTTCGGGATACACCATGACATTGTTACGCTCCCTTGGGTGTCTGTTTGCCGTCGGCACGCTGACCCTGTCCGCCTGTTCATCATCCATCGGGCCGCACAACATGCGGCGTGACCGGCTGGATTATGAAAAGGAAATGAGCCGGCAGCAGAATCAGGAGATGCTCTTCAACATCGTGCAGCTCCGCTATTCCCTGTCCCCCACGCTGATCGAACCGACACAGATCATTTCGGCCTATACGGCGGAGACGAGTTCCAGTGCGAACATCAGCGGTACGCCCTGGATTCAGGGGGCCGGGGGTACGCTGGGTGGCTCGCTGGGCTATTCTTACAGTGACAGCCCTACGGTGACGTATCAGCCGGTTTCCGGGATGCAGTTCTCCGTCAACATCCTGCGGCCCATCTCACCGCAGACACTGCTGCCGCTGATTTCCAGCGGTCTGCCGGTCGATACGCTATTGCAGATGACGATGCAGTCCATCGGCCCGGCCAGCAACACGACCAGCACGATTGCTGGGACGGAAGGCAAGGAGGCCTCCATCCGTTTCACCTATCTGCTGCGTGCGCTGCGTAAGCTCCAGGCAGGCAATGCGCTGAGCATCCGCAGCATTGCCCCGACGCCGGCGACCAAGACGCAGCCTGCCCAGCCGGAACGGACCTTCATCCTGCTGCCGCACAGCAACGCACAGGAGATCATCGACCTTCAGGGGCAGGTGCGGCAGGCTCTCCAGCTTCCGCCGGGCTGCGAGCAGGCTGAGGTCATCTATGGCCGCACGGCGGACCATCCGGGCCAGGTGGCGATGGTGACACGTTCCATGCTGTCGATCTGGGAAGACGTTGCGAGCACGATGGAAGTGCCGAAAAAGATGGTGGACAAGGGGATCACGGCTCCGTCCGTCGTCCGTGGTCCGAACGAACCGCAGCCGGCCATCATCATTCATTGCAGTCCGGAGAAACCCAGCAACGAGCAGGCTTACACGTCCGTCGAGTATGAAGGGTCATGGTACTGGATCGCCAAGGATGATCTGGCCAGCAAGCTGGCGTTCTCCATGCTCCAGTTCATTCATGCCATTGCGGAGACAGCTTCTGCCAAGGGAGCCATGGTCACCATTCCCAGCCGCTGAGGCTGACAGGCTGACCTGAAGAAAAACGGGCGTCCCCTGACTGGTGGGGACGCCCGTTTTTTGTGGCGGTTCAGTCCTTCCTGCGCCGTCCGTGTGGTTTCTTCTTTCCGAAACCTCCACCAGCCTTGCCTCGTGGTCCCCTGGGCCGGTCATGGCTGTCCTGCCGCCCGGGAGGTGGGCCAGTCCGGCGGCCCTGATGGCGGCGAGAGGATTCACGCATCCGGCTCTGGGTGCGGAGAACCTGCTCGATCCATTCATCAAGGATGGCGGCGTTGCGTTCGGCGACGATGAGTTCCGGATAGTTCTCCGGGAAGCGCATGGCCAGCCACCGCCATGTGACAAGGCGGCGATGGCGTTTCTCGGCCCGTTCCAGCTCTTCCCGTCCGGCCGTGGCGGCGGCGGGGAGACGGCCCGTGCCGGGGGGAAAGATGCGCTGCCCACGGGCATGGAGGGCGGCCCATTCCACAAGGCGGGGGATGCCGTTGTCCCGTGTGTTGATCGGGCACATGGCGTAGGTCCAGCGGGTGGAGAGGTCCAGCCCGTCCACGCCTTCCAGTGCAGCGGCAATTTCCAGGGCCTGCTCCATGTCGGCCAGACGGTAATTGGGGTCATCCGGGCGGAGGACGGCCCGCTTGATGCGGGTCAGCACGCCGTAAAGACTGTCTGATTTCATCTCCTGCGCCACGGCCTGCACGATGTCCGCATCGGGCTGGACGAGGGGGCGGAGTTCCAAGGTGGGTTCTGGCGGAGCGTCCAGCATCTGGCGGATGAAGCTGGGGCGGCCTGCCCCTTCCAGCACGCAGACCAGTCCTTCCTCATGCTTGCCGAAACGGCCCGCTCGCCCACCGATCTGTTTGACTTCCTGCGAGACAAGGTTGCGTGTCTGCCGTCCGTCATATTTGCGCAGCGTGCTGAACACCACCCGGCGGATGGAGAGGTTGAGGCCCATGCCGATGGCATCCGTGGCGATGAGGATGTCGGCGTCACCCCGGTTGAAACGGGCGGCCTCGGCACGGCGGACTTCCGGGCTTAGGGCACCATAGATGACGGCGACCCGGCGGTTATGGGCCATCAGCTCGGCCCGGAGGTCCAGCACGTCCCGGCGGGAAAAGGCGATGAGGGCATCACCGGCCCGCAGGTCCGTCAGGGCCAGCGTCCCGGCGGGGCGGAGGGGACTCTTGCGCTCCAGATGGATCTCATCCACCGGGTCGTTGCAGAGTTCGGCAATGCGCTTGACGAGCGGGATGCAGTCCGCCGCCCCAAGGATGAAGACATGCCGTGCCGGAACGCCCATGATGGCAGCCGTCCATGCGGCTCCCCGGTCCGGGTCGCTGAGCATCTGGGCTTCATCAATGATGGCCACGTCAACAGGGTTGCTGAAGGGGCACATCTCCACCGTGGCGGCCAGATGGCGGGCCGTGGGGTCGATGATGCGCTCTTCCCCGGTCGTCAGCGAGGCCGGAACACCCCGGCTGAGCATGGCTTCCCGGAACTCATGGGCCAGCAGCCGCAGGGGGGCGAGGGCCAGACCGCTCTCCGCCTGGGCCAAGGCCTCCAGTGCCGTGTGGGATTTGCCGGAATTGGTCGGGCCGGTCACCAGCGTGATGCGGCGTTTCAGCGCACGTGCGGTGCGGAAATGGGCGGCGAAGCGGTCCAGTGCGGCGACACGGGCGATGGCCGCATTGCCCTTGCGGGCCTGCGGGCTGTCATCATAGCCGTCACCCTCCTTCTGGCCCGCACCACGCCGCCAGCTGTTGAGCAGGGGGCGGCATTTCTTCAGTTCCGCCGGGTCGAAATGGAAAATCTCCAGCCCGTCCGGCTGCATGTCCCGCTTGGCGACGGGGATGCGGTTTTCGGCGATCCAGCGCAGGGCCTCCCGGCGGGAGCAGTGCAGCAGGGCCGGAACCTTCTCGAAGCCGACAAGGGTGGCCTCCCAGTCCCTGATCTTCTGGAGTTCCCGTGCCCGGCGGGCTTCGGCCCTGGCCCGGATGTCTTCCTGCTCCCGTGCCCGGCGTTCTTCCTCGAGGATCATCTCATCCTCGAAGCCAAGGTCCACGCCGCCGAAGGCCCGGGCGATGCTGTGGGAGAGCCGTTCAATCTGCGTGCCGGAGAGGAAGGTGCCGGCATCGGCAAGATCGGCCCGCATGTCGTCCAGCACCCGCAGGGGGGTGTCCGCCATGTCCCGCCAGCGTTCTTCCAGCACGCTTTCCAGCACGGCATTCTGGCCGTCCTCGTCGATCAGCGGATCGCTGATGCGTTCGGCTGCCAGAAGGACGTCGGCCTTGCGGACCCAGACATCCCCGCTGCGGTGGGCACGGTTCATCATGCCGTTGGCCCAGCTGCGGCGGCGGACCTGGCAGAGCGCATGGAGCAGCTCGGCCTCGTTGATCTCCGTCTTTTCCGCCCCCAGGCGGCGGGCGACCTGCCGCAGGAGGGCGGCCCGTTCCCGTGGGGTGATGGCGAGGTGGGCACCGAAAGCGGCCTCTGCCTGTTCGAGGGCACGCTCGGCAGGAGAGGCGGGGGTGGAAGGATCGTGAGGCTGCTGGGAACTGTCTGTCATGCAGGTGTTTTCAGGAGCGAGGGGCCGGGAAGTCAAGAGAAAAGGGGTGAAGGCGTCCCGTTTCTGGTGACAATCAGGTAAAAGAAAGGCATGTTGTCGGGCATGCCGGTCGGTGCCCCCGGTCTCCGGGTGGTGCCGTGCCCTGTTGACCGAACAAATGTGATTTGTGCATTTCTGGAGATGAAGACGGATCATGAGCACGCCTTACCCCGCTGAATCCGCCCCCACACCCGTGATTGACGAGCCGCTGACCGGCCTGGTTCCCTTTGAAGGGCACGAGGGCCAGTATCGCCTTGCCGAACCGACCAAGGAATATGGTCATCTCTATCCGGCCAAGGTCCAGCAGGTCCATCACTGGACGAACCGCCTCTTCAGCTTCACCACGACTCGTGACCCCGGCCTGCGTTTCTCCAACGGCCAGTTTGCGATGATCGGCATCGAGGTGGAGGGCAAGCCGCTGCTGCGTGCCTATTCCCTGGCCTCCGCCAACTATGAGGACCAGATGGAGTTCCTCTCCATTGCCGTGGAGAATGGCCCGCTGACTTCCCGCCTGCGTCACGTCAAGGTGGGTGACACGGTGCTGATCGGCCGCAAGCCGGTGGGGACCCTGCTGCTGGACAACCTGAAGCCGGGCCGCAACCTGTATTTCCTCTCCACCGGGACAGGTCTTGCGCCGTTCCTGAGCCTCATCAAGGACCCGGACGCCTATGACCGCTACGAGAACGTGATCCTCACCCATACGGTGCGTGAGCGTGGCGAGCTGGCTTACCGGGACTACATCACGAACATCCTGCCCAAACATGAGTTCCTCGGTGAGGATGTGGCCGCCAAGCTGAAATATTATCCGGCCGTCACCCGTGAGGACTTCCCCGTGCAGGAGCGCATCACGGCCCTCATCAATAACGGGCGCATCTTCCGTGACCTGAACATTGACGAGCTGGACCCCGAGCATGACCGCGTGATGATCTGCGGGTCCCCGGAGATGCTGGCCGACACCCAGAAGCTGCTTGAGGAACGTGGCTTCGAGGAAGGCAACATGAGCCGTCAGGGTTCCTATGTGGTCGAGAAGGCCTTTGCCGAGCGGTAAGGCCGGGCCGTAACATCAGAAGACCCGGAGGCGGGCAGGTTCGGGGAGGCGGACGGATGACGTGGAGGAGGGCATACCCCTCACGCAGCCGTGAAGCCTTCCGGGCCTGCCCGTTCTGCTATCAGATGGAACAAGGATCAGGGTCTGCCCTCTCCGCAGGGTGGGACGGGCGGACAGGAGGAATGCCATGCAGGAATATGATCTCTTCGTGATTGGGGCCGGTTCGGGCGGGGTGCGCTGTGCCCGTATTGCGGCCCAGAACGGTGCCCGTGTGGGCATCGCCGAGCGGCGGCACTGGGGCGGCACCTGTGTCAATCTGGGCTGTGTCCCCAAGAAGCTGATGGTCTATGCGGCCGAGACGGGCCGGATGATCGAGGATGCTCCGGCGTTCGGCTGGGATGTGCAGCGTCCGTCCTCTTTTGACTGGTACGGCTTCCTTGCCGCCAAGGACCGGGAAATCGAGCGGCTGAACGGCATCTATGTCTCCATGCTGGAGAAGGCCGGGATCGACCTCCATACGGGTGATGCCCGTCTGCTGGATGCCAATACGCTGGAGATCGGGCCGTCCGTTCTGGCACCGGAGGCCCCGGTCCAGCGCATCCGGGCCAGGAAGATCGTTCTGGCACCCGGCTCCACCCCCGTGCGGCTGGACATTCCGGGAGCCGAGCTGGCCATCACCTCGGATGAGCTGTTCCATCTGCCCGAGCGGCCCCAGAGGGTCGCCATCATTGGCGGTGGCTATATTGGTGTGGAATTTGCCGGGATTCTGGCAGGCATGGGGTCGCAGGTGGACCTGTTCTACCGCCAGCCCCTGCCTCTGCGTGGATTTGATGAGGAAGTCCGTACGCATCTTAGGGAGCTGATCGACCTGTACGGCATCACCCAGCATCCGGAAACCTCGCCGGTCCGTCTGGAAGATGTTGACGGTGGCAGGGCCGTCCGTCTGGTGATGGATGATGGGGCTTCCTACGAGGTCGATGCGGTCATCATGGCCACGGGCCGTCGGGCTGCCGTGGATTCCCTAGGGTTGGATGCCGCAGGCGTGGCGATGGAGAAGGGGCATGTCGTGGCCGGGGTGGATGGCAGGACCAACGTGCCCTCCATCTACGCCATCGGGGATGTCAGGGACCAGTACAACCTGACCCCCACCGCCATTGCGGAAGGCCACATGCTGGCCGAGCAGCTTTTCAACCCGCAGGGGCGGACATGGTCCTTCGAGACCCTGCCGAAGGCCGTCTTCTTCTCATCTCCCGTGGGTGTCGTGGGGCTGAGCGAGGAAGAGGCGGCAGAGACGCACGACCTTGCCATCTATACGTCCCGCTTCACCCCCATGCGGCAGACGCTGCCCAAACGGGAAGGGAAGATACTGATGAAGCTGGTGGTGGACCGTCACAGTGATGTGGTGCTGGGTGCCCACATGGTCGGGCCGGATGCTCCGGAGATCATCCAGATGCTGGCCATCGCCGTGACGGCCAGGCTGACCAAGAAGCAGCTGGACCAGACGGTGGCCCTGCATCCCAGCACGGCGGAGGAGTTCGTCACCATGCGTACACCGACCCGCACGGTGGACCGCCGCTGACATAGCGGGAGGGGAGCGGAGGACGGGCCATGAGCGGGCTAAAACTTCAGCCGAACACTCTGAGTGCCGTCCTCTTTTCCCTGCGGACGACCATCGCCTCGCTCGTGGCCCTGGCCATCGCCTTCTGGATGGAAATGGGGTCTCCCCAGTGGGCGGCCATGACGGTCTGGATCGTGGCCCAGAATTCCCGCGGGATGAGCCTCTCCAAGGGGCGGTGGCGTATCGCCGGCACGGTGCTGGGCATGGTGGGTGGTGTCGGCCTGATAGCGGTCGCTCCCCAGTATCCCTGGATATTTTTCTCCCTGCTGGCCTGCTGGGTCGGCTGGTGTACGGGCATGGCCTGCCTGCTGGAGAATTTCCGGGGCTACGCCATGGTGCTGGCGGCCTATACCGGGGCCATCATCGCCGTCGGGGCGGCGGAGCAGCCGGATCAGGTGTTCTATATCGCCATGTCCCGTGGGTCCTACATCCTGCTGGGGGTCGTCTGTGAGATGGTGGCGGGGATGGTGGCCGTGCCGGGGGCGGACCGGGCCGCCCGCACCGGCCTCCAGAAGCACATGGCGTCCCTGCTCAGCCAGACCGCCGCAGCCCTGGCCTTGATCCTGCGGCGGGACGAGCGGGGCGTGGCCGAGATGACCCGCCTCCTCGGGTCACTGCAGGGGTTCAATGACCAGCTCGAGTTTGTCCGCATCGATTCCCGTCATGCCGGTGAGGAGGCGGACCGGGCCTATGTGACGCTGGAGCGGATATCCTTCGTTCTGGCCCGTGGCGTGGGGGTCCGCTCCCGTCTGGCCTCCGCTCCGCATGTTCCGGAGCGTCTGGCCATTGGGCTGGAACGTGTGGCGGGGGAGCTGGACGACATCGCCGCCCTGCTGAAGCAGGATATGGCCCATGTCGGGTCCGGGCTGGGGCAGCTCGAGACGATGCTTCAGGAAAATCATGACGAGCTGGAACGTTGTCTGCCCCGTGATGATGACGATGCCCTCCAGCAGAGCATCGTGGGTGTGGGCGTGGAAATCATGCTCATTGATTTCCGTTCCGCCGTGGAATCACATTATGCGGGCCTGCGCAAAATACCGGCCCCCGAGCGGCACCGCATCAGGCGCAGGGCGGATGGACGGCTGGCGGCCATCAACGGCATCCGGGCGGCGGTGGCCATCCTGATCGGGGCTTTCGTGTGGGAGGTGACGGCATGGTCCTATGGCGGGGCCTATATGAGCCTGCTCAGCGTGGTCTGTGCCCGTTTCGCCATCATGAACAACATGATCCTGATCAGCAAATATTTCTTCTACGGGGCCGTCTGCTCGGTGCTGGCCAGCATCATTCCGGTTTTCCTGATCATGCCCCTGAGTTCGGACTATGCCGTCTTTGCCCTGCCTTTTTCCCTGCTGATGTTTCTGGGTGGCCTGGCCCTGCGTATGCCGGCCCTTTCAGGGATTGCGGCGTCCTATGTCAATTTCTTTCCATGGATACTGGGGCTGGACAATCAGGGTCGGGTGGACGAGGTGACATGGTTCAACCAGTCCCTCGTGCTGCTCCTGGCACTGTTGAGCGGGATTCAGGTTTTCCGCACGGTTCTGCCTTTTTCTGTCACGCAGGCGTGGGCGCAGCTGCGGCGGCAGCTGGTGGAGGAAATCCAGCGTCTGAAAGAACCGCTGAAAGGCCGTGCCCAGACACAGCGTCTCTGGACTAACGAGACGACCCTGCGGATGGAGCAGGTCATCCGCTTTGCAGGGAAGATTCCGCAGGATGAAATTGACAGCATGATTCGGGGCACGCTGTCCGTCATGACGGTCGGGCGCAATCTGCTGACCGTGAAAGACCTCGTCATGCTGGGCCGTCTGCCAGCCCGTGCCCTGGTGACGGGAGAGCATATGGTCAGGGACATCATTCATCTGACGGAGCTGGGTCGGGAGGATGATCCGCTGACACCGCAGCAGTTCATGCAGGAGCAGTCCCGTCTGGAGGGGGCCTTCCATGAGAGCCGGAACCTGTCCCGGCGTCGTGATCTGGCGGCGGGCATGGGGTCGCTCAGGATTATCCATTTCGAGTATCAGGCCAGCCGGGATTTCTTCCTGAACGAACATCGTGCCTTCCTGTCATGACGGCAGGGCAGGCATGAAAAAAGCCCCGCTTCCCTGGGGGAGGCGGGGCTTCCGGCATGAAGGATGGCTGGCGGGCTGGTTCAGAAGCCGTTGCCACGGGGGGCCACCCAGCCATTGCCGGTGGCGTCGCCCACCTGGCCGCTCTGGATGGGGTTGGTGTCCTGATAGGAGCTGCCGAACTTGCCAAGGTTGCTGCCGGTGACGGCATCCCGGTTGGAACGGAGATGGGCCTCATGGTCAGGGTCCGGACCATTCTCGAACTCTGTGGAGGGGACGTCCTGATAGCCCGGCGGCGGGGGACGGTGCCCCTTGGCACGGAAGTGCTCCCCACCCCTGGTGACGCTCTTCTGCGCCTGCTGGCCAGACTGCTTCGTGGTGGTGCTGTCGGGGGTGTCCTGATAGGGGGTGCTGAAATGGACGGTCTGGGCTGCCGCATGGGGTGCAATGGTCGGAACGGAGGCCACAAGGCCCAGAGCCGCCGTGAGTGCTGTCAGACGCTTGAGACGTGAAGAAAAGCGCGAAGCCATGTGTGATATGTTCCTGCGTAGATTAGGGGTGCTTCCATTCCCCATATACCCTTTTACGGGACGAGATGTTCAAGTTTTTTCCGTGGGAAAGATGCCGCCGCCGGGGTGACGGCCCTGCCATGCAGGCATGGCCGGAACGGGACAGGTTGAATAATTTGCGGGCCGCCCTACCATTCAGGTGGTATTTCAGTCATAGAACTGGGGACCGGTTTCATGGATACCCCAACGTGGGCGGTCCCACGGGCCGCTTCCATTGTCGCAGGAGAACAAGATGCAGCAGTCAGACGGGCACAATACAGCCTCATGGTCACCGGCCAGCTGGCGCAGGCACCCGATCCGTCAGGCTCCGAGCTATGAGGATGGTGCAGCCCTGGCCGCCGTGGAAGAACGCCTGCATCGCTATCCGCCGCTGGTCTTTGGTGGGGAGGCCCGCCGCCTGAAGGAGCGTCTGGCGGCCGCCTCCCGTGGCGAGGCCTTCGTGCTTCAGGGTGGCCCCTGCGCCGAGAGCTTCGGGGAGTTCACCGGGGACATCATTCGGGACACGTTCCGGGTGCTTCTTCAGATGGCTGCCATCCTGACCTTCTCCGCCAAGGTGCCGGTCGTGAAGATTGGGCGCATGGCCGGGCAGTATGCCAAGCCCCGCTCCTCCGATGTCGAGAAGCGGGACGGGGTGGAGCTGCCCTGCTACCGTGGTGACAACGTCAATAGTCCGGAATTCACGGCCGAGGCCCGCAGGCCCGATCCTGCCCGCATGGAGATGGGGTATTTTCAGGCCGCAGGCGTGCTGAACCTGCTGCGGGCCTATTCACGGGGTGGGTTTGCCAACCTGCACGAGGTCCATCGCTGGAATCTGGATTATGTCCGCAATTCCCCGCAGGGTGAGCGTTATGAGGAGCTGGCCTCCCAGGTGGAGGAAACGCTGGCCTTCATGAAGGCCTGTGGCCTGGAGGACAACGCCCCGCAATATGATGAGGTGGAGTTCTACACCTCCCACGAGGCACTGCTCCTGCCTTATGAGCAGGCCCTGACCCGTGTTGATGAGTCCACCGGTCAGCATTATGGCCTGTCAGCGCATTTCCTGTGGATCGGTGACCGTACCCGTCAGCCGGAAGGAGCGCATGTGGAGTTCCTGCGTGGCGTGGCGAATCCCATCGGCATTAAGGTCGGGCCGACCACGACCATTGAGGACCTCCAGAAACTTCTGGAAATCCTGAATCCGCAGGATGAGGCAGGCCGCATCACCCTCATTTCCCGCATGGGCCACGGCAAGGTGCGGGAGCTTCTGCCTCCGTTGCTGGAGGCCGTGCGCAGGACGGGCCGGACGGTGACGTGGATCTGTGACCCCATGCACGGCAACACCACCACCTCGTCCAACAAATATAAGACCCGGGCCTTCGAGCATGTTCTGGACGAGATCATGGGCTTCCTCGACGTGTTCGGGCAGGCCGGTGTGATCCCGGGGGGCATCCATCTGGAGATGACGGGCAGTGACGTCACGGAATGCACGGGTGGCCCCCGCTGCCTGACGGATGCCGACCTGCCGACCCGCTACACCACCTTCTGTGACCCGCGGCTCAATGCCGAGCAGTCCCTTGAGATCGCCTTCCAGCTTTCGGACAGGCTGAAGCGCATTTTTGAGAAACGCTGAGGGACGCCCGCATAAAACCATAGTGGCGTGGTCCGGTACCGCCAGAGGAGACAAAATGATGAGCTGGAATGACGTCATCGGGCAGGCATGCACTCCGAGGGAGGCACTGGACAGGGAGCAGATCGAGGGGCGCACGGACGCCTACTTCCTGCGGATGCGGGACATCGTCAGCCAGTTTGGCGACTGTCGGGTCACCTATGCCGTGTTCGTCCGGCGTCCGGTGGTGGCGGCCTACGGGCTGGCCCTGCAATGGGTGCAGAACGTGGCCCGTCATCAGGGCTTCTCCGTCGAGATCACGGAGGTGCATCCTGAAGGAACATGGGTCGGGGCGGGGGACCCACTCTTCTATCTGACAGGCTCGCTGGTCAGTCTGGCTCCGCTGGAGACGCTGCTGCTCCAGAAGACGGGGGCCGCCTGCGTGGCGGCGCACAATGCCTACCAGATGGCCCTCGCCCTGCCGGAGGTTCCATTTCTGGCCATGGATGCCCGCCACTGTGCCGGTGGCGAGATGCAGGAGCTGATGGCCTATGCCGCTGCCGTGGGGTCACGGGCGGCACAGGCGGAAGGGGCCGTGGGCTTCATCGGCAACGCCAATCATGCCACGGCCCGTTTTTTCGGGCAGGAGCGTGGGCTGGGGACCATGCCTCATGCCTTCATCGGCTATGCAGGGTCCACGTTGCGGGCGGCGGAAATGTATGTGGAACGTTTCCCTGATGAACCGCTCACCGTGCTGGTGGACTATTTCGGGCAGGAGGTGACGGACATGCTGGAAGTCTGCCGCCGCTTCCCGGAGCGGGCCGCCGCAGGGGAACTCAGCGTGCGGCTGGACACGCATGGGGGGCGTTTCATGGAAGGGCTGGACCCGCAGCGTTCCTATGAGGTGCTGGAGCGGAACACGCCGGGCACCATCCGCCGCTACCGGTCGGAAAAGGAGCTGCGCTATCTGGTGGGAACGGGCGTCTCGGCCGCCGCCATCTGGCGGATGCGGGAAGCCCTCGACGAGGCGGGCTTCCCGAAGGTGAAGATCGTCGTCTCATCCGGTTTCGGCATTGCCAAATGTACGGCCATGCATGATGCCTCCGCCCCGATCGACATCGTGGGCACGGGGTCCTTCCTGCCGGACCGCTGGTCGGAAACCTATGCCACGGCCGACATCGTGTCCTATGATGGCGAGCCACGGGTGAAGATCGGGCGGGAATTTCTTCTTCAGAAGCTTCAGGAAAGGACCAGCTGATGGATGATGAGGACAGGGAGGCCAGGCAGGCTTTCATCAATGGCATTCGGGGCGAGGGAAGCGGACAGGACATGGAGGAGGCCGTACGGGCGGAAGCCGGAGCGGCCGTGAAGCAGGATGAGACGGGCTGGGTCGTCCGTATTCTGGACCAGTCCGGGGCCAGTGAGGGTGACGATGACGTGGTGGAAGAGGTGAAGGGCTTTCTCGACCTCGCCCATGCCAACGCCTTTGCCCGGGCCTATGTGCGGGACAGCATCGAGCGGTGCCGTGTTCCCGGTGCGGCGGACCGGGACGTGTTGCAGAGCTGGTTTGCGTTTGGTGAGAATGCCGAGGTCGTGGATGCCGGGGAAGACGGCTGGAAGTCCAGCACGGAACTGGATGATTTTGTCTCCAGCCCGGCCACGCCGATGGAACGTGACTGGCGGGCATTGGACCCCCGCCGCCTCGTGAGTGATGAGGAGCTGGCCGGACCGCCTGATGAGGACGGTCTGGATGACGATGATGAGGCCTTCGTGGCGGAGGTCATCCGCCGTCGTCAGGACGGGCAGCAGTAAGGGGGCGGAGACCGGTCCCATGGCTGGCCGGACAGGCTTCTGATGAGAAAATGAGAACAGAGTACGGTATGAAAGTACGTTTTGCCCCTTCACCAACAGGGCATCTTCATGTTGGCAATGCCCGTCTTGCCGTGGCGAACTGGCTGTTCGCCCGTCGGCATGGCGGCCGGTTCCTGCTGCGGATGGATGATACGGATACGCAGCGTGGCAACAGTGCCTATGAGGAAGCCATCCGCCGGGACCTGACATGGCTGGGGCTGGACTGGGACGAGTATGCCCGCCAGTCGGAGCGTCTCGCCCGGTATGAGGAGGTGATCGGGCATCTCAAGGAAACGGGGCGGCTCTATCCCTGTTTCGAGAGTGAGCTGGAGCTGAAATACAAGCGGGAGCAGCGTCTGCGGGCCGGCAAGCCGCCGCTCTATGACCGTGGCATGCTGAAAATGACGGCCGAGCAGCGTGCCCGGGCAGAGGCCAACGGCAAGGTGCCGTACTGGCGTTTCAAGCTGAGCGGGGCCACCCGCCGCTGGACCGACCTCGTGATGGGGGACTGCCATGTGAAGCTGACCGCCGTTTCCGACCCTGTTCTGGTGCGGGCGGATGGCAGCATCCTTTACACGCTGGCCTCGGTGATTGATGATCTGGACATGGGCATCACCCACATCCTGCGGGGTGAGGACCATGTGACCAACACGGGCGTGCAGCTTGACCTTGCCGAGGCCCTTGGGGCGAAGGAGGGACGTTTCACCTTCGGGCATCTGCCGCTGCTGCTGGGGCAGGATGGTGGCAAGCTGTCCAAGCGTCTGGGCGGGCTGGCCCTTTCCACATTGCGTAATGACGGGATCGAACCCCGTGCCCTTGTGGCCTATCTGGCCCGTCTGGGCAGTTCGGATGACCCGCAGGCTGCCTCCAGCATGGATGAGATCGTGCGGGGCTATGACATCGGCCATGTGTCCCGGTCAGCGGCCCGGTTCGATGTTCCGCAGCTTCTGGGGCTGAACCGCCGTGTCCTGCATGGCATGTCCTACGAAGAGATACGGCCCCACCTGCCGGAAGGGGCCGATGAGGCCTTCTGGCTGGCCATCCGGGGCAATATTGATCTGGCCGTGGAGATCGCCCACTGGTGGTCCGTCGTGAAGGGGGACATCGTGGCTCCGTCCCAGCCTGAAGAGGCGGAGTTTCTTCAGGAGGCAGCCCGCCTCCTGCCGGAAGGACCGTGGGACGGAACGGTCTGGAAGCGTTGGACCGACATGCTGAAGGGTGAAACCGGCCGCAAGGGGAAGACGCTCTTCCTGCCCCTGCGTCTGGCCCTGACAGGCGAGGATTCCGGGCCGGAACTGGCAGCCCTTCTGCCGCTCATGGGGCGGGAGCGGGTCCTGCACCGTCTGAAGGATGCCGTGCAGCAGTGAGGGAGACCCTGACGGAGCGGTCCATCTGACGGCTCCGTCGGGGAAAGCCGCTCAGGCCCGGGGGGCGGTGTCGTCCTTGACCTCAACCGGTTCCTCATCCCTGGCGGGGAGAGGGTCGGTCGATGTTGTATGAAACAGGCTGAAATCGACTTCCAGCACGCCCTGGCTTGACGGTTTCAGCAGGCTGACGAACCGTGCCCCGAAAAGCAGGTCCCGTGCCCTGTAGGTGTGCTGGGCGAAGACGTCCTGCGCCGAGACGGGGTCCGTCGCCGTCAGGACGAGGAAGATGGTGGCCTGCTGCTCTTCCAGGGTGGCCGTGTCCATGCCGTGGAGCGGGCTTGTTTCCAGAATATGGTGCGCAAAGGACAGGCTGACCGGAAACACCGGCACATGGTTGAAGGACAGGGGCAGGATGTCCAGCTGGAGGGAGCTGTTGCCATTGATGTCCTTTTTCGTGCGGGCGAGGATGGCCTCGATGCTGGCATTCATGAGCGGGGTGCGGCGCAGGTTGCCCACCCGGAAGTTCAGCCGCAGATGGTCACCATCCTGAAAGAGCGTGGCCACGTTGCTGAAGAGGACCTGCGCATGGGGGCGGGCAAAGCGGGCGAACACGATGCCGGTGATGATGGCGGTGAAGATCACGCTGGTCAGCATCTCCAGGGAGGCGATGGCATTGGCCAGATGGCTCTGCGGGTAGATGTATCCGTAGCCGACCGTGGAAAGCGTCTGGGCACTGAAGAAGAAATCGCCCCAGAACTCACCGGCCTTGACGTTGCTCAGCCCGTGGGGGACCAGAAAATAGGCGATGCTGAACAGTATGTTCAGGAACAGGTAGAAGCACGTCACCGAGGCGAAGAACGCCCCCCACCCCATGGTGAGGCAGGTATGGTACAGGTCCGCCAGAAAACGGACCTGCGCCCTTTTCCGGGTGATGATGTTGATGGTGTTGTCCTGTGACAGGACGCTGGTCTTCCGTATCTCGGACTGCTGGTGCCGGACACGGTTCAGTAGGGATTCGGGAAGCTGTAGATGCATGACGGGCCAGTAACGGAGGGGAGAGAAGGAAAGGGATGCTGCCCAGGGCGGGCACTCATCCCTTCGTGTGGCGTATTTTCCTGGCCCGTGAGAGTTCGCTCACGACACCATGCAGCGTCCGCAGTTCCTGCTCCGTCACCTCTCCACGGGCGAAAAGATGGCGCAGGTTGCGGATCATGCCCGGGCGTTTCTGTTCGTGGTGGAGAAAGCCGCACTCATCGAGGTCCTGCAGCAGGTGGGTCATGAAATTTTCCACCTCGCCCTTGGTCGCCACATGCGTCTCGTTGGTCATGAGATACTGTTCCGGCACGGTATCTTCGGTCAGATACCATTCATAGGCCATGACCAGCACCGCCTGGGCCAGGTTCAGCGACATGAAACGGGGATTGAGCGGATAGCGGATGAGTGTGTCCGCCCGGGCCATGTCCTCATTGTCCAGTCCCGCCCGTTCGGGGCCGAAGAGGATGCCGCTTTTCAGCTTCCGACTGCTGGTGGCCCGCAGTTCTGCCGCCGCTCCACGGGCCGTCATGACCGGCTTGATGACATGGCGGGGGCGGGGGCAGGTGGCAAAGACACGGTGAAGGTCGGCGATGGCGTCATCGACCGTCTCGAAGACCGTGGCTTCCTCAAGGATGCGATCGGCCCCGGAGGAGGCATACCAGGCCCGGGGCTGCGGCCAGCCGTCACGGGGGGCCACGAGGCGGAGATGGAACAGCCCGCCATTGGCCATGGCCCGTGCGGTGGTCCCGATGTTTTCAGCCAGCTGCGGGCGGACAAGGATGACGACGGGGTCAAAAGGAGCGGGCGGGGCCAGGTCAGCCCCGCCATTACGGCCTGTCATGGAATGTCTCATCCTTTCCGCCAGGTTGTGCCAGCTGGTCCATCTTCCAGAAGGATGCCCTGTTCTGCCAGACCGTCGCGTATCTGGTCGGCCAGTGCGAAATCACGGGCCTTGCGGGCGGCCAGACGTTTTTCAATCAGGGCCTCGATGGCGGAAGGATCAAGGTCCGTCCCTCCCTGGAACCATTCTGCCGGACTCATGGTGAACAGGCCAAGGAGCTGTCCACCGGACAGAAGACGGCCCGCCGCCTCCTGCTGGCCTTCCAGTGCGGCGTCGGCCTCACGGTGCAGGATGCTGAGGGCCAGCGGCGTGTTGAGGTCGTCGCACAGGGCCTCCAGAATGTCGGCAGGAATGCTGCCCGTGCTGGCCGGTGGCGTCTTTTCCAGTGCCCTGTAGAAGCGGTCCATGATGCGGCGGGCCTCGTCCAGCTTCTCCCATGTGAAGTCCAGAGTGGAGCGGTAATGCGAGCCAAGGAAGAGCAGCCGCAGGGCTTCGGCCGGGGCACGTTCCAGCACCTCATGGATGGTGTGGAAGTTGCCCAGGGACTTGGACATTTTCTCCCCGCCGGAAAGCAGCATCCCGGTATGGACCCAGTGCCGGGCGAAATGGCCATGCGGGTAGCAGCAGAGGGACTGCGCCCGCTCATTCTCGTGATGGGGGAAGAGCAGGTCGTTTCCGCCGCCGTGAATGTCGAAACTCTCCCCGAGATAGCGTTCCGCCATGGCGGAGCATTCAATGTGCCAGCCGGGGCGGCCACGGCCATGAGGGCTGTCCCAGCCCGGTTCGTCGTCGCTCGAGGGTTTCCAGAGGACGAAATCGCCGGGGTTGCGCTTGTAGTCGGCCACGTCCACCCGGGCACCGGCCATCATGTCCTCCAGCGAGCGGCCTGACAGCGCACCATAGCCGGGGAATGACGTGACGTCGAAGAGGACATGCCCTTCCGCCTCATAGGCATGGCCCTGCCTGATGAGGCGGCCGATCATCTCCAGCATGGCGGGGATGTGCTGCGTGGCCCTGGGTTCCACGGTGGGGGGCAGGACGTTCAGGGCGGCCAGGTCGGCGTGGAAATCCTTCGTGGTCCGTTCCGTCAGATGGGCGATCTCCTCGCCATTTTCCTGCGCCCGCTGGATGATCTTGTCGTCAATGTCCGTGATGTTGCGGACATAGGTGACCTGCGGGTAAAGCGCACGGAGCAGCCGGACGAGCACGTCCGCACTCAGCATGGAGCGCAGGTTGCCGAGATGCACCCGGTCATACACAGTCGGCCCGCAGAAATAGAGGCGGACATTGGCGGCATCATCAGGGATGAACGGGACGGCTCTGCGCTGGTGGCTGTTGTGAAGCCTCAGGCCGGGCCGGGCGGAGGACGTGTCTGTGTTGCTCTGCTGCGTGCTCATGCCCGTTCAATGCGACAGAGCTGCGTCCGGTGCAACAGTGAATTTGCAACGATGAATTCACTCTTTGTCACTTGCGCTCTGCGTTATATGCGATAGAGACAGGCCCATGTCCACATCAAGAAAGACACATGCCGCTCCCGTCGTGGAGATGTCCGTCCATGTCCGTACCCTGATCCGGGTCGGGCTGCCGCTTGCGCTGTCCCAGCTCTCGGAGATGGCCATGGCCGTGACGGATACCGTCCTGCTGGGCAGCCTCGGCGTGGATGCCGTCGCCATCGGGGGCCTTTCCAACAATTTCTTCTTCACGACCATGATCTCCTTTCAAGCCGTGCTGGGTGGAGTCGGCGTGCTGCTCTCGCATTCCCGTGGGGGTGTGGAGCATGGCCATGAGGGTGGGCATGACAGGCGCAGCATCATCAGTGCGGGTGTCGTGCTTGGCCTGCTGGCCTTCATCCCGTGCCTGCTCCTGCTGCTCTGCTCCGGCCGGATATTCGGTCTGATGGGGGAGCCTGACACGGTGATCCGGCAGGGCGGGCAGTTCATCAACGTGCTGCTCTATGCCCTGTGGCCCAATCTGGTCCTGCTCGGGCTGTGCCGTGTGGCCCTGCCATCCCTGGGGGCGGAGTCCCTGCTGCTGTGGACGATGCCGGCCATGGCCCTGTGCAACGGGGTGCTCAATGCGGCCCTGATTCATGGCTGGTTCGGTCTCCCGGCCTACGGGCTGTTCGGGTCCGCCCATGCCACGATGCTGACGGGCTGGGCCATGAGCCTCGTCCTGCTGCTGCTCTGTCTCTGGCGGCCGGGCCTAAGAAGTCTGCTGAAACCCGTGAGGGTGCGGTGGCCGCTCATCCGGGAGCTTCTGATGCTGGGCCTGCCGATGATGGTCACGGCGGCGTCAGAGCTTCTGCTGTTCCAGATCACCACGCTCAATGCGGGGCGGCTGGGAACACGCAGCCTTGCCGCCCATCAGGTCGCGCTGAACACGGTCTCCCTGTTTTTCATGGTCTGTCTGGCGATCGGTCAGGCGGCGAACGTGCGGGTGGCCTACTGGCGGGGAGCCAGAAAGACGGCGGAGGCCTGCCGGGCTGCCAGTGGTGCCCTGCTGCTGGTGCTTGCCTGGACGATTCTGACCGGGCTGGTGCTGCTTCTGGTGCCGGAGCGGGTGGCGCATCTCTATTACACGGGTTCACCGCCGGATGCCGCCACGTTCGGTACGACCGTCCTGCTGCTGAGGATTGCCGGGATTTTCCAGATCGTGGACGGGGTCCAGGCCGTCTGCAACGGTGCCCTGCGGGGCTGTGGCGACACGTTCGTGCCCATGATGATCAGCATCGTGAGCTATGGTTTCGTGGGGATCGGCCTGGGCTACTGGCTGGCCTTCCGGTGCGGGCAGGGGGTCCAGGGCCTCTGGATCGGCCTTGCGGCCGGGCTTGGCATAACGGCCCTTGCCCTCGGCATCCGGCTTTATGTCCTGCTTTACCGGAAGAAGACGGCATGGCCCTGAAAAGGCCACTTGCGGTGGATGCGTGTGGGGGGATAGGTAGTTCGGAGTTTCGCCGGGAGCCGGTCAGGATGACCCGTCCCGGCAGTGAACCGTGTGCTGGGTGAGCAGGCGGACCGGTCTTGTATTCGTTTGAAAAAGGAAACGTGGTCTCGTATGGTCAGGAACCCCAACGCATTAAAAAACATATGTGATCTGGTCAGTCAGATGCTTTGCGATGGCAGAGGTTCCCCGCAGGTCCGGGGGCGTGCTCCGCATGGTTTTTATCTTCCCAGTAGCTGGAAACAGGAGCGTGCATGAAGTTGCCTAGGGTCGTTTCTCTCCGGTCTTATGGACTATCATGGTGGGGCCTTGCCCTGCTCATGGTGCCCCTGCAGGGGTGTGCCGGTATCGGAGCACCGAGCTTTCCTTTGGCCGGTGCCTATTTCCCCGCCTGGCTCATCTGCCTGTTCATCGGAGCGGTGTCTGCCGCCCTGCTGCGGCTGCTCTTTCTGATCCTGCATATTGATGGCCTGCTGCGGTATCATCTGGTCACCTACCTTTCCATGGGCACGATGATAGGGCTGGTCGGCTGGCTTCTTCTCTACGGGTAATTCAGAGGCGGTTTCATGAAAAAAGAACGGATTAAAGGCCGCTTCCCGGTGGGGAGCGTAATTGCAACAGCCACGTTGCTATCTGCCCTTCTCGGTGTCCTGTATGTGGATCACCGGTCAGGTCAGCATCCCAACAGCGACAGTGCGGTTATCTATACGGAAAGCGTGCATGTGGCCGCTCTGGTGGGCGGGCGTCTTCAGACCCTTTCCGTCCGGGAGAATCAGGTCGTCCATAAGGGGGACCTGCTGTACCAGATTGATCCCGAACCCTATGAGATCGCCCTGCACAGGGCCGAGGCCAGCGAGACACAGGCCCAGGCCGACCTGAACGACGCCCGCCGTGCCCTGGCGGTCCGCATGGCCAATGCGGCAACCAATGAGCGCAAACGGCACCAGGCGGAGGATGAGAAAGATCTGGCATGGCGCACGGTCGTGCGTCTGAAGCCTCTGGCCGAGCAGCATTATGTCTCGTGGCAGGCCTATGACCAGGCCGTGACGAAGTTCAACTCTGCCGTGGATGCGCTGGCAGAGGCCCAGCACGAGCAGCAGGCCAGCCAGGTGGCTGTCGGTGACGTCAAACACGCCGAGGCCATGCTGCAGGAAGCCTCCGTGGCGGTGGACCATGCCCGCTATGAGCTGCGTCAGACCCGTGTGACGGCGAACATAGATGGATATGTGACGAGTCTGAATGTTCGGGAAGGCGAGGTGCTAGCCGCCAACCAGAACCTGTTTACGCTGGTTTCCAAGGATGAGTGGTATGCCATTGCCCCGATCCGGGAAATTAACCTGAAGCCGGTCCGTCCGGGTGACTGCGCCACCGTGTATTCCATGATCGACCGCAGCCACGCCATCCACGGGGTTGTCGAGAGCATCGGCCGGGGTGTGACGACCGATTACATGAGGGAAAGCGAGCGTGGCGTGCCGTCTGTCGAGCGGCAGATGGACTGGGTGCATATCGCCCAGCGTTTCCCCGTGCGCATCAGGATCGAGAACGCTCCTGAACATCTGATGAGACTGGGGGCGACGGCCAACGTGGAAATTCTCCATGGTGCTGCCTGTCATGGTTAAACCCTATCTGGACGCCTTCATGCGTCTCTGGCGGTTGGCCGTGAGGCCAACCCGTGGGCGTACGGCACTTGCCTTGCGGACCGCCATCGTATGCATGGCACTCGTCCTCATAGGTGAGATATGGCAGCTGCCCATGCTGACCCTGCTCACGCTCACCCTGGGGGCGTTGTGGCAGGGGAACAGGGTGGCGAACATGAAGATCTCCGTCATGTACGTCATCTTCTTTTCCGGTGTGACGGGGGCCCTCTATGTGGGGGTTGTCACGACGATCAACAATTTTCTGGCGACACTCATCTTCAACCTCGTGCTCAGTTTCGTGTTTTTCTTCCTCAGCACGACAACCATTCTCGGGATGATCAGTGTCATTGGCGGGCTGATCCTTTCCTACATGCTGGTGGCACTGGATAACGTGCAGAGTGGTGACAGTATCGCCCGTCTTGTCCTGTCGGCATGGCGAGTGTTTCTCATCATCGCCGGCATGATGGCCTTCGTGGGGAGCAGCCTGTCCCCGTCTCCGAAGCATGTCCTCACGGACCAGATCATCGAACGGCTGCGTCTGTCGGCAAAATGTCTCGGGCGGCGGGGAGAGGGGCGCAACATCCCCCAGGCCTGGCAGGATGCCGTCATGGATACCGTGGGTGAGGGGGTCAGCGGCATGTTCGGCATGCTCGGTGCGTCCACTGCGGAACAGCGCTGGAGTCCGGAAGACCTGTCCTATCTGCGCCGGGCGGCCCTGAACAGTTTCGGCATCCTGCAGTTTGTTGAACGCTGCCTGAAACCTAACGCCTCCATTCCCAGGGAGGATTGTGTGTATCTGGCCAGACGGCTGGAGGAAGCGGCGGAGTGTTTTGAAACAGGTGGCCGTCCGGCCGAAACGGGAACCGCTCAGGTCTGCTCAGGTGATATTGCCCGGGAGATGGAGCGTCTGCTGAACAGTCTGGATCAGCCCCTGACGGCCGAGGACGTGCAGCTGCCTTCCAGTCAGTCCGGAGAGGCCGCCCCGAAAAAGAAGAAGTCCGCCTTTTTTCTCCCCGGTGCCTTCACGGACCCGGAGCATGTCCGCTTTGCCGTCAAGGGGACCGTCTCCGTCTTCCTCTCCATCATCACATACAAGATGCTGAACTGGCCGGGGGTGCATACCTGCATCATCACCTGCTTCATCGTGTCCCTGCCGACGATGGGGGCCGTGCTGGACAAGCAGCGGCTGCGTATTGTCGGGGCCCTGATAGGGTGTTTCATGGCCATGGGAACGATCATATGGCTCATGCCGCACATGACGGACATAGCCGAGATCATGCTGGTCATGGGTGTGGTCATTTTCATCGGGGCATGGGTCAAGGCCGGGGATCAGCGTATCTCCTATCTCGGGCTGCAGATCATCGTGACCTTCACGTTGGCTGATCTTGCCAAATATGCGCCAACGACGGACCTGACGGTGCCCCGTGACCGTATCATCGGTATCCTGATCGGCCTGGCCATCACATATGTCGTGCATACCATGTTCTGGCCGCACAGTGCGATGGGGGGAGCCATACAGAAGCTCAAGGCCCTTGATGCCCTGCTGGCGCAGGACGTGACGGACTGGAACCATGACCAGAGGATGCTCCAGGCGGCGAAGGTGCAGGAGACGGCCAGCGGGGCCATGGGCCAGCTGCGGCAGGTCATGCTGGAACCGTCCTACATGCGCCCGACCAGGCACCGCATGAGGCAGTACATGCTCTTCCTGCGGCGTGCCGCCATGAGTGCGGCCAGCCTGTTCGGGGACATTGCCGCCAACCGGAACAAGCAGGCTCTTCGTCTGGGGCAGATTTTGAAGGGAGGGGAGGCCGCTTCCCTTAATGAAGGAGGAGGTCTCTGATGGACGTATTTGTGCGGGAACAGGTCATGGAGCGTAAGAAGGCACGAGGGTCCGGGACTGGAGGGCCGGGGAAGGAACGGACATGGCGGCGGGCTGCCCTGGTCTGCATGGCCCTTCTGGGCAGCAGTGCCCTGAGCGGCTGCCAGACGACGGCCATGAAGAACATGCCGCCCGCTCCCGACCAGCCGTGGAATGCGCCGGTCGACGTGAACGGTCACATCATCGAGGGACACGAGAAGGCCGCCCCCGGGCAGAAGGGTGGCCGTGTCCTGAGGATGCCCGCCGGGTACCGGCTCTCGTCGGATCATGTCCTGCCGCAGCCTGCCGCGCTGGGGACCGTGCAGGTGGACCACGCCTACAATCTGGCCGACCTGATCGACATGGCACAGTCCATCAATCCGTCCACCCGTCAGGCGTGGGATGCGGCCCGGGCCAGTGCTGCGGAGACAGGTATCGCCCGTTCCGCCTACCTGCCTCATCTGACGGCGGCGGCGATGGGCGGTTATGGCATCCTGGAGCCTCACAACCGTTTCCGGGGCGACGGGATACGGTCCAATACGGACACCCGCCTGCATGGCACGATGGAACGCCAGCAGGTCGGGCTGGAATGGCTGCTGTTCGATTTCGGCAAACGCCGTGCCGTCATGGAAGAGGCTACCCAGAAGAGCATCGGGCAGAACATCCTCTTCACGGGAGAACATCAGAAGGTCATCCATAAGGTGGCTCTGGCCTATTACCGGTATTCGGCAGCCCTGAACAACGTGTCGCTCGTGCGCCAGTCCCTGGAGAATGCCCATGCGATCGCACGGGCGGCGGCGGCCAACCTGCACAATGGTGAAGGCACGGTCATTGACACCTCCCAGGCCGAGCAGGCCGTGGCCGAGGCGCAGCTTGTGCTGGCCAGGACGGAAGGCGACGTGGAAACGTACCGGCTGGAACTTCTGGCCGCCGTGGGTGTAAATCCCTCCCAGCCGCTGCATGTCCAGGTGGACAGCGGGCGGAACATCCGTGTTGACGACATCCGCCTGAGTGACGAGATGGTGCATGAGGCCGTGGCCCGCCGGCCGGACGTGCTGGCGGCCTATACGAGCTTGCGTGCTGCCCAGAGTGCGGTCGAGGGAGCAAGAGCCAGCTACAGGCCGCAGATTTTCATGAACGGCAATGTCGGGTACAATTTTGATGACCTGCATTTCCGCAATCTGCCGCTTGTCAACATCGGCTCGATAAATGACCGGGTGCACACGTTCGGCAGTCTTATCACGGCAGGCATTTCCGTGCCGATCTATGATGGTGGGCTGCGCCGTAACCGTCTGCGGCAGGCGCACGAGCGGGAAGACAGTGCCCGTGCCGCCCTTCAGGACACGCAGAACAATGCCGTCCGGACGATCGTGAGTGCGGAGGCCATGCTGCACACGGGCATCACGGCCTATCAGGCGGCACTGAGCCTCCAGAAGGCCAGCCAGACCGGCTTTGACGCCGCCCTGACCGCCTACCGTTCTGGTGACGGGACGATGACCCGGATGCTGGAGCTTCAGAACACGCTGCTCAATGCCCGTCTGTCCGTGTCGGACAGCTATTACGGGATGCTGAGTGCGGCGGCCTCTCTGGCCTATGCGGCCGGTACGCTGGGCAGCAGCAGCGTCCTGTCTGACATTGAAGGATCACTGGCGGAGGTTCCGTCGGCCCCCGTGCCGGTATCCGGCAGCCAGATTCCCTGAGGACTGGCTGCCTGTTGCCTGCCTCACCGTGCGTGACGGCGGGCAACGTATAGCGTGATGAAATAGATCAGCAGGCCGCTGGCGGAGAGGATGGCTCCGCCCCAGCCCACGGAGCTGAGGCCCAGCCCGTTTTCCACGAGCATGGCCCCCAGTGAGGCACCGAGGGCGTTGGCGATGTTGAAGGCGGAGTGGTTCAGTGAGGCCGCCAGCGTCTGGGCATCCCCGGCGACATCCATGAGGCGGGCCTGCATGGCCGGGCTGAGGATGACCGTGGCCGCAGGCAGGAAGAAGCAGACGACCAGCATGGCCATGCTGGAGGGGAGGAACAGCCAGAAGGCCAGCATGAAGATGATGCTGGCGATCAGGCTGAAGATGGTCGTGCGGTCCAGGTTCCTGTCGATCATGGCGCCCCCGAAGGAATTGCCTGCGACCATCCCGCAGCCCCAGATGACCTGATAGAGCGTGATCATCCAGTGATTGAGATGTGTCACCTGCCCCAGGGCGGAGGTGAGGAAGGTATAGACGGCGAACATGCCGCCGAAGCCGATGGCCCCGGTCAGCAGGGTCAGCATGACATGGGGATTCCTGAAGGCGGAGAGTTCCGACCGGGCGTTGAGGCCGGCCTGTGGCTGGTCGGCCGGGATGAGGAAGGCGACACCGGCGACGCAGAGAAGCCCCAGGACGGACAGGGCACCATAGATCACCTCCCACGGCACGTACTGGGAGAGAAAGGTGCTGAGGGGCGCACCGATAACGGTGGAGATCATGATGCCGGACAGGACCATGCTGATGGCCCGTCCTCTCCGTGCCCGTTCGACCATGGAGGCCCCCGTCAGGGCGGCGATGCCGAAATAGGCCCCGTGCGGCAGGCCCGTGATGAAGCGCATGATCTCGATGGGCAGGAGGGACGAGAACAGGATGGTGCCGATGTTGCCGATGCAGAAGAGGGCAAGCAGCAGCAGCAGGATGGTGCGGCGGGGGAGGCGTGCCCCGGCGATGGCCATGACGGGGGCACCAACCACGACCCCCAGGGCATAGGCCGAGATGACGGAACTGGCCTGCCCGATTGAAATCCCCAGAGCATGGGAGAAGGCGGGCAGGATGCCCATCATGCCGAATTCCCCCGTACCGATGGTGAAGGTACCCAGCATAAGGGCCGCAATGGCGGGCGCAACACCATGAGGTGGGGTCAGGCGTGGGCCTGTAACCGTTTCGGTCTGCTCCATAAGGGGAGTGCTCCAGTCTGATTGGGAATTCAGGCGGTATAGGAGATAATGCCTGTCTTTTCCAAGATGTTCCGAAATTAAAGCTGCGTCATGGCACGGGGCCGGTTTTTCGCATTTTCTTGACAGGAGGCGGAGGCCTCGTGTAACGGCAGTTCCATTGCCGGGAATGTCGGATGGTCTGGCCGGGATGGTGCGTGCTGTGGCGCAGTGTCCCATGAGGCCCGCAGGCCGTTCCGTTCTCCCAGTGTCGCCACGGTGGCAGGGAGAACCTACCGGTGCAACAAGGGGCTGTCGCACAGGGCCGCCAGCCTGAGAGAATACGGGTCTAACCGATGTCAAAACGTCTTGAGAGCAAGTACAAGATCAACCGCCGCCTCGGCGTCAACCTGTGGGGCCGTGCCAAGTCCCCGGTGAACCGTCGTGAATACGGCCCGGGCCAGCATGGCCAGCGTCGCCGCCAGAAGCCGTCCGACTACTCCATCCAGCTGATGGCCAAGCAGAAGCTGAAGGGCTACTACGGCAACATCAGCGAGAAGCAGTTCCGCCGTTATTATGATGAGGCCGTGCGTCGCAAGGGCGATACCTCCGAGAACCTGATCGGTCTGCTGGAGCGTCGTCTGGATGCCGTCATCTACCGCCTGAAATTCGCCATGACCCCGTTCGCTGCCCGTCAGTTCGTCAGCCACGGTCATGTGCTCGTCAACGGCAAGCGCGTCAACATTCCGTCCTATCTGGTGAAGGAAGGCGACGTGATCGAGGTGCGCGAGAAGTCCAAGCAGCTCGCCATTGTTCTGGATGCCGTCCAGAGCGCAGAGCGTGACGTGCCGGAATATATCGAGGTGGATCATCGCCAGATGAAGGGCACCTTCATCCGTGTTCCGCAGCTTTCCGATGTGCCTTACCCGGTGCAGATGGAACCGAATCTGGTGGTCGAGTTCTACTCCCGCTAAGAGACGGCCTCTGGCTGCATATGGAGACGCCGGGCGGTTCCACCGTCCGGCGTTTGCCGTTTTCCGTGCCCTTTTTTCAGGAAGGCTGACATGTCCGACCCCACCATTGCTGCGGAGATTCCCCGGCGGCGTACCTTTGCCATCATTTCCCATCCTGATGCCGGTAAGACCACACTGACGGAACGCATCCTGCGGGCTGGTGGTGCCATCCAGATGGCCGGGAATGTCCGGGCCAAGGGAGAGCGGCGGCGGACACGGTCGGACTGGATGAGCATTGAGAAGGACCGTGGCATTTCGGTCGTCACCTCGGTGATGACCTTCAATTATGGTGGCTGTGTCTTCAACCTGCTGGACACGCCGGGCCATGAGGACTTCTCTGAGGATACCTACCGCACGCTGACAGCGGTGGACTGCGCCGTGATGGTGATTGATGCCGCCAAGGGCATCGAGGCCCGGACCCGCAAGCTGTTCGAGATCTGCCGTCTGCGGGACATTCCCATCGTCACCTTCATCAACAAGATGGACCGTGAGGCGCAGGACTGTTTCGCCCTGCTGGATGAAATTTCCAGTGCGCTGGCACTGGACGTCTCCCCGGCGACGTGGCCGGTCGGGCGTGCGGCGAAATTTGCCGGCATCTATGACATCCGCACGAAGTCCCTGCATCTGAAGGAAGAGCTGCCTGAAGATGATGAGCGGCTGGCCCAGATGCGGGAAGAGGTGGAGCTGGCCGAGGTGGCCCTTCCTCCTTTTGAGAAGGAGTTTTTCGATGAGGGGCATCTGACACCCGTCTTCTTCGGGTCCGCCATGAAGGAGATTGGCGTGACGGACCTGCTGGATGCCCTGGCCGCCTATGGGCCGCCGCCTCGTGCCCAGTCTTCCGAGACACGGGAGGTGCAGGCGACGGAGGAGAATGTCACGGCCCTGATCTTCAAGATTCAGGCCAACATGGACCCCAATCACCGGGACCGCATGGCGTTTGCCCGTGTCTGCTCCGGGAAGCTGACCCGTGGGATGCGTCTGAAGCATGTGCGCACCGGCAAGCAGTTCGCCCTTCATACGCCGCAGTTCTTCTTCGCCCAGGACCGTCAGCTTGTGGAGGAGGCTTTCGCCGGGGACGTGGTGGGGATTCCCAATCATGGGACACTCCGCATCGGGGACACGCTGACGGATGGCGAGGACCTGCGCTTCACGGGTGTGCCGCATTTTGCGCCGGAAATCCTGCGCCGTGTGCGGCTGGATGATGCCATGAAGGCGAAGAAGCTGCGTCAGGCCCTCGTGGAGCTGGCCGAGGAAGGGGTCGTCCAGCTGTTCCGCCCGCAGGATGGTGCCCCGCCGATCGTGGGCGTGGTGGGGACCCTCCAGCTGGACGTGCTGCAGTCCCGCCTCCAGGCGGAATATAACGTGCCGGTCGGTTTCGAGAGCACGCCTTTCACGCTGGCCCGCTGGGTCACGGGAGACAGGGCCGCCCTGGAGCAGTTCGTGGCCCTCAACCGGAGTGCGATGGCGGACGATCTGGATGGTGACCCGGTCTTCCTTGCCGGTTCGGGCTTCATGATGAACCGGGCCATAGAAATGAACGAGGCCCTGAGCTTCCATGACATCAAGCAGATCGGGATGGCCGGGAAGCCCTGACCTGATCCGGCAGGGACCGTGCAGACATGGAAAAGCCCGGACAGGAGACCGTCTCGGGCTTTTTCGTGATCTATGGAAGCTTCATCTGGATGGAAACGGGGCAGTGATCCGAGAGGGTCAGCTCCTTTCCGACATTGCGGAATGTCATGACCCGCAGGCTGCCCGGAATGAACCATTCACGGGCACGGTTGCCCAGCAGGACGTGGTCGATGAACAGTTCACCACCACGGCGGCAGGGGCTGGTGAATCCGGCCGTGGTCAGCGTCAGGTTGGCGTCACTCTGGAGAGCCTGCATGAGAGGATCGGCCGGGGTCAGTCGACGGTTGAAGTCACCCAGAATGGCAAAGGGTGTGCCGTCATCCAGCCGGTCCAGTATCCAGTCCTCGATGACGTGGAACTGCTGGTAGAGAAGGGAGCAGGCCCGCTTCTTTGCCGTCAGGGGCTGTGCCCAGCATCCTGTCTTGAGATGGACGACCAGAAGCCGCAGGCTGGAGGCTCCCCTGTGCAGCGTGACGTCCATGCCCCCCCTGAGGGGATAATGACGGCCCGGCTGGGGGATGTTCAGGGCCGTGACCTCAGGGTTCATGGTGACGGTCAGTCCTGCATCACGGCGGATGGCCAGACCGACCCGCTGGGTGATGTGGTCGGGCGTGATGTAGAGATCATACTCTTCCGGTGGGAAGACAAGCCGTGCGGCCTCCAGACTGTCCACTTCCTCGAAAGCGAGAACGTCGCTGTGCAGCCTGCTGGCGTAATGACGCAGGGCGGCGAAGTCCGCAGCCGTGCGGGTGGGAGCATCGGCAGGCAGGGCGTGGTCGTTGGCAGGACGGAGCGTCAGCCAGTCCATGTTCCAGCTTGTCAGTTTCAGGCTGGAAGAGGCCTGTGCCCGGGCAGGAAGCAGCATCGCCATGACGAGGAGCAGCGGCAGAAGGAGGCTGGCCGGTCCCGTGGGAAAGGGATGGCATGAAAAACCGCCTGCCCGGGGGGACAGACGGCTTTCGGAAGACGGAACGGACACTCGCTCAGGCCTTGCTGGGCGGATTGTTCTTTCTGAGGATGGAAATGGCGTCCTTGACGGTATGTTCCGTCTTGGTCTCATCATTGAGGATGTAGATGCGCCCTTTCTTGATGTCGTAATACCAGCCCTGCACGTTCAGTTCGTTGCGGGAGAGGGCTTTGGCCACGATGGGATGCGTCTTCAGATGCGTGATCTGCAACCGGACATTGGCTTCTGCGAGGTCACGGACATCCTTGGGGCCGACATCCTCGGCACGGAGGTCACCGATCGTGGCGGCGGCGGCTTCCGCATTGTGCAGCCAGCGGCGGACGGTAGGCATGTCTGCCAGTTTGTCCGGATTTGTGGTCAGATTGATGAGGGCGGACATGGCCCCGCAGTTGGAGTGGCCGCAGATGATGATGTTTTTCACCCCCAGAGCACCGACGGCGTATTCGATGGCGGAGGCCACGGCTCCGACCATGTTGCCATAGGCCGGGACGATGTTGCCGACATTGCGGATGAGGAACAGCTCACCCGGTTCCGTCTGGGTGATCAGGCTCGGGCTGATGCGGCTGTCGGCACAGGTGATGAATAGCGTTGGTGGGTTCTGATCGTAAGCCAGACTCTGGAAGAGATCCTTTTTTTCCGGATACACCTCTTCTTCAAAGGTGCGGACGCCATCAAGGAGTTCCAGAAGAGTGTTACGGTGGAAGACCATACGTTATGTTTCCTGATCAAAGACGCATCATGCGGGGTCATTGCACCCCGGGAGATTACTATGGGCGAGACGGGGGAGCCTGCCCATAAGCTGGACACTAAAAATTTTTTTAATGAGCGTCCAGACAGAAAGCCCTTCCGTCTCATGAAATGTCTTTCATGAATCAGTCCATCAAGGCCAGCCTAGGGTCAGTCCGGCTTCTGACAAGACAAAAGCGTCAGGCCCGCATATCAGGCCTGACGCTTTCCACCAGATCATCGTGTGATGAGGACGGAGGCTGAAGAGTTCAGCCTTCGGCCAGGGTCCTGCGCAGCATGGCGAACACGGCATCGGCAGCCGGTTCGGAGCCACCGGCCTGTGCCATGTCAGGGCGGCCACCGCCGCCTTTGCCGCCCATCAGGGCGGAGGCTTCCCGGGCCAGCTTCACGGCATTGAAGCGGTCCGTCAGGTCCTTGCTGACAGCGATGACGATGCTGCCCCGGTCATTGGCACCGGAGATCAGGGCCACCACGCCGGAGGAGATCTGCTTCAGCAGGCCGTCAGCCAGCCCCTTGAGGTCCTTGGGGCTGACATCCTCAAGGAAGCGGGCCGCCAGCGTGACGCCATTGACGGTCTCGCTGGAGGCGGACCCTTCCCCCGTGGCCAGCTTGTGCTGTAGGGAGGAAATCTGCGCATTGAGAGCCTTGCGTTCTTCCAGCAGGGCGGCAAGACGGGTCGGAGCCTCGGCAGGCGTGACCTTCAGGAGGGCGGCCATTTCGGCCAGCCGTTCCTCACTGGTACGGATGGTCTGCTCGGCAGCCGCCCCGCAGACAGCCTCGATACGGCGAACGCCGGAGGAGACGCCACTTTCGGAGACGATGCGGAACAGGCCGATCTCGCCCAGACGGTTCACATGCGTACCGCCGCAGAGTTCGATGGAGTAGGCTTGGCGGTTCTTCTCATCCTCATTGCCCATGAAGACGACACGGACCTCATCGCCATATTTCTCACCGAAGAGGGCCATGGCACCGCTTTCGATGGCCTGTTCCTGTGTCATCAGGCGGGTTTCGACCGGGCTGTTCTGGCGGATGCGGGCATTCACCTCGGCCTCGATGGTCTTCAGTTCATCCTCCGTCAGCGGACGGGGCTGGCTGATGTCGAATCGCAGACGGTCTGGCGTGTTCAGGCTGCCCTTCTGGGTGACATGTTCACCGATATGGCGGCGCAGGGCCTCATGCAGGAGATGGGTTGCGGAGTGATGCCCCCGCACGGCGGTGCGGCGGGCGTGGTCGATCTCGGCATGGACATCCATGCCCGGCCTGAGCGTGCCTTCCACGATGAGGCCATAATGGACGATCAGGGAGCCGTTCTTCTTCTGCGTGTCAGTGATTTCGATCCGCAGGCCCGGGGCTGTCAGCGTACCATGGTCGCCAACCTGTCCACCGCTTTCCCCATAGAAGGGGGACTGGTTGAGCAGGATGGCGACCTCGTCACCGGCTTTGGCTTCGGCAAGCTCGTCGCTGCCACGGAAGATGGCCTGCACCTGGGCATCGGCGGCCTCGCTCACATAGCCGAGGAACTCCGTGCTGCCGAAGCGGTCACGGGCATCGAACCAGACGGTCTCCACAGCACTGTCACCGGAGCCAACCCAGGCGGCACGGGCACGCTGACGCTGCTCGGCCATGGCACTCTCAAAACCGGCCTCATCGACCTTGTGGCCACGCTCACGCAGCACGTCCTGCGTCAGGTCCAGCGGGAAGCCGAACGTGTCATAGAGTTTGAAGGCCACATCACCGGGCAGCTGACCGTTGCTAGAGAGGCGGCCCATCTCGTCTTCCAGCAGGGCCATGCCACGGCCCAGAAGGGCGGAGAAGCGTTCTTCCTCACCCTTCATGGTTTCGGTGATGAGGGCCTTGTGCTGGTTTAGCTCAGGATAGGCATGGCCCATCTGCTGGATGAGGGCAGGCAGCAGACGGTAGAAGACCGGCTCCTTCGCTCCCATCAGGTGGAGGTGACGCATGGCACGGCGCATGATGCGGCGCAGCACATAGCCACGTCCTTCACGGGAGGGCAGAACACCATCGGAGATGAGGAAGGCGGTGGACCGCAGATGGTCGGCCACCACACGATGACTGGTCTTGAAGCGGCCATCCGCATCCTGTTTCAGCAGGTCGGCAGAGGCCTCGATGAGGGCACGGATCGTGTCCGTGTCGTAATTGTCCTTCTTGCCCTGCATGACGGCGGCGAAACGCTCCAGCCCCATGCCGGTATCAATGGAAGGGTGGGGGAGATTGGTCCGCTTGCCTTCGCCTTCCTCGAAGAACTGCATGAAGACGAGGTTCCAGATCTCGACGAACCGGTCGCCGTCTTCATCAGGGCTGCCCGGAGGGCCACCGGCCACGGAAGGACCGTGATCGTAAAAGATTTCGGAAGACGGACCGCAGGGGCCGGTATCGCCCATGCGCCAGAAATTGTCGGACGTGGCGATGGGGATGATCCTGTCATCCGAGAGGCCAGCGATCTTCTTCCAGAGGGAGGCGGCCTCATGATCGTCCGCATAGACGGTGACGAGCAGCTTCTCGGCAGGGATGTTGAAGCCCTTGGTGAGCAGGTTCCACGCAAATTCGATGACTTCAGCCTTGAAGTAATCTCCGAAGCTGAAATTCCCCATCATTTCAAAGAACGTGTGATGGCGTGCCGTGTAGCCGACATTGTCCAGATCGTTATGCTTCCCGCCGGCCCGGACGACCTTCTGGGCTGTCGTGGCCCGTTTGAAAGGCAGGGTCTCCTGTCCGGTAAAGACGTTCTTGAAAGGGACCATTCCCGCATTGGTGAAGAGCAGGGACGGATCATTCTGCGGAACCAGAGAGGCAGACGGAAGAATGCGGTGCCCGTGAGATTCAAAATACTGGAGGAATTGTGTGCGGATGTCGTTGGTACTGATCATGAGGCTGTAGGTCCGGGTTCCGGAAAAAGAAGAGACAGTCCCCGCTTTCTAGCTGATTTTCCGTCTCTTGGAAATGGAGCCTCATGGAGGGAAACCGGATTACAGGAGAGGCTTCTTTTTGTGGAAGACGAACTGGCTACAGAGCGTGAAATTGATGAACATGCCGCCAGCCGTGCCGCAGAGAAGGGCAATGACCGTATAATGGCGTGTCAGGGGCCAGAGGCTGAAAAGGGCCAGAACGATTCCACGGTTGATGATGAAGCCGGGCAGGTTGGCCAGAACGAAACGGCCCCACTGATGATGGACCTTGTGCCGTTTGCGGCAACAGTCCCGGAATGTCCAGTAACGGTTCAGTATCCAGTTGTTGCTGGAAGCAACGACATAGGCCAGCAGGGCGGCAATACGCAGTCCTACGGCGTGGCGGAAGAGTGACAGGCTTGCCCAGTCCACCAGAAACCCCACGGCCCCGACGATTCCGAAATAGAAAAAACGCTGCATGAGCGGAAGAAACTTCACCAGACTTTTGGGAATGAACTGTTCGATCATATGACGGAATGGGCAGCCAGACAGATAGTTACGGAAAACTCGGCTACTCTAACATAGCTCTGCGTGGGAAAGGTAAAGGTTTGCGGAGAAAACTGGTGCAGCTGTTGCCTTGGACAAAAAAAGGGTGCCCGGAGGCACCCTTTCTTCCGTAACCCCGAGAAGGGTCGGCCGTGATCAGCTGAATTACTTCAGGATGATCTCAACACGACGGTTCTGCGGCTCACGGGTGTTCTTGGCCGTGGCAACCAGCGGGTTGGCATCGCCGTAACCGTGGATGTCGATGGCGGTAGCCGGAACACCCAGACGGACCAGCTCAGCCTTGACGCTGTTGGCACGACGCAGGGACAGACCCATGTTGTACTTCTCACCGCGCGGACCCGGATGAGCAGCGGAGTTGTCGGTGTAACCGTTAACTTCGATGCGTGTCGTCTGCACGTGCGTGGAAGCCTGGGCAGCCTGGGCAACGATGTCGCGGGCACGGCCTGTCAGAGTGGACTTATCCCAGTCGAAGAAGACGAGGTAAGTACGGGCAGCCTGAGCCGGCGGCGGAACGATGACATGCGGAGCCGGCGGCGGCGGCGGCGGAGCATTGTTGAATGCATAACGCAGGCCGAGCATGAACTGGTGCGTGTAGCGCGTGTTGAAGCTCACGCGGTCGCCCTTGCCATGGTTCTCGTTGTTGTTATGCAGGTACTGACGGCCGCTGGTCACGCCGCTCATGGAGCCCGTCTGGCCCATGAAGCGATACTGCGTGGTCAGAGCCAGGCCAGGAACGCCCGGGATGTCGTAGGCGGCACCAGCGATGAACTGAGCAGCGAAACCACCCTGGGTGTTGTTGAAGTTCGGGTCAGGACGGCCCGTGCTGCGGTTGTAGACCCTGCGATAACGCTGCCACATGTAACCGGCACCGATACCGACGAACGGCGTGACCGGAACATCGTTCAGGCCGAACATGCCGAGATCGATGTCATACAGCACGTTGGCGAACCCGCCCCAGCCTTCGCTCTTGCCGTGAGCCTTGCGGTTGCCGCCAGCGGCAAAGGCACCGCCCAGACGGGTGATGTGCGTCTGGTTGTAGGTACCCTCGATCTCGAGGCGCAGGCCGTTACCGAAGCCGTAACCGGTGGAGAGGTAGCCGTTGAAGCCGGTGCCGGAGTGGGCGTTGCCACCGATGCCACGGCCGTGGGAGGTACCCGGGTTACCCTGGCGGAACTGCTGATGCTGAACCAGGTTGTAACCGCCTGCCATGTCGACATACGGGCCGGTGATCGTGCTGGCCATGGCGAATGACGGCAGAGCCACCATCGAGGTCATGGCGAGAAGTGCATTACGAATACGCATTTACTTCCTCAGTCCTTAATTCTGTATACTTACGGCCATTACGGTTGGCGGGCGTCGGAACGATCACCGTGTTGAGCCAGCGCGGCCGATAACTGAGATGTAATGGAAACGAGGCATGAAGTTAAGTGGTTTTCCGTCCGTTCATGGAGATGGACCGACCACTGTGACCAATAGAACACATAAGCTTCATTTGGGCCAGAAGAAGGCAGGATTTACGGGGCGAAACCTTCATCAAGAAGCAGGGCACGGACATCGTTCGTGGCGACGTCCCGGCAGGTGAAAGCCATGCCAATTCTGCGGAGCAGGACGAACGTGATCTTCCCGTCACGCATTTTCTTGTCCCGTTTCATGTGAGACAGCAGGGTCTCAGTGCTGAGCCTGTGGGGCAGGTCCGTAGCCCCGACGGGCATGTCCAGCGCATGGAGGTGGGCGTCCAGACGGGCGAGGTCCTCCGCCGGTGCCAGTCCCAGCCGGACGGACAGGGCCAGTGCCATGTGCAGGCCCATGGAGACGGCCTCCCCATGCAAGAGACGGCCGTCATAATGGAACTCGGCCTCAAAGGCATGGGCGAAGGTATGGCCCAGATTGAGCAGGGCACGTCCGCCGGAGCTGGCCTGCTCCCGCTCATCCTCCTGCACGACTCCGGCCTTGAAGGCGCAGGCACGGCGGACGGCCTCGCCCAGTGCCTCGGCCTGTCCGTCCAGTACCGCCTGTCCGTTCCGTTCGCACCAGGCAAACAGGTCTGCATCGGCGATCAGGCCGGACTTCACGATCTCCGCATAGCCGGCCACGAGCTGGCGGCGGGGCAGGGTGCCGAGGGCGGCCGTGTCGGCCAGAACGAGACGGGGCTGCCAGAAGGCTCCGATGAGATTTTTCCCGGCCATGGCATTGATGCCCGTCTTCCCGCCAACGGAGCTGTCCACTTGGGCAAGCAGGGTTGTGGGAATCTGGATGAACGGGATGCCCCGGAGGGCCGTGGCCGCCACGAAACCGGCAAGGTCCCCGATAACGCCACCCCCGAGGGCGATGATGGTGCTTCCCCGTTCGATTCCGTGGGTCAGAATCTCCTCCATGACGGCCTCGAAGCGGGAGAAGGACTTGCTGCCTTCCCCGGCCGGGACGGTGATGGTGTGGAAACGGATTCCGGCCCGGCGGAAACTGTCCTCCAGCGTGGGCAGGTGCAGCCCGGCCACGGTGTCGTCCGTCAGGATGATGGCCTGGCCGTTGGGGAGGTGTGGCCTGATCCGCAGTCCGGCATCTTCCAGAAGGTGATTACCGATGAGGACTTCATAGCTGTGGCCGACGAGCGAAACCGGAACGTGATGGGGCAGTGTCGTGCTGGCGAGTGTTTCGGTGATGGTCCGGGTGGCCTGTTCCACGCTTTCGTCTCCACAGTCGATGATGATGTCGGCTTCGGCATAGCGTGGATAGCGTTCCGAAGCGAGGCGGTGCAGGGTGTCTTCCGGGTTCCCCTGTGCCAGAAGGGGGCGGCCGCTGCGGTTGCCGAGCAGCCGCCGGAGCAGGACGGGCATGGGGACGTGCAGCCAGATGGTGCAGACGTCCGCCCTCCTGTGGATGAGGGAACGGGTCTGGGGGTGCATCCAGGCTCCGCCGCCCGTGGCCAGGATGCAGGGGCCTCCCCTGAGCAGGCGGCGGATGACCCGGTGTTCTCCCGCCCGGAAATGGGCCTCGCCATGCTGGGCAAAGATTTCGGGAATGCTCTGGCGGCAGGCCTTCTCGATCTCGGCATCGGTGTCGATGAACGGGATGCCATAATGCTGCGCCAGCAGTCGGCCGAGCGTGGTCTTGCCGGCTCCCATGAGGCCGACAAGGACGATGATGTGGAAGGGCGGCCCGGCAGGCTGCATGGAAGGGGAAGAAGAAAGGGACATGCCGTTCTCCTATCACGGGCCGGGGGGTGGGGGTAGGCCTCCCGTCATTCCGGCCCGCAGTGGCGGGAAGGGGGAGAGAAGAGGGTTTTTAAAAGTGGCGTATCCTTCTATAAGCGGGGCGTATCCTTTGGTATGGAGCCGTATCTATGAAACCCATTGTCCGTTTGGCACTGGTCCTGCTGGTTCTCGTGGTCTTGGCCGGGGGTGGGTATCTCCTTACCGCCCATGGGGAGCAGCCACCGGCCCCGGTGATGGTCCATCATGACCTGACGCCGCAGGTCGTGGCTCCTGCCGGTCCGTCCCAGAATGCCGGTGCCAGCCTGCCGGAACTGCCGCCGGTCGGGGGGCACTGAGGGAGCGGACGGCGCATGACGGACCAGCATGTGAAGGCCGCACGGGCTCCCGTGGAATCCGTGGCCCTGATTGATGCGTTCCTCGAGACGATGGTGGCCGAGCGGGGTGCGGCGGAACGGACCCGTCTGGCCTACAGGGCCGATCTTGAGGATTTTGCCCGGTGGTGTGCTCCCCTGTCGCTGGCGGATGTGGGCCGCAGCAAGGTGCAGGCCTATTTCGCCGATCAGGGCCGGGCGGGGATTTCGGCCCGCACGCAGGCCCGCCGTCTGTCCTGCTTCAAGCAGTTTGCCCGTTTCATGCTTCAGATGGGCGTGCGTGCTGACGAGCTGACAGCCGGGCAGGTATCGCCACGATATCACAGCGGTCTGCCTCATCCCCTGAGTGAGGAGGAGGTCCGGCGGCTGCTGGACAAGGGGACCAGTGGCCATGCGGACCTGCGGCGGGACCTGCTCTCCCGTGTTGCGCTGGAGATGCTCTACACGACCGGCCTGCGCATCAGCGAGCTGCTGAGTCTGCCGGCGACCTGCGTGCGGCACAGGGGCGGGATGCTGCCCGTGCGGGGGAAAGGCGGACGGGAACGGCTCGTGCCGTTTTCCAGCGCAGCCCGGGAGGCGGCTGAGGCCCTGCTGGCCTATGACGCCATTCTGGACAGCCCCTGGCTGTTCCCCGGGAGGGACCCCAGGAAGCCGCTGACCCGGCAGGGATTCGACAAGATACTCTATGCCTGTGCCGTCAAGGCGGGGCTGGACCCGCAGCGGGTCAGCCCGCATGTGCTGCGCCATTCCTTTGCGACACATCTCCTGAACCGGGGGGCGGACCTGCGTGCCCTTCAGGTGCTGCTGGGCCATGCGGACATCACGACGACACAGATCTACACGCAGGTGATGACGGAGCGGCTGAAAGAGGCTGTCCGGCAGCATCATCCCATGGGCAGGGATGGTGAGGCGGGGGAGCCTGAAGCGCAGGGGTGAGGGATCGGGGCGTGTTTTCGCCCTGAATGATGAAATTAGGGCTGTCTTGTGGCCCGTTTGCGTGCTATCGGGCGGATTATGCGCCAGTTCCTAGATTTTGAAAAATCGGTTGCCGAGCTTGAGACCAAGATCGGTGAGCTTCGTCAGGTTGGTCGCCAGGATGATGGCGCTGGTCTGGATGGTCTGAATATTGATGACGAGATGGCCCGTCTCTCGGAGAAGGCGGACAAGCAGCTCCGCAGTCTCTACAGCAAGCTGACACCGTTGCAGAAGGTGCAGGTGGCCCGTCATGCCCAGCGGCCCCATGCACTGGATTACATCGAATCCCTGATGACAGAGTACACGCCCCTTGCTGGGGACCGTGTGTTTGGTGACGATCAGGCCCTCATTGGCGGGGTGGCCCGCTTCCGTGGCCAGCCGGTCATGGTGATCGGGACGGAGCGTGGCTCCGACACGGAGAGCCGTCTGCGTCACAATTTTGGCATGGCCCGCCCCGAGGGCTACCGCAAGGCCCAGCGTCTGATGCGCATGGCCGAACGGTTCGGCCTGCCGATCCTGACTTTCGTGGATACGGCTGGTGCCTGGCCGGGGATTGATGCCGAGGCCCGTGGACAGGCGGAAGCGATCGCCCGGGCGATCGACACCTGCCTCCAGGTCAAGGTGCCGCTGATCGCCACCGTGATCGGTGAGGGCGGGTCCGGTGGGGCCATTGCCATTGCCGCCGGTGACCGTGTCCTCATGCTGGAACACGCCATCTATTCCGTGATTTCACCGGAGGCGGCCGCCTCCATTCTCTGGCGTGACCCCAAGATGTCCCCCACGGCCGCCGAATCCCTGAAGCTGACCGCCCAGGACCTGAAGAAGCTTGGCCTGATAGATCACATCGTCGATGAGCCTGTTGGTGGTGCCCAGCGTATGCCTGCCGAGGCCATCAACCGTGTCGGGGAGGCCATTGCTGCGGAACTGGCCACCGTGCAGGCCATTCCGAAGGAAAGCCTCCTCCTGCGCCGCCGGGAGCGGTATCTGGAGATGACACGGGCCAGCTAGGAGCTTTGGCTCTGCCACGTGCTGAAAGAAGGCCGCTTTCTTCCGGGTGAAGGGCGGCCTTCTTTCATTACGGGGTGCGTGGCGGGTCTCCTTCCACGGGAGTGAAGCCCAGCTCGTGGAAGAGACGTTTCAGAGTCTCTCCCGCCCGGGTGACGGCTTCGGCGTCATAGCCTTTGGCCACCAGGGCGACGCCCCGTTTCTGTCCGTCCTCGAAGGGGTATGAGCCGATGTCCAGCATGGGGAAATCGTGCTGGATGGCCGTGAGTGTCTCGGCGAGATCACCCTCATAGATGTCATGGGCGTACCAGCTGGTGCTGGTCAGGGGAGTTCCGGCCTCCAGCCGGGGGGCCAGCCAGTCGATCATGGCCTGGAAGATGCGGGGAACCCCTGCCATGACATGCACGTTTCCCAGAGAAAAACCGGGAGCCGTCGAGACGCTGTTCCTGATGGGAGTCGCCCCCTCGGGCAGCCAGGCCATGCGCTGGCGGGCCTTGTTGAACTCGCCCGCCGGGAAGAGGGCCTCCAGCTGGCGGAAACTGTCCTCATGGCATGTCAGCGGCACGCCGAATGCCTCGGCCACGCAGGCGGCGGTGATGTCGTCATGTGTCGGGCCGATTCCGCCGCTGGTGAAGAGCAGGTCGAACCGTGCCCGGCAGTCATTGACCGTGGAAATGATGTGGTCGGGGATGTCGGGAATGACACGGACCTCCATCAGCCGGATGCCACGGCCATTCAGGGCGTGGGCAAGCACCTGGATGTTGGCATCCCGGGTGCGGCCGGAAAGTATTTCGTTGCCTATGACGAGAAAACAGGCGGTGCGGGGAGCCATGATCCTGCAATTACCTTATGATGGCCGCAACGCTGTCTGGTGCGGGCGGTGAAACTGGAGCATTCTTCCGTTATTATATGGAAGAGTGTGCCCCTTAAAAAGGAGAGATGCCTGTGGAGCTGAAACATCATGAGCCAGTATGTCTGTCAGATTTCCGGGCAGTGCTCGGTGAAGGGCCGGTCTGGATCGAGGCGGAGAATTCCTTCTACTTTGTCGACATCGTGAGCTGTCGCATCCACCGCTACTGCCTTCAGGATGGCAGCCTGCGCAGCTGGGAGGCCCCCAACCGGACAGGGTTTCTCCTGCCTGCCAGTGATGGCACGTTCCTTGCCGGTCTGCCGGATGGCCTGCACCGTTTTGACGTGAAGACGGGTTATTTCGAACATGCCTGCATGGTCGAGACGGAAGATGAGGGAAACCGTCTGAACGATGGCTGCGTGGACCAGAAGGGACGCATATGGTTCGGCACGATGGATGACGGGGAAAGCCGGGACAGCGGTTCCCTCTACCGGGTCGAGCACCGCAATGGCCAGCTCAGCGTGTCACACTGGGACAGTGGCTACATCGTGTCCAACGGTCCTGCCGTCTCGCCCTGCGGGAAGGTGCTCTATGCCTGCGACAGCCCCCAGAAGCATATTTATGCCTTCGACATTCAGGATGATGGCAGCCTGACAGGCAAGCGGGTGTTTGCGACCCTGGAGAAGGGCTATCCTGATGGCGTGGTGACGGACAGCGAGGGGAATGTCTGGAGCGGCACCTGGGCCGGTGGCCAGATCACCCGTTTCCGGCCTGATGGTACACCGATGGAGCCGATAGCCCTGCCCGTGTCCAATGTCACGAAGATCGCCTTTGGTGGTGCCGATTGCAGGACCGTCTTCGTGACGACAGCCCGCAAGGGGCTGAGCGAGGAGGAGCTGGAGGCACAGCCACAGGCGGGTGGCATCTTTGCGTTCCGCACGGATGTTGCGGGCAACCCGCAGCACAGTTTCGTGCTGGATGCTGACTGACCGTCAGAGGAAGGGAGGCCTTTCGGCCTCCTTCCGTTTCGGGCCGTCAGCCCAGAAGGGCCTGTATCTGGGGGACGAGCGGGGCATCCGCCTTGGGCATGGGGTAGTCCCCCAGCTCGGAGGCAGGAACCCAGGCCAGTGTCTGGCCCTCCCGGCCTACAGGTTCATTTTCCCAGTCCCGCACGAGATATAGTATCATCAGCAGGTGGAAGGTGGCGCAGTTTTCACTGACGAAGGTGAAAGGCTTCAGTTTTTCCGGCCGGACGGTGATGCCCAGCTCCTCATCCAGCTCCCGGACCAAGGCTGCCTCGGGCGATTCTGGCACTTCCACCTTTCCCCCGGGGAACTCCCACAGTCCTGCGAATGTCTTGCCTTCCGGCCTCTGGGCCAGCAGGATGGCTCCGTCGTTCCGGATGAGGATGGCTGCCGTGACAAGCAGCGTATGGGGGCGAAATGGCGTGGTCACGAAATACTCCGCATGATTGGCCCGTGATGTGGGGATTGTCCGCCAGAAATGCGCTTTTTATGCCACAGGGGAAAGAGGAAAATTCAAAAAAACACCCCGGACCTTTGCGAGGACAGGTGTGCCCGGTAGGTAGTCCGTCATACCGTGAATGGATAGCTGCCCTGACAGGAACACAGTCTGTCATGGTTTCCTGTCATGTGCCGAGACGATGGGAGTGTCAGACACTTTGCGCCGCCACCTTCTTCTATCCTCTGCTGCCGTTTTTCTGGGAATGGGTAGTGGAGTTGCCTTTGCCCAGCCCCGATCACAGAACCTGCCAGCAGTCACCAAGACGGCAGCAGGGAAGCCTGCCGCTGCCCGTCATGGTGCCGGTGCGGTGGTTCACAGGTCCAGTGCCCACAGAGGGGTGGCGGCTACACCAGTCAGGGATGGCAGCAGGGCAGCGACAGCAGGGGGCGGTGCAGGGCGTGTGAAGGTGGCCAGCCACCACAGGCCGAAATATGTGTCCGCTCATGGGGTGCAGAGCCTGTCCGTCCATGCCTCGCATGTCAGCCGGGCGGCGGAACTGGTTGTACCGAAAAGCGTGATGAAGGAATATGTGCCCGGGACCAGCCCCTACAAGGCACTGGACCGTATGCCGGGCGTGAGCTTTACCTCCACGGATCCGTTTGGAATCGACAGTTTCGGGGCGAATCTGTACGTCCGTGGCTTCTTCATGAACCAGCTGGGCGTGACGCTGGATGGCATTCCCCTGAATGACCAGACCTACCAGTCCGTCAATGGTCTGAGCCTTGCCTCGGCCATCATTCCTGATGACATCGGCAGCATGACGATGTCGCAGGGCGGAGGTGGCGTGGACGTGCCGTCCACCAACACGCTGGGCGGGACCATCCGTTTCACCTCCAGCGATCCGTCCGACAGGCTGGGGGGCAAGGTCAGCCAGGCCTTTGGCAGTTATGGGTCTTATCGCACCTATGCCCGGTTTGACTCCGGCCGCCTGAATGAATCCGGCACGAAATTCTACACCTCCTATGCCCGTACGGATGAAGGCATGTGGGAGGGGAAGGGGGACCAGTTCCTTCAGCAGGTCAATGCCAAGCTGGTGCAGCCGCTTGGCGAGCGCAGCAGGGTTTCGGCCTTCTTCGACTGGACGGACCTTCAGCAGCAGAACTATCCGGACCTCTCACTGGGGATGATCAACAATCTGGGCTGGCGTGTCCCGCATCTCTACCCGGATTACGGCAGGGCCTATCAGTGGGCGCAGCAATGCAATAACAGCCCGAACAATTTCATGGCCTATCCGGGGTCCAACGGGCAGGTGAATGCCTGTCAGATGCCCTATTATGACGGTGGGCAGCATGAGACCAATTTTCTGGGTGGTCTGAATCTTGATCTTGCCCTGACGGACCATCTGACATGGCACACCACGGTCTATGGTCACGCCCAGTCCGGCAATTACAGCTACACGGCTGCCGCATCCGCCGCTTCGGAGGACCCGGACCTTCAGGTCGCCACGCCGAATGGCGTGCCGCTCTATCAGGAAGTCTGGAAGAACAGCCAGCAGCGTTTCGGCATCAACAGCAGTCTGGACTATCGCTGGGGGCATCACAGGATCAACACGGGTGTCTGGTACGAGAACAACAACCAGACCGCCGGGCTTTACAATTATCTGGAGCCGGAGCTGGGGGCGGGTGCGCCCGTCAAGGCGGTCGGGCCTTACAATGTGTATGGGCCGGCCGACCGGGTCTATAATTTCAGATGGCGCACCAATGTGGTGCAGACCCACCTTCAGGACACTTACACCATCCTCAAGGGGCTGACGCTGACAGCGGGCTTCCGCTCCCTGATTTCCCAGACATCCGGTGGCGGTCATGAGAATGACGACTCATGGGCGGCTCTGGATGCCGGTGGCCTGCCCTCCGGCTCCCTTCATGCCACGGGAGCTTTCCTGCCCCATTTCAATCTGGACTGGCGTCTGAACCGGCAGAACGAGTTCTACATCGATGTCTCCAAGAACATGCGGGCCTATGAGGTTTCTGGCACGGGTGTGGCCAATTCGCTGTTCTCCGTGCCCAACCAGCAGGAGTTCCTGCGGCAGAAGGCGCAGACCAAACCGGCCCGGGCCTGGACCTACATGGGGGGGTATCGTTTCACGTCCTCCATCGTGCAGCTGGATGCGACCGTCTATCATTCCACCCTGATGCACGAGCTTCTGGCTGGGGCACGGGGAACGATGTTCAATCCGATTTCTGAAGAATTCGATTTCGGGCGCATTTCCATGACGGGGGCCAATGGCAGCGTGTCCGTCCGTCCCCTGCCGGGGCTGATCATCACCAATACGCTCAGTTACAACAAGGGCACCTATGACCGGAACGTGACCTCCAGTGCCGGGAATTATTACCCGCTGAAGGGCAAGAACATCGTCAATTACCCGGCATGGATGTACAAGGCTTCCATTGCCTATACATGGCGTGGGCTGAATGCGCATTTTGATGCCAACTATTTTGGCAGGCGATATTACAGCTTCATGAACGACACCTCAATCGGCAGCTACTGGCTGGCCAATACGGGGGTGACTTATACGTTCAGGAAACTGGCAGGCGTGCGGGACCTGACGGTCAGCTTCAACGTCTACAACCTGTTCAACAACAAATATGTCGCCATGATGGGTGAGAACAACAACCCGCCCGTGGGGGACTATCAGTCCCTGGAGCGTGGAGCGACACGGGAATATTTCGGAACGATCAGTGCAGCCTTCTGACTGGTCCGCAGCATGAAGAACGGCCCGCTCTGGTTTCAGGCGGGCCGTTCTGCCGTTCAGCGGGCTTCTTCGGCCAGTTCGGCACTCAGGGCGGTGATGAACTGCGAGGCGACCCGGCCGGAGCGGCTGCCCCGCTGCATGGCCCATTGCAGGGCACGGCTGTGCAGCTCCTCCCTGGCGATGGGGAGCTGCCTCTCCTCCGCATAGGCACCAATGATGCTGAGATAATGGGGCTGGGAGGCTCCATAGAGGCCGATCCACAGGCCGAACCGGTCGGAGAGGGACACCTTCTCCTCGATGGCCTCGCCCGGGTTGATGGCATCCCCCGCTTCATTCTCGATCATGTTTTGCGGCATGAGGTGACGGCGGTTGGAGGTGGCATAGACCAGCACATTGTCAGGCCGTCCGGCGATGCCTCCATCCAGGACCGATTTCAGGGACTTGTAATCCGCATCCTGCGTCTCGAAGGAGAGATCGTCACAGAACAGGATGATCCGGCGGGAGGTGCGGCGCAGCAGGGCCAGAAGCTGCGGCAGGGTGGCGAGGTCATCCCGTGGAATCTCGATCAGGGCCAGCGGGGGCTGGCCGTCCCTGCGCTGCTCCTCATTGACGGCCAGAAGGCAGGCCTTGACGAGCGAGGATTTACCCATGCCTCTGGCACCCCAGAGCATCACGTTGTTGGCTGCCAGCCCGTGGGCAAAGAAGCGTGTGTTGCCCATGACCTGCCGGATCTGCCGGTCGATGCCCTTCAGCAGCTTCAGCGGGACGGCCTGCATGTGGGGGATGGGCAGCAGATGGCCGCTCCCGCCCTGCCAGATGAAGCTGTCCTGCGTGGGGTCATCCAGCATGGCAGGGTCTGCTGGTGGAGGAGCCATGCGTTCCAGACTTTCGGCAATGCGGGTCAGGAGGGGGAGAAGGGCGGTTGCTGGCATGATCTTCCTGTGCAATGAGCTTGACGTGACATTCCGGCACGATATGGTCCGGGATTATCTCATCAAGATGGAACCAACACCACCTATGAACAGTTTTCTTTTCTCCACGGCTTATGCTGCCGATGCCGGTACCGGTGGCGGAGCTTTCAGCTCGGCAGCCATGCTCCAGTATGCACCGATCGTTCTGGTTTTTGTCGTCTTTTACTTCCTGCTCATCCGCCCGCAGCAGAAGCGTCAGCGTGAACTCCGGGAGGAGCAGAACAGTCTGCGCCGTGGTGACCGGATCGTCACGGCTGGTGGCATTCTGGGTACGGTGCAGAACACCCGTGATGATTCTCAGGAGATCGACGTGGAGATCGCTCCGGGCGTGAAGGTGAAGGTCATCCGCAGCACGATCACGACCGTTCTTTCCCGTGAGGACAGGGTCGCCAACGATTCATGAGGTCAGGGGCGCATCGTCATGATGCGCCGCCTGAAAACGGAAAAGCCCTGCCACGATGATCCGTGGCAGGGCTTTTTTCATGGAAGGATGGCCGGAAGATCAGGCACCCTTCAGGCAGCTCTCGGCATATTCGTAGTTGGCGAGACGGTCGAGGAAGTTGGTGACATAGTCTGGACGACGGTTGCGGAAATCCAGATAGTAGGAGTGTTCCCACACGTCCAGGCCCAGCAGCGCACGGCCCTCATCCTCGGAGAGCGGGTTGGCGGCGTTGGCCGTCTTGGTGACCTTCAGTTTGCCATCGGAACCCAGAACCAGCCAGGCCCAGCCGGAGCCGAACTGCGTCGTGGCGGCCTGCTTGAAAGCGGCCTTGAAGGCATCGACGGAGCCGAAATCCTCGGTCAGTTTCTTTTCCAGCGCACCGGGGATGCGGCCGCCGTTGGGGGAGAGGCAGTTCCAGAAGATGCAGTGGTTCCAGTGCTGGCCCGCATTGTTGAAGACCGGAGCCAGGGAGGAATCAGCGTGAGACAGGGCAATGATTTCTTCAAGGGCCTTGCCTGCCAGTTCCGGCTTGCTCTCGACGAAGCCGTTCAGGGCCGTGACATAGGCCTGATGGTGCTTGCCGTGGTGCAGCTCCAGTGTTTCCTGGCACATGCCGGCATCGGCCAGGGCGTTCTCGGCGTAGGGGAGTTTTGGGAGTTCAAAAGCCATGTGAATCTTCCTTGACATATGAGGGGCAGGAGGCATCCCTCCCGCCAATTCATGACCCCCTCTAGCTATGGTTGCCGGGCGGCAACGTCAAGATGTGCGGGACGGGCTGTCTTAAAAAAAGAGTAAAACGGTCCCAATAGCGGGAAGAGGGGGGTACAGGATACTTTTCAGCGGTTGGCAGCCTCCCGTTCCATCCGGGCAATCAGGGCGGAATAATCGTCATCAGCGTGATGTCGGTTGGAGGCGGCCAGATTCTGGGAGGCTGCCGCCATGCCGTGCATCGGGACGCCACGGCGGCGGGCGGCCTCCATCAGCAGGCCCATGTCCTTGCTCATCAGGCGGGTCGGAAACTGGGAGGGGAAATGTCCCGCCTTGCCCATGTCGATCTTGCGCTTGTGATGGGGGCTGATGACGGCCAGTTCCTGAAGGGCCTCGAAGAGGACGTTGCGCTCCACGCCAGCGGCCAGACCATAGGCGATCCCTTCAGCGATGATGTTCAGCGTGCCCCCCATGATGCCGTTGACGACGAGCTTTAGCCGGGCTGCGCTCCCGGCCGGACCCGCATGGATGGTGATGCGGCCGATCCGGTCCAGAATGGGGCGGGCGAGCGTCACGGTCTCTTCCGGGCCGCCCACCAGCATGATGAGGGCTCCTTTCTCGGCTTCCGGCGTGCTGCCTGACATGGGGGCGTCCAGCACGGCGACATTGCGCTCACCTAGTAGGGCGGCGAGGTGGTCGGCCTGTTCCGGTGAGACGGTGGACGTGTCCAGCACGAGCTGTCCGCTGCGCAGCCCTGCCAGAAGGCCGTCCGGGCCATGCAGGGCCGTGTTCTCCGCCTCGTCATTCGGGACACAGATGATGATGGCGTCACTTCTTTCCGCCACGAGGCGGGGAGAGGCCAGCATGGGGACATCCGCCTCGGCCCCGTTGCTCCGGCCTGATGGCGTGTGGGCGACGACATCATATCCGGCCTGGACCAGATTGCGTCCCATGAGGGATGCTATGGCACCATAACCGATGAAGCCGATGGTCTTGATGGACATGGGCGGGTTCCTTTCAGGGTTCATTACGTCCGTCCAGGGGAGATGGGCCGGGGAAGGCGGGGATTAAAGGGGGATGGCGGAATCGTGATGGAAAGCGGCCATGAAAAAACCCCGCCGGAGCGGGGCTGGAAGAGAAGGATCATTCCTCGTCGTCATAGTCGTCGGCATCGGCCGGGTGGCGGATGGGAGGACGGGACCGGTTGTCCGCATTGCGGCGGGTGAAGTGATGGGCGATGTCCGCCAGCTCCACGAAGTGGTCCGTCTGGCGGCGCAGGTCGTCACCGATCATCGGGGGCGTCGTCTTGACGGAGGAGATGACCGTGACACGCACACCACGGGACTGCACGGCCTCCACGGCACGGCGCAGGTCGGAATCACCACTGATGATCACGATGTGATCCAGCCGGGGAGCCTGTTCGATCAGGTCGACGGCCAATTCGACATTCATGTTGCCTTTCACGCGACGCTGGCCGGACTGGTTGGTGAATTCCCGGGCCGTCTTGGTGACCAGATGGTAGCCGTTGTAGGCCAGCCAGTCCGTCAGCGGGCGGAGGGGGGAATAATCTTCGGTTTCCGGCATGGCGGCGTAGTAGAAGGCCCGCTGGAAGGAGCACTGCTGCTCGAAGAGGTCCCGCAGGGCGAGGAAGTCGACCTCGAACCCCAGATTGCGTGCGGCGTGATGAAGGCTGGCCCCGTTGATGAAAAGTGACGTGCGATCATTTTTGCGTAGAAGAAGATTGGACATATGGCTCACATTATATGCTTGGATCGAGGGTCAAGAAACGTCCTGTTTGTCCTGGGCGGGCCATGACATCTGGCAGGGTCGCCCCTTTGTCTTTGTGTTCCTGCTCCGTATGTATGGTAGTTGTCGTACCAGATTTAGAGGATGGAAGGCGTGTCGGAAGAAGACAGGACAGCCTCTTGACTTCCTTCTTACAGCTTTGCGTTGCGCCAATAAAGGGGGTTGTGATAATAATGCGGGAAGATTGTGAGATATGAGGGGATGAGCCTGTCCTGTTTGTGCAGGGGGCTGGTTCCGGCCCGGGTGAGCGTGGGCCATTTCAGCTTGTGAGTGGGGAGAGCCGGTTTTATGGCACGTGTGACCGTAGAGGACTGCATCGAGAAGGTTCCGAACCGTTTTGACCTGGTGCTGCTGGCCGCCCAGCGTGCCCGTGGTCTGTCCCGTGGGGAGGAGATGCAGGTTCCGCGGGACAACGACAAGAACACCGTCGTCGCCCTGCGCGAGATCGCTGAGGACCATGTCAGTCTTGAGGGGCTGAAGAACGGCATCGTCCGCTCCATGAGCAACCAGCCTGAGGTCGAGCCTTCCGACGAGGAGGTGATGGACCTCATCCCGACGGACCAGAATATTTTCGGTCTTCAGGACGTGTCCGCAGAAGAGGAGGCCGCCAACATGGCGGCCGATGAAGCCGGCTCAGGCCGGGGGCGTCGCTGAGCCTTCAAAGTTTGAAGCATGCGCCCTGAGGAAGGGCCGGACTTTCTGCTGCTTGTGGGCAGATGGGTACAGGCTCTTCCATCAGCAGAGATGGGGGCCGAGGCCATGGCTGATGATACACTTCTTTCCACCGCTTCCCCGGAGGAGACGGTGGCTGACGCCGTGGAGCCGCTGTCCGCACAGGATTTCCACCCTTCCATCAACGGGCTGCTGGAGCGGATCAGGCGGTATGACGCCCACGCCGATCTCGCCAGGATAGAGGAAGCCTACGATCTGGCGGCACAGGCCCATGAGGGGCAGTGCCGGGACAATGGCGATCCCTACATCACCCACCCTATCGCCGTCGCCAACATTCTGGCGGGGTTCCGCATGGACCCGGCCTCCATCATGGTGGGTTTCCTGCACGACACCGTGGAGGACACGAACATCTCGCTGGACATGCTGGGGCAGCGTTTCGGGCGGGATGTTGCGGCCATCGTGGATGGCGTGACCAAGCTGACACGGCTGGAGCTTCAGTCCGACAGGACCAAGCAGGCGGAGAATTTCCGCAAGCTTGTGCTTGCCATGTCACGGGACATCCGTGTCCTCATCGTCAAGCTGGCGGACCGGCTGCACAACATGAGGACGCTCCATTACGTCCAGCGGCTGGACCGCCGCCAGCGCATCGCCCGGGAGACGCTGGACATCTATGCCCCTCTGGCCGAACGCATCGGCATGGACAGGGTGAAGACGGAACTTCAGGACATTGCCTTCGTCAATCTGGAGCCGGAGGCCGATGCGACCATCCGGGCACGGCTGAACTATCTGCGTGGCCAGGGTGCGGACATGATCGAGCGGATACGCTGCGAGTTGACCACGCTCTGCAAGGAGGCTGGAGTGGAAGGGGCGACCGTCATCGGGCGGGAGAAGTCACCCTATTCCATCTGGGAGAAGATGAAGCGGCGCAATGTCGCTTTCGAGCAGCTTTCCGATATCATGGCGTTCCGCATCCTCGTGCCTACGAGGGAGGCCTGCTATGCTGCGCTGGGAGCGGTGCATGGGGCCTACCCCATGATTGCCGGACGTTTCAAGGATTACATCTCCACCCCCAAGACGAACGGGTACCAGTCCCTGCATACGGGGGTGACACTCTACCGTCCGCACAGCCAGAAGATCGAGGTGCAGATACGCACGCCGGAGATGCACGATCTGGCGGAGAATGGCGTCGCCTCCCACTGGAGCTACAAGGACGGCACAAGCCCCAGCGAGCAGGAAACCGCCGTCCTGTCGGAAACGTTCGGGGCCTATACCCGCAAGCTGCGCTGGGTGCAGGACCTGCTGGACATTCTGGAGGACAGCCAGGGGCCGGACGAGTTTCTGGAAAACACCAAGCTGGAACTCTATCAGGACCAGGTCTTCTGCTTCACGCCCAAGGGGCAGCTCATTTCCCTGCCCCGTGGGGCCACGCCGGTGGATTTTGCCTATGCCGTGCACAGTCAGGTCGGGGACCGGTGCGTGGGGGCCAAGGTCAATGGCCGTCTGGTCCCGCTGAAGCACGTTCTGGAAAATGGCGACCAGATCGACATCATGACGGCACGGGGAGGGACCCCGTCTCCGTCATGGGAGCGGTTCGTCGTCACGGGCAAGGCCCGTGCCCGTGTGCGGCGTTTCGTGGCTCTCCAGCAGCGGCAGAACAATGTGGAGAATGGCCGTGGTGCGGTGGCCCGTGCCTTCCGCCAGAAGGGTGTGGACGGATCGGAGAAGGTGCTGGAATCCGTCCTTGGCCTTCTGAAGCAGAACAGTCTGGACGAGCTGTACGGCAGTGTCGGAGCAGGACAGCTGGACCCGAGGGATGTCGTGGGGGCCGCCTATCCGGAGCTTTCCCGGCAGGGACAGGTGCCCCGTATCGTGCCCGGCCTGTCTCCCAGACTGGAAGGACGGCTGGACCAGAGGCCCCTGCCACCCAGACGGCCCTCCAGCTATGAGGGTACGCTGGTCAATGGTGTTGGTCGAGGGATCGAGCTTCATTTTGCGGGCTGCTGCCGCCCCCTGCCGGGAGACCGGATCGTGGGCATCATCGCACAGGGCAAGGGCGTGACCGTGCACCGGCGCAGGTGCCACAATCTCAGCATGTTTGCCGACATGCCGGAGCGGTTTCTTGAAATCTCGTGGAGTGAGGAGGCCATGGGGCGGACAGGGCGGGATGCGCCCCGCTATACGGCCCGTCTCTCCGTCGTGGCGGGGAATGACCCTGCCGTTCTGGCGGCCCTGACCAATCTTGCTACACGGCATGAGGCCTGCGTGGTCAATCTGCGCATCGTGAACCGTCAGCTGGATTTCATGGAGATTCTGGTGGACCTTGAGGTGCGCAGCAAGGGGCATCTGGCCACGGTCCTTGCCGGTTTCCGTGCCGAGAAAGGCGTGCTGCAGGCCGAGCGGACAAAAGGGTGACCTGAATGATTCTCGGAATGGGGGTTGATCTCTGCGCCATCGGGCGCATCGAGCGTGCCCTGACCCGACATGGTGAGGCGTTTCTTGACCGGGTCTTCACGCCGGAAGAGCAGGACTATGTCCAGAGCCTGCGGGGAGCGGCCCGTGCCGGTGCCTGTGCGAAACGCTGGGCGGCGAAGGAGGCCTGCGCCAAGGCGTTGGGGACGGGCTTTGCCCAGGGGGTGCAGCTTCAGGACATTTCGGTGGGGCGCAACCATCTGGGGGCCCCGATGCTCAGCCTGTCCGGAGAGGCTGCCCGTATCCTGGAGCGGCGGGTGCCGTCGGGGCATCGGGTCGAGCTGCTGCTGAGCATGAGTGATGACCCACCCCTGGCCATGGCGCAGGTGCTCATACAGGCCCTGCCCCTGTAGGCTGGCGGGCTGAAAATTGTCCCGGGAATGGAATTAACGCATGACCCGGCGGGCTAGGCAGGCTATGGCAGTGGCTATGAAGGGCGTTTCTGCCAGAACAGGACTACAGGGATCATGAACGAAGACACACAGACGGAACAGACAGACGGGAAGGAAAGCTTGGGGGCCTCCATAAGACAGATCCTGCTGTGGCTCATCCTTGTCGTTGCCGTACGCTCCCTGCTGGTCGAGCCTTTCAACATTCCGTCCGCCTCCATGATCCCGACCCTCCAGGTGGGGGATTTCGTGGCGGTATCGAAGCTGAGCTACGGCTATTCCCGCTATTCCTTTCCGTTCTCACCCTCTTTCATTTCAGGGCGTTTTTTCGCCTCCATGCCGCACCGTGGGGATGTGGCGGTGTTCCGCTTCACCAAGGACACGTCGGTGGATTACATCAAGCGGATCGTCGGCCTGCCGGGAGACCGTGTCCGCATGGAGCAGGGGCGTCTTTTCATCAACGGGAAGGAAGTGCCACGGGAGGACAGGGGGCATTACAGTGTGGTGGATGAGCGGGGCTACCGCCTGTCCGGCACCCGCTACAGGGAGATGCTGCCCCGTGAGGATGGCACTGTCGTTGCCCATGACATCCTGAAGATGCGGGATGATGACCTTGCCAACAACACGCCAGAATATACCGTGCCCCGGGGTTGCTTCTTCGCCATGGGCGATGACCGTGACGACAGCTCGGACAGCCGGTTCCAAGGCGGGCATGAAAGCGGCACCTGTGCCGTACCCGCCGGGAATGATTACCTGACGGACAGTGGCGGGCATGATCTGGGGTTCGTGCCGATAGACAATCTGGTCGGCCGGGCGAAGATCATTCTGTTTTCCGTCGACATGCGTCATCCGACATGGCAGTTCTGGTACTGGCCGGTGGAGATCCGCTGGGGCCGTTTCCTGCACGGTGTTGACTGATGATGACACGTGACGAGGCTGTCCGCCATGTCGAGGCGAAGCTGGAACATCGTTTTTCGGATTCCGGGCTTCTTCATGAGGCCCTGACGCACCGTTCCGCCGTTCCAAGGCGGCAGGGGCGCAGCCGTGGTGGCCAGAAGGGGCGTCAGGCGGCGAAGGCCCCACGGGGGCAGGGTTCCAACGAACGGCTGGAATTCGTGGGTGACCGGGTGCTTGGCCTGCTGATGGCGGAATGGCTTTTCGAGCGTTATCCCGATGAGCAGGAAGGTGCGCTGGGTGCCCGCCATGCCCATCTGGTGTCACGTCCCGTTCTGGCCCGGATTGCGGAAAGGATCGAGCTTTCCGAGGCGATACAGATTGCCCAGCATGAGGAAAGTGCCGGCATACGTGTTCTGGCCAGCGTTCTGGCCGATGCGATGGAGGCCCTGCTGGGCGCACTCTATCTGGATGCCGGGCTGGACCCGGCCCGCCATGTGGTCCGCCGCCTCTGGGACCGTGACATCGAGAGGAGCGGCCAGCCCCACAAGGAGCCGAAGACGCTGCTTCAGGAGTTCCTGCTGGGGCGTGGTGAGGCCCTGCCTAGGTATGAGCTGACCTCTGCGGATGGCCCGTCCCATGCGCCGGTCTTCTGTGTGGAGGTCCGGGCACTGGGTCAGGTGGGGGTTGGCCGTGCGGGCAGCAAGCGGCTGGCCGAGAGTGCTGCGGCGACGGATTTGCTGAAGAAGATGGGGCAGGAGACAGAACGTGCCTGAGGATACAGAAAAGACCGCCACGGGAGGGGAGACACGTTGTGGTTTCGTGGCTCTTGTCGGTGCGCCCAATGCAGGCAAGTCCACCCTGCTGAACCGCATGGCCGGGGCCAAGCTGTCCATCGTCAGCCCCAAGGCGCAGACGACCCGTTTCCGCACGCTCGGCATCGTGATGCGGGACACGGCCCAGCTCGTGTTCGTGGACCTGCCGGGCATCTTCAAGCCTCGTCGTCGGCTGGACCAGGCCATGGTCAATGCGGCTTGGAGCGGTTCCCAGGATGCAGACCTGACGTTGCTGCTGGTGGACAGCCGCATCGGCCTGACGGACGAGATCAGGGAGATCATCGCCCGGCTGAAAGAGGGGAAGCGGCCGGTCTGGCTGGTGCTGAACAAGACGGACCTCATCCAGCGGGACCAGCTGCTGCCGTTGACGAAGGCCATCACGGACCTTCTGCCGGTGGAGGAGGTCTACATGGTCAGTGCCCGCTCCGGTGATGGGGTTGAGGGGCTGCTGGACGGGCTGGCCCGGGCCGTGCCTCCCGGACCGTACCATTATCCTGAGGATGACCTCACGGACCTGCCGGACCGCCTTCTGGCGGCGGAAATTGTGCGGGAGCAGGTCTTCCTCCAGACCCATGAGGAGATTCCCTATCACGCCACGGTGGAGACAGAATCCTTCAAGGTACGCAAGGACGGGTCCATCCGCATTGACGTGACGATCTATGTCTCGCGGGCGGGGCACAAGGCCATCCTCATCGGGGAGCGGGGGCAGCGTATCCGGGAGATCGGGATGCGGGCACGGAAGCAGCTGGAGGGACTTCTGGATGCTCCCTGCCATCTTTTCCTCAACGTGAAGGAGAGGGCGGCGTGGGACAGGGAGACGGCCCGTCTGCGGGCTCTAGGCCTTGCGGAATATGGCTGAACGGCACGAGTTTCGCTTGTTCATGCGGGGATGGCTCTGTATGAGGGAGCAGACAGATTTCAGGACATCATCAACCAGAGAGCTGGTACGACCATGAGCACCGCCCCCCAAGAGCCGAAATTTCCTTATAAACGGGTCCTCCTCAAAGTGTCCGGTGAGGCACTGATGGGCAAGGGGACTGCCGGTGTGGACCCGGAAATGGTGGACATGGTGGCGGCCGACATCGCAGACGTGGCCTCCATGGGCGGGCAGGTCTGTCTTGTCGTGGGCGGGGGCAACATCTTTCGGGGGCTGGCGGCTGCGGCCAAGGGAATGGACCGGGTGCAGGGGGACTATGCCGGGATGCTGGCGACGGTCATCAATGCCCTGATGCTCCAGAATGCACTGGAGAAACGCAACGTGGAAACCCGCGTGATGACGGCCATCCATATGGCGTCCATTGCTGAGCCTTACATCCGCCGCAGGGCCGTCCGGCACATGGAAAAGGGGCGTGTCGTCATTTTTGCTGCCGGTACGGGCAATCCGTTCTTCACGACTGATACGGCGGCCGCCCTGCGGGCCAACGAGATGGAGTGCGACGCCCTCTTCAAGGGGACGCAGGTTGATGGCGTCTATTCCGCAGATCCACGTCTGAACCCAGATGCCGAACGTTATGAGCAGCTGACCTATATGGATGCGCTCGCCCGCAACCTGAAGGTCATGGATGCTGCAGCGATCAGTCTTGCCCGTGAGAATGCGCTGCCGATCATTGTTTTCAACATGCATGCGCCGGGGGCTTTTGCTGCGGCCATGCAGGGTGAGGGCCGCTTTACCCGGATTGTCGAAAACTGAAACAGGAATGGGACCGTCAAGCCAGTCCGTCATGGCTGGCGAGCAGAACTGACTATTGAGGAATCATTGCCATGAACACACAGCTGAATGACCTGCTCGATGATCTCCAGCGCCGCATGGAGAGTGCTCTGGAGAGCCTGCGCCGGGACCTGTCCGGCCTGCGGTCCGGTCGTGCCAGCCCGAACCTGCTGGAACCGGTGCGGGTGGAAATCTATGGCTCTGTCGTACCCCTGTCCCAGGTCGGGTCCGTTGCCGTGCCGGAAGCCCGGATGCTGACCGTGTCCGTCTGGGATGCCAGTGCCGTTTCCTCCGTGGAGAAGGCCATCCGTGACAGTGGCCTGGGGCTGAACCCGGCGGCCGAGGGGCAGACCATCCGTGTGCCCATCCCGCAGCTGACGGAGGAGCGTCGCAACGAGATGGCCAAGGCTGCCGCCCGTTATGCCGAGGGTGGCCGTGTGGCCGTGCGTGGCGTCCGTCGTGATGGCATGGACATCGTCAAGGGGAAGGAGAAGAAGAGCGAGCTCAGCCAGGATGAGGCGAAGACCTGGACGGCCGGCATCCAGAAGCTGACGGACCGGTTCATCGAGCGTGTGGACACCATGCTGGCTGACAAAGAGCGGGACATCAAGCAGGTCTGATCGCAAGAACATTGTCGGACTTACATCCTTCTTCCTTCCCGGCCGGGTCGCTTCCACGTCATGTTGCCGTCATCATGGATGGCAACGGGCGTTGGGCCAGGAGCCGGGGCGTACCGGTCGTGCAGGGCCACCGTGAAGGCGGTGAGGCCGTGCAACGCTGTGTCCGTGCGGCGATGGAACACGGGGTGGATTATCTGACACTGTATGCCTTCTCCTCGGAGAACTGGCGGCGGTCCGGTGAGGAAATCAGTGACCTGACAGGGCTGATGCAGTTCTATCTGCGTCACCGGTTCAGGGAGCTGGACTCTCAGGGCGTCCGCCTGCGCATCATCGGTGAGCCTGAACGGTTTGGGGAGTCCTTCTGCCGGGAGCTGCATCGGGCCGAGGAGCAGACCCGCAGTAACACCCGCCTTACCCTGTCCCTGGCCCTGTCTTATGGCAGCCGGGCCGAGATTGCGGGCGGAGTCCGTCATCTGGCGGAGAGGGTCCGGGCCGGGACGCTGAATCCGCAGGATATTGACGAGGACATGCTTTCCGCCGCCCTCCAGACGGGCGACATGCCGGACCCTGACCTTGTCGTGCGGACGAGCGGCGAGAGCCGTCTGTCAAATTTTCTTCTCTGGCAGTCGGCCTATGCCGAGCTGGTCTTTCTCGACGTGCTCTGGCCGGATTTTGGTGAGAAAGATTTTGCCGAGGCCATGCGGCGTTACATGCGTCGGCAGAGACGTTTTGGAGGGAGGCCGGAATGACGGAGCTTCAGAAGCGCATCCTTTCCAGTCTCGTGATCGTCCCCGTGGTGCTCCTCTGCCTCTGGTCTGGTGGATGGGCCTATCGGGTACTGGTGCTGCTTGTCATGGTCGGGATCGTCTGGGAAGGGGAAACCCTGCTTGGCCAGCCGATGAAAAGTCTGCGGGGGCTGCTGCTTCTGCTCTGGCCCCTCTGTGGTGGTCTGATAGCCATCAAGGGGCAGTGGTTTGCAGCCTTTTACCTCCTGGCGTCCAGTGTCCTGTTTGGCAGGCGGGCCTGCGGTCCGGTCCTGGTGGCCATGCTGGGTGGTTTTTCCCTGCTCTGGCTGCGGGGGCGGCCTGACGGCTTCCTTGAGACCTTCTTTGTCATTTTCGCCGTCATTGCCAGTGACAGCTGCGCCTACGCCACTGGGCGGCTGATTGGCGGGCCGAAGCTGGCCCCGGCCATTTCTCCCGGCAAGACCATCTCCGGCTCGCTGGGGGGCATCGTGGGGGCCGTGATCCTCGGTGGGCTGGTCGGACACTGGTCGGGGCATGGCTGGTCGTTCTCCGCCTGTCTGACGGGCGGAGTGATTGCCGTGGCGGCCCAGGCAGGCGACCTGCTGGAGAGTGCCTTCAAGCGGCGTCTGGGCGTCAAGGATTCCGGGCGGCTCATCCCGGGTCATGGGGGACTGCTGGACCGGCTGGATGCCCTCCTGCTGGCGGCCCCTGTTGCGGCCATCCTGGCCCTCATGGCCGGAGAGGGGCCATTCTGGCAGCTTTTCCGTTAAGTCTTATTCTGGAGCGGCAGTCTCTGCTATAGGTCTGTCATGAGGCAGACCCGCCATCACGTATCATGTTGAAATCATCAAGGGAGAGGTATTCCATGGGGGGAGGTTCCGGGCGTCGGCGCATCAGCGTGCTTGGCAGTACAGGCAGCATTGGTGTCTCGACCGTCGATCTTCTGAAGCAGCAGGCAGACTCCATCCAGGTGCGCGCTCTCGTGGGGGGGAAGAACGCCGCCCTTCTGGCCGAGCAGGCCCGTGAGCTGAATGCCGAGCTGGCCGTCCTGAATGATGAGCAGCATTATGAGGAGCTGAAAGAGCGTCTCGCTGGCACTGGCGTGAAGGTGGCCGCCGGACGGCAGGCCGTCATCGAGGCCGGTGCGCTGGAAGCAGACTGGACGATGGCTGCCATCACCGGGGCGGCCGGGCTGGCTCCCACGCTGGAGGCCGTACGCAACGGGCACAAGGTGGCCCTGGCCAACAAGGAGGCTCTCGTCTGTGCCGGCAACGTCATGCTGGAAGCCGTGCGTGATGCCGGAGCCGAGCTGCTGCCCGTTGATTCCGAACATAATGCGATCCTGCAGTCCCTTGGCGGGGCGGACATGTCTCTCGTGGAGAAGATTGTCCTCACGGCCTCTGGCGGACCGTTCCGCTGCTCCACGAAGGAGGAGATGGCGAAGGCGACGCCTGAACAGGCTCTGAAGCATCCCACATGGTCCATGGGGGCCAAGATCACGATTGACTCCGCCTCCATGGCCAACAAGGGGCTGGAGGTCATCGAGGCCGCCCGTCTGTTCGACCTGCCGGAACATCAGATTGACGTGCTGGTCCATCCGCAGTCAGTCGTGCATGGCATGGTCTGTTTCCGTGATGGCAGCTTCGTGGCCCAGATGGGCACGGCGGACATGCGGATTCCCATCGCACACACGCTGGCCGCCCCGACCCGGATGCAGACGGGATGCGAGCGTCTGGACTTTGTGAAGCTCGGGCAGATGAATTTCGAGGCGGTGGATGAGGACCGCTTCATCCCGCTGCGTCTGGCCCGTCAGGTCCTGCGGGCCGGAGGCGTGGCTCCGACCGTGTTCTCCGCCGCCAACGAGATCGCCGTGGAGGCTTTCCTCGCCGGGAAGATCCGTTTCCTCGGCATTGGTGAGCTGATTGATGCCAGCCTCCAGGCCATGCCGGAAAACCCGGTACCGACCTCCCTGGAGGATGTTTACCATTGGGACGAGATGGGGCGTGAGCTGGCCCGGACACAGATGAAGCGGATGGCCGACCATGCATAGTCTTCAGAGCATCGTTGCCGGTCTTGTCGTTTTCGGGATTGTCGTCTTCATTCACGAGCTGGGCCATTATCTGGCCGCCCGCTGGCGTGGCGTGCAGGTGACCGTCTTCTCGATCGGGTTCGGTCCCGCCCTGACATCATGGAAGGATCGGGTCGGAACACGCTGGCAGATCAGCCTGCTGCCGCTGGGGGGGTATGTCAAACTCCATGGGTTTGAGAACCGTCCCGATGCACCACGGGAAGAGGGTGACGAGAATGCCTTCAACCGCAAGTCCGTCCTCTCGCGGGCGATCGTGACGGTGGCGGGGCCTGCCTTCAATTTCCTGCTGACGATCCTTCTATTTGTGGTGCTGCTGTCCTGCTTCGGCAGGCCGGAGGCCCGGCCCGACATCGGCACGCTGGCCCCGGATGGTGCGGCCATGAAGGCCGGGCTTCAGGTGGGTGACGAAATACAGCGTCTGGACGGGCATCACATCCTGAGCATTGGCGACATCCAGGCGCAGGTGGCGGCCCATCCGGGCGAGGTCATGAAGATCGGGCTGCTGCGGAAGGGCCAGAGCCTGGAGCTTCCGGTCACGCTGGACCGCATCCGGCAGGGGGGGCATGACGTCGGTCGGCTGGGGGTCGGCTTTGCCGTCAGTCACAGTGCGCCCCTGCCTGTCTACAAGGCTGTTCCGGCGGCCATCGGACAGACGTGGGACATGTGCGGCAACATGCTGGAGGGCATCTGGCAGATCATCAGCGGGCAGCGGAGTGCCCGGCAGCTCTCCGGGACCATCGGCATCATCCACATGTCCGGGCAGGCCGTGGATTATGGCGTGGCCAGTGCGCTGGGGTTCGTGGCTCTCCTGTCCCTCAACCTTGGCCTGCTGAACTTGTTCCCCGTGCCCATGCTGGATGGTGGCCATCTGCTCTTCTATGCCTGTGAGGCCATCCGGGGGAAACCCCTGTCCGAGCGGACGCAGGGTTATGCCCTTCAGGTGGGGCTGTTCCTCGTGGCGGCACTTTTCATCTTCTCGACGGTGAACGATCTCAGGGGGCTGGGAGTTTTTCACTGGTTGTTTGCACATGGGGGTTGATCTTTCCCCCTGCAATGATGGAAAAGACCTTCTAGGGTAGAGTATATAACTGAGACAGGCATCTCCCTTGGCGTGATGCTGCGTGGGACTCTGTCCGATGCGCCTGTGCGTGTGGGCTGTCCGGGCGTTCGGTGCGGGGGCGGCATGATGGTTGTTCGTGGAATTTTGAGACGAGGAATACCGGTTTTGTCAGGATTGCGTACGAAAAGGTTCCGGCCTATGGCCGTTCGACTGGCTCTGCTGGCTTCTGTCTGTACGGCACCGACCCTGCTCTGTGCGGCAGAGGCGGCATCCCAGCAGGGGCGCAGTGTCCATCATGCCCGTCGCTCTGTGGACAAGGACCATCTCTCCTCCGGCAGCATGATCCAGTCCATCGACGTGCGTGGCAATACCCGTATCGAGACCAGCACCGTCCTGTCCTACATGGTGGTGCAGCCGGGTGACAGTTTCGACCGTGACGCCCTCAACCGTTCGCTGAAGACCCTCTATGCCACGGGGCTGTTCCGGGACGTGACGCTGAAGCGTGAGGGCAACACGCTTCTGGTCAACCTGACGGAAAATCCGGTGGTGAACCGCATCGTCTTTGAGGGCAACCATGCCCTCAAGGACAAGGACCTGATGAAAGAGATCAGCCTGCGGACCCGTGCCGTGTTCTCGGCCCAGACCGTGGCCGTGGACCGCCAGAAGATACTGAACATGTATGCGGCCCGTGCCCGGTACGGGGCCACGGTGGTGCCGCAGGTCATCCGTCTGTCCCACAACCGTGTCGACGTGATCTTCAACATCAATGAATCACAGCAGACGCTCGTCCGCAAGATTGCCTTTGTCGGCAATGCGAGCTTCAGCGAGGCGGCCCTGTCCCATGTCGTCTCCTCCAAGGAACATGCCTGGTACCGTTTCTTCTCCTCCTCGGATGAATACAACCCCGAGCGCATCCGCTACGATGCCGAGCTTCTGAGGCGTTTCTACCTGCATAGCGGTTTCGTGGATTTCCACATGGTCGATGCCACGGGTGAGCTGTCTCCGGACCACAAGAGCTTCTACGTCACCTATACCCTTCATGAGGGGCCACGGTATCGTCTGGGCAAGATCGGCGTGCGGTCCAATGTGCATCATGTCACGGCGGACACGATGAAGAATCATATCGAGGTTTACAAGAACCAGTATTACGATGGCACGGCGGTGCAGGACAATGCGACGGACATGCAGGAGTGGCTTCAGGCCAACGGGCATCCCTTCGCCATGGTGCGCCCCGAGATTGCCCGTAATCCTGAGAAAAAGGTCGTCGATCTTCTCTTTGACATCGTCGAGGGACCGCATGTCTATGTGGAACGCATCGACATCAACGGGAACACGATCACGCGTGACCACGTGATCCGCCGGAACCTGCCCATGGTGGAAGGGGATGCCTACACGCCCTTCAACCGCAAATATTCCAAGCTGGCCCTTCAGGACATGGGGTACTTCAGCAGCACCGGGGTGGAGCAGTCCCAGGGGTCTGCGCCGGACAAGGTCAATGTCAGTGCCAACGTGGTTGAAAAGCCGACCGGTGAATTCTCCCTCGGTGGCGGGTACTCGACCGACGCCGGCATCATGGGTAACGTCGGCCTGAAGCAGCACAACCTGCTGGGTACGGGCATTGATGCCGGGTTCTCCGGTACGGTCGCCTATTATGAGAAGCAGGCCGATCTGTCCGTGACCGATCCCTACTTCCTCGGGCGCAACTTCGTCGCCGGGTTCGACATCTACACGATCCAGAACAACTACCAGACCTACCAGAGCTATAACGAGGGTCAGTACGGTGCGTCCGTCCGCCTCGGCTATGCCTATAACCGGTATCTGTCGCAGTCCTGGACCTACACGGTCGTGGACCGTCATGTCGGTAACGGCGTGCCGGGGTCGCAGTATCCGGGCTGGGAGGATGACACGCCGTCCGTTTATGTGCGTGATGCCGCAGGCTGGTCGCTTCTTTCCCAGATCGGCACCAACATCACCTATGACCGCCGTGACAACCGCATGAACCCACGGTCCGGTTACGTTCTCAGCGCAGGCGGCGATTTCGCGGGTCTGGGTGGCAACGAGAAATATTACCGTGTCAAGGCCAACGGCAGCTACTATCTGCCGCTGGATGACCTGACGGGCAGCCACAGCTGGGGCTTTCAGTTCAAGGGCGGTGTTGGTTACATGCATGACTGGAGCTCCAGTGGTGACCGGAACATCGTCGACAACTTCTACCTTGGGGGGCAGAACCTGCGAGGCTTCCTTCAGGGTGGTGTCGGCCCACGAAGCAGCCACTACAAGGCTCCCTGCCACAGCGGTGCCGCCAACACGCCACTGGGCCAGGCCCGCAACGGCTACTGCCCGGGTGCCGGACAGGAGGACCTGATCGGTGGTACCTTCATGTACACGGCGTCCATCCAGCTGAATTTCCCGCTGCCGATGGGTGACAGCCTTGGCATTTCCGGACGTGGCTTCATTGATGCCGGTAGTCTTTCCGGCAAGCGTGTGAAGGACCGCAATCATTACCGTAACTGGAATGACCCGTACTACACGCCGATCGGCGGCAGCACGATGACCCCTCGTGTCTCCGGCGGTCTTGGCATTTCCTGGAAGAGTCCGTTCGGTCTGGTCAATATTGACGGTGCCGTCCCGATCCATCGTGAACACGGGGACCGTCTGTATCCGGTCCGCTTCGGGTTCGGCCAGCAGTTCTGAGGAACATGGCCCGTTCAGGGTCCTGCGGGAGCCGGAACGGGCCTTTCCGTTTCCATTTTCACAAAGAGGTTTTCATGTCACGCTTTTCACTGCCTTTGACCCTGATGACCGCAAGCGTGCTGGCTCTCATGCCAGTCAGCCAGGCGGGGGCAGCCGACAGCAATGATGGCAACGGGGCCTGGTTTGTTCCGAAGACGGCCCAGCAGCCTTCCGCCCCGGTGGCTCCGCATCATCATGCCGCCCCCGTGGCGGCACCGGCTCCGGCAGCCATGCCCGACATGGGCGGCATGGATGAAGCGGAAGGGGCTCCGGAGGGTGAGGGGCAGCAGGTTCCGCCTGTCCTGCCTCTGCCGCCGGTTCCGGCGTCTCCGGCCATTCCGAAGGAGAATGCACCGCCGCCAGTGTCCGTCGGGCTGATCAGCGTGCAGGGCGTGATGCAGCTTTCCACGGCGGCGCAGGAGATGCAGCAGGTTCTGGGGGAACGGCGTGACCGTCTGGCCCGTGTCGTGCAGAAGGAGGAGGCTGCCTGGCGTGAGGAGCAGCAGAAGCTTCAGGTGCAGGCCCGCACCCTGACGTCCGACCAGCTCCAGCTGCGTGTCCGTCATCTTCAGGAGCGGCGTGCCAAGGACCAGCGTGACTTCAGCAATCAGGCCCGCATCATTCAGGAGGCCTATCAGGTGGCCTTCCATCAGATCGAGCGCGTGCTGGAACAGCGTGACGGGATCATCGCCCGGGTGGCCGGTGCACATGGCATGAATCTCGTGCTTCATGCCGAGCAGGCCGTCTTGCATGTGGACGGGCAGGACATCACCGAGGAGGTGGCTGATCTGCTCAACAAGGTGCTGCCGCATGTCTTCATCCCCGGTGACGGGGTGGACCCGGAGGTGCTGGCCAAGTCCGGCAAGATGCCCACGACGGCCGATGAGGAACGCCTGATGAATCAGGCGGGCACGCAGCCTGCCGAGGTTCCGCAGGCCAAGGATTCCGTCCTCCGTCGCCAGCAGTAAGGGAGCGGTGACGATGGACCGGCAGCTTCCGGGTGACCCCCGTTTCTTCGTCCGTTCCGGACCATTCACGCTGGAACGGCTTGCTGAAGCGGCCGGGTTGGAGGTTGCTGGAGCTGCGGGAGCCGGTTCCCTCTTCGAGGGTGTGGCTCCGCTTCATGCGGCCGGTCCGCAGCATGTCTCGTTTCTGGACAACCGCCGCTATCTGCCTCTTCTCAGTGAGACGAAAGCCGGTGCCGTCATTCTGGGTCCCGCCTTTGCGGACAAGGTTCCGGAGGGCTGCGTGGCCCTTGTCAGCCGGGAGCCTTATCTGGCCTGGTCCCGTGTGGCCCGTCTTTTCCATCCGCTGCCGCCGGTAGAGGCCAGCCGTCATCCAACGGCCGTCATAGGCAGGGACGTCATCATTGGTGAGCGGGTGGAGATAGGCCCTTTCGCGGTGGTCGGTGACGGGGCCCGGATCGGTGACGGATGTGTCATCGGGGCGCACGCCATGTTGGGCAGCCATGTCGTGCTGGGGAACGGGTGCCGCATCGGTGCCCATGTGACGCTCAGCCATGCCCTTCTGGGGGAGCGTGTCATTCTCTACCCTGGTGCCCGGATCGGACAGGACGGTTTTGGTTTTGCCGTGGGGCCGGACGGTTTTGAGAGCGTGCCCCAGCTGGGCCGTGTCATTCTGGAGGATGGGGTGGAGGTCGGGGCCAATTCGACCATAGACCGTGGCTCCATGAAGGATACCGTCATAGGGGCGGGCACCCGCATCGACAATCTGGTGCAGATCGGTCACAACGCCCGTCTGGGGCGGTGCTGCATCGTGGTGTCACAGGCCGGGGTTTCCGGTTCCACCGAGATCGAGGATTTCGTGACGATCGCCGCCCAGGCCGGGCTGATCGGGCACATCCATGTCGGGCGCAAGGCCCGCATCGGGGCACAGTGTGGCGTGATGAATGACGTCGAGGCCGGAGCGGATGTCATTGGCAGTCCGGCCATGCCTTTCCGGGAATTCTTCAGGAATATTGCCACGTTACGAAGGCTTTCCCGCCGATAGGACATGTGAGATTGGTATTTTTGGATTTTTTTGGTAAAAGGTGCGGACATTGACCGCCTTCTCCTTACAGGATAAGCGGATGGTTGCGTGTTGTCGAAAAAAGCCGGGAGATGAGATAAGTGGGAGATGCTGCTGAGCAGACACATCAGGTGCCTGAGAGCGTAGATGTGATGCAGATTATGAAGGCGATTCCTCATCGCTATCCTTTCCTTCTGCTGGACCGGATGGAAGAGATCAGGGCTTCGGAATCCGCTGTTGGCATCAAGAACGTGACGGTCAACGAGCCGTTTTTTCAGGGGCATTTTCCAGCACGTCCGGTCATGCCGGGTGTTCTCATCGTCGAGGCCATGGCCCAGACGGCAGCCACGCTTGTCGTGCTGACACTGGGCAAGGCTTTTGAAGGCAAGCTGGTCTATTTCATGACAGTGGAGAATGCCAAGTTCCGCCGCCCGGTCGGTCCGGGGGACCAGCTGCGCATCCATGTCACCAAGGAGCGGTCACGCGGGGCCGTATGGCGGTTCCGTGGTGTTGCGAAGGTTGAGGGAACCACGGTTGCTGAAGCGACCTTCAGTGCCATGATCGTGGACTGAACCTGATGCCAGAACCGGGACAGCACCCTGGAAAAACCGGGATTCACCCTACGGCTCTTGTGGACCCACGGGCGTCTCTTGGTGAAGGGGTCTGGATCGGCCCCTGGTGCATGGTTGGCCCGGACGTGAGGCTGGGCGACAATGTTCGGCTTCATGCGTCTGTCATGGTCGAAGGTCAGACGGTTCTTGAGGAAGGGGTCGAGGTCTATCCCTTTTCGACGGTCGGCTATCCCCCCCAGGACCTCAAATATGCGGGGGAAAAGACCCGCTGCCACATCGGGGCCAGAACGGTGGTGCGGGAGAACGTGACCATCCATCGGGGGACGGCGCAGGGGGCCGGTGAAACCCGGATTGGCCGGGACTGCCTCATCATGGCCAATGCTCACGTCGCCCATGACTGCGTGCTGGGTGACGGGGTCATCATCGTCAACAATGTCGTGATGGGCGGGCATGTGATGATTGGTGACAATGCCCGGATCATGGGGTCGGCAGCCCTGCATCAGTTTGTCCGTGTCGGGCATGGGGCCGTGGTCGGCGGGCTGTGCGGGGTGGAAATGGATGTCATTCCGTATGGCAGCGTGCTGGGCAACAGGGCCAGGCTGGTGGGGCTGAACTGGATTGGCCTCAGGCGGTCTGGCGTGGACGCCGGTGAGATACAGCAGATGCGTCTGGCGTTCCGGGAGCTTTATCCCCGTTCCAGCCGGGGCAGAAGCCTGCTCGGTGAGCGCATGGACAGGGTGCGCCAGCGTTATGGTCATATCGACCGTGTGGCGGAGATGCTCCGTTTCATGGAAGAGCCAAGCCGCCGTGGCCTGACCCGTCCAGGTCAGGCCGGTGTTTCCGAAAAGGACGTGGAAGGGTGAACCAGCCAGCCCGGGTCGGGATTCTGGCCGGTGGTGGCCCGCTTCCTGCCCAGGTGGCAGAGGCTCTCCGACGGGAAGGGCGTGACCCGTTTCTTGTGGGGTTCAGTGGCTTTGCTGATGAAAGCCGTCTCGCTCCCTATTCTCATGAAATGATCCGTCTGGCTGCTGCGGGTGCCATTCTCCGTTCCCTGCGCCGCAATGGGTGCAGCGAGCTTGTTCTGATAGGCCCTGTCCGGCGGCCTTCATGGCGTGCCCTGAGACCGGATGCGGAGGGGATGCGTCTGCTCGTCCGGCTTGGGCGTGCCCTGTTTGCCGGAGATGACGGCCTGCTGGCGGCGATCATCCGGATTCTGGAAGAAGAGGGCTTCCGTGTGCGGGGGGCGCATGAGTTTCTTGGGACGGAGGCGAACCGGGCGGGTCCCTGGGGCAGGGTCCACCCCGACCGTCAGGCGATGGATGACATGAGGCAGGCGGTTCATGCCCTGTCTGTCATGGGGCCGCTGGACATAGGGCAGGGATGCGTGGTGCAGAACGGTCTGGTGCTGGCGGTGGAGGCTCTCGAAGGTACGGACGCCATGCTGCTGCGCTGTGGTGACCTGCGGCAGGAGGGGGCTGGCGGAGTGCTCGTCAAGATGCCCAAGACAGGGCAGGAGCTGCGGGCCGACATGCCCACCATCGGGCCGGTCACGGTCCGCAGGGCGGCGGAGGCGGGGTTGCGGGGTCTGGCGTTCCCTGCACGGCTTACCTTGGTCGTGGACCCGGATCATTGTATAAAGGAGGCGGACCGTCTGGGGCTGTTTCTCTATGGACTGGGCCCGGACTCCGTTTTTGAAAAAAGGATGTAAGACAATGAGCATTTATCTTCATACGATGATCCGTGTGCGGGACCTTGACCGCAGTCTGGCTTTCTACGGCCTCCTCGGGATGCGCGAGCTGCGCCGCCTGGAGGTGCCGGAAGGGCGTTTCACGCTGGTTTATATCGGGTATGAAGGCAATGCCCGTGGTGAGGGTGAGATTGAGCTCACCTACAACTGGGACCAGACGGAGGACTATACCCACGGAACGGGCTTCGGCCATTTTGCCGTTGGCGTGCGGGATGTGGCCGCCGCCGTTGATACGGTCCGTCAGGGTGGCGGGCGTGTCACCCGTGAGGCCGGTCCGATGGGCAATACGGGTATCGTCATCGCTTTCGTTCAGGACCCCGACGGCTACAAGGTCGAGCTGATCGAAAAGAAGGACGCCAAGGCGTAACGGCCAGCGGAAACCCCATCCCCTGCGCCATCCGGGTGGAATTGCAGGATTGACAGGACAGGGCCATCCCCTTAAAAGCCACTCCCAAGTGGAGGGGCGTTACTGGGTGCGTCCTGTTCTGATGCACGCCTTACGGGGCGTGTTGTTAAGATTAGAGGATTGAAAAGATGAAGCGCACATATCAGCCTTCCCGTCTGGTTCGTAAGCGTCGCCACGGTTTCCGTACACGTTCCGCCACAGTTGGTGGCCGTCGCGTGCTGGCAAACCGTCGTGCCAAGGGCCGCAAGAAACTCTCTGCCTGAGCATGAAACAGCCTGACCGCCTGAAGAAGCGGTCGCAGTTTCTGCGTGTGGCCCGCAAGGGCCATAAGGTCGTGTCTCCCGGGCTGATCGGCCAGGTGCTGCCGGGGCAGGGGGACATGGCGGTACGGGCCGGTTTTACCGTGACCAAGAAGGTCGGTAATTCCGTCGTGCGCAACCGTACACGCCGCCGCCTGCGGGAGGCCCTCCGGCTGGTGGTGAAGGAGGAAGGGTGCCCTTCCTCGGGTGATCTCGTCCTGATAGGACGTGCCGCTACCCGGAAGCGGCCTTTCCCTCTCCTGAAAAATGATGTGCGCAAGGTGCTCCAGGCTCTGGAGAGAGGGGCGGAGTAAGAGCCGTGGGCAGGCTGCTTGCCGTGTTCATGGTGGGCCTCATAAGGCTTTACCGCCTTTTTCTCAGTCCGATCATGGGCAGGCAGTGCCGTTTTCATCCCAGCTGCAGTGTCTATGGAGAGGAGGCCATCCGCAGGCATGGTCCGTTCCGGGGTGGCTGGCTGACGGTCTGCCGCATCCTGAAATGCCATCCTTTCCATCCGGGTGGCGTGGACCATCCCCCGTGACACGGCTCCGGCAGAAAACGTAAAAAAAATGGTGTGGCTATTGTTTTGGGGACGATTTTACGCCACTGAGGAAGCGATCTACCCTTCCAGCATGATGAAAGAGCGGCTTCAGCCCGATGGAAAGTAGCAAACGTATTATTCTGGCCGTCGCCCTGTCGGCCCTGATCCTGATCGGCTTCAATTTCTTCCTGCCTCCCGAGCGGCACAAACCGGTGGAGACGCAGCCCGCCACTCCGGCTGCGGTCACCCAGCCGTCTCCCGCTCCGGCTGCGGCCGGGCCTGTGGAAGAGGCGGACGATCACCAGGAGCATCGGCTGAAGGTGGCTTCGTCCGATGTCCAGGGGTCTTTCAACCTGCGGGGTGCACGGCTGGATGATCTCGAGCTGACCCGCTACCGTGAGACCATCGCCAAGGACAGTCCGCTGGTCCGTCTGCTGGACAGGGCAGGCAGTGGCCGGCCGACCTATCTGGTTATCGGCTGGGAGAACGCCGCCGGGTTCACCACCCGTCTGCCGGGCGAGCATTCCCTCTGGCAGGTGGATGGGGAACAGACCGGCCTGACGCCGGAGTCCCCGGTCAGCCTGCACTGGGACAACGGGGCTGGCGTGCGCTTCATCATCCAGCTGGCGCAGGACCACCATTATATGGTGACGGTGCGGCAGGAGGTGGAGAACCATTCCGGCCAGCCCGTGTCCGTCTATCCGTTCCAGCGTGTCCAGCGTGACTATCTGCCGGAGGATACCGGTTCCTTCACGGCCTATGAGGGACCGATTGCCGTCATGAACGGCCGGCTGGCGGACAAGGGGTACAAGTCCCTGCGGACCGACGGCAATGGACCGGACCATGTGTCATGGACAGACACTGGAAAAGGTGGCTGGGGCGGCATCACGGACAAATACTGGCTGACGGCCGTCGGGGCTGATGCGTCCTCCAACGTGCGCATCCGGTACAGCTACGTGCCGGAAGGTAACGGTTCCTACCGTGTGACCTTCACCTCGCAGGAGCCGCAGGTCATCCAGGACGGTGCCCGTCTGGGGCAGGGCAGCTACCTGTTTGCCGGTGCCAAGGAGCCGGGCCTGCTGCGCTATTATGGCCGCAGGCTGGGTCTGCCCCGCTTTGATGACAGCATCGATTTCGGCTGGTTCAGCTTCCTGACGAAGCCCATCCTGTTCCTGCTGCACTGGCTCTATGCGCATATCGGCAATTTCGGCCTCGGACTGATGGCCATGACGCTGATCGTCAAGATCGTGCTGTTCCCGCTGGCCTCCAAGGCCGCCCATTCGGCCGCCCGGATGCGCCTGATTGCGCCGAAGGTGACGGAGATCCGTGAGAAGTACAAAAGCGACCCGATGACCATGAACCAGAAGGTCATGGCCCTTTACAAGGAAGAGAAGATCAATCCGGCAGGGGGCTGCCTGCCCATGCTGATCCAGGCTCCGATCTTCTTCTGCCTGTACAAGATGCTCAATCTCAGCATCGATGAGCGTCATGCGCCTTTCTTCGGCTGGATCAAGGACCTTTCCGTGCCGGATCCGACCAACGTGTTCAACCTGTTCGGGCTGCTGCCGTTCGATCCCACGCACATCTTCTCTTTCCTGCATCTCAGCATCTGGGGGGCGGCACTGGGCATCACCTTCTGGCTGCTCCAGAAGCACAGCATGGTCAGCATGGACCCGGCCCAGGCCCGCATCATGCAGTTCATGCCCATCGTGTATGTCTTCGTGATGTCCAGCTTCCCTGCCGGTCTGCTGGTCTATTACACGTGGAACAACGTGCTGACCTTCCTCCAGCAGCATTACATCGAGCGTCGGACCAGCCTGCCCGTGCCGCTGATCGGGCGCAAGGGCAAGGCCCCCCGCAAGGCTGGTGCCGCAAAGAAGAAAGAGCGATGATGCAGCAGATGCAGACGGTCCTGCCCACCGAGGAAGAACTGGAAGAGGGCCGCAGGCTCTTCGCCGGTCCCTGTGATTTCTTCTTCGGGGCGCAGACGATCGAGCAGCTTCCGCCACCCGACCGTGCGGAAATCGCCTTTGCGGGACGCTCCAATGTGGGCAAATCCAGCCTCATCAATGCGCTGACGGGCCGGAAGGCTCTGGCCCGGGCCTCGTCCGAGCCGGGGCGGACCAAGCAGCTCAATTTCTTCAACCTGGGAGGGAGGCTCTCCCTCGTGGACATGCCGGGTTATGGTTTCGCCAAGGCGTCCAAGGCCGTGAAGGAAGACTGGCAGCGGACGATGTTCGCCTATCTGCGGGGCAGACCCAATCTGGCCCGTGTGATCCTTCTGATTGACGGGCGCGTGGGCCTCAAGGCCTCCGACAGGGAGGTCTGCGATCTTTTGGATAAGGCGGCGGTCGTGTTCCAGATCGTCCTGACCAAATGTGATGCCCTGTCCGCCTCCGCGCTCGCAGGACGGCAGAAGGAGGTGGAAGCGTTGGCCGGAACCCATGCGGCGGCTTTCCCACACATTGTGGCGACGAGCAGCACGACGTCGTTGGGTATTGCCGAGCTGCGTGGCATAATGGCCCGCTTCGCCACGCCTGCCGATGAACGGTCCTGAAAAGTTTTTCTGTATAGTGAATGGTCATGTCTTCTTCTGATTCTTCTCCCGCCGCTCCTCTGGAGAATGTCCTGGCACTTGATGCGCTGAGCGATCAGCAGCAGGCTGCCGTCCTTGCCGGTGCGCTGCCCTATCTGCGCCGTTATGCTGGCGACACCATCGTGGTGAAGTATGGTGGCCATGCGATGGTCGAGAACAGCCTTGCCGCCACCTTTGGCCGGGACATCGCCCTGCTCAAGCTGGTCGGCATCAATCCGATCGTGGTGCATGGTGGTGGCCCGCAGATCAGCAGCATGATGAAGCGGCTTGGTGTTGAGTCCCGCTTCATTGATGGCCTGCGTGTCACGGACCGTGAGATGATCGACGTGATCGAGATGGTCCTCTCCGGCACGGTGAACAAACAGGTGGCCGATCTCATCAGCCATGCCGGTGCGCTTGCCGTGGGCATTTCCGGCCGTGACGGGCGTCTGATCCAGGCCAGCCGTCTCGTCCATTATCATCGGACGGAAGGAAACGGGAGCGAGGCGGTCGATCTGGGCTTTGTCGGCCAGCCGGAGCGTGTCGATCCCCGGGTGCTCTATGCCCTTCTCGGTGCTGGTCTGATTCCGGTCGTGGCTCCGCTTGGTGCCGGGGATGAAGGCGAGATTTACAACATCAATGCGGATACGGCTGCCGGTGCGGTTGCCGGTGCCGTGCGGGCTTCCCGCCTGCTGATGCTGACGGACGTTCCCGGTGTGCTGGACGAGAATGGCCAGCGCATCGAGGAGCTGACGGCCGAGGAGGCCCGCCGTCTCATCCGGGAGGGGCACATCACGGGCGGCATGATTCCCAAGGTGGAAACCTGCCTCAAGGCCGTGCAGGCCGGGGCCAAGGCTGCCGTCATTCTGGATGGCCGGGTGCCACATACTTGCCTGCTGGAACTCTTCACCAGGGCAGGACAGGGTACGCTCATCAAGGCGGACTGAGAGATGGGGCAGGGCAGCCTGCCCGGATTATGGTTGTAGAATAAGGAGCGTTTTATGGATCACGCAGAGCTTCGCAAGCAGATCGAAACCCTTTGGGAAGACCGTGCCAGCCTGTCCCCGCAGACGCAGGGGCAGGCCCGTGATGTCGTGGAAGCCGCTCTTGCCGGGCTGGATGACGGAACCTTCCGTGTGGCCGAACACAGGGAAGACGGACGTGTCGTGCATGAATGGCTGAAGAAGGCCGTCCTCATGTCCTTCCGCCTGTATGAATCCGAGCCGATGGCCAATGGCTGCGGTGGTGCTCCGGGTTTTGACAAGGTGCCGCTGAAGTTCGCCGGCTGGGGTAAGGCAGAGTTCGAGAAGGCCGGTTTCCGGGCCGTTCCGGGGGCTGTCGTCCGCCGTTCCGCCTACATCGCTCCGGGTGTCGTGCTGATGCCGAGCTTCGTCAATCTGGGTGCCCGTGTCGAGAGCGGCACGATGATCGATACATGGGCCACGGTCGGCTCCTGTGCCCAGATCGGCAGGAACTGCCATATCAGCGGTGGTGCAGGCATTGGTGGCGTGCTGGAGCCGCTCCAGGCCGCACCGGTCATCATCGGGGATGACTGCTTCATCGGTGCCCGTTCCGAGGTGGCTGAGGGCGTGGTCGTGGAGCGTGGCTCCGTCCTCTCCATGGGCGTGTTCCTTGGGGCCTCCACCAAGATCGTGGACCGTACGACGGGTGAGATCCATATGGGGCGTGTTCCGGCCTATTCCGTGGTCGTGCCGGGAACCCTGCCGCCGAAGACCCCGGGCGGGCCGTCCCTGGCCTGTGCCGTGATCGTCAAGCGTGTTGACGAGCGTACACGCTCCAAGACATCCATCAATGAGCTGCTGCGTGACTGAGTGACCTCATGAGCCATCCATCATCTCCTTCGGACCCCGTCGCTCTGTTGCAGGACCTCCTGCGATGTCGCTCCGTCACCCCGGCGGATGACGGGGCACTGGGCGTCGTGGCCCGGTCGCTGGAGATGATGGGGTTTGAGGTCACACGCCTTGTCTTCGGTCCCGAAGGCGGGCAGACGCCCAACCTCTATGCCCGGCTGGGGCAGGGCGGTCCCTGTCTCTGCTTTGCGGGGCATACGGATGTCGTTCCCCCCGGTGAGGGCTGGAGCTGCGATCCTTTCGCCGGGGACATCCGGGATGGGCATATTTACGGCCGTGGCACGGCGGACATGAAGGGCGGTGTCGCCGCCGCCTTGGCTGCCGTGGCCCGCAGGCTGGAGGCCGGACCGCTGAAGGGCAGTCTGGTATTCCTCATCACGGGGGATGAGGAGGGACCTGCCCGGTATGGCACCCGTTCCGTGCTGGAATGGATGAAAGAACGGGGCGAGGCTCCGGATTTCTGCCTGCTGGGTGAGCCGACCAATCCGGCTGAAATGGGCGAGGTCATCAAGATCGGTCGCCGTGGCAGCATGAATGTGGTGATCACCGTCAAGGGCACACAGGGGCATGTGGCCTATCCGCATCTGGCAGACAATCCCATCCACCGTCTCGTGCCGATCCTGAATGATCTGACATCCCGCACTTTGGATCACGGCAGTGACTGGTTTGCTCCGTCTTCCCTGCAGATCACGAGTGTGGATGTCGGGAATCCAGCCACCAACGTCATTCCCGCCACGGCACAGGCCCGGGTGAACATCCGCTTCAATGACCTTCATACGAGCGGCAGCCTGCGTAACTGGATCGAGGATGTCGTTGCTTGTCATGCCCCTGAGGCTGATCTTGACGTGGCTGTCAGCGGGGAATCTTTCCTGACGGAACCCGGTGCCGAGGTGGAGAAACTCTCCCAGGCCGTGCAGGCCGTGACGGGGAGGACGCCGAAGCTCGATACGGGCGGGGGAACATCCGATGCCCGCTTCATCACGCATTGCTGCCCCGTGGCGGAATTCGGGCTGGTGGGGGCCACCATGCACAAGCGTGACGAGCATGTGTCTCTGGCTTCCGTGGAACAGCTGACACAGGTTTATCTGGAGTTCATGCAGCGTTTTGGTGTCTGAGCTTCTTTCACAATGCTGGATGTCTGGGAAAACCCGCCCGTCTGAGGCGGGTTTTCTGTATACAGGGCCGGACTCTGTAGCACGGCCGATACAGGAAAGAGGAGAGAATCCCGCATGTCCATAGGGAACGGGTCATCACGGATGAGACTGCTGGCTCCTGCCAGGCTGCGGTCCTTCGTCCGGCGTGACGGACTGGGACTGTTCCTGCTGGCCCTGCTGACGGGGGGACTGGCGGGCTGCTGTGTTCTGCTTATCAATGTCGTGACCCTCGGTCTGCATGTCTTGTTTTATGGCCTGCATAATGGCGGCAGACTGTCGGAACTGCCTGCGCTGCCATTATGGCGTTGCCTGTTGGTGCTGGGCGGTGGTGGTCTGGCGGTTGGCGGACTGAGTGCCCTGCTGCGCCGCTGGATGAAACGTCGCCCGGTGGACCCGGTGGAGGCCAATGCCCTGCATGGTGGGCGCATGTCCGTCAGGGACAGTGTTAGTCTTGCCGTGCAGACGGTCCTGTCCAACGGCGTGGGGGCTTCCATCGGGCTGGAGGCCGGCTATGTGCAGATATCTGCTGCTTTCGGTTCGTGGCTGGGGCGGGTCTTCCATGTCCGACGGGAGGACATGCGGATTCTGGTGGGGGCGGGGGCGGCCGGGGCTGTCAGTGCCGGGTTTGATGCTCCGATTGCCGGAGCCTTCTATGCGTTCGAGCTGGTGCTGGGAACCTACAGTCTTGCCAACCTGTTTCCCATTGCGCTGGCGGCCATGGCCGGGCTGGGTGTTCGGCATCTCATGCGGATGGATGGCGGCCTGCCACCGCTGGTGACCAGCTGGCAGATGGGTTGGGCCGATGTGCCCGGGGTCAGCCTGCTGGCCATTCTGTGCGCCCTCGTGGCCATTCTCATCATGTACTGCGTGACGCAGACCCAGGCGGTGTTCCAGAAACTGCCTGTCCCGGTCTGGCTGCGGCCTGTCGCTGGCGGTCTGCTCGTGGCCTGTCTGGCGGCACCTTTCCCCTCGGTCCTGTCGGCCGGGCATGGCGGGGTGGGGCTGGTGCTGAAGGGGGAGATCGTGCCGTCCCTGGCTCTTCTGTTGCTCGTCCTCAAGGCGGTGGCGTCGTGCCTGTCCATCGGGTCGGGTTTCCGGGGCGGGCTGTTTTTTGCCTCGCTGTTTCTGGGGGTTCTGGCCGGTGAGGCGTTCGGGGCTCTGCTGGCTCCTTATGGTCTGGCCCCGGCTGATGGCCATGTCTGTTCCGTGCTGGGCATGGCGGCCATGGCCACGGCCATCATCGGAGGCCCCATGACGATGATCTGCATGGTGCTGGAAATGACGGGGATCATGCCGCTCAGCAGTGCCGTGGTGCTGTCGGCCACCCTGTCCCTGCTGACGGTCCGGCGGCTCTTCGGATACAATTTTGCGACATGGCGTTTTCACCTGCGGGGAGAGACTATCCGGTCCGCCGTGGATGTGGGCCGCTTCCGGACCCTGACCGTGCAGAAGCTGATGCGGGCACAGGTCCGCAGCTTTCCGGCGGCCATGACCATCCGGCAGGCACAGGCGCAGCTGACACTGGGGATTGAGGAACGGCTCGTGCTGGTGGATGAGGAGGGCCGGTATCAGGGCATTGTCCTGGTGTCCGAGATCACGGCGGCCTGCGCAGGCGAGGAGCCTGTCTCCAGTCTGGCCTGCTATCGGGACATCATGCTTGAGCCGCACATGACCATCCGTGAGGCGGCCGACCTGTTTGCAGAGGCGGAAGCCGACGTGCTGGCCGTGGTGGAAGACCGTCAGTCCCGCCAGCTTGTCGGGCAGCTGAGCGAACGGCACACGCTGCGCTGCTACGCCGTGGAGCTGGAGCGCAGCCGCCGGGACCTTGCCGGGGATGGACGTTTTTCCGTGTGATGGTCCGTCCCCGGTGAAGCGGACTTACGGAGTGGTGCCGAGGATGGCCTGTCCAGCACTGTAGATATGGTAGAGGCTGCTGGCGGGCATATGGTCCGTGGCAGTTTTTCCCTGCTCATCCAGCCGGTCGATCCACCCGCCATTGAGCGGAGTCGGGGCATAATGGGTGAAGAAGAGCTGGCTCATGATGGCGAGCCGTTCCTGCCGGGACTGGATATCCGCCGGGCCATGCTGGGCCAGAAGGCGCATCATTTCGGTCTGGGGCCAGATGCGTGTCGAGGCTTCCAGCATCGAGCCATCATCCAGCAGGGCGTCCGGCAGGAAAGGGCCGGGAGCGGTCTTCTGAAGGCGGTCATGGAGGCGATGCTGTGCCTGACGGGCAGCAGCGGCGTGCCTGCCATCGGGGGCAAGACGGAGATACTCGCCCAGCAGCCAGCACCATTCCGCCTGATGGCCGGGTTCGACACGGTTCTGTCCCGCAGGCCGTTCCGGCTTCCATTCCGGCGTGAAGAATTCCAGCAGGGCATCCGTTCCGGCCGGGATGAAGGAGTGCAGGGCCAGTTTCAGGATGGCGTCGGCATGATGGAGGAACACCTCCCGACCCGAGACCTCGAAAAGTGTCAGACAGGCTTCCAGCAGATGCATGTGGGGGTTCTGGGAGTGCCGGTCCGACGTGGCAGGCAGGACATCCCGGTATCCGCCATGTGCGGAGGGGAAGAGCTGGTCTATTTCGGCCAGGCTGGCCTCTGCCCTGTGCAGCAGGGCGGGGTCTTTGGTCAGACGGTAGGCCCATCCATGGGCAAAGAGGATGAAGGCGTGGCCGTACAGGTCCCGTTTCGTGTCGGAAGGGGCCAGATCAGGCCCGAGGGCGAAGACCCAGCCTGCGCTGCCATCAGCCCGGTGATACCGCTGCGTGACATGGTCCAGCACCGTCAGGGCCTGCTCGCCGGCGTCGTAATGGCCGTTCAGGGCGGCCTGACAGTAGGTGGCGATCTGCCGAGCCTGCACCATCAGGCGGCGATGGGGCAGGGTGATGGGGGTGGCCTCAAAGGTCAACCGCTCGTGATAGAGGCCTGCATCCCTGTCGAAACCGGCCTGGGACCAGAGGGGCAGAGCCTTGTGGAGCAGCCAGTCCTGCCATGTCTGTCTGTATGTCATTGTTGGGTGTCCTTTGCCGGGTGGCTGTCATCCATCGTCTGCACGATGCGGCTTGTGGAATGTCCGTCCAGCAGCGGGGCCAGACAGACACGCCCGCCATGTTCCCTGACGACATCACCCCCGACGACCTCATCTTCCCGGTAATCGGCCCCTTTCACGAGGACGTGGGGCTTCAGGGCGGAGATGATGTCCAGTGGCGTGTTCTCATCAAAGAGGACGACCAGATCGACATGCCGCAGGGCACGGATGACCGTGGCCCGGGCCTGTTCTGTCTGGAGCGGGCGGCGGGGGCCTTTCAGCCGCCTGATGGAGGCGTCGGTGTTGAGGGCGACGATCAGCTTGTCACCCTGGCTGGCGGCAAACTGGATGAGCGAGACATGGCCGGGATGGAGCAGGTCGAAACAGCCATTCGTCAGGACGACGGAGGCTCCGTGCCGTTTCCAGTTCTCCACGATGGCGCAGGCGTCGGGCAGGGGAAGGCAGGCTCCGCTGTCGGCGATTTCTTCCAGCAGCTTCTGGTGCAGTTCGTCCCGGGTGACAAAGGCCGTGCCCAGCTTGCTGACGGCAATGGCGGCGGCCGTGGTGGCCATGGTCACGGCGCTGGCCAGGGAGCGGCCACTGGCCAGGGCACAGGCGATCGTGGCGATGACGGTGTCCCCGGCCCCGGAGACGTCATAGACTTCTGAAGGATGGGCACGGCAGTGCAGCGGGGCGGCCTTCTGCTGCCAGAGCGTCATGCCTTTTTCGGAGCGTGTGAGGAGAATGTCGCCGCCCGTCAGTGGGGCGACGGCGGCGCAGGCCTGTTCCACCTCCTCATCATCCGTCAGTGTCCACGGGCGGCCTGCCGGGTGGGCGATGCCGGAGGCGGCAAGGGCCTTGCCGAGTTCCTGCCGGTTGGGTGTCAGCAGGCTGGCCCCCCGATAGGCGGAGAGATCGGCCCGCTTGGGGTCCACCAGAACGGGAATGCTCTGGCTGCGGGCGGCCTCCATGACGGCGTGCAGGACACGGTCGGAGAGGACACCCTTGGCATAGTCGGAACAGATGAGAATCCGGGATGTTTCCAGTGCCTTCAGGGTGGAGGCGATGAGGGCCTCCTCGGTGGCCCTGGAGAAGGGGACGAGCTTTTCATTGTCCAGTCGGACGATCTGCTGCCGCCCGCTGAGGACACGGGTCTTCGTGATGGTCGTCCAGCTGGCATCATCGACCAGACCGTCCAGCCTGATCTCCTGCCATACCGAAAGGGCCTGACGGAGCGTCCCGGCCGCCTGATCCGTACCCACCACGCCGACCGGATGGACCGGATGACCGAGGGCGGCCACGTTCACGGCCACGTTGGCGGCTCCGCCGGGCGTGGACCGCTGGTGGCTGCTCAGCAGGACAGGGACGGGGGCTTCCGGCGAGATGCGGGTGACATCCCCGGTGATGTACTGGTCCAGCAGCAGATCACCCAGAATGGTGATGGCACCGTCATTCAGCGTGTCAGTCAAAAAACGTCCCTCCCTTCAGGAGACAGCACTGCCCGTGAATGGCGTTCGGCAGCGTCCGTGGCCTCATGTCTGGAGGGGAAAGTTTAGGATGTTTTTACCGCTCTGTCGTCAGGGAAAGGGTCTTATCCAGCCCGGAAGAGGATTTGTGGCACAATAAATAAATTTTTATACATTTTTGAAGTTGACAGTGGTAATTATGACACATACTCATGCAATACAGACTGAAACAAAAAAAACAGGGCCGGGAAGTACGTAATGTCTCGTCATGTTCACTTTATATCCGGTCTTCCCCGCTCAGGAAGTACCCTCCTTAGTGTTCTTTTAGGGCAGCATCCTGACATTTACTGTGCAGAATATTCAACGCCTGTCTGTTCTCTCATGACAAAGATGCTTTCCGTTATTTCAGAAGGTGAATATAAAACTGAATTCAGCGATGAAAAGGTCATGAATCTTCTTAAGAAGACAATGGATACATATCATGACATGCCATCAAGGCCGAATCTGGTCATTGACAATAACCGGGCCTGGTGCAGCAAGCTTCAGCTTCTGGACTATCTCTACCCTGATGCAAAAGTGATCTGCTGTGTGCGTGATCCTGTCTGGGTGATCAACTCCTTTGAGCGCATCATTGGCAGGGATCCGACACTTTCATCCTATCTCGTGCCCGTGGAACATCGGGCCACGCTTCATCAGCGGGTGAATTATCTGCTGTCTCCTGCGGGGGCTTTCGGTTTTGCGTATCAGGCCTTGCAGGAGGCGTTTTTCGGACAGTTTTCGTCCAAATTGGTACTGGTTGATTATGACAGCCTGGTGACACAGCCCCTGTCCGTCATGCGTCTTCTGGAAAAGGAACTGAACGTTCCTGCTGCCACTTATGACATGAACAATGTCTGTTACACGCCTCCTACGGCATACGACAAGGCTCTGGAAACGCCGGGGCTGCATGAAATTGCCCCGAAGGTGGAGCCTCAGAAGCATCCTCTCATATTGCCACCCGATGTCGTGAACCGTCTGGCTGGGGGTGCATTCTGGAGGGACAGAAGCATGAACCCGAAGTCGGTACGGATCATATGAAAACCAGCAGAGTTTATGGCCGGAAAGGATCATCCGGGTAGCCGACATCCATCAGGCATAGGCCATCGGGGGGAGCGGTGGGGCCAGCCTTGCAGCGGTCCCGGGCTTCCAAAGCCTCCTTCACACGGTCCGGGTGCCACTGGTGATGGCCGACCAGAGCCAGCGTTCCGACCATGTTGCGGACCTGATGGTGCAGGAAGGACCGGGCCTGCACGTCCACATGGACATGGTCGCCTGAGCGGGTGATGGTGAGTTCATCCAGCGTCCGCAGGGCGTCCCGGGCCTGACAGGCCGCCGCCCGGAAGGAGGTGAAGTCATGCCCGCCCAGCAGATGGTTAGCTCCCTCCTGCATGGCCTCGACATCCAGCGGGGCACGGATGTGCCAGACGAACCCTTCCTGCATGGCCGGACGGGCGGGACGGTTGAGGATGGTATAGCGGTAACGCCGCCATGTGGCGGAGAAGCGGGCGTTCCAGCCTTCAGGAGCCGGGGCGGCTTCCAGAATGGAAATGGGGTGGGGCTTCAGATGGTAGCCGATGGCGTCCCGCACGGCCTTGCGGCTGAGGGGGGCATCATCGGGAAAGTCCAGATGGGCCACGAGTCCGGCGGCATGGACGCCTGAATCGGTCCGGCCCGCCGTCACGCTGCTGACCCTGCGGCCCTGCGTGAGATGTTCGGCGGCCTCCTCGATGAGCTGCTGGACGGAAAGGCCACTTTTCTGGCGTTGCCAGCCGACATAGGGCCGCCCGTCAAACTCGATGCGGATGGCCCAGCGGCTGATGCCGGGCGGGGCGGCGTCAGTCAAGGCGCATCCCTCTGTCCAGTTTCGTGCCACGGAGGAAGGCCTCCCGGTCCATCATGGCCCGACCCGGTTTCTGGATGCGTTCGATCCGCAGGCAGCCTGTCCCGCAGGCAATGGTCAGTCTGTCATCCAGAACCGTGCCCGGAGCGGGAGCCGAGGCCATGAGGGCGGCAGTTTCGGCCTCGTCAGGCAGGCTGACGGCTCCGATGCGGTAGGTCTGCCCCTCCAGCAGCGTGTAGCTGCCGGGCCACGGGATGAAGGCCCGTACCTGACGTTCAATCTCTACAGCCGGGCGGCCCCAGTCGATCTGCCCGTCCCTGCGTTCCAGCCTTGGAGCATAGCAGCTCCGGGAATCATCCTGTGGAACGGCAGTCGGCTGTTCCTCCAGCGTGCGGACGACCAGCCGGGCACCGATCTCAGCCAGCCGGTCATGCAGGCTGCCTGCCGTGTCCTCGGGTGTGATGGGGGTGGCCTCGGAGAGAAGGACGGCTCCGGTATCCAGTCCCCTGTCCATCTGCATGATGCAGACGCCGCTTTCGGCATCTCCAGCTCGGATGGCGGACTGGATGGGCGAGGCTCCCCGCCAGCGGGGGAGCAGGCTGGCATGGATGTTCAGGCAGCCGAGCCGGGGAGCCTTCAGGATGGCTTCCGGCAGGATGAGGCCATAGGCGGCCACGATGGCGGCATCGGCCCTCAGGCTCTGGAAGAAGGCCAGCTCTTCATCATTGTGGCGCAGTTTTTCCGGGGTCCGCACGGGGATGCCGAGCGCATCGGCCGCCTCATGCACGGGCTGACGCCGTAGGGCCTTGCCCCGGCCGGCGGGACGGGGGGGCTGCGTATAGACGGCGACAATCTCATGCCCGGCATTGATCAGGCCATGCAGGGCCGGGACGGAAAAATTCGGCGATCCCATGAAAACGAGGCGCATGGCTTACCGTCTCCGCTTCTGTTCCTTGGCCAGACGGCGCATGATCATGTTGCGCTTCAGGGAGGACAGATGATCGACGAACAGGATGCCATCCAGATGGTCGATCTCATGCTGGATGCAGGTGGCCAGCAGGCCGTCCGCATCCTGTTCGATGGTCTGGCCGTCCAGATCACGATAGCGGACACGGATGGATTCCGGTCGGATGACCTCGGCATACTGGTTGGGGAGGGAGAGGCAGCCTTCCTCCCGCACGGCCAGTGTCTCGGTGGACTCGATGATCTCGGGATTGATGAGGACCATCGGGCGGCGGGGTTCATCCTCCCGGGCGACATCAACCAGAACGAAACGCTGGCTGAGTCCTACCTGTGGGGCGGCCAGACCGATGCCGGGGGCCTTGTACATGGCGGAGAACATGCCCGGCAGGGCCTCACGGAGGGCGGTCATGTCTTCCGGGCGGACTTCACGGGCCACCTGGCTTAGCACGGGCTGGGGAGCGACAAGGATTGATGTCGGGGCGATGTCATCAAGCCGGTCGAGGAACTCTAGATTTTTCATGGCGGCATGTTAGCGGCTGGGGATGGGTAATTCCAGCCTGTTCTTCATGCAGGGCGTGTGGGGAGTGTGCCTCTTGCATCGGGAGTGTGCCGCCCTCATATGTTCCGGTGCAGGCGATGCCTCGTGAGGGTTGTCTGTCCGTATTCACGTCTCGCTCCCTGAGGAGGCACCGTAACGTCATGTCATCTGGACGTCTTTTCACTTCTCCCATGTTTCTGGGGTTTGATCATCTGGAACAAATGCTTGAACGGGCATCAAAAACAGCATCGGACGGGTATCCGCCCTACAACATCGAGCAGCTGAGCCGTACGGCACTTCGCATCACGCTGGCGGTGGCCGGGTTCGTCATGGATGATCTCCAGATCACCCAGGAAGACAACCAGCTCGTGATCCGTGGGCGACAGGCGGACGACACGCAGGGGCGTGTTTTCCTGCATCGCGGGATTGCGGCACGTCAGTTCCACAAGGCTTTCGTCCTGGCGGAAGGAATCGAGATTGCCGGTGCCTGGCTGGATAACGGCCTGCTGCACATTGACCTTCATCGTCCGGAGCCGGAGGTGCGGGTGAAGCACATTGCCATCCAGCAGGGCAGTTCCGGGGGAGCCGTGCGGGCCCCGGCACCACCGGCCCGTGACGTGGAGCTGGCCCGTGATCTGCCTCCTGTTGCAGAGGAGGAGCTTTTTGGCCGGGAATGACGAGAGGGGAGCTTCCGCCAGCGGCAGGCTGGCGGGAGACATGCAGGAACGTGCCCGGGCGATGACGGGAGCGGAGCTGCGGGACTGGGGGATGAAGGAGGTCGCCTATTTCCGGACCATAACGCATGAGGGGGCCACGCTGGTGGCCATTCATGCAGCGGACGGCACCCCGGTTGGCATTGCCGAGGATGAGGACAGTGCCGTGGATGCCATCCTGGAGCAGGACATGGTGCCGACCTTCCTGCAATGAAGGGCCAGCCGTGGGGTTGCCCTTTCCTGGCGGATGGAAGGCTGGATCATCGTCTGTTTTGCGAGCGGCAACGTGTCTGGATCCAGTCAAACAGCAGCCATAGGGGAAGGACTATGACGACCATGCAGGCGAGGTCGAGGAGGTCGCTGTGTCCGATGCCCCAGTAGAGGCTCAGCTGGTGGGAGGTACGGTCCGAGATCATGCTGCACGTGACGAAAGAGCAGGTTTGTGAACCTTCGAACAGGATTTTTTTCATGGCCTCCCCAGCATCCGGAGTGGACATGGGCACATCCACTTTTCCTGACAGATGCTGTCAGCTCATTATGGCAGGGGTGTGAAAGAGTTTTTTCCCTTTACAGGGAGAAATTCTCTCCCAGATAGACCCGGCGCACGTCCTCGTTGGCCACGATGGCTTCCGGTGTTCCTTCCATCAGGACACGGCCGCCATGAAGTATGTAAGCCCGGTCGATGACCTCCAGCGTCTCACGCACGTTATGGTCCGTGATGAGAACGCCGATGCCACGGTCCTTCAGATGGGAGACGAGGGCACGGATCTCACTGACGGCAATGGGGTCGATCCCGGCCAGTGGCTCATCCAGAAGGATGTAGTTCGGCTGGCTTGCGAGGGCACGGGCGATCTCGAGACGGCGACGTTCACCGCCTGAAAGGGCCAGGGCGGGCGAGTGCCGCAGGCGGGTGATGCCGAACTCGGCCAGCAGGCCGTCCAGCATGGCCTGACGCTTGTCCCGGTCCTTCTCGATGGCTTCCAGCGCAACAAGGATGTTCTGCTCGACGTTCAGCCCCCGGAAGATGCTGGCCTCCTGCGGCAGGTAGCCGACGCCCAGCCGTGCCCGGCGGTACATGGGCAGGGGCGTGATGTCGGCACCGTCCAGAGTGATGCTGCCCATGTCCGCCTGCACGAGGCCGACGATCATGTAGAAGCTGGTCGTCTTTCCGGCCCCGTTCGGGCCAAGCAGGCCGACCGCCTCGCCCCGCTGGACATGCAGGGAGACGTCATGAACGACGGTGCGCTTCTTGTAGCTTTTTCCGATGCCACGGGCCGCCAGCCCCGGCATGACCTGCCTGTCTTCCATGATCACTTGCCTGTTTCGTTGGGAACGATCAGCCCCTGTACCGGATTGCTGGACCCGGAAAGCATGTGGGAGACGCCCGTCTTCAGGTTCACGATGGCCTGGGAGCCGTTGTTCTGGTTCTGTCCCTGTGTGACATGGACATGCCCGATCAGCCTGGCCAGCTCCGGCCCGGCGAGATAGACGCCACGGTCGCCGGTGGCGGTCTGCCGTTCGGTCCGGATGACGACATGACCCCAGCCATAGGCACGGTCCAGGTTGCCGCTTCTGGATTTCTCCGTGCCCGGGGCCTGGCTGGCCCTGTTGGCGGCCTTCTGGGCATCGGAAAGTTCCACGGCCTGCATGATGTCGGCCGTGATGCGCTTGCCGTCATTTGTGTTGACGGTTGCATCGCCCCAGCCGATGGAAACCCGTGTGTGCGGGTAATATTCCACCAGGTCCCGGGCCGTCATCAGCTGGCGTGGCGTGGTGAATTTCATCGCCTTGCCGGTCATCAGCAGGACGGCCTTGTCGACGTCATAGAGGCCGTGGTCACCCCAGCCCTGATCTTCCAGATTGTAGATGTGGACATGACCGAAAGCCTCGACCCGATACAGCTCCATGTCGTCATCGCCGCCAGCCTGGCTGCCGTTGCCGTCGGTGGTGGCCGTACCGGCAGGTTTCTGCTTGGGGCGCAGATAGCCGACCAGAGTGTCGGCATCCACCGTCATGTCTCCCCGCTGGGCACGGGCACCGCCCGTCAGGGTGACGGTCTGGCGGTTGTGGTCGTAAATCTCTTCCTTCTTCCAGAACAGATGGACCACCTGACCATGTGACTGGTCCTGGGCGGCAGTCTCGGCGGAGACGGCCTCCGAGGAGGGGACCAGGGCACCGGCCAGCAGACATCCTGTGGCGGCAAGGAGCGCATGAGGGCGGAAAGAAACAGGGAGACGCATCATGCTTCCTTTATGGGCCTTTCGGTGTCGTGGGAGAAGAGGGGGACGGGGATAAATCATCAAAATGATTCGTCCGTCCGGCTCCAAGGAACTGAAGCGTGTCCGTCTGCTGGTCCATGAAGGCCCCTTCGGCATCCTGCGTGCCGAACGGTCCCTCGGCATGGACCCAGTCATGCGTGGCAATGACCTGCTGTGGGAGGTCGATGTCGGCGGATGGACTGTTCAGCAGGACGCCGTCACTGCGGTAGATCACGACATGGCCATTCAGCGTGAGCGTCTGCTCATGCTGGAGATACATGCCATTGTCCGCCCTGGCATGGACCCACTGATGGTTGTGCAGCATGATGTCCGCTTCCGGCTCGATCATGTCGATGCGGTCATGTTCGCTCTGCTGGGCGATGCGAGCCGTGATGGTGTAGGGCCTGTTGTGTGAGTCGACATCACGGTAGGCCGCATGTTCCATCATGCCACTGTCCGTATGGGTCCGGCGCATGATGGCCAGAATGGCACTGTTCTGATGGATCAGGTGATTGATCTCCGGCCATGTTGCCACCGAGAGCAGCAGGAGGGCCGCCAGACCGGGCAGCACCCACTTGGCCCGCCGCATGAGCAGACGCCGCCGGGCCATGTCCTCGGCGGAAGGTGGCGTCCGCCGCCTGTTCATGGCCTCCTGACGCAGGGCATCCAGCTGGCGTGTCTTTTCCAGACGGTCGGAGTCAAAATCCTCCCGGTTGGGGGGCGGTGCGCTCATGAAAGACCTGCCCGCAGGAGGTCATGGAGGTGCAGGATGCCGACGGGGCGGCGGCCTTCATCCAGGATGAAAAGGCAGTTCACCGGCACGGTGCGGTCATTCATGAGGTGGCGCACGTCCTGCGCCCGCATGTCCGCCGTGCCCGTCAGGGGCGTGCGGTTCATGATCTCCACGGCCGTGGTGTTGTCGAGGTCACGGTCAAGGGCGGGGCGGAGGTCTCCATCGCTGATGAGACCGGCGAGGCGGCCCTCATCATCCAGAATGCCGATGCAGCCGAAGCTCTTGCGGGTGATTTCCAGAATCACGGCCCGGAGGGACATGTCCTCACGGCCCAGTGGCATGTCCTGCCCCGTATGCATGAAATTGCTGACGGGGCGGAGCTGGGCACCCAGCGTTCCTGCCGGGTGCAGAAGGCCGAAATCATGGGCATTGAAGTTGCGGCGTTCCAGCAGGGCGATGGCTAGTGCATCTCCCAGGGCCAGCTGGAGCAGGCAGGAGGTCGTCGGAGCCAGCCCCATTGGGCAGGCCTCCGGGGCCGCCGGAATGATGAGGGGAATCTGCACCGACTGGGCCAGCGTGGAGGTGGCCTTTGTCGTGAAGGCGATCTGCATGAGGTTCAGGCGGGCGGCATGGAGCAGGACCGGGGCCAGCTCGTTGGTTTCGCCAGAATTGGAAAGGTAGAGGATGACATCGCCCTTCTCCACCATGCCGAGGTCCCCGTGGGCCGCTTCCGCAGGATGGAGAAAAAGGGACGGTGTCCCTGTGGAGGCCAGGGTCGCATTGATCTTGCGGCCGATGTGACCTGATTTCCCCATTCCCGTCAGGATGAGGCGGCCTTTCATTGTCAGGATGGCATCAAGGGCGGCATCGAACCCTTCCTGCATGGGGCCATGCAGGGCCTCTTCCAGCTGCTCAAGCCCCCGACGCTCTGTCTGGAGGGCACGGCAGGCGGTCGAAAGGGAATGTGAGGTCATGGAAGGACTTTATCAGGCACGATGGGCAAAAATGTCTGACACATCATAGCCGAGAAGGTCCAGCTTTGCACGGGCGGGGAGGAAATCATAGCAGCTCTGGGCAAGTTCACGCCGTCCCTCCCGGATGAGCATGGCTTCCAGCTTCTCCCAGAGGGCATGGAGATGCAGCACGTCGGAGGCCGCATACTGGAGCTGTTCGTCCGTCAGGGTCGGGCTGCCCCAGTCGGAACTCTGCTGCTGCTTGGACATCTCGACGCCCAGCAGCTCCCGGCTGAGATAGGCGAGGCCGTGCCTGTCGGTGAAGGTATAGACAAGGCGGGCGGCAATCTTCGTGCAGATGACGGAGGAGAGCGTGATGCCGAGATAGTGCTGGAGCACGGCCACGTCGAACCGGGCAAAATGCATCAGCTTGGTGACGGAGCTGTCCTGAAGAAGAGCCTTGAGGTTGGGGCAGTGCCCGTACCCACGTCCGCCCAGATGTTCCGGCACGAACTGGACGAGATGTGCCTGACCGTCCCCGGAGGAAATCTGCACGAGGCAGAGCCGGTCCCGGTGCGGATTGAGACCCATCGTCTCCGTGTCGATGGCGATGGAAGGACCCAGCTTAAGACCGTCCGGGAGGTCGCCCTCATGAAGATGAATGGCGTTGCGCGGAGTGCTCATAATTTCACCGGATTTTTTCTGAGGGGTCACTTCTGCCCTGCCGGGAGGGGAGAAAGTCTTGGTGCCCAGAAGAAGACTCGAACTTCCACGTCCTTGCGGACACAGGCACCTGAAGCCTGCGCGTCTACCAATTCCGCCATCTGGGCACAAAGCTGTAAGAGGAAGCCGTCTCCGTGAGGAAGTCGCCTCAGCTCTGTGTGGATGCTTCTACGGGGTCTGCGGGATGTCGTCAACAGGGAAAATGCAGTTTCCTGAAAAATAGACGGAGAGAATCATGCCCTGCCCATAATGGACCGATATGGACCTATTATTCTTCATGAAACTGATAATCATCCGCAAAATTAGAAACATACCAGAGGTAATTGGTCAGCAATGTTGACTGTTTTTTTGTGGGCAAGCTGGTATCTGTGTAGAAACTGTTACGTTTATCCTGCCAGAGGTCCGTGTTTCCCTTCATGACCGTCGGGGCAGGCGCACCTGATGGTGTGGGCATTTCTCAGGGATCGATCTCATAATGGCTGAACAGATGCTGCGGTTCGTAAACTGCTCCCAGAAACTCCCGGACAAACGCTCGGCTGCCGAGAGACGGAAGGATTTTTGCGAGATTTACGCCGGGTTCAGCCCCCAGAGGGCGCAGGAGCAGGCGTCACGCTGTTCCCAGTGCGGGATTCCGTACTGCACGGTTCACTGCCCGCTGGGCAACGTCATCCCCGAATGGCTGCGCCTGACGACGGAAGGGCGGCTGAAGGAAGCCTATGAACTTTCCTCCAGCACCAACAGCTTTCCGGAAATCTGTGGCCGCATCTGTCCGCAGGACCGTCTCTGTGAAGGGAACTGCGTCATCCGTCCGGGTTTCAGCAGCGTGACCATCGGGGCCGTGGAGCGGTACGTCACCGAGACGGCCTTTGCGGAAGGCTGGGTCCTGCCCCGTCTGCCTGCCGAGGAAACGGGGCAGAGCGTGGGGATCGTCGGGTCCGGCCCGGCCGGTCTCGCCTGTGCCGAGCGTCTGCGGGCCGCAGGGCATGAGGTGCATGTCTATGAACGGCAGGAAAAACCCGGCGGGCTGCTGATGTACGGGATTCCGGGCTTCAAGCTGGACAAGAGCGTTGTGGAACGTCGCTGGAAGCTGCTGGAGGAGCAGGGAATCATCTTCCATCTGGGACAGTCCGTCGGGCATGGCGACGGTGCTCTGCCGCTGGAGGAGTTGCGCCAGCGGCATGATGCCGTTTTTCTGGCCACGGGCGTGTATCGTGCCCGGCAGGTGAGGGGGCCGGGGGCCGGTCTGGCCAATGTGGTGGAGGCCCTTCCTTACCTCAAGGCCTCCCAGACGGAGCATGGGACTGCTGGCCTGACAGCGAAAGGCAAACGTGTCGTGGTGCTGGGGGGCGGTGATACCGCCATGGACTGCGTCCGCACGGCCATCCGGCAGGGGGCGAGGGAGGTGGTCTGTGCCTATCGTCGGGACCGTGACAACATGCCCGGTTCCCGTCAGGAGGTTCTCAATGCGGAGGAGGAGGGAGCCCGCTTTGAGTGGATGCTGACACCGGAGGCTTTCCTTGGTGATGACAGGGTGAAGGCTGTCCGCCTGCGGGAGATGCGCCTCGGGGCAGCCGATGCGGCGGGCCGCCGGGCCGTGGAGCCGACGGAATCCACCCGTGAACTGAAGGCCGATCTGGTCATCTGTGCGCTGGGATTCGAGCCGGAAGACCTGCCGGTTCTCTGGAACCGGCCCGACCTCGCCGTGACACGGTGGGGCACGCTGGAGGTCTCCGGCAGCGGGCATGAAACCAGCCTGCCGGGGGTCTTTGCCGGTGGGGACATCGTCCGGGGGGCGAGCCTCGTCGTCTGGGCCATCCGGGACGGACGGGACGCCGCCGATTCCATCATGAACCATCTGTCTGCCGGGGCGGCCCGGACCGCAACATCTGTCGGGGAGTGTGCCTGATGACCACCATGAACGAAACCACGACCATGACATCCGCTCCGGAAACGGCACGGGACTTCGTGAAGGCCTATCAGGCCAATGTTGAACGGCTGGAAGGGCTGTATGACCCGGCGCAGGAGCATGATGCCTGTGGTGTAGGGCTTGTGGCGGCGATGGATGGCAGGCCCAGCCGTGCCGTGGTGCAGGCGGGCATCGAGGCCCTGGGCAACATCTGGCACCGTGGTGCCGTCGATGCTGATGGCAAGACGGGGGACGGGGCTGGCATCCATGTGGAAATCCCGCAGAACTTCTTTGAGGATGCCATCCATAATGCGGGTGACCTGCGGATCGAGGGACGCATTTCCGTCGGGATGGTCTTCCTGCCCCGCACGGATCTTGGAGCGCAGGAACGCTGCCGCCAGATCATCGAGACGGAAATCCTGCGGTTCGGCTATGGCATCTATGGCTGGCGTCAGGTGCCGATTGATACGGCCTGCATTGGCGAGAAGGCCAACGAGACCCGCCCTGAGATTGAGCAGATCATGATCCGCAACACGCTGGGGCGTGATGAGGAAACGCTGGAACGGGACCTCTACGTCATCCGTCGTCGGATCGAGCAGGAGGCGACACGGGCACAGGTGGAGCTGTACATCTGCTCCCTGTCCTGCCGCTCCCTCATCTACAAGGGCATGTTTCTGGCGGAAAACCTGACGGATTTTTACCCGGACCTGCTGGATGAGCGGTTCGTCTCCCGTTTTGCCATCTATCACCAGCGTTATTCCACCAACACCTTCCCGAAATGGAAGCTCGCCCAGCCTTTCCGCAAGATCGCCCATAACGGGGAGATCAACACGCTCTCCGGCAACGTCAACTGGATGCGGGCGCATGAGACACGGCTGAGCAGCCCGGTGCTGGATGACTACATGGAGGCCCTCAAGCCGGTCGTGCAGGTGGCGGGGTCCGACACGGCGGCTCTGGACAATGTCTTCGAGCTTCTGACCTTCGCCGGACGGACGGCACCATCCGCCAAGGCCCTGCTGATCCCGGCGGCGGCAGGGGCGAATTCCTCCCTGTCCGCCCGGGCCAAGGCGTTCTACCGCTACTGCAATGCCGTCATCGAGCCGTGGGACGGTCCGGCGGCCCTGTGCGGGACGGATGGCCGCTGGATCATCGCCGGGCTGGACAGGGCCGGTCTGCGGCCGCTGCGCTACAGCATCACGAAGGACGGGCTGCTGATCGTCGGGTCCGAGACGGGCATGGTGCGTGTACCGGATGAGGCCATCGCCCTGCGCGGGCGGCTCGGGCCGGGGCAGACCCTTGCGCTGGACCTCGATGAGGCCCGTTTCTATATGCCGGATGACGTGCTGGACATGCTTATCAACCGGCAGGATTATGAGAGCTGGATCAGGGACGGCATCGAGGATGTCGGGCCGCTGATGGCCCAGGTGACGGAACCGGACGGTATTGACGCCGAGACGCTGCGCCGCCGCCAGCTGGCCGTCAATCTGACCTATGAGGACATGGAGGCCACGCTCCAGCCGATGGTGGAGAATGGCAGCGAGGCTCTGGCCTCCATGGGGGATGACACGCCGCTTCAGGTGCTGTCCCGGCATTATCGGGGGCTGTCCCACTATTTCCGGCAGGGATTCAGCCAGGTGACGAACCCGCCGATCGACAGCCTGCGGGAAACACGGGCCATGAGCCTGGTGACGAGGCTGGGCAATCTGGGCAATATCCTTGCCGAGGAAGCGGGCCAGTGCCAGCTTCTCCAGCTTTCCAGCCCCATCCTGACGAATGGCGAGTTCAGCCGTCTTCAGGAGATGTGTGGCAGGCATGGTGAGGTCATCGACTGTACCTTCCCGCTGGCCGAGGGCGAGGACGGGATGCGGGCGGCTCTGACGCAGATATGCCAGAAGGCCGAGGATGCCGTGCGGGGTGGCTGTGCCCATCTCTTCCTGACCGATGAGCATGCCACGGAGGACCGTGTGGCGGTTCCCATGGTGCTGGCCGTGGCGGCTGTGCATGTCCATCTCATCAATCACAGCCTGCGGACCTTCACCTCCGTGAATGTCCGGGCCTCCGATGTGCTGGACGTGCACAGCCTCGCCGTGATGGTCGGGGTGGGAGCCTCCACGGTCAATCCGTGGCTGGCCCAGCAGAGCATTGCCGACCGTCTCCAGCGGGGGCTGTTCGGAAAGATGACCCTGCGGCAGGCCATGGAGCAGTACCGCAAGGCCGTGGACAAGGGGCTGCTCAAGATCATGTCCAAGGCGGGGATTTCGGTCGTCTCGGCCTATCGTGGCGGGTACAATTTCGAGGCGATCGGCCTCTCCCGTGCGCTTGTGGCCGAGTTCTTCCCCGGCATGGCGTCCCGCATTTCGGGCATCGGCCTGCCCGGTATCGCCCGGAACGTCATCAAGGCGCACAGGCAGGCATGGCAGCCTGCCAACGTGTCTCCGCTGCCCATCGGGGGGCGGTACAAGATCCGCCCGGGTGGGGAGGCGCACTCCTTTTCGGCCAGTGCGGTCCACATGCTGCAGACGGCAGTGCAGGCCAACAGCTACAGGCTCTTCCGCCGTTATGCGGACGCTCTGGAGGCGCAGGAGCCGGTCGCCCTGCGTGATCTGCTGGATTTCCGTTCCAGCGCACGGTCCATTGACGTGGATGACGTGGAAGGCATCACCCAGATCCGCCGCAGGCTGGTTGCCCCGGGCATCTCCCTCGGTGCGCTGAGTCCGGAAGCGCATGAGACGCTGGCCATCGCCATGAACCGCATCGGGGCGAAGTCCGATTCCGGCGAGGGAGGCGAGGACCCGGCCCGGGCCACACCACGGCCCAACGGGGACAATGCGTCCTCGGCCATCAAACAGGTGGCGTCCGGCCGCTTCGGCGTGACGGCGGAATATCTCAACAATTGCCGGGAGCTGGAGATCAAGGTCGCACAGGGGGCCAAGCCGGGCGAGGGAGGCCAGCTTCCGGGCTTCAAGGTCACGGAGCTGATCGCCCGTCTCCGTCATGCCACGCCGGGCGTCACGCTGATCTCGCCGCCGCCGCATCATGACATCTATTCCATCGAGGACCTCGCCCAGCTGATCTACGACCTCAAGCAGATCAACCCGGAGGCGACCGTGACGGTGAAGCTCGTGGCCCGGACGGGTATCGGGACCATCGCCGCCGGTGTGGCCAAGGCCAAGGCTGATGCCATCCTGATCTCCGGCCATTCCGGCGGGACGGGGGCCAGTGCCCAGTCTTCCATCTATTATGCTGGCCTGCCGTGGGAAATGGGGCTGAGCGAGACCCATCAGGTGTTGATGCTCAACCGTCTGCGCCACCGGCTGAAGCTGCGTGTCGATGGTGGAATCAAGACCGGGCGTGACGTGGTGATCGCCGCCATGCTGGGGGCCGAGGAGTTCGGCATCGGTACGGCGGCTCTCGTGGCAATGGGCTGCATCATGGTGCGGCAGTGCCATACCAATACCTGCCCTGTCGGTGTCTGCGTGCAGGATGAGGAGCTGCGGAAGAAGTTCGAGGGCACGCCGGAGAAGGTCATCAACCTTTTCACGCTGATAGCCGAGGATGTCCGCAACATTCTGGCCCGTCTGGGATACCGCTCCCTCGAGGAGATCATCGGCCGGACGGACCTGCTCCATCAGGTCTATCGTGGCTCGGATTATCTGGATGATCTGGACCTCAACGCCCTGCTGGTGCAGGCGGATACGGGCGGCTTTGCCCGTCACTGCACGCTGGAGGGACGCAACGAGGTCCCGGACACGCTGGATGCACAGATCATCGCCGATGCGCAGCCGCTGTTCGAGCGGCGGGAGAAGCTGCATCTGCACTATATCGTCCGCAACACGCATCGTGCGGTGGGGACGAGGCTGTCATCCCTCATCACCCGTCGCTTCGGCATGGCCAGCCTGCCGGAAGGGCATCTGACGCTCTCCCTGCGTGGGTCTGCCGGTCAGTCCCTTGGGGCCTTCGCCGTACAGGGGCTGCGCATCGAGGTGGAAGGTGATGCCAACGACTATGTCGGCAAGGGCCTCTCCGGAGCCACTCTGGTGCTGCGGCCCAGCAGTGCCACACCCTGCGCCACGGAGAAGAATTCCATCATCGGCAACACGGTGCTTTATGGTGCGACGGCGGGGGCACTCTTTGCCGCCGGGCAGGCCGGAGAACGGTTCGCCGTGCGGAACTCCGGTGCCGTGGCCGTGGTGGAAGGCTGTGGCTCCAATGGCTGCGAATACATGACAGGCGGTACGGTCGTTGTTCTGGGCAAGGCCGGGGACAATTTCGGGGCAGGCTTCACGGGTGGTACGGCCTATGTGCTGGACCGTGATGGTGACTTTCCGAAACGGGTGAATCACGACACGGTCATGTGCCAGCCCGTGACGGCCAGACGGTGGAAGGACGAGCTGCGGGGCCTCGTGGAGCGGCACGAGCGTGAGACGGGCAGTGCCTATGCGGCGGATATCCTGCACCACTGGGACGAGGTCTTGCCGAAGTTCTGGCATGTCGTGCCGAAGGACTATGCCCGCATCATCGGGTATGAGGAGGCCGATCTCAGAAGCCTGTCGGCCTGACGGGAGCCGCCGGGGCTGGGCTGGATGATGGGCTGTGACAGAAAAGAGAGTTTTCACAGCCTCCTCGCTTGGCTAGTCTGATGGGATGACGACATCATTTCTCAAGACACGCTCTCTTGCCCGTCTGCCGGAAGGCAGGCAGGTTTCTGCCCCGGAAGGTGAGGCGGCTGCGCCCGTGGCCGCCCCCCGCTGGGACCTTTCCGACCTCTATGCCTCCCCGGAAGACCCGGCCATTGAGTCGGATTTCGTCCGGCTGGAGCATGTGGCCCGGACATTCGAAAACCGCTGGAAGGGTACGCTGGGCAAGGCCTCTCCGGCCGATCTGGCCCATGCCCTCCAGGGCTATGAGGTGATCGAGGAGGGGCTAGGGAAGATCGGCTCCTATTCCCAGCTTCTCTTTGCAGCCCACACGACCGACCCCGCCTGTGGCCGTTTCGCCCAGAGCGTGCGGGAACGTCTGACCGCCATTTCAGCCTTTCTGCTGTTCTTCCCGCTGGAGCTGAACCGGCTGGATGATGCAGCCCTTGAGAAAGGCTTCAGCGAGAATGCGGAGCTGGCCTCATGGAAACCTTATCTGCGGGACCTGCGGGTCTTCCGCCCCTATCAGCTTTCCGATGAGGTTGAGCGTGTCCTGATGGACATGGCCGTCTCTGGCCGGAATGCGTGGGTGCGGCTGTTTGACGAGACCATGGCCGGGCTGATGGTCTCCTTCGAGGGGAAAGAGCAGCCGCTGGGCGACGTGTTCAATTACATGACGGACAGCGACCGGAAAAAGCGGGAAGAGGCGGCCAGGGCCATCAGTGCCACGCTGGCAGCCAACAACAAGCTGCTGGTGGACATCACCAACACGCTGGCCAAGGACAAGGCCACGATCGACATCATGCGGGGCTATCCTCGTCCTGTCAGTGGCCGCAACCGGGCGAACATGGTGGAAGATGAGGTGGTGGACGCGCTGGTGGATGCCGTGCAGTCGTCCTTCTCCCGTCTCTCCCATCGTTATTACGGCATGAAGGCCCGCTGGCTGGGGCTGGAAAAGCTGGAACACTGGGACCGTAACGCCCCGCTGCCTGATGTGCAGGACAGGCGGCTGAGCTGGGATGAGGGCAAGGCGATTGTCCAGCGTGCCTATCAGGATTTTGATGAGGAGATGGGCCGCCATGCCAGCACGTTCCTCAACAGCCCGTGGATCGATGCGGCAGCCGTACCGGGCAAGTCTTCCGGGGCGTTTGCCCATCCGGTCGTGCCCTCCGTGCATCCTTACCTGCTGATGAACTATCATGGCCGTCCCCGTGACGTCATGACGCTGGCCCATGAGATGGGGCACGGCATCCATCAGATGCTGGCCGGGAAGAAGCAGGGCTATCTCCGTTCCGACACGCCGCTGACGCTGGCCGAGACGGCCTCCGTCTTCGGGGAGATGCTGACCTTCCAGTCCCTGCTGGATGCGGAGAGTGATCCGAAACGCCGTCATCATCTGCTGGCCTCCAAGGTGGAGGACATGCTGAACACGGTCGTGCGGCAGATCGCCTTCTACCAGTTCGAGGTGCAGGTGCATGATGAACGCCGTAGGGGCGAAATCCCTGCCGAGCGTCTTGGTGAAATCTGGCGGGACGTGCAGACACGCAGCCTTGGCCCGGCCTTCAGCTTCACCCCGGATTATGACCTCTACTGGTCATACATTCCGCATTTCATCCACTCGCCCTTCTATGTGTACGCCTATGCCTTTGGCGACTGTCTGGTGAATGCGCTTTATGGCGTGTATCAGGACAGCCCGGCAGGCTTTGCGGAAAAATACAAGGAGATGCTTGCCGCCGGTGGCACGTTGCGCCATCAGGAGCTGCTCGCACCGTTCGGGCTGAATGCCGGTGATCCGTCCTTCTGGAACCGTGGTCTGGATGTCATTTCCGGGCTGATCGACCAGCTTGAGGCTGAACCGGCCGCATGAGGATGAAAGCCGGCCTGCATGCCATGCGGGCTGGCACACTGCCTGACAGGGCAACAGGTAAGGGTTGAGATCATGGCACGTGAACGTGACATCGACAGGACGGGCTTTGTCGATAACATGCAGCGCATGTTCCGGGCCTCCAGCATGGTGGGGGGTGTTGCGGCCCGCATGGCCGGGCACAAGCTGGGCCTGCGGAGCAACACGACCACCCATGCGGAGGAGCTGCGGGCCGTTCTGGGCAACCTGAAAGGCCCGATGATGAAGGCTGCCCAGCTTCTCTCGACCATTCCCGGTGCCCTGCCTGATGACTATGCCGAGGAGCTGGCCCATCTCCAGGCCAATGCGCCGCCGATGGGATGGAATTTTGTCCAGCGGCGGATGAGGGCCGAGCTGGGGGCGGGGTGGGAATCCCGCTTCCGGTCTTTCAGCCATGAGGCCGTGGCGGCGGCGTCGCTGGGGCAGGTGCATCGTGCGGCTCTGGCTGACGGACGTGAGGTGGCCTGCAAGCTGCAATATCCCGGCATGGCGGGAGCCATGGAGCAGGACCTCCGGCAGCTGAAGCGGGGTCTGGGCGTGTTCAGCCTCGTGGGCAATGCCATCCGGCAGGATGAGGTCTATGCCGAACTGGCCGAACGGATGCGGGAAGAGCTGGATTATACACGGGAGGCCAGCCACCTGCGGCTCTACAGGCTCATGCTGGCGGACGTGCCGGAAGTCACCGTGCCTGCTCCCGTACCCGGGCTGGTCACGGAACGGCTGCTGACGATGGACTGGGTGGGGGGGCGCTCCATGAAGTCCGTGCTGGAGGAACAGCTCCCGCAGGAAGAGCGCAACGCCATTGCGGTTGCGCTGTTCAAGGCTTGGTACAGGCCCGTCTATCATTATGGTGTCGTGCATGGTGACCCGCACATGGGCAATTTCACCGTGCGGCAGGATGGTGGGCTGAACCTGTTGGATTTCGGTTCCGTACGCATTTTCTCGCCCCGGTTTGTCGGTGGTGTTCTGTCTCTCTTCGATGCCCTGCGGGATGGCGATGAGGAACGGGCCTACGAGGCCTATCATGACTGGGGCTTCAGGGACATTTCACGGGAGCGGGCTGCCGTGCTCAATGAGTGGGCACGCTTCTTCTATCGTCCTCTCATGACGGATGAAATCTGCAACGTGGAAGAGAGCAACAACCCGCAGGAGGCCCGCCGGGTGCTGGAGCATGTCTATGACGGGCTGAAGCGCACGGGCGGCATCACTCTGCCACGGGAATTCGTCATGCTGGACCGCTCGGCCATCGGGCTGGGCAGTGCCTTCCTGCGGCTGGGAGCACGGGTGAACTGGCACCGGCTCTTCATGGAGCTGACGCAGGATTTCAATGTGGATGTTCTGGCGGCCCGGCAGAAGGATGCCCTGCGGAAGGCGCAGGTCCAGCCCGCCAGATGAAGGCAAGGCCGGACGGGTGAGCATACCGGTCCGGCCTTGCCTGTCAGGATGGGCAGGGAACTGTCAGCGGAAGAATTTGCTCAGCAGGTTGCCGCCGATTTCCTGGATCACGTCCTGCTGGAGGGCCTTGCCGAAGCTGGCGAAGCCGCTGCTCTGCTCACCGGAGCTTTCGCCCCCATTTTTCTCGCCGAGATGGCTCACCAGACCGGCCAGCTGGCCGACGAGGTCTCCGGCATGGCCTTGGCCATTCTGGAAGATGGAGGAAATCTGCTGGAGGCTCGCAGCCCATTCCCCAGCCTGCGTGTCGCCATTCTGCGAGGCGTCCTGCATCTGGCCGATCAGCCGGTCAATCAGCTGGAAGGCCTGCTGCGCCGTGTTGCGGAACTGCGTGTAGCTCTGCTCGATCTGTTCGATATCCATAAGGTTCTGACCTTTTTGTGGAAGTGGAGCCTCAATGGGCAGTCAAGAGGCAGACCAATGGTAAACAACCTCCCAAAAACTGCCAGTCTTTTTATGAGGAACAGGCAGTGAGGGGAAGAGGGTGCATTTATTCCAGTAAAGGCATCTTGTGGCAGCGGACAGATGTGCCCATTTAGGGGCAATGACAGTCTCTTCGTCGTCCCGCAGAAAGAAAAAACCTGTCGCACCCCGCCAGACGGATTTTTTCCCTGAAAAACAGCCCGCCAAACCGAAGATCAACCGGTTTGTCGTGAAGTCCGATTACGAACCCTCCGGGGACCAGCCGCAGGCCATCGCCGCCCTGCTGGACGGGCTGAAGGCTGGGGAGCGGGACCAGGTGCTGATGGGCGTGACGGGGTCGGGCAAGACCTTCACCATGGCCAAGGTGATTGAGGCGGCGCAGCGGCCCACGCTCATCATGGCTCCCAACAAGACACTGGCGGCCCAGCTCTATAGTGAGATGAAACAGTTCTTCCCCGACAATGCGGTGGAATATTTCGTTTCCTACTATGATTACTATCAGCCGGAAGCCTATGTGCCCCGCTCGGATACCTTCATCGAGAAGGACAGCCAGCGCAATGAGCGCATCGACCGGATGCGCCATGCTGCCACGCAGGCCCTGCTGGAAAGGAACGATGTCATCATCGTGGCCTCCGTGTCCTGCATTTATGGTATCGGCTCGCCCGAATCTTATGCCCGCATGAAAATCCGCCTCGTGCCGGGGGAGATCATCGACCGGGACGATCTGATCCGCCATCTGGTGGAGCTGCAATATCAGCGGAATGATCTGGCCTTCGAGCGTGGGTCATTCCGGGTGCGGGGGGAGCAGGTGGACATTTTCCCCATCCAGAACGAGGATAGGGCGTGGCGTGTCATGCTCTTCGGGGATGAGGTGGAGAGCATCACCGAATTCGACCCGCTGACGGGGGAGAAGACGGCTGATCTTGAAGAGGTCAGCCTCTATGCCAGCTCCCATTATGTGACGCCCCGCCCTACGCTCAATCAGGCGATGGTCAGCATCAAGGATGAACTGCAGGACCGCATCCAGTATTTCAGGGACAAGGGAAAGCCGCTGGAGGAAGAACGCATCCTCCAGCGGACCAATTTTGATCTTGAGATGCTGGAAACGACAGGCGTCTGCAAGGGGATTGAGAACTACTCCCGCTATCTTTCAGGTCGCCGTCCCGGTGATCCGCCGCCAACCCTCTTTGAATATCTGCCGGAAGATGCCCTGCTGATCGTGGATGAAAGCCATGTCGGCGTGCCCCAGATTGGCGGGATGGAACGGGGGGACCGTGCCCGCAAGGAAACGCTGGCAGATTTTGGGTTCCGTCTTCCCTCCTGTCTGGATAACCGGCCCCTGTCTTTTTCGGAGTGGGATGCCTTCCGGCCGCAGAGCATCTTCGTGTCCGCCACGCCGGGGCCGTGGGAGATGGAACAGACGGAAGGCGTGTTTGCCGAGCAGATCATCCGTCCGACCGGCCTGACAGACCCCATCACTATCATCCGACCCGTGGAAGGGCAGGTGGACGACCTGCTGCATGAGGCCAGGGCGACCATTGCCGAGAATGGCCGTGTCCTCGTCACGACCCTGACCAAGCGCATGGCTGAGGACCTGACGGAATATCTTTCCGAACATGGCGTGAAGGTGCGGTATCTCCATTCCGACATTGATACGCTGGAGCGCATGGAGATCATCCGGGACCTGCGGCTGGGAGCCTTTGATGTTCTCGTGGGCATCAACCTGCTGCGGGAAGGGCTGGATATTCCCGAATGTGCCCTTGTGGCGATTCTCGATGCGGACAAGGAAGGATTCCTGCGGTCCCGTACCTCTCTGGTGCAGACGATCGGCCGTGCGGCCCGTAACGTGAATGGCCGTGTCCTGCTCTATGCGGACAAGGAAACGGACAGCCTGCGCTACGCCATCGAGGAAACGGCCCGCCGCCGGGAAAAGCAGATGGCCTGGAACGAGGCGCACGGCATCACGCCGCAGACGGTCCGCAGCCGCATCAGCGACACGCTCTTTCAGGAAGAGCTGGCGGGCAAGGAAGCTCCGCCGGAGTCTGATCCGCAGCTCACCATTGACGATCTGCGCAAGAAAATGCGTGAAGCGGCGGCAGAGCTGGACTTTGAGCAGGCTGCCGCCCTGCGGGATGAGATCCACCGGCGGGAGGCCAGTGACATTGGCCTCATCGCTCCACCTCCGGCAGCTTCGCAGGCCAGACAACGCAAGACGACCAGACGGAAAAAGAAGGACTGACCATGCTGGAACTCAAGAGAGACGGGCAGAGCCTGACCATCCTGCCGGAGACGGGAGCTGCCCTTGGCCAGTGGCAGGTGCACGGGCATGACATGTTCCGTCCGGTCGCCAATCCGGCCCTGCGGAACCAGAAGGGCGTGGCCGTGGGGGCCTATCCTCTGCTGCCCTATGTCAACAGGATTGCTGACGGGCATTTTGCCTTTGGGGGGGAAGAGCACAGGCTGCTCCCCAACATGGAGGGCTGCCCGCATCCCATCCATGGCAATGGCTGGGAGCATGAATGGCAGGTGACGCACAGGGCGGACAGTCACGCCATCCTGACCTTCGATCACACGCCTTCTGATGATGGGGCTGGTCGGGGGGAGTGGCCCTATGCCTATCGGGCCGTCATGTCCTACGAGCTGCGGGCGGACGGGCTGCATGTCTCCATCGTGATCCGGAACAGCGATACGGTCGATCAGCCGGTCGGTCTGGGGTTCCATCCTTTCTTCCATGCGGAGGCTGGCTCCCGTCTGAAATTCGCGGCGGACTCGGTCTGGTTGACGGACGGTCACGGCCTGCCGACCGAAAAAAAGGTTTGCGAAGGTGAGTGGGATTTTTCGAAAGGACAGGCCCTTGAGGAGCTGAGGCTGGATAACGGGTTTGTCGGATTTGCCGGTCAGGCCCGGCTGGAGCAGCCCGGTGGCCTGCCGGGCCTGACGGTGGAGGCGGACCGGATTTTCTCGCATCTGGTGGTCTTCTCCCAGCCGGAGGAGGGCTATGTGGCCATCGAGCCGGTCACGAGCATGACGGACGCCATCAACAGACCGGAGGTTGCCGGACGTGGCGTGCATGTGCTGGCACCGGGGCAGAGCCTTGGCGGCATGATCCGCTTTCGTGCCGATGCCTCACGTCGCCCGGCGGAAGGCTGACGCCGGATGGCTGCCGAGAAGATTGCCCTGCACCGTTATCTTTCCCCACAGGGTGCGGCCCGGATGCGGGCGGAGCTGAAGGAGCTGACCCAGAAGGAGCGGCCGCAGGTCGTGGAGGTCGTCTCATGGGCGGCGAGTAATGGCGACCGTTCGGAGAATGCGGACTATCAGTATGGCAAACGCCGCCTGCGGGAGATTGACCGGCGCATCCGCTTCCTGACGAAACGGCTGGATCAGGCCGTGATCGTCGATCCGGCAGCCCAGGCCAACCGGAACCGTGTCTTCTTCGGGGCCACCGTCTGCTATGCGGATGAGGAGGACCGTCGCTATACCGTGACGATCCTTGGCGTGGATGAGGCCCGGCTGGAGCATGGGGAGGTCAGCCTGCAGGCTCCGGTGGCCCGTGCTCTCATGAAAGCTGCCGTGCATGATGAGGTCACCATGCAGACACCATCCGGCCCCGTCCTTGTGGAAGTGCTGTCCATCGCCTATCCGGCCCCGGCCTGATATGGTGGGGTCCTGAAAGAAACCGTTCGGTCCTGAACTGCTTTTGCGGAGTTATTCTTATGGTCCAGTCCTCTTCCTCCCGGCGGCGTGTTGCCGTGCAGATGGACCCGCTGGAAGACATCAACATTGACGGTGATTCCACCTTCGCCCTGATGCTGGAAGCCCAGCGTCGGGGGCACGAGCTGCATGTCTATCACCCCACCACCCTGTCCCTGCTGGAAGGGAAGGGCACGGCGGGCCGTCTCCAGGCCCGGAGCCGCAGGGTGACCGTGCAGCGGAAGAAGGGCGATCACGCCGCCTTTGGTCCGGAGGAGGTTCTGGACATCGGTTCATGTGATGTCGTGCTCATGCGCCAGGACCCGCCTTTCGACATGGGCTACATCACGGCGACCCACATGCTGGAGCATGTTCATGGCACGGGCGAGGGGCAGGCCCTCGTGGTGAATGACCCGGTGTCCGTACGCAATGCACCGGAGAAGCTGCTGGTCACGCATTTTCCCCAGCTCATGCCGCCAACGCTGGTGACGTGGGACCGGGAGGCGATCGTGGCCTTCCGGCAGAAGCACAGGGACATCATCCTGAAGCCGCTTTATGGCAATGGCGGAGCGGGCATTTTCCGGGTGAAGGAGGATGACGAGAATTTCTCTTCCCTGCTGGAGATGCACTTCTCCCGCTCCCGTGAACCGCTGATGGTGCAGCGTTACGAGCCTGCCGTGCGGCTGGGGGACAAGCGCATCATACTTGTGGATGGCGAGCCGATCGGGGCGATCAACCGTGTTCCCGCACAGGGCGATGCCCGCTCCAACATGCATGTCGGCGGCCGTGCTGAGCGTGTGGAGCTGACGGACCGGGACAGGGAAATCTGCCGGACCATCGGCCCGTACCTGAAGGAACATGGCCTCATTTTCACGGGGATTGACGTGATCGGGAACTGGCTGACGGAGATCAACGTCACCTCCCCGACGGGCCTTCAGGAACTGGACCGTTTTGACGGCATCAACAGTGCCGGGATGATCTGGGACTGCATCGAGGCCCGTCTCTCCTGACAGGTCGGAGACGGTGAGGGGGCGGCGTGCCGCTTCTCTCCGCTGCCAGGGCAGGTCAGTGACCGTGGCCTGATTTTCCTTCCTCACCGGAGGGTTTTTCCGATGGAGAGGAGGGGTGTTCTTCAGGGGATGAGGTGTCCGTTCCGGCTGTCTCATCCTCTTCCCTTTTGGGGGAAGGATACAGGTTCTCACGGAAGGGGATGGGCGTGCCGTCCGGGAAATAACCGTTGTCTATTTTCATGTTTTTCGGCCGCCTGTCCCGGGTAAAACGGTTGATGAGCCAAGGGAAGAGCCGGTCCTTGTAATAGACGACATACAGTGCTCCCCAGAAGAACAGGCAGAGAAGGAGCAGTATGAGATCAAGATGTTTCATCACATAATCCTGATATGAGTTCTGGTTCTGTATATGACAGGTAAACCAAATTTTTTCGCATAATATCGTCCGGATACCTTGTCAGCCAAGGGCGTTGGGAGGCAAGAAAGGGCGGACTGATCCGTATCAGTGGCGATAATGCTCCCCGCTTTGTTGGGGGCAGACAGTTGAGGCTGCATTTTCATGGTGTCTTCCCTTAAACCCCGTTCTTCTCTTGATGCTGATAGCGTGCGTGAGGCCTATCGCCGTTGGGCACGAATGTATGACAAGGTTTTTGGTGGTGTCTCCGCTTTCGGACGGCGGCGGGCCGTGGCGGCTGTCAATGCCCTGCCGGGGGAGCGTGTGCTAGAGGTTGGTGTCGGTACGGGGCTGGCCCTGCCTTCCTATGGAGCGGACAAGCGCATAACCGGAATCGATCTTTCCGAGGACATGCTGGCCCTTGCCCGGGAACGCGTGAAGCGTGATGGCCTGCGTAACATAGATGAACTTATGGTGATGGACGCCGAGCATACCAGCTTCGCTGATGACAGTTTCGACATCGCCGTCGGCATGTTCGTGGCGTCTGTCGTGCCTAACCCGGACTTGCTGCTGGCGGAGCTGAAACGGGTCGTCCGGCCGGGGGGACACATCCTTTTCGTCAATCATTTCCTTGCGACAGGGGGCGTCCGGCTGAAGGTGGAGAAGGTCATGGCCCGGGCCTCCCGTGCGCTGGGCTGGCACCCTGACTTTGCCATTGAATCCCTTCTGCCGCCGGAAGACATGGCCCGGGCGACCATCACGCCCGTTCCGCCAGCCGGGCTGTTCACCCTCGTGACATTGCCTCATGAGGGGACTAAGTAGGAAGCATCACCCGCTCCCGTGACGGAGCGGACGTTTCATTGTTGTAACAGGCTGGCGGAATAGCGTGACTTCAGGGCCATTATTTCAGACAGTGTCTTCCTCCCGTCGTGGGGGAAGTGGCGGGGCGTTTTTTCTGCTGGCGTTGTTTGCCGGTATGCTGGGGGGCGTCATGGGGCTGCCTTTCCTGCATATGCATCCCTCGGCGGGTGTCATCGTCTCCCATGCCGTGCTGATGACCTTCTATGTGGTCTGCCCCGCCTTTCTGGGAGGGATGGCCCCGTGGTTCCTGCCGGAGCTGCTGAAGGGTGAGGGCATGGCCCTGCCATCTGCGGCCCGCATCGGTTTTGGCGTGCTGGCCGTCGGGGCGTTCCTGCTGCCGGTCATGCCGTCTGTCGGGCTGGCTCTCTGGTGTGTCGGCGTTCTGGCTCTGGCCTTCAACGTGCTGGCCACCGTGCTGGAGATGCGTTCCATTCCGTTCCGTCAGTGCCCGCCCCTGGTCTGGGCCTTTCTGGCGGATGCCCTGTCCATGCTCATCATCGCCCCCGTCCTGCTGGCCTTCCTGCTGCGGAGCGGCATGGCCGGAGCCGGACCGGATGCCCTGCTGACGGTTCTGCGTGGCAGCGTGGAAATGACCCTGCTGAGTGTGCCGTCGCTCGGAATCATATTGGCGGCCCTGCTGCCCGTGGGCCTGAAGCAGGGACTGGTGGCCCGGTGTGCGCCCTATGCCTTCGGCATCATGGGCGTGGTGCCGGTTCTGCTCTGGGCGGACCATCTGTTCGGTGAGCTGTCATCCTCGGTTTACAGGGGAGGGCTGACCGTCGGGCTTGGGCTGCCCTGTCTGGTCCTGCTGGTGGCCTTTGCCGGTGATCTCTGGCGTGTGTCCCTGCCTTCCGGCTCTGTCGCAGGCTGGGCGTCCGGAGGGCTGGTCCTGCTGCTCGCCGGGTGGGCGGCGATGCTGACCGAACCTCTCTGGGCCTCGCAGACCATGCAGCCGGGGGCCTTCATGCTGGGTGCTGCCGGTCATCAGCTGGTGATGTTCGGCAGCCTTCTGGCCCTCAGTGCCGCCTTCTATGGCTGGTGCGGGAGCAGGCTGGTGCGGCGTGGCCGGTTCTTCGCCATTTTTGGGACGGTCCATGCGATGGTCACCTTTGCCGGTGCTCTCTGTTCCGTCCTGCCGCAGATGGTCCTGCCCGCCGCCCTGCTGATGGGAACCAGCCTGCTCATGTTTGCCCTGCCCGCCGGAATGGTGTGGTATGGTATGCTTGTTGAACGGACCCACGGGGTGACGGGACTTCTTCGTAAACAGTAAGGCGTTTTTCCATGCAGGCATCATCCGGTCTTTCAGCGTCTCCACTGGCACGGTTTCTGGGGACGCTGCGTGTGGAGGGGCAGGATGGAGATGCCGCCCTGCAGGACTGGATAGCCCTGCTCAAGCCGCGTGTGATCTCGCTTGTGGTCTTTACCGGCCTTGCTGGCATGGCCGTGGCCCCGAAATGGCCGCCAGTGCCCGTAGGGCTGGTCATCATTGCCTGCATCTGCATCGGGGCTGGTGCCGCCGGTGCCATCAACATGTGGTATGATCGTGACATTGATGCGATCATGAAGCGGACCAGGGTCCGTCCTGTTCCCGGTGGGCGTGTCCAGCCGACCAGTGCGCTGGTCTATGCGGTCGTGCTGTCGGTGGTCTCGGTCGTGCTGCTCTGGCTGACGACCAACCTGCTGGCCGCAGGTATTCTGGCCTTTTCCATTTTCTTCTATGGTGTGATCTACACCATGTGGCTCAAGCGCAGTACGCCGCAGAACATCGTGATCGGTGGTGCAGCCGGGGCCTTCCCTCCCATGATCGGCTGGGCGGCGACGATGGGATCGCTGGACGTGCTGCCGGTGGTGATGTTCGCCATCGTCTTTCTGTGGACGCCTCCGCATTTCTGGTCGCTCTCCCTCTATGCCTGCAAGGATTATGAGAGTGCGGGCATCCCCATGCTGCCGGTCGTGAAGGGCGCACGCCATACACGCTGGCAGATCGTCATTTACACTTTCATTCTGGGGGCCGTATCCCTCGTGCCGAGCGTGGTCGGGCAGTGTGGCTGGTTCTACACGGTCTGTGCCAGCCTGCTGGACCTCGGCTTTATCTATTACGGCCTGCGGGTCCTGTTCGACAGACAGGATGAGAAGGGGAACAGCCTGACGAAAGACAGGCCTGCCCGTCATGCGTTCCGCTATTCACTGGCCTATCTGTTCTTTCTCTTCTGTGGCCTTCTGATTGACAGGGTTCTTCTGGCATGAGCGATCGTAACACTCCCGTCCGCCGTCAGGGCCGTCTGTTCGGTATTGTCTTGGGGCTTTCCTTCTTCACGCTGGCCCTTTTTGTGGTGGCCTTGTACCGGTTGTGAGGCCTGTCCCGTAGGGGAGAAAGAAAATCCCCGCTTTCCTGTTCCATGGAGGGTTCAGGAAAGCGGGGGTTTTTCATTCAGGCAGAACGGAGAGGCAGGGTGAGCCGCCTCCCGTCCTGAGGGTCGATCACCCGGCCTGCTGGATGGCGGAAAGGATCCAGTTGCCCCGGCCATCAGCCCGGAGGAAGGTCCAGAGTTCCGTCACTGTCTGGCGTTCGGTCTTGCTGCCGTCCAGAACGTTGCCCATGCTGTCGGTGGTGACATCAATGGCGGAATATTGCAGGGCCACGGTGGCGTAGGTGATGGTGCCTTCCCGCCAGGCTTCGGACAGGTCACCCCGCAGGAACTGGACATCGGAGATGATGTTGCGGGCACCACGGCTCGTCAGTTCAGAAAGCTGGCTGTTGAAATAGCTGACCATTTCTGGCGTCGCCATGCGCTGGAGGGACATCATGTCCTGTGCGCTCCAGGCAGCCTGCACGTTCATCAGGAGGTGCTGGAAAGCACTGTAATCTTCATTCGTCAGCGTGACTTCCTGTGACGGTGCCTGCTGGGGCTGTGGACCGGAGAAGGGAGAGGCTCCGCCACCGGCAGCACCGAACGGACCGGCTCCCGAACCGCTGGACGTGTCGTTGGAGGAACGCTTACGCCAGAACTTGATGATGAGGTTGATGATGAAGGCGACGATCAGCACCTGAAGGAGGAAGCCGAAGAAGGACCCGCCGCCCCCGCTGAAACCGCTGAAGAAGCCATGCCCGCTCAGCATGCCGAACAGTCCGGCACCCAGAAAGCCGCCAGCCAGCCCTGTCAGGAAAGGATGACGCATGGCGAAGGATGGACGGACACTGCCGCCAAAGGCCGGACGGCTGAAGCTGCTCCCTGCGGCTGGAGCCGAATAGGAAGGGGAGGAGTAGGAGGGTGTCCGGGGCGTCATGCTGCGGTCCATGGGGCGGGTCCAGCTGGGAGCCACGCTTGTCTGCGGCGGTGCGCTCCACGTGCGGGAGCCACGGCTGCCCATGGAGGACCCCATGCCCGCCCTGGCATCGGCAGCCGGCGCAAGGGCGAAGAGCGGCAGGCAGAGCGTTGCCGCTGTAAGAGGAAGAAGACGAATACGCATAATCTTGGTCAGTCTCCAGCAAGACTCATCTGGTCAATACGGATGGTCGGAGCATGATGGCCCGCCATCAGGTTGAGATCATTGGCGGGGAGGAGCCGTGCAAACATGTCGGGCAGACTGCCTGCTACGGTGATTCCTGAAACAGGTTCGGCAATCTCGCCATTGCGGATCATGAAGCCTGAACCGCCACGGCTGTAATCCCCTGTCAGCATGTTGATGGCATTGCCCATCAGTTCTGTGATCAGCACACCTTCCTTGATATCACGTCTCAGCTCTTCAGGGGAGTGGGTGCCTGCATGAAGGAAGAGATTGGATGTCCCGGGTCGGACGCTTCCCTCGCCACTGCGGCTGGCCCGGCCATTGCTGGCGGGCAGGCCCAGCCTGCGGGCGCAGCGGCTGTCGAGCAGCCAGTGGTGGAGCCGTCCGTCTTCCACGAGGTTCAGGGGCTGGCAGGCCACGCCCTCCCCATCAAAGGGGCGGGAGCCGGAGAGGCGGGGCAGGGTCGGGTCGTCCGTGATGGTGATTCCCCGCCCAAACACGGCATCGTTCAGCCTGTCCTTGAGAAAGGAGGCTTCCTGCACGATGGCGGACCCGTTGATGGCTCCGGCGAAATGGGCCAGCAGGGACCCTGCCACACGGGGATCGAACAGGACGGGATAGAGGCCCGTCCTGGGGCGTACCGGATTCAGTCGGGCGAGGGCACGGCGGGCCGCCATGTGGCCGAGGCTGGCCGGACTGTCGAGGTCCGCCTGATGCACGGTATTGTGAAAGGCATAATCCCGCTGCATCAGCGTTCCCGTACCGGCCAGAATGCTGATGCCGTAACCGTGCCCGCTGCGCCGGTACTGTCCGGCAAAGCCCGAGCTGGTGGCCAGGGCGACGTCCTGAAGGGTCGTGCTGGCCGAGGCCCCGCTACTGTTGGTGATGCCGTCATGCGACAGGGCGGCGTCTTCCATCTCCCGTGCCCTGTCCAGCAGGGTCTCCATCGTGGGGGCGGCAGCAGGGTCGAGCAGGTCAAGTCCAGCAACCATGCTGGCCGGGACGGGAATGAGCGGCCGATCAGCCAGACCATCATCCGGGGATGGGGGAACGACCCTGGCCATGGCGCAGGCCCGCTCGGCAAGCTGGTCCAGGGCGGCCCGGCCCAGCTCATTCCCGGAGACGGTGGCGACACGTCTCCCATGAAAGACACGCAGCCCGAGGGACAGGCTCTCCGCATGGCGGAGGCCCTCCGCCTGGCCCTGCCGGATCATGGCCGAACGGCTCCGGCCACGGATCACGACAGCATCGGCATGGTCGGCACCGTGCTGGCGGGCGGCCCTCAGGGCGGCTTCAAGATGGGGCAGGAGGTCGGTCATGAGGTGTGCAGTGCGGCGTGGATGGCATCCGGCCCGGGGATGTTGCGGGCTGGCCCCATGGTCGCCAGCGTCGGGGCCCCGTTGAAGATGGTCCGGGCCATGGCCAGAACGTCCTCTTCCGTCACGGCGTCAATCCTGCGGATCATCTCCTCGGTGGAAATGATGCGGTCATGGACCTGAATCTGGCGGGCGATTTGGGCACAGCGGCTGCCCGTGCTTTCCAGAGACATGAGAAGCGAGGCCTTGAGCTGCGTGCGTGCCCGGTCCAGCTCCTCCCGGCCGATGCCTTTCTGGAAGGTGCGGAGTTCATTCAGGGCGGCAGGAATCAGTTCGTCCGTCTTGTCTGGTCCGGTCCCGGCATAGAGGCCGAACATGCCGCTGTCCGCAAAGGGGCTGGCAAAGGTGTAGACGCTGTAGACCAGCCCGCGCCGTTCCCGGATTTCCTGGAACAGACGGGACGACATGCCCCCCCCCAGCAGGGTGGAGAGGATCATGGCACTGTAATAGCCTTTTTCCCGATAGCCGGGGGCGGGGAATCCCAGCAGGAGGTGAACCTGGTCCAGTTTGCGGTCCGTCTGCTTCAGGCCGCCGACATACCGGCCCGGTACGGCCTGTGGAGGAGTGTGCGTGGGCAGGTCGGCAAAATGGGTGCGGACGAGGTCGACAACCTCGTCATGATGGAGGTTGCCCGCTGCGGCGATGACCATGTTCTGCGTGCTGTAATGCTCGTGCATGTAGGCCATGAGTGTCTCCCGGCTCATGCTGGCGATGCCATCCTCCGTGCCAAGGATGGGGCGGCCCATGGGCTGGTCGGGATAGGCACATTCCTGGAAATGGTCAAAGACGATGTCATCAGGCGTGTCGTTCGCCTGACCGATTTCCTGAAGGATGACCCCACGTTCCCGCTCCACCTCTTCCGGGAGGAAGGTGCTGTGGGTGAGGATGTCCCCGATGAGGTCCACGCCGAGAGGCAGGTCGTTCTTCAGCAGTTTGACGTAATAGGCCGTGTTTTCCCGGGCCGTGTAGGCGTTGAGATAGCCACCCACATTTTCGATCTCTTCCGCAATGCGGATGGCAGAACGACGTTCCGTTCCCTTGAAGGCCATGTGCTCAAGGAAATGGGCCGCCCCGTTGGTGGCCTCGCTTTCATGGCGGGTGCCGGCGGCAACATAGGCCCCGAATGAGACGGTTTCGACACGCTCCATCCGTTCCGTCACGATGTTGAGGCCATTTTCAAGGGTCGTACGTCTGATCTGTTCGCTCATGCAGTTCTGCGTGTCCATGTCTGATGAAGGAGTGGAAGTGTCTGGAATATGGGGTGCCGGGAGTCTTTTTCCAGTCCCCCCGTTTTTTACGGGGCAGACGGAAAAGGGGACAGCCTGATGAGGCCATCCCCTTTTCATGGTGTCCTTATCCGGTCCGGGCGGCCTCAGCAGCCCCGGTGTGCCCGTACGGCTGCCTTGACCTTCTCCAGGTCGTTGGGAAGAACCTCGTACCGTTCCTTGCGGGAGAACAGGTCCGCCAGATGGGGCGGCAGCTCGGGATGGATGCCGGTCGCCTTCTTCACGGCATCGGGGAATTTGGCCGGGTGGGCCGTGGCTGCGGCCACCATTGGCACGCCAGCCTCACGGAAGCGGCGTCCCGCTGCCAGCCCGATGGCGGAGTGTGGGTCCGCCAGATAATGGCTGCCAGCGTACAGCTCCTTCATCGTGGCGGTCGTCTGCTCGTCACTCAGGGCGATACCGTGGAAGGTCTCCCGGATCTGCTCCCAGGCATCATGCGGCACGGCCATGCAGCCCGTCTGCCGGAATTCTTCCATGATGGCCCGGCAGCGGTTGGGATCACGGCCCAGCATCTCGAACAGCAGACGCTCGAAATTGGACGAGACCTGGATGTCCATGGAGGGGGAGAGGCTCGGCTCGACCTGTCGCTTCGTCATGTCGTTGTTCAGCAGGAAGCGGGTCAGGATGTCATTCCTGTTGGAGCCGACGCAGAGATGGTCGACGGGCAGGCCCATCTGGCTGGCCACCCAGGCGGCCAGGATGTTGCCGAAATTGCCGGTCGGCACGGCGAAGGAGACCGGCCGGTCCGGTCCGCCCAGGGCGAGGGCGGAGCGGACGTAATAGGGAACCTGTGCGGCGATGCGTGCCCAGTTGATGGAGTTGACGGCGGAGAGGGCGCAGTCCGTGCGGAACGCTTCATCAGCGAACATGGCCTTGACCATGTCCTGGCAGTCATCAAAGTCACCTTCCACGGCGATGTTGAGGACGTTGTCCTCCAGCACCGTGGTCATCTGCCGCCGCTGGACTTCCGACGTGCGGCCGTACGGGTGGAGAATGACGATGGACACGTGTTCCCGGCCACGGAAGGCCTCTATGGCGGCGGACCCCGTGTCCCCGGATGTTGCGCCAACGATGGTGACATGATGGTTGCGCTGTTTCAGCACATGCTCGAAGAGGCGGCCAAGCATCTGCATGGCCATGTCCTTGAAGGCCAGGGTCGGGCCGTGGAACAGCTCCAGTGAAAAGAGGCCGTCTTCCACCTCGACCAGAGGGGCGACGGCTGCATGATCGAATCTGCCATAGACGTCCTGCGTCATGGCCCGGAGGGTGTCACGGTCTATGCTGCCCTCGGTGAACAGGCCGATGACCTCTGCCGCCAGATCGGCATAGGAGAGGCTGCGCCAGCTTGTCAGGGTATCGCGGGGAATGTGCGGCCAGTGATCGGGCATGTACAGCCCGCCATCACCAGCCAGACCGCTGAGCAGGATGTCGGAGAAGTCGGGGGCAGCGGCATCCAGTGTGCCGCGGGTAGATCGATAACGCATGCCCCCACTATATCACCGAAATGCCGTCAGGGCAGGGTAATTTCCAGAAGATGCTGGTGTTTGTCCCCGCCTGCCGGAGAGGCCCCGCCTGTGGAGGGCCGGGGAGCCACGAGGACGGCCAGGCGGCGCAGTGGTCCCTCCCGGCCCTTGAGCAGTGTGGCGGCCTGGGCACCGTAGAGCCTGTCATCATGCATGAGCCGCCACGGCAGCCGGTCCGCCCCGAAGGAGAGCAGATCCCCGTGGTCGATGTCGACCATGTAGAGCGTGTCGTTCCGGTCGATGGCCAGCCCGCCGAGGCTGGGGGTACGCCGCCAGTTCGTCATGGCCTCGATGCGTTCGGCCGGGCCAAGGCTGGTGTCGGTCAGGATGCCGGTGCCGATTCGGTAGAGGGGGCCTGTCGGTGTCTGGTAGAACAGCCATTCCCTGCTGCGGTCCAGCAGGAGGAAACGGACATTGCCGCCCGTCTCGGGCTGGCCAGCTGCCGTGGTGACAGGCTGGCCGTGACGCATGAGGGCACTGTGACCCATCAGGGAGGGCACGCCTTCCAGAAGACGCTGTGCCTGCCCGCTCTTGAGGTCGATCACCACGAAGGCCGGTGCTCCCTCGTCAATCAGGAATGCCTTCGTGTCCGTCACCTGAAGGGCCGAGATGTGGCTGCCGACCACGAGGGCCTCGCCAAGCCCGATATGGTCAAGGATGACGCCCGTGTCGGGAGCGATGTTGAGAAGGGCGGGCTTGGGAGCCTGCGTGACGGCCCAGAGGCCCTGGGCCGTGGCTGTGAAGGCGGTGATGGGAGGCAGTTCGTCCATCAGCGGGCCGAGACGGCCATCGACCGGGTCCAGCCGGTAGAGCTTGCCTGCCGTGCTCAGGGCAAAGGGCGACCCGTCAGGCAGGGACGTCAGGGCCGGGGCCAGCGGTCGGCTCACGGCCTGCTCGCTGACGATCTGGGCCGGGATCGCCGCATCCTTCCACGGGCGGTCCGCCTGGGCAGGAGGGCTGAGGCCCAGAAGGGCGGCGGCGAGGATAAAGGCTGAAGCCAGAAATGAGGACAGACATGTTTTCATGGCAGGTATTTTGGGGCTTCCGGGTGCTTTTGCAAGTTCTGCCTGTTCCGGCCCGTCCGGGTGGTGGGGGAACAACCGGCTGCCCGTGTCTCCCGGACAGCCCGGGCGAAGGGGAGGGCCATGCCCAGTGCGATGCCCGTGACCGGGGCCGTGAAAGCCCAGAGAAACAGCCCGTCCAGCCCGTCCAGAAGGCAGGCCCCGGCCAGTCCGGTGGCGGGCAGGACCCTGCGGACGTGCCGCTGCATTCTGCCGTCCGGTGGCAGATGGCAGGGATTCTGCCGCCTGTAATCGGGCAGGCCGTTGAGGTGGAGCAGCCAGACCATCGTCCACAGGCCTGCGAGCAGGAAGAAGCTGATCATGCCGTTTCTCCAGACTGATGACGCCTGAGATAGAGCAGGCTGGTCAGCCCCAGGCAGGCTGCCAGACCGTCAACGGAGCCGAACAGGAACGGGCGGCCCGTATGAAAGGGCCGCGTGAGCAGGTCCAGCCCTGTCAGGCCAAGGCCCATGACGGCCATAAGGCCGAGCTGGTGGCGGGCGGCCTGTCGGGTGATGAGACCATGAAACAGGGAGACCCCCCAGAGTCCGAAGAAGAGGGCCTCTTCCCACAGGATGGTGGAAAGGGAGGCCGGAGCCGGAAGACGGGTGCTCCAGAACAGGGCCAGAGTGGCCAGTGGCAGGCCCAGCAGGGTCGCCGTAGCCAGTGCCCTGTAGAGGTGCTGGAGTCCACTTCGGCATGGGGAGACGGTCCCGGCATGGGCCAGCCCGTTCCGTTCGGACTGGGCCAGCCCGTTCCGTTCGGACTGGAGGAAGAGCACGATTCCGGACCCGATGATGAGGCAGCCCACCAGACCGCTGAGGCAGTAGAGCCAGCGTGTCACGAGGCCCGCCCAGCGCAGGTTGTGCAGTCCCACGAAGAAGCCGTGTACGGTCGGGCAGGTGGCCCGGGGCGGCAGGGTGGGGTGGGAAGGCGTCAGGGCCTGTCTCTGGAGGCAGAAATGCAGGGTGTCGGGACCATAGAGGCCGATTTCCCTGCCGGTCTGCATGAAGAATCCATCCGCCACCGTGCCCCACTGCCGCAGGCCGTTTTCGGTCAGGCCGTCGATGATGGCGGGAGACAGGGAAAGCGGCATGGTGGTGCGGGCCTGATGGCGGCTGGCATGGCCTGAGGGGTGATGGGGCGGGTTCATCATGTGGATGAGCTTCTGGGACTGGAGGACCACGCCGGACAGGCCGATGATGAACAGGACAGGCAGACTCAGCGTGCCGCACAGCAGGTGCAGGTCCAGCCAGCGGCGTTGGGAGGCGGCCCGGGGGCGGAAAAGCAGCAGGTCCGGCAGGAAGCGGCGCAGCTGGAGCCACAGGCCTGTCAGCAGCGTGACGAGCAGACCGATGCCCACTATGGCCGTCAGCAGCTGCCCCCACGGGCTGGGCAGATGAAGGCTGGCATGGAGGGTCACGAAAAACGTACCGCCGGTGACGTCATGGTCTGTCAGCGGCAGGCCTGTGTCAGGCGCAAGGGCCGGACCGAGGAAGATGTGACCGTCATAGTGCCAGAGGCGGAACACGGGGTCCCGTGGAGAGGGCAGTTTGAGGAAGGCGAAGGTGCCCGTGTCGAGCTGTTTTTTCAGTTCCTGTCCGGCCTTCAGCAGGCCGGTGCGTGTCATGGCGGGCAGGGGGCTGTGGAGGGCGGTACGGGGCTGCATCCAGCCCTGAATTTCCGGGGAAAAACAGGACAGCGAGCCGGTGAAACAGAGAGCGAACAGGAAAAGGCCAGCCGGGAAGCCGATCCAGCGATGGAAAAGGCGCAGTGCGGTGCGGAGCCTTGGGGACATGATGGACGCAACACGGCATAAATGAGAATGATTCTCATTTATTACGGTGTCTGGATAGTTCTGTAAATGGGGCGGAGGGCAAAAATGACAGGGATGTAAAAAAAGGTGAGGGGAAAAGGGTTTTTTTGTGAAAAAAAGTTGAGAATGATTATCGTTAACATATAAAGCGGCACTCATTCAGTTTCACAGTTCAGGATGGGCACGCATGGTTATTCCTTTCCGTTTTTCACGCAGAACCGTCAGCCTCTGGTGCCTGCTGGCAGGCAGCACGCTGACAGGGCATCCCGTCTGGGCCGCCGGAGATGAGGGCGGAGAACAGCCAGCAAAGGGTCAGATGGCACGGTCCGGCCAATCGGATGGCAAGGCTGACATCAGGAAAAAGAGCGTCGGAAAGGACCGCCAGCAGGCGGACGCTCCCCCGGTGGAAACCATCCTCGTCAAGGCACGGCGGCGGGAGCAGATGGAAGTGAAGCTGGGCGGGCAGGCAGGCGTGCTGGGCAACAAGAAGGGGCTGGACCTGCCCTTCAACCTGCGCAGCTATACGTCCAGCATGATCCTGAACCAGCAGTCCCAGACACTGGGGCAGGTGCTTCAGAACGACCCGTCCGTGCGGACGACCTATGGTTTTGGCAATTTCTCGGAGACGTTCATCATCCGGGGGATGCCGGTTTACGGGGATGATGTGGCCATCAACGGCCTGTACGGAATCAGCCCCCGACAGCTGATTTCTCCCCAGCTCTATGATTCGGTGCAGGTGCTGAATGGGGCGAGTGCCTTCATCAACGGAGCCGCTCCCGGGGGAACGTCGGTCGGCGGCAACATCAACCTCCAGTTCAAACATGCGGGGAGCGAACCGCTCGCACGTCTGACGGGCGATTACACCAGCAGGGGCCAGGGTGGCGGAAGTCTGGATGTGGGACGTCGCTTCGGCAGGGATGACCAGTTCGGCATCCGTTTCAATGCGGCAGGCATGGACGGCCAGACCTCCATTTCCGGTGAGCGGCGTCATTCCGTTGCGCTGGGTCTGGATACGGACTGGCGCAATGACGACACCCGGATCAGCCTCGACATCAATTATCAGAACCAGAACGTCCAGCAGGGGCGGGGGTCCGTGGTACTGAATTCCGGCCTGACGGCCGTTCCCAGACCCACGAGACCGGGTCGCAACTGGAGCCAGGGCTGGAGTTATGAAGACATGCACTATGTGTTCGGGCTGCTCAATGTCGAGCATGACCTGAACAGCCATGTCATGCTCTATGGCACGTTCGGGGGCATGACAGGCCATGAGGAAGGCAATTACGACACGGTTTATGTTTCGGACGGGCTGAAAGGCACCGGCTTTGGATACGGGTCCTACGTGCCTTACCAGCAGACCAATGAAAGCACCCGGGGTGGCGTGCGGGCGCATTTCAGGACAGGTTTCCTGAAGCATGAGGTCAATGCTGGTGGGTCGGCCCTGTGGTCGGAGGCCTCTACGGGCTATGCGGGTGGCATGGTCGGCGATACGAGCCTGTATGCCCCCGGGACTCAGGCCAGGCCGGCGTCTGTCCATCATGTTTCGGCAACGCCAGCCACGAAGACGCAGCTTTACAGCCTGTTCTTCTCGGACATGATGTCTTTCTGGCATGACCGCATCGCCCTGACGGGAGGCTTCCGGTACCAGCACATTCTCCAGAACAGCTACCAGTACACGCCGACCCATTATTCCCGGGATGCCATCACGCCCGTGGTCGGGCTGGTGGTGCATGTGGCCCGCCATGCCTCGCTCTATTTCAACCGTGTGGAGGGGCTGAACCAGGGGCTTCAGGCCCCGGCACGGAGTTCCCTGTACCCCAATCTGGTCAATGCGCAGCAGTTCCTGTCACCGACACGGACCGTCCAGTATGAAGTTGGCGGGAAATATGACATTGGCCGCTTCAGTGCGTCCCTGGCCTTCTACCGGCTGGACCGGCCGACAGGGCTGGTCGAGGATTATGGGACGGAACAGATATTCAAGGCCAGTGGCAGGCAGCGCAATCAGGGCATCGAGCTGAACGTCAATGGCGAGATCATTCACGGGCTGCGCTTCAACGGGGGCAGTGCCCTCATCCAGGCCAAGCAGGTCAAGGGGGACTATGTCGGCAACAGGGCCGTCGGGATTCCCGGTTATACGATTAACGGGAATCTGGAGTATGACATTCCCTTCGTGAAGGGGCTGACCCTGACGGGGCGTGTCACCCATACGGGTCATCAGTGGGTCAATGTCCAGAACTCCCTGCGGATTCCGAACTGGACGACCTACGATCTCGGTGCCCGCTACACCTTCATGATGACACCGAAACGCCCGATGACTTTCCGTTTTGGCGTGGAGAACCTCACCAACAGCCATTACTGGGCTTCATCCTACACGGCGTTCAGCAGCGTGAACGGTTATCTGACCCAGGGGCTGCCACGGACCTTCAAGGCGTCCTTCTCGACCGACATGTGAACCGGGTCGGGCAGGGCCATGCCATGCAGGCACGCCCTGTTTCCGTCAGGAGATGTCCGCTTCCGTGTGGCGGAGCGTTTCCAGCAGGGCTGCCTGAAGGGCCTCTTCCTGTTCCGGCGTGGCCAGCTTGCGGCCCTCAGAATCCGTCACATAGAACACGTCCACGGCCCTCAGCCCGTAGGTCATGATATGGGCGGAAGAAATGTGCAGCTTCAGGCGGCTGAGCGTTGCGGTGATGTTGTGCAGCAGGGCCGGCCTGTCCCGCCCGTTGACCTCGACGATGCTGTGATTCTCCGACGCATCATTGTCGATGAGGACACGGGAGGGAATGGGAAGGGCCTCCAGCCGCCGGGCGAGGGGGAAGCTGGCGGCACTGAGTGTCTCGTCCAGATTGACGTCCCCTTCCATGACCTGCGTGATCGTCTCACGCAGGCGTTCCACATGTTCCGGCTCCAGAAAAGCCTCGCCGTGGGGGGCCTGGAACCAGAACGTGTCCAGCACCATGCCGTTGTGGAGCGTATGGATGCGGGCATCGGCGATGGTGGCCCCGCAGAGGGCCAGTGCCCCCGTGATGCGGGAGAAGAGGCCCGGCTTGTCCTTGCAGAAGACGGTCAGTTCCGTGATTCCCCGGCTCGGGAGGGGGACGATGTCCATGATGATGGCGTCGTCACGCCCGCCCGCCCGGTGTCGGCTTATCAGCCCGGCATGGCGGACATGGCTCTGCGGGTCGAAGCTCAGCCAGTAGCCGGGGCTGCCCAGTTTCATGAAGGAGGCGATGTCTGCGGAGGCCATGCCCTCATCCATCAGTGCCTGTTGGACGAAGGCCTTGTTGTGTTCCACCCGTTCATCATCTTCCCGGGCTTGCAGGCCGCCTTCCAGCACGTCGGCGATCCGGGTGTAGAGTCGCCCGAGCAGGGTGGCCTTCCAGGCGTTCCATGCCCGTGGGCCAACGGCCCGGATGTCGGCGATGGTGAGCAGGAGCAGCATCCGCAGCCGCTTGGGTGACTGGATGATGTCGGCCAGGTCCAGGATGGTCTGGGGGTCGTCAATGTCCCGGCTGAAGGCGGTGCGGGATAGCAGCAGATGGTGCAGGACCAGCCAGGAGACCGTGTCCGTGTCGCTGGCGGAGAAGCCGAGCTGCTGGCAGATGGAGGTGGCGATGTCGGCCCCGATCTCGGAATGGTCCCCGCCATGTCCCTTGCCGATGTCATGCAGCAGGGTGGCCAGATAGAGCAGGGGCCGCTGTGTCATGGTGCGGGCCAGCCTGTAGGCCAGCGGCAGCTCGTCCGTCATGCGGCCCTGCTCGATCATCCGCAGGACACGGACGGATTCGATCGTGTGGGCCTCCACCGTATGGATGTGATAGCCGTCAAACTGCGTCCGGCCCAGTATGCGGGACCAGCCGGGCAGGAGGTGGGAGAGGATGCCCGTCTCGTTGAGCAGGGGCAGCCAGAAGATGCGGCTGTGTTCGTCATCCTCCTCATGCTCCATCTCACTGATGGCTGGCTGACCGGGAAGAACGGCAGGCGGGACTTCGGATGCCGGTTCGCACAGCAGCTTTATGAAGAGCGACGAGGCTTCCTCATTGTGGCGCAGCGTTGCGCTGTGCCGTTCGAAGCGGATGATCTGCTGTATGGCGGCCGGGTGCAGGGCCAGCTGATGACGGCGGGCGCAGTCCAGAAAACGGAGGACGGTTATGGGTTCACGCACGAGGACCAGCGGGTTGGGCAGGCTCAGATAGCCGTCAATGCGCTGGAAGCCGTCCGGCCCCGGCTCGACCCGGGGAGGACGTTGCTGAAGCTGGTTGCGCAGGTGGAGCAGGATGGCGGGCTGGAAGACATGGGTCAGCCGCATCACGGCCCGGGCCATGAGGAAGTGGTGGCGCATGAAGCGTTCCACGCCCCGCTGGTGCCCGTGGTTGCCGTAGCGCATCCGTGCCCCGATGATGGGCTGTACGTCGAAGGTCAGCCGCTCCTCGTTGCGGCCCGTGATGTAGTGAAGGTTGAGGCGGACCGTCCAGAGGAAGTTCCAGAGGCTGCGGGTGCGGGATATTTCCCGTTTCGTCAGCAGGCCGAGCAGGGTGCAGGCTGGGGCCAGCCCCTGCGCCCGCTGGAGGTTGGACTTGATTGAAAGTCCGTTGCCCAGGACGGCGTAGCCGATCCAGTTCAGGACCTGAAGGTCCCGCAGGCCGCCCTTGCCTTCCTTGATGTGCGGTTCCACCAGATAGGGGGTCTCGCCGAACCGTCGGTGCCGGTCCTCACGCTGGGCGATGGCCTGGAGGACGAACCGTTCCAGGGCCGGGCCTTTCAGATGAGCCTCCAGCTTTTCCTGAAGGGACAGCACGAGGGCGTTCTGGCCATAGAGGGGGCGGATGTCCAGCAGGGTGGTGCAGGATGTCTGGTCCGTCCGAGCCATCTCCATGGCACTCTCTATGGTGCGGGTGGCATGGCCGACTCTCAGGCCCAGGTCCCAGAGCGTGTAGAGGACATATTCGATGGCCTGGATGAGCGTGTCGGAAGGGGGCCTGTCCGTCAGGAAGAGCAGGTCCACGTCACTGAAGGGAGCCAGAAGCCCTGCCCCGTAACCACCCGTAGCGCAGAGGCAGAAGGACTCGCCTCCGGCTGATGGATGGTCAGGATGGGGAAGGCCGGCATGGCGGGCCAGCTGCTCGATGATGTGGTCCATCAGCAGGGCCAGGTTGCGGGCCGTCGCCACGCCGCTGGTTTTGCGCTGCTCGAACTGCTGGTGGATGCGCCCCCTCTGTATGCCGAGTTCTGTCCTCAGTTTTTCCAGGGCTTCCTGACGGGGAATGGCTGGCTGGTAGGAGGAGGCTGCCCTGGGATGGGATGCGGCGGGGGCGGTGGGAGCAGACATGACGGCTCTTTTATTGGCGGCTGATTCTGACGGAAGCGTCGTAATGTTCAGAAAATCATTTTTCATCCGGAACGTCCACCTCGGAAAGCCCTTCGATCATGTTTTTCAGATGATAGAGGGCCGTGTGCGCCTCTCGTGGAGACAGGGAGTCGGGGTCAATCCCGTCCAGTTCGCGGCGCAGGGATTCCAGGGCAGCCAGCGTGGTGGAGGAGATGTCAGGGGAAGAAGGTGCGGGGTCGTCCGGGGCCGGTGGCATGGCCGCTCCGGCCTGTTCGAACAGGGGCAGGCTGGCGGGCTGTCCGGTCTGGCCCCGTTCGCTCTCGAGGCGTGCCAGCAGGACCCGTGCCCGCTGGAGGACGGAAGCCGGAATGCCTGCCAGTTTTGCCACATGCAGGCCCCAGCTTTTCTGGGCCAGTCCGGGCCGGACCTCGTGCTGGAAGACGACATGGCCCTTCCATTCCCGCACGGCCATGGTGCAGGCGGCCAGCCGGGGGAGGGTTTCCAGCAGGGCACCGAGTTCATGAAAGTGCGTGGCGAAGATGGTGCGGCAGCGCAGCTGGGAGTGCAGGGCCTCCAGCGTGGCCCAGGCGATGGAGAGGCCATCCAGCGTCGAGGTGCCCCGCCCGATCTCATCCACTACGACAAGGGAGCGTGGTCCCGCCTGATTGAGGATGGCGGCGGTCTCCGTCATTTCCACCATGAAGGTGGAACGCCCACGGGCCAGATCGTCGGCCGCCCCCACACGGGAGAAGAGCCGGTCCACGATGCCGATCGTCGCCTCCTGTGCCGGGACGGGCAGCCCTGCCTGCGCCAGAATGACGGCCAGGGCGTTCTGCCGCAGGAAGGTTGATTTCCCGGCCATGTTGGGGCCTGTCAGCAGGATGGCGTGTTTTTCCGGTGGCAGGGTGCAGTCATTGGCAATGAAGGCCGTGTCATGGGCGGCCTGGTCGTGCAGGGCTGCTTCCACCACGGGGTGACGGCAGGCACGGAGCGTGAAATCCTGCCCGTCAGTCATGGTGGGGCGGCACCATGTGCCACGGTCCATGATGCGGGCGCAGGAGATCAGCGCATCCAGCTCGGCCAGGGCACGGCCGACATCATCAAGGGCAGGGGTGTTGAGGCAGTGCTGGGCCAGGTCGGCAAAGAGGTGACGTTCCAGCTCGTCAGCCTTTTCCGATGCTTCCAGAATGGCCTGGTTGAGTGAGGAGAGTTCCTCATTGGAGAAGCGGGCCAGACTCGCCGTGCCCTGCCGCAGGCTCAGCCCCTCGTGCTGGCGCAGTTTCCTTCCTGCCGCCGCAGGAACCTCGATGACGTAGCCGAGCTGGTTGTGATGGCGGATGCGCAGGCTGGAAATCTCATAGTCTTCCGACAGGCGGACCTGCAGCTGGGCGATCAGGCGGCGGCTGTTGTCCCGCAGGTCCCGCTGGCGGTCCAGCTCGGCATCAAAGCCGGGAGCGATGACCCCACCATCTTCGATCTTGACGGGTAGCTCGGTGTTGAGGGCGGCCTCAAGCCGTTCTAGCAGGGTGTCGGCCCGCCCGTACAGACCAGCTCCGATATGGCGGATGCGCTCGGGCATGCCGGTTTCTGTCAGTCCGCCGAGTATCCCGGTGATCTGATCCGCTGCCCGGAGCGTGTCCCGGATGGCGGCAAGGTCCCGTGGGAGGGGGCGGCCGCTGGAGATGCGCCCCAGGGCACGGGCGGAATCGGGAGCCTGCCGGAGGATGTCCCGCAATGTTCCCGTGGGCTGGGGATGCTGGTGAAGCCAGCTCCAGCCCTCCTGTCGCTGCGTGATGAGGGTGAGGTCCGTGCTGGGGGTGCTGACCCAGTGGGCCAGAAGGCGGGTACCGGCCGCCGTGGCCGTCTGGTTGACGCTGGTGAAGAGCGTGTGCCTGTTGCCGCCATCCCGGGACTGGAGAATGTCGAGGCTGCTGCGGGTGGCCGGGTCCAGCCCCATGATGCTGTCCAGCCCGTGGTCGATGGGAGGGGCCAGCCGGGGCAGCCTGCCCGCCTGGCTGCGGCGGACATAGTCCAGCAGCACGGCACAGGCGATGACCTGCTCGTCACGGAAGTCTCCCAGCGCATCCATCTGGGCCACCTGATAGGCCGCCGTCACGGTGCGTTCTGCGGCCTCCCGGCTGGGGCGGGCCGTGGAGGGGGTGATGATTCCGGCATGGTCCGCCGGGATCAGGGCCGGGTCGGAGAGAATTTCCGAGGGGGAGAGGCGGGCCAGCAGCTCGGCCAGGGTATCGGCCTCCAGCCGGAGCAGTTCCAGCGTGCCGGTGGAAATGTCGATCCAGGCCGCCCCGAGGCAGTGCCTGCGGCGTCTGTCCGGGGCGACGATGGCCAGGAGCGTGTTGGCCCGTCCGGCCTCCAGCAGTTCATCTTCTGTCAGGGTGCCGGGCGTGATGACACGGACGATCTCCCGGCGGAGCGGGCCTTTCTGGCCCTTGCGGGGGATTTCCGTCTGTTCGGCCACGGCCACCCGGAAGCCTCGGCGGATGAGCCGGGAGAGATAGACCTGCGCCGTGCCCACGGGCACGCCACACATGGGGATGGGTTCCTCATCATGAGTCCCCCGGTGGGTGAGGGTGATGTCCAGCGCAAGGGCGGCCGCATGGGCATCGCCAAAGAAAAGCTCGTAGAAGTCTCCCATGCGGAAGAAGAGCAGGGCATCAGGCTCCTGATGTTTCAGGCTGAACCACTGCTCCATGGTCGGGGTGACCTTCCCCGTTCTCTGTGATGGAATGGGAGGGACGGATGGCTTCTGATCGACCATGCAGGGGAAAAGACCTCACCGTTTTTGATACAGGACTGGATATACCCCCGAGGTTAACAGGGATTTAAATGAAAATGCGACCATTTTCTTATCATGAGATGGTGATGGGAAGTCATGTACTGTCATGAGGGAGGGATAAACAAGGTCTTCTCTTGCCACAACCTGCCCCGGGGCGGCATGGTGGCCCCATGAGTACTGCACCAGAAAATCATGTTGTTTTTGAAGATGTTCTGCCGATGGCCCAGGGCCTGCTGGAAGCCGAGCGGGACGAGATCGCCAATCTGGCCAATATTGCGGCATTGCTGTTCGAGGCGATGGCGCAGGTCAACTGGGTCGGCTTTTACCTGATGAAGGGGGGCGAGCTGGTCCTTGGTCCGTTCCAGGGCCGGGTGGCCTGCACGAGGATCGCCGTAGGTCGAGGCGTCTGCGGGGCTGCCGTGGCCGAGCGGGCCGTGCAGCGTGTGGCGGATGTCCATGCCTTCCCCGGTCACATCGCCTGTGATGGAGCCTCGGAATCGGAGATCGTCCTGCCCATCATGAAGGATGGGGAGGTGCATGGCGTGCTGGACATCGACAGCCCCGTGAAGGACCGTTTCTCGGCAGAGGACCAGCAGAGGCTGGAGGCCCTTGTCCGGCTTCTGGAATCGCACATCTGATGGCGTGTCCCGCCTGTCTAGCGTCTGAAACGCCGGAGCAGGCGGGTACGGAGTTCTTCCAGCCCCAGCACACGCAGGGCCACGAGCAGCCCGCCATAGAGGGCTGCGCTGCTGCCGATCAGGACGATCAGGATGCAGAGCCGGGGCAGGGCGTGCCATTCCGGTAGGCCGGTGGCCAGAAAGCGGGCACAGCTCCAGGCCCAGATTCCCATGATGAGGGCCGCCACCATGATGCGGATGGCCCGTGACAGGCTCGTGACGGTGGGGCGGAACGAGTCCCGTTTCCAGAGCAGCAGGGCCAGTGCCCCCATGTTGACGATGGCGGCCAGCGTGCTGGCCAGCGGCGGAGCCAGATGGGCCAGCGTGCGGTACAGCAGCAGGTTGAGGGCCAGGTTGATCCCCATGGTGACGAAGCCGATGCGGACCGGTGTCGTGGTGTCGCCTTCGGCAAAGAAGGCCGGGGCCAGCAGCTTGATGATGATGAAGGCGGGCAGCCCGAGCGCATACATGCGGAGGGCTGCGGCGGAATTCTGCACGTCATGGGGCGTGAAATGCCCGTAGCCGAACAGGGTGGCCATGATCTCCGGTGCCAGGCTGAACAGGCCGATCATGGCGGGGAGGCTGAGCAGCAGGGCGTAGTTCAGGGCCTGGTTCAGGCTGGTCTGGAGGGCGGAGCGGTCATTGGCGGCGACGTGACGGGTGAAGAGCGGCAGCAGTGTCGTACCAAGGGCCGCCCCCAGCACGCCGAGGGGAAGCTGGTTGACCCGGTCCGCAAAATAGAGCCACGAGATGGAGCCTGTTGGCAGCAGGGTGGCGATGATGGTGTCGATGGTCAGGTTGATCTGCGTGACGCCGGAGCCGACCAGCCCCGGGAGCATCCGGCGCAGCAGCAGCCGGATGTCGGGCGACAGGGCCGGGCGGACCAGTGGCACCGTCAGTCCGGCCTTTCGGGCTGCCCAGAGCAGCCCGGCAAGCTGGGCGATACCGGAGAGGGTGATGCCCCATGCGCTGGTCGGGGCGACATGCTGGTGCCCCCAGAAGGCCCCTACAAGAATGGCGACGATCCCGACGATGTTGAAGGAAATGTACGCCGCCGAGGCGGCTGCGAAATGGTTGCGGGCATTGAGGATGCCGGCGACCAGGGCTGCCCCGCAGATCAGCACCGTATAGGGCATGGTGATGCGGGTGAGCTGCACGGCGATGGCGAAACGGCCCGTGCCGTGGGAGCGGAAGCCGGGGGCAATGAGGTCGATCACCCACGGCATGAAGATTTCTGCTAGAATGGTCAGCAGGCTCAGCCAGAGCAGCAGGAGGGAGAAGGCCTGCCCGGCCAGCAGAAGGGCAGCCGGTGGGCCTTCCTTCTCATAACGGGATGTGAAAAGCGGAACGAAAGCGGCGTTCAGGGCCCCTTCTCCGAAGAGGCGGCGGAACATGTTGGGCAGGCGGAAGGCGATCTGGTACGCATCCTGCACGGGGCCGGCTCCCAGAAACATGGCCAGAAGCTGGTCCCGCACCAGCCCCAGCAGGCGGGACAGCATGGTCCAGCTGCCAACGGTGAGAAGGTGACGCAGCATCGTTCAGGCGTGTTTCCGGCTTACCCGGCGGATCTCCTCCAGCAGGCGGGGGGCCTGGGGGTCTGTCAGCGGAGTGAACCAGCGGTGCAGCTTTCCCTGACGGTTGATGAGATATTTGTAGAAATTCCAGCGGGGCAGGGAGAGGAAGCCTCCTGCCTTCGCCAGCCAGCGGAACAGCGGAATGGCCTCCGTTCCCCGGACGACGGAGCGGGCCGCCAGAGGGAAGCTCACGCCATAACGACGCTGGCAGAACTGGCTGATCTGCTCCGATGTGCCTGGCTCCTGTCTGCCGAAATCATTGCTGGGCACGCCAAGCACGATGAGGCCATCTGGCGAGGAATGTCCCATGTCACGCCACAGGGTCTGGAGGCCCTCATATTGCTTGGTGAAGCCACATTCGGAGGCCGTGTTGACGACCAGTACGGGGCGGCCCCGCCACTGGGAGAGGTCAATCTCTCCGCCTTCAAGGGCGGGGAGCCGGAAATCATAAAAGCTGGTCATGATGGGGCCTATTCAAAACGGGTGGGACGGTCTAGCAGCTCGTCACGGGCCTGATGGGGGGTCAGCTCCCCGGACAGGAGACGGGTGATGACATTGATGATGGGGGTCTCGATGCCGAAACGCTGGCCAAGCTCCTGCAATGTCGGGGCTGTCAGAACGCCCTCGGCCACCGTGTCACGCTGGGCGAGGATGTCCTGTATGTTCTCGCCTTTTCCCATGGCCACGCCCAGGCTGTAATTGCGGGACCCGGCCCCCGTGGCGGTCAGGATCAGGTCGCCCATCCCGGCGAGACCATACATGGTGCGGCCCTGTCCTCCCATGGCATCGACAAGGCGGGCCGTTTCGGCCAGCGCACGGGTGATGATGGCGGCTCTGGCATTTTCACCCATCCCGGCACCGACACTGATGCCCGCCCCGATGGCGATGACATTCTTGGCCGCCCCGGCGATCTGCACGCCCAGCGGGTCCGTGCTGGCATAGAGGCGCAGGGTGGGGGTGGTGAGTCGTTCGGTCAGTGTCGTGACGAAGGCGAGATCATGGGCGGCCAGCGTGGCTGCGGCGGGCATTCCCCGGGCCACCTCGATGGCGAAGTTGGGGCCGGAGAGGACGGCGGCTGGTCGGCCGGGCATGGTCTGCCCCACGATCTGGAGCGGAAGCAGGAAGGTGCCCCGCTCCATCCCCTTGCAGCATGTGACGACCGGCACGTCGGGCTTCAGCTGCTTCTGGAGGGTCAGGGTGACATCCCGCAGTCCCTGCGTGGGGACGACAAGCAGCACGATGTCGGCTTCCGTCGGCAGGTCGCTGGTGACGGTGATGGCCTCCGGCAGGGTGACCTGTGGCAGGTGCGGCAGGGCACGGACTCCTGCCGGAACGGGGGTGCGTGTCCAGAGGGTGACCCGGGCGATGCGGGAGAGGGTGCAGGCCAGAGCGATGCCCCATGCTCCGGCACCGATGACGGCAATATGTGGCTGGACGGTCATGCGGATGGTTCCATCAGAGAGCTGTGTCCGGTGGAGGACGTTTCCTGTGTGGCCTGAGGCCGGTAGGGCTGGCGTTCACTCAGCGGCCAGCGGGGGCGGGGGGCCAGGGTGATGTCGTCCGGCACCTCGCCCTGTTTCAGCCGTTCCAGCGCAGCCCAGCCGATCATGGCGGCATTGTCGGTGCAGAGACGCAGAGGCGGTGCAAGGAAGGTGATCCCGTGCTGGCTGGCAATCTCTTCCAGCCTCTGGCGCAGCACGCCGTTGGCTGCCACGCCACCGGCCACCACGAGCGAGGTGACCTGCGGCACCAGAGCCAGGGCGTTGAGGATGCGGTCCGCCATCACGTCCGTCACGGCCTGCTGGAAGGAGGCGGCGAGGTCGGCGGCCACCTGCCGGGGCAGGGCCTCACGTCCGTATGGTTCGATGTGGCGGGCGACGGCCGTCTTGAGGCCGGAGAAGGAAAAATCGCAGCCGGGGCGGCCTTTCAGCGGGCGGGGGAGGCCGTAGGCCTGCGGGTCGCCTTCTCTGGCGAGTTTCTCCAGTGCCGGGCCGCCGGGCCAGCCCAGTCCCAGCATCTTGGCCACCTTGTCGAATGCTTCCCCGGCGGAATCGTCAATCGTGCCTCCGAGGCGGCGATACTGGCCGGTATCCTCCACGGTGATGCACTGGCAGTGTCCGCCAGAGACGAGCAGGGCGAGATAGGGGAAAGCCGGAGCCGTCTCACCCGGTCGCAGGGCCGCAGGCAGGCGGGGGGTCAGGATGTGGCCTTCGATATGGTTGATGCCCATGAAAGGCTTCCCGCAGGCCATGGCCAACCCCTTGGCGTAGGAACTGCCAACGATCAGCCCGCCAATCAGGCCGGGGCCGGTCGTGGCGGCAAAAAGGGCGATGTCCTCCAGCTCCAGCCCGGCCCGCCGGAGGGTCAGCTCCACCAGTTCCGGCAGGGCCTTCAGGTGGGCACGGGCGGCCAGCTCCGGCACGACACCGCCCAGGGCCGCATGATCCTCCTGCGAGAGGACGCTTTCCCCGAGCAGTGCTCCGTGGGCGTCCAGAATGGCGCAGGCGGTGTCATCGCATGAGGTCTCGATGGCCAGAAGCGGCGTCAGGTGGGAAATGTCAGACATGATCGGTTCATTATGGCGGATTCTTCGGAGCATGACACCCCTTCCAGAATCGGTTATGGAGGGAACACCATGAATGCTTCAAACTTTTCCTCCGCAGCACTTCAGAAAATTGCTGCCGAAGCGGCCCGCCGCTCCCATGTCCAGGCCCCGCCGGACCGCCGCAAACTTCCCCTGCGGGTCGGGACACGGGCGTCCCCGCTGGCACTGGTGCAGACGCGGCACTTCCTGACCCGGCTGACCCGTTTCTGTCCCGTCCTGCGGGACATGGGGGCCTTCAAGGAAGAGCAGATGCAGACCTCCGGAGACCTGAACCTCAAGGACCGTCTTGCCGAGATCGGTGGGAAAGGGCTGTTTTCCAAGGAGATTCATGAGCTTCTGGCCGTGGGCGGGATCGATTTTGCCGTCCACAGCCTCAAGGACCTTGAGACACACCTGCCGCCGGGGCTGGTGCTGGCCTGCACGATGAAGCGTGAGGATGCCCGTGACGTGCTGATGCTGCGCAAACGGGGCGTGAAGGTTGATCCTGAAAGACCGTTCGACTGTCTGCCGGAAGGGGCACTCGTGGGCTGTGCGTCCGTCCGCCGTCAGGCGCAGATGCTTCATGTCCGGCCGGACCTCCGCTTCACCCTGCTGCGGGGCAACGTGCAGACCCGGCTGGACAAGCTAGGGGCGGGACAGTGCGATGCGACGCTGCTGGCCTATGCGGGACTGAAACGCCTCGGCATGGAAGACCGCATCGACGTGCCGCTCTCTCCCGAGGTGATGCTTCCGGCCTCCGGGCAGGGTATCGTGGGCGTGACGGTGCGTGAGAGTGACCATGAGCTGCGGGAGCTGCTCTCCGCCATCGAGGACCCGGAGGCCCGGGCCGTGGCCACGGCGGAGCGTGCCCTGCTGGCGGAGCTTGACGGTTCCTGCCGGACGCCGATTGGCGGTTATGCCCAGCTCAAGGACGGGCGGCTTCACCTCTCCGGCCTTGTGGCCAGCGAGGATGGTACCTTCCTGCTGCGCCGGGAAATTGAAGGGTTGCCGGAAGATGCGGCCCGGATGGGCTACGAGCTGGCCTGTGAGCTGCGGCGGGACACGCCGCCCACCATTTTTGCCCAGATCGTGCAGCCCTGACGTCAATGCGTCCTGCGGTGCTGGTGACACGGCCCGAACCGGGGCTGGAGGAGACGGCCGGTGCCGTGCGGGCGCAGGGCTGGCGGGCAGTGGCCTGTCCCGTCATGAGGATGGTGCCGTCTCCGCCCCTTGCCGATCATCCGTGCAGGGCCATGCTGGTGACGAGCGGGCAGGCCCTGCCGTTTCTGGCCCGTCAGGACCGTGACCGTCTTCTGCTGACGGTCGGCCGCCGCACGGCGGAGCGTGCCGTGGCAATGGGGTTCCGGAATGTCGAGGCGGCGTCCGGGACGCAGGACGGGCTTGAGGCCCTCTGTCGGCAGAAGGGGCTGGATGGCCCTGATCTCATGCTGGCCTGCGGGCGGGGGCGGCATGGGCAGCCCTATGGTATCGGGCTGGCGGAATCTCTGGGAGCACGATGGGTCGAGGCCTATCAGGTCCACCCCATGAAAGCCCTCCCGGGGGAGGCTCTGGAGGTTCTGGAGGCGGGGGAGGCTGGTGCCGTTCTTTTCTATTCCAGCGAGACGGTGGCCCTGTTCATGGAGCTGTGTCCGCCAGAGCTGCACGGGCGTCTGGCGCAGTGCCGGTGTCTCTGCCTGTCCCATGTCATCGCAGGCCGTGCCGGGGAGTCCGGCCGCTGGAGGACGCTGGAAGTGGGTGATCCGTTGAAGCTTCTGGGGGTGAGGCGGCCCTGAAAAAAAAGGCGGACCGTGGAGGCCCGCCTTTCCCTGGTCAGACTGTCCGGGGGACAGGATCAGGCTTCGCCTTCCGGCTCGGGGAAGTTCTGTTCCTGTCTGGCATGCCACATGGCGGCGAAGTCGATCGGCTGGAGAGCGACCGGCGGGAAGCCGCCATCCCGCGTGACGTCGCTGATGATGGCCCGGGCGAAGGGGAAGATCAGGCGGGGGACTTCCACCAGCAGGATCGGCTCGATGAGGTCCTGCGGCGGGTTGTCCAGCGTGACGATGGCGGCATAGGCCAGCTCGGCGATGAAGACGACCGGGCCGGGTTCCTCGCTGCCTGCTGCCGGGGCTTCCGTGGCCTCGGCCCGGATGAGCAGCGTGACCTCATAGATGGACTGTTCCTTCTCGATGCGGCTGGCCTGCACGTCCACGTTCACGTTCACCTGCGGGGGGGCCTGAAGGGACGTGAATGTCGTGGCCCCACGGGGCACCTCGAAGGAGAGGTCCTTGGCGTACTGAAGGTTGATGGCCAGCGGCAGGGCCGGGGGGGTATTGTCCTCTGGTGCTTCGGGATTCGTCTTGTCAGACATCAGGATCATCCTTGCATGATGTGAACAGGGAGTGCCTACAGGCTGCCGGGCCGGCCTCTCGGTGTGGCATTCCGGTTTCCTGCCTGGGCAGGTCTTCACAAGGCGGTAGCATGTCTTCCGGGAGGGGCCAAGCAAGATGGACGATCTTTATGGCCGTTCCGCCCGGGACAGGCGGTGGAAGCTCTTGAGATTGCCACGGGAGCATTCTACCTTTAGGGCATCGTGCGGAGAGGTCGCCGCAGGCCTTGTTCCCGAATGTGATGATTAGGACGTGAGATGGCGGATTTCCCCTGGGATATCGTTTTTTGGGCCGTGCTGGCCGTCGTGACGGGCAGTGCCGTGTTTTTCGTGCTGGGACGCCGCGTGGGGGCCCAAGCCATCCGGCAGGAGCAGATGCCGGCAGCACGGGCCGTCGGGCAGCGGCAGGAAGGCGGAACGGTCGAGACCCCCAGGCCACCGCCTCTGCCCGGCCGTGTCGGGCCGGAGCAGAAAGCGACCGAATATGGTCTGCCAGAGGCGGGCACGCCTCTGGGGCAGTCGCTCGTCCGAGTCGGCGTGAGCATCAGCGGCTTCTCGGCGGAATATTTTCTCAAGAATGCCGAAGATGTGTTCGCCCGCACCATCAAGGCCTTCGCCTGCGCCGATGTCGGGACGCTGGAGAAGACCGTGAGTCCCGCCGTGCTGGACTCTTTCAGGAGTGTTCTGGAGGAGCGTCAGCGTCGTCAGGAGCAGGTGCATCTGGAACTCCGGCGCATTGAACGTCTGGACTATGTCACCGCCGTGACCGCTGACGCCACGGAGAGTGGAGCGGCCCGTCTCGGGGTCAGGATCGTGTCATGGCAGGTCAGCTACTGCCGGGATGCTTCAGGGACCATCATCGAGGGAACGGAAGCCCTGACGGAGTTCCGTGACCGCTGGACCTTTGAACAGGGCGTAAACGGCCAGTGGAAGGTGGTTGCAACAGAGGCTGACTGAGGCTACCCCGCTAGACAGGTTCGTCTCCCACCGGGGAGGTTGGGTATGTTGTAAGGCCCGGCAGGGTTCATGCCGGGGGCTGGTGTGCTCTGTTATGATAAGACGCTGTTTTTCTTCCGCTGGCCTGATGGTGGCCCCGCTGATGCTGGCCCTGGCCGGGTGCATGCCCGGTGTACCCACGGGCAAGGTGGGGGTGACGCCGGTCGGCTTCAGTTATCTTTCAGGCTGGGATCATGAGGATCACACCGCACTCCTCGGCATGGTGAAGCTGGAATGCCAGCGCATCGCCCATCTGCCGGAGGGTGCTCCTCTCGGGGGAGCCAGCACCCTGCCTTACGGGCGGCAGATGAAGGACTGGCAGAACGTCTGTGCGGCGGCCTCCGCCATGCAGGGCAGCAGTGCGACACAGGCCCGCCAGTTTTTCGAGAGCTGGTTCCAGCCTTACCTGATCAACCAGCAGGCCTTCTATACGGGCTATTATGATCCCGAGGTGTCGGCGTCCCTGACACAGGGAGGCGAGTACCAGATTCCGGTATATGGCCGTCCCAAGGACCTGCTACGGGGCCGCAACGAGAAGGGGGAGCTGGAGTATGGCCACTGGGTCAATTCCGTCTTCCGTCCCTATGACGACCGGGCCACGATTGATGGTGGCTCCCTCCAGGGGAAAGGGCTGGAAATCGCCTGGCTGAAAAGTCCGGTCGACCTGCTTTTCCTCCAGACCCAGGGGTCCGGCCGCCTGCGCCTTCCCGACGGGCAGCAGGTCTTTCTGGGGTATGATGGCCGGAACGGCCAGCCCTATGTGCCGATCGGCCGGGTGCTCGTCCAGCGCAGGCTGATGAAGACCGAGGACGTGGATGCCCAGAGCATCCGGGACTGGCTGGCCAGAAATCCCGATCAGGCCATGTCGGTGCTGGAGGCCAATCCGAGTTATGTTTTCTTTCGCCGTACGCAGCGCACGGCCGATGAGGGGCCGACCGGTGCGTTCGGTCTGCCACTGACCCCGCAGCGGTCTCTGGCCGTGGACAAGCGGTTCGTGGGTTACGGGATGCCTGTCTGGGTCGACATCAGCGGCAAGGATGCGCAGGGGCGGTTCGTGACGTGGTCCCGCATGACCTTCGCCCAGGATACGGGCAGCGACATACGGGGAGCCGGGCGTGGTGACCTCTTCCTGGGCTGGGGTGACAGGGCGGCGAAAATTGCCGGTGACATGAAGAATTACGGGCGGATGATGGTTCTCGTGCCCCTTCCGGCTCCCGGGGTCGGCGATGTCCCGCAGGACGGCACCGTGGCAGGAGCCAGCGCAGCAGGGGCGGGGCAGACATCTAGATGATACGTGCGCGTCGTGAGACGCTGGGGAGACATGCACTCATCCGGGGGGACTGCCTGAGCGTCATGCGGCGTATGCCTGCGGGCAGCGTGGATGTCGTGGTGACATCTCCGCCCTACAATCTCGGTCTGGCCTACCGCAGCTACAAGGACAGTCTCTCCGAGGAAAGCTATCTCGACTGGATGGAGCTTGTCTGCTCCAAGGTAGCCCGTGTCATGCGGGATGACGGGTCTTTCTTCCTGAACATCGCCGGGTCGTCGGCCCAGCCGTGGCTGCCCTTCGAGCTGATGGTCCGGCTGAGGAAGATTTTCACGCTTCAGAACCATATTTCATGGATCAAGTCCGTGGCGGTGGGTGAGGTGACATATGGACACTTCAAGCCGGTGAACTCACCCCGCTACGTCAACCGGAACCATGAGCACATTTTTCATCTGACGAAACTGGGTGACGTGGAGCTGGACAGGCTCGGGGCGGGCGTGCCCTTCACGGACAAGAGCAACATCAACCGCCGGCAGCATCGGGAAGACCGCCGCTGCCGGGGGGATACGTGGTTCATCCCCTATGAGACGGTGCGGAGCCGGTCGGCCCGGTACAGCCATCCGGGAACCTTTCCCGTCGCCCTGCCGGAGCGGTGCATCCGCCTGCATGGCCTGAGGCCGGACATGATGGTGCTGGACCCCTTCATGGGAACGGGGACCAGCCTCATTGCGGCGGAGTCCCTGAACGTGAGGTCCATCGGGATAGAGGCTGATACGACATATGTCCGGTTTGCACGCAAGCGGCTGCGTGCCATGATAGCGCAGGGCAATGATGCTGGGCTGTGATGAGAGACGGGGCGCAATAAGGTGGCAAGACGGATTCTGGGAGAGGATGAGGCGGCGTTGTGGCGTGCGTTCGTGCATGACGTGGCCCCTCTGCGGACAGGCCGGAATTCTGCGCCCGTTCCGGTGGCAGCGTCTTCTGGAAAGGAGGCCAAGGCTCCAGCCGGGGCCGGTGTGACCGGTGGCCGGGCAGGGCGCATGGTGACGGTCCGGCTGGTGGAGATGCCCGCCGTACAGCCTGTCCGTTCCCGTCCGGCACCGCATGTGGGCGTCCGCTCGCCCGGCCTGGATGACACGCAGTGGCGTCGCCTGTCCCGTGGTCAGATGAGGGTGGATGCCCGGCTCGACCTGCATGGCTATGTCGTGCAGGAGGCGTTCGAGGAGTTTCACCGTTTCATGCAGCGTAGCCGTGTCATGGGCTGGCGGTGTGTGGAGATCGTGACGGGGCTGGGGAGTGGCGCACGGGGCGGCAGCATCCGTCGGGAACTGCCTCAGTGGCTGCACCGTGCCGACATCGCCCCCATGGTGCTGGGGGTCGTGCACAGCCATCAGGGGAATCAGGGAGCGTTACGGTTTCTTTTACGGAAAAAACGGTAGAGAGATGATGAAGGATCATTCTCTCCTTGGAGAAGGAGGGAAGGTTTTCTATAACATTAATATCGAGAATGATTATCAATTGAGATAGGGGGATCACGAGGCAGGAGACGGGTCTTCTGCGGGATGGTCTTTCAGAGAGAAGGCGTAGGAACATGATTTCACTGAAGACCCTGCTGGGTTCCGCCAGTGTCATGCTGGCAGTTCTGGCTGGTGGCGTCCTGCCGGTCCATCAGGCGCAGGCGAAGGATGTCCGTGACATCACGGGAGAGGTCGTGTCCGTTCCCGACCATCCACAGCGGATCATTCTGGGGGAAGGGCGGCTGATCTACGCTCTGGAACCTCTGGAGGGCAGACACCTGTTCGACCACATCGTGGGCTGGCAGGGTGAATTCCGTGAGGCGGACAGACAGAACTACGAGCAGATGCTCAAGACGTTTCCGGAGGCCGACAGGGTCGCCGTGATCGGCCGGACGACTGCTGACACGATCAGTCCGGAGAAGGTCCTGGACCTCCATCCCGACCTCGCCATTTTCAGCACGACCGGTCACGGGCCGGGGCAGTCCGGCGACGTGACGGCCCGCCTGAAGGCGGCGCACATTCCCGTGCTGTTCGTGGATTTCCGGCAGGACCCGGTGAAGACGACCGTGCCCAGCATGCTCATCCTCGGCGAGGCCCTTGGTCATGAGGAAGAAGCTAGGGCCTATGCGGAGTTCTACGAGAGCCGCCTGAAGACCATCCGTGCGGTGGTGGACACCATACCGGAGGCCCAGAGACCCAGCGTGTTCATCAACATGCTGGCCGGTGCCCGGGAGAGCTGCTGCCACACGGCAGGCCGTGGCAACATGGGAGCCTTCATTGAGGCCGCAGGTGGCCGCAACATCGCCGCCGATCTTCTGCCGGGTTATATCGGGGATGTTTCCGCCGAGATGGTCATTGCCAGGAACCCTGACGTGCTGATCCTCGATGGCACCCGGGGACCGGGCAACAGCGGGCCGGGGCTGAAGATGGGGTCCCAGGTGACGCCGGAACTGGCGCAGGCCTCGCTCGACGCCCTGCTGAAAGCACCGGAGCTTGCCGGGCTGGGGGCTGTCCGCAACGGGCGGGCCTATGGAATCTGGCATACCTTCTATGACAGCCCGTTCAACATCCTGGCCATTGAGGTCATGGCGAAATGGTTCTATCCCGACCGTTTCAGGGACCTGGACCCGGATGCCGACCGCAGTCTGGTGCAGGGCCGCTTCACAGTGATGCCTAACAGCGGGACATATTGGATCAAGGCGAATGCCCATTAAAGAGACAGGAACGGAGACGGACGGGTCATCAGCCGAGATGGCCCGTCTGGCAGCCCGGCTGACAGGAATACAGACCTCTTACATAAAGCTGACCCGTCACAGGATCGGCCTTCTCGTTCTTCTGGCGGGGCTGATCGTCGTTTCCCTCCTGCTGGACTTCTCTCTCGGTCCGGCAGGTCTTGGGCCGAAGGCACTCATGCATGCGCTTCTCAATCCCTCATCCGGGACGAATGCGGTTATTGTATGGCATATACGCCTGCCTTATGCCCTGATGGCCGCCCTGGTGGGGGTCGCCCTCGGGATTTCCGGCGGGGAGATGCAGACGGTCCTGGACAACCCTCTGGCCAGCCCCTACACGCTGGGCGTGTCCGCAGCGGCGGCCTTCGGGGCCTCGCTGGCCATCGTGCTGCACTGGCATGTGCCTTACGTGCCGGAAAACTGGATGGTCCCGCTGGATGCGTTCGTCTTCGCCGTTGGTTCTGCCGGACTTCTGGAGCTTGTGGCTCGGGCACGGGGCCATTCCACCGCCATGGTCGTGCTGTTCGGCATTGCGCTGGTGTTCACGTTTCACGCCTTCGTGGCCCTGATGCAGTTCATCGCCGATGAGGACGCCCTTCAGGACCTCGTCTTCTGGACGATGGGCAGCCTGACCCGGGCTGACTGGGGCAAGATTTCCGTCATGGCCATCGGCTGCCTTCTGGTCCTGCCCTGCTGCTTCCGGGCAGCTCCGGCCCTGACGGCCCTGCGGCTGGGGGAAGACAGGGCGGCCAGCTATGGGGTGGACACACGGCGGCTGAGGATGATGTCCCTGCTGCGCATCAGTGTGCTGTCCGCCCTGGCGGTGTCCTTTGTCGGGACGATCGGCTTCGTGGGGCTTGTGGCTCCGCATATCGCCCGCCGTCTGCTGGGGGAGGATCACCGTTTCTATCTGCCGGGGTCTGCCCTGTGTGGGGGCCTCATCATGTCCCTGGCCTCCATTGCGGCCAAGAACATCCTGCCGGGCGTCGTGATCCCGGTGGGGATCGTCACCTCGCTGGTCGGGATTCCGTTCTTCCTCACCGTGGTTTTGAAAAAGGGGGGCTGACATGGTGGAGTGTCAGACGCATCAGCTCGAGGTTGAGAATTTCAGCGTCCATTACGGGCGACGGAAGGTCCTGCACGACATGACGCTCGCCCCCATGCGGGCGGGCCGGGTGACGGCCCTGCTGGGGCCGAACGGTTCGGGCAAATCCACCTTCATGCGGGGTGTGGCAGGCCTGACACGGGCGGAGGGGCGTGTCAGGCTGGCGGGGCAGGACCTTTCGGGACTTGGGGTGGGCGAGCGGGCCAGACTGGCGGCCTATCTGCCCCAGACCCTGCCGCCCGCCGTCCATCTTCAGGTGATCGAGGCCGTGATGGTGGCCCGTCGGGCCGGTGAGGCCGTGTCTGCCGAAATGGCCCTGAGGGAAAGCACCGACGTTCTAGAGGAGCTGGGCATCGGCAGGCTGGCCCTGCGTTACATGGACGAGCTTTCTGGCGGGCAGAGGCAGATGGTGGGGCTGGCGCAGGCTCTGGTGCGTCGCCCGGCCATGCTGCTGCTAGATGAGCCGCTGAGTGCGCTGGACCTGCGGTACCAGTTTGCCGTGATGGATGTTGTTCGCCGTGAGACACGCAGGCGCAACATCGTGACGCTGCTTGTCGTGCACGACCTGAACATCGCCCTCCAGCGGGCGCATGATGTCGTATACATGCGGGATGGCCAGCTTGTGGCGCAGGGAGCCGTCATGGCCGTGACGACCCCGGCGGTGCTGGGGCAGGTCTATGGTGTCCAGACCCGCCTTGAGGTCTGCCCCCGTGGCCTGCCTCACGTGCTGGTGGATGGTATTTTTGAGGATAATTGAGTGAGGCGCAATCTTTATTGTTGTAGGTTCAGGACTCATTGATATGAGTGGCCGGATGTGGTTTAGGCTCCGAAAGGGGACTAAAGGTGAGATATCTAATCGGCTGATGGACGAGCAGATGAAGTATTTGCAGCTTTTCTCCCGAAGGGCCACGACAAACCTCGTGTTATTGAGGACCGTTGTGTGTTGAGAGGGATCATTTTTGTTAACAGAAATGGTCTGTGTTGGCGTGATGCACCTCGAGTTATATTCTCGAGGCGGAAATCCCGAAAGAAACCAGCAAAACACGATCAACGGAAATGCAAAAGACGCAATCGTATTGAGATTATGTTCGGGAGGCTCAAAGGCCGGGAAGACAGGTCGCAACACCTTATGACGGACGCCCCTCCGTATTCTTCTCGGCAATCTGCCTCGCCGCAACCAGCATGAAATTATTTTTTATGCTTATTTAAAAAATCTGAAAGTGGTTTATATGGAATTCTTTTTAATTTTCCAAAATTAGTATCCTCATTGAAGTCTTTCCCTTCGGATTCTTTCCGTCCATACGTATTTTCATCTAAAGGAATTTCATTTCTTAATTTTTCTAATCCTGCTTTACTGCGGATAACAGGAGTTTCAAAGTTTCCATGCCATTTGCCGCCTGAAGTTAGAAGACGTTTATCTCGAGCGAGTACACAATCAATAACTGGAAAAGCTTCAACATCAATTATAGCCGGGCTTACGAAATCTGGATTATCACGCCTTTCCTGTAATTTATATGCAATTACAAGAAGAACATCTTTATCTGTTTTTACATTTTTAAGAGTAACTTTCTGAGATAGTCTCGCTGATGGCTCTCTAGGAGTAGGCGGTGTTTTCATTGAAATATTTTCATCAGGATTAACATAAAGAAGTTTCAATTCTATTCTAAGACCAGATTGTTTGTGCTCATAATCAGGATATCCTTCTCTTTCTCCAAGTATACCATCGGCTTTACTCAATCCATGCGCAAATCTTTCTGCCTGTTCCGATCCACCAGGGTCTTCATTACGAATAATTTTATCTAATTGAGGAATAGAGGCATCCACTAGGGTTCCTACAATAGTTCCTATTTGAGATGGCTCAAAAGTTTCAAGGGTATCTTTAGGAAGCTGTAATATGGGCAGTTGAACCCCAATAAGACTATAAACCGATTCTTTTAGGTATGAAAGCTTTTCTGCTGGAGGATGCTCGTAATCGTTGGGGTCAAGAGAATAATTTTTTGGGTCATATTTTTTTTTAGGCATTACATACTTTCCCTTATTTGCTCGGGGAGTAGTCTCAACCATGGAATATTAATAGCATTTGCCAAATCGACAAATTCTACAATATCTATTTTCCTTTGACCTTTTTCTATAAGACCAATAGTTTCTGCCGTTAAAAATGTTTTACCTTTTTGTTTTAAAATATTACTCACTTGGATAAGTGATAGTTCTTTACTTTTGCGTGCTGCTAACAGCGCACCGCAAATTGCAGCATGCCTCATATCATAGATAGCTTTAGTCATAATCACTCCCTTGTCTCCCGATGATCTTATGACGGAAACAAAAATCGTCTAAATATTCGAAATTTCTGTTTACACAGACGATCGTCTTGTGTACCCATCTGGAAAGTCTGAAGATGAGGGCATTATGGTGGGTAGACACAAATTAAATCCGGAGAGAAGGGAAACTATTCTTTTGCGCCTACAAGAGCTTCTTATGGCTAACTCTGGAGAAAATGCTTATGAGGAAGCATTTAAAATAATAGTTGCAAAAATATTTGATGAAATAAATGTAAAAAATAAAAAAAGTAAATTATTTAAGAATTATAAAACGCCAAAAGAAACCAGAGAAAATATTAATAAACTTCTTTATATGGCCTTAGAAAACTGGCCAGGTTCTTTAGAAGAAGGAAAAACAAATTTAAATGATACACATCTGGATATTTGTGTATCTGAGATTTCTAACATTACCCTATTAGACAAAAATATAGAAATAATAGATGATCTTTTTGAATATCTTGTTTCTTCTGATTCTAAAGGAAATAAAGGTCAATATTTTACACCAAGAAGTGTAATAGACTTTGCAGTTCATTTGATTGATCCCAAAATACACGAAAGTATTATAGACCCATCCTGTGGATCAGGAGGTTTTCTTGTACATTCATTGAATTATATAAAAGAAAAAAATAAAAATTCGTATAAAAATAACGTTTGGGGATTCGACTTTGATCCAAGAGCCGTAAGAATAGCAAGAACTTTACTCAGAATATCAGGAATAAAAAACCCAAATATATATAACGTTAATAGTCTAATAAACAATAAATCGCTTGATTTTTTAATAAAAACTAATAAAAATTGCTGCTTGCCAGCAAGTATAGAGTCGATTATGAATGTTGAATTCAACCAGAAATCTAAGTTTGATGTTTTATTTGCTAATCCTCCTTTTGCTGGAGAAATAAAGGAAGAGCATATATTAAACTCTTATGATATAAGTAAAGAAAAATCATCAATAGAAAGGGATGCGTTGTTTTTGGAAAGGTGTATAAACCTTTTAAATCCAGGAGGACGGTTTGCTATTATTTTACCCCATAATAAGTTGGCTGGAGTAGCATGGAAAAAATTACGAATATGGCTCATGCGGAGAGTGAAACTATCACTAGTTGTCGGACTTCCTCGTGCAACATTTATGCCGCATACACCTCAAAAAACAGCCCTTGTAATCGGAGAAAAACGGCGGAATAATGTTTCTTATCCGCCTAAAAATGAAGAAATAATGTTCTCTATTTGTGATAAAATTGGTAAAGATAGTTCAGGGCGTCTTATCAAGAAAATAGATTCAGACGAATTTTCTTCTCTATGGGAGCGATCCGATCATGATTTGCATGAAATATTATATCAATATCAAAATTATTTAGAAAAAAAGGAGAAAATATAATGTCTATTTTTAATATTATTAGAAGTGGATCTTTGTCAGAATACTATGTTTTGGCACCAGAGAGATATGATCCTCGTCGCTTGCAAAAAATTACACAGGATTCAGTAAGTTTGGAAGAGCTTTTTTCTATTGAGAATCCAACATTGTCAAAAAGAAATATTTTTGATAATGAAAAATATATTGTCATTGATACAGGTGATAGTTTTGAAGGTATAATAAATAATGGAAAAAAAGAAATTTTAGGGAAAGATGTTGGTAGTTCTAAGAAGACTGTTACATACGGAGATGTAATAATATCAAGGCTTAGGCCATATTTAAGACAAATTGGTTTTTTAGACAAAAGCTTTTTTGATGGAAAAAAAAATATATTAGTTAGTACTGAATACTTCATATTAAAATCGAGGGATTCTGATATAAACTCATCTTGGATTGTACCCTTCCTCTTGCTGAGTGAAATTCAAGAGTTATTATCAAGAGCACAAGAGGGGGGGCACCACCCAAGATTCAGTAAAGCTACACTTAGTGAGATAAAAATACCAATGAACATTGTTGATGATAGAAAAAGACTTTCCTTTGAAGTGGAAAAATATATAGATAGAATACAATTGAGCTACAAGTTTTTACGAAATCTAACCAATAATATAGAAAATATTATGCAAATCTAATGTTGATTTTTGGGGAAAAGCCTCTAGGCAGAGAACATGCTAGTTGTAGCGAGGCAGATTGCCGAGAAGAATACGGAGGGGCGTCCGTCATAAGGTGTTGCGACCTGTCTTCCCGGCCTTTGAGCCTCCCGAACATAATCTCAATACGATTGCGTCTTTTGCATTTCCGTTGATCGTGTTTTGCTGGTTTCTTTCGGGATTTCCGCCTCGAGAATATAACTCGAGGTGCATCACGCCAACACAGACCATTTCTGTTAACAAAAATGATCCCTCTCAACACACAACGGTCCTCAATAACACGAGGTTTGTCGTGGCCCTTCGGGAGAAAAGCTGCAAATACTTCATCTGCTCGTCCATCAGCCGATTAGATATCTCACCTTTAGTCCCCTTTCGGAGCCTAAACCACATCCGGCCACTCATATCAATGAGTCCTGAACCTACGGCCAGATGACGGCCGGTGGCATGGACATCAGGATGGCCTCCGTGTTGCCACCTGTTTTCAGGCCGAACAGGGTGCCCCGGTCATACAGGAGGTTGAACTCCACATAGCGGCCCCGTCGCCGGAGCTGGGCCTGACGGTCTTCGTCCGTCCAGGGGGTGAACATCCGCTTGCGGACGATGCCGACATAGCTGTTCAGGAAGGCTTCTCCCACGTCCCGGGTGAAGGCGAAGTCATTGGCGAGGTTCTGGCTGTCCAGCCAGTCATAGAAGATGCCTCCCAGCCCACGGGGTTCGTTGCGGTGCTTCAGGAAGAAATATTCATCACACCATTTCCTGAAGCGGGGGTAATATTCCGGATCGTGCCTGTCACAGGCTTTCTGAAAGGCCTGGTGGAACGTGGCCGCATCCTCGATGGCCTCCGGGCTTTTCGGGAACATGGGGGTGATGTCGCCGCCACCACCGAACCACCCCTTTGAGGTGATGATCATGCGGGTGTTGAAATGTGCCGCACTGACATGGGGGTTGCAGGGGTGCGCCACCAGCGAGATGCCTGTGGCGAAGAAGCGGGGGTCTTCCTCCGCACCGGGAATGGTCTTGCGGAATTCCGGCGAGAATTCACCCCAGACGGTGGAGACGTTCACGCCGACCTTCTCGAAGACACGCCCTTTCATGATGGACATGACACCGCCACCGCCTTCTGGCCGGTCCCAGGCCGTACGCTGGAAACGCCCCGGCTGCTCATGCCCGGCCAGAGCGGGAGCATCCCCGGCTGCCGCCTCGTCTTCCAGAGCCTCATAGGTGGCGCATATCCTGTCCCGCAGACTCTCGAACCAGCTGCGGGCCTCGTCCGTCAGGCCGGCATGGGGCAGGTCGGGCAGGGCAAAGGGCGTTGAGGATGGCATGGGCATCTCCTGATCTGTAAGGGCAGAAACGGGCAGGCGTGTTGCCCCGTATGTGTTGTCCTGACCATTCATAGGCCAAAGGTCTCATCATGACTTACTGGCTTTTCCTGATGCTGTAAAAAGGGGGGGCGGGCCTGCCTGTTGATTTTTGGGTTGGTCTTCTGAAACACTCTCCGCTATCTGATGGAGGACTGCCGGAAGGGTTGTGCGGGATTGTGTGACCTGCGGGCGGCCATCAGGTCGAGGCAGGATGAAGTGAGGATTTATGGTTGCAGACAAGATGATCGAGCCTGTCATTGGTGTCATCGGAGGTTCCGGCCTCTATGAGATTGACGGGCTGGAAAACCGGGAATGGCGTCGTTGTGAATCCCCCTGGGGTGCCCCTTCTGATGAACTCCTGTTCGGCACGCTGGAAGGCGTCCGCTGCGTGTTCCTGCCCCGTCATGGCCGTGGGCATCCCATTCCGCCATCCCGCCTGAACTACCGTGCGAACATTGATGCTCTCAAGCGGGCCGGCGTGACGGACATCATCTCCCTGTCCGCCGTGGGGTCTCTCAAGGAGGAGCTGGCCCCGGGCAACTTCGTGCTGGTGGACCAGTTCATAGACCTGACACAGGGGCGTCCCCGGACCTTCTTCGAGGAAGGCTGCGTGGCCCATGTCAGCATGGGTGAGCCGGTTTCCGCCCGCATGGCCACCACGCTGGCTGACGAGGCCGAGAAGCTGGGCATCACCGTCACACGGGGCGGCAGCTATGTCGTGATCGAGGGGCCGCAGTTCTCCACCCGGGCGGAGAGCCAGCTTTACCGCTCCTGGGGGGCGTCCGTCATCGGCATGACGAACATGCCGGAGGCCCGTCTGGCCCGTGAGGCCGAGATGAACTACGCCACGGTCGCCATGGTGACGGATTATGACTGCTGGCATGAAGAGCATGAGAACGTCACGGTGGAAGCCGTGGTCCGCACCATGAAGAGCAACTCCAAACATGCTCGGGAGCTGGTGCGCCGGGCCATTCCGGCCCTTGGCAAGGCCCGTCCCATCTGCACCGGCCCCGGTGCGGCTGAGCGTGCGTTGGATAACGCCATCATTACGCCACCGGAAGCAAGGGACTTTTCCGTTCTGGCCCGTCTGGATGCCGTTGCGGGGCGTGTGCTGTTCAGCTGAGCGGCCAGCCTGACGGTTCCGTGAAAGGAGGACCTCCCTGCCGGATGGCGGGGAGGTCTTTCCGTATGTGGGGCCTTCAGAAACCGTGCAGCAGGCCCCCGTCCACCGGGATACGGGTACCGGTGATGTAGGCGGCCAGAGGGCTGGCCAGGAAGGCGGCCATGTTGCCCAGCTCTTCCGGCTGACCGTAGCGGCCTGCGGGCACGCCATTTTCTTTTTGCCTGCGGAATTCTTCGAGCGGAATGCCAGCCTTCTCGGCCCGTATCCTGTTCAGGGAGACGATGCGGTCGGTCTCGAAGCGGCCGGGAAGAAGCGTGTTGACGGTCACACCATCACGGGCGACCTCCCGGGCGAGGGTCTTGCCCCAGTTGGCCAGGGCGGAGCGGAGTGCGCTGGACAGGACGAGATTAGGTATGGGCTCCACCACGCTGGTGGAGGATACCATGATGATCCGGCCGAACTGCCGCCGCCTCATGCCCGGCAGGTACTGGCCGACAAGCTGCATGACGGGAAGGAGCATCGTGGCGGCTTCCTTCTGCCAGAGGTCCGGGTCGCAGGCCGTGGCAGGCCCTATGGGTGGGCCGCCACCATTGCCGATGATGATGTCCGTTTCCGGCATGATGTCCCGCAGCGTCTCAAGGCAGGACCGGACACTGTCAGGGTCGGAGAAATCCATCCTGTGCCAGAGGGGGGTGGTGCCCGTTTCGTCTGCGAGGGATTGGGCCGTCTGGCGCAGCCTGTCTTCACTGCGGGCCAGAAGGCAGGTCTGGACGCCTTCCCGGGCCAGTGCACGGGCGATGCCCAGTCCAAGTCCCTGACTTCCCCCCATGATGATGGCGGAGCGGCCTTTCAGATGAAGGTCCATGTGGCAGTCTCCTGTTCCTGTGTGAGGCCCCGTCATGGGGCTGGCAGGGGGCAGGATCGGCTCCACACGGGGGGAAAACAAGAGGAAAGAGGGAGGGGCAGGAATGATAACGATATCCTGTCATTTTCCTGATGGTGTCAGGCAATAACGATTAAAAAAACAGCAGCATCATCGGCACGGCCTTCTTGACGCTACAGGGGGCCGTCACTATCTCTCACTCGCCCCGTTCGATCGGGGAGTTTACTGGTGCGCTGCTAGAATGAGCGCAATAACCCGGCTGCGCTGCTTTATGGAAGGGCCAGCCTAAAATGGAGTGATCCATGACGAAGTTTCGTCCCCTTCACGACCGTGTAGTGGTCCGCCGTCTGGACGGTGAAGAAAAAACCGCCGGTGGCATCATCATTCCTGAGACCGCCAAGGAAAAGCCGATGGAAGGCGAGGTCCTGGCCGTCGGGTCCGGTGCCCGCAATGAGCAGGGTCAGGTCGTGCCGCTGGATGTCAAGGCTGGCGATCGTGTCCTGTTTGGCAAGTGGTCCGGTACCGAGGTGAAGATCGGCGGTGAAGACCTGCTGATCATGAAAGAGAGCGACATTCTGGGCATCGTCGGCTGAGGCCACATTCCCGGATATTTTTCTCTCTGACCATCTTTGAAGGAATTAGGTGTTATGGCTGCTAAAGACGTGAAATTTGGTGCTGATGCCCGTGAGCGCATGCTCCGTGGTGTTGATATCCTTGCCAATGCCGTGAAGGTGACGCTCGGTCCGAAGGGCCGCAATGTCGTTCTGGACAAGAGCTACGGTGCCCCCCGCATCACCAAGGACGGCGTTTCCGTCGCCAAGGAGATCGAGCTGGCCGACAAGTTCGAGAACATGGGCGCACAGATGGTGCGTGAAGTGTCCTCCAAGACCAACGATGTGGCTGGTGACGGCACCACGACCGCTACCGTTCTGGCCCAGGCCATCATCCGTGAGGGTGCCAAGGCCGTCGCTGCCGGCATGAACCCGATGGACCTGAAGCGTGGCATCGACAAGGCCGTGCTGCGTGTCGTGGAAGAGCTGAAGACCCGTACCAAGAAGATCTCTTCCCAGGACGAGATTTCCCAGGTCGGCACGATCTCTGCCAACGGTGAGTCCGAAGTCGGCAAGATGATCTCCGAAGCCATGGAGAAGGTCGGCCATGAGGGTGTCATCACTGTGGAAGAGGCCAAGGGCCTGCACACCGAGCTGGATGTCGTGGAAGGCATGCAGTTTGACCGTGGCTACATCTCCCCGTACTTCGTGACGAACACGGAGAAGATGACGGCTGATCTGGAAAACCCCTACATCCTGATCCACGAGAAGAAGATCTCTTCTCTCCAGCCGATGCTGCCGCTGCTGGAAAGCGTCGTGCAGTCTGGTCGCCCGCTGCTGATCATCGCCGAGGAAGTTGATGGTGAGGCTCTGGCCACGCTGGTCGTCAACAAGCTGCGTGGTGGCCTGAAGATCGCTGCCGTTAAGGCTCCGGGCTTCGGTGACCGTCGCAAGGCCATGCTGGAAGACATCGCCATCGTGACCGGTGGTCAGGTCGTCTCCGAGGATATCGGCATCAAGCTGGAATCCGTCACGCTGGACATGCTTGGCACGGCCAAGAAGGTGCATATCGACAAGGAGAACACCACCATCGTCGAGGGTGCCGGTGCTGCCGAGGGCATCAAGGGCCGTTGCGCCCAGATCCGCTCCCAGATCGAAGCCACGACATCCGACTATGACCGTGAGAAGCTCCAGGAGCGTCTGGCCAAGCTGGCTGGTGGCGTTGCCGTCATCCGTGTCGGTGGCAGCACCGAGGTTGAGGTGAAGGAGCGCAAGGACCGTGTTGATGACGCCCTGCACGCAACCCGTGCCGCTGTTGAGGAAGGCATCGTCCCGGGTGGTGGTACGGCTCTGGCCCGTGCAAGCCTGCTGTTCGATGACCTGACCTTCGAGAACGATGACCAGCGTGCTGGTGCCCAGATCGTCCGCAAGGCCCTTCAGGCTCCGCTGCGCCAGATCGCCCACAATGCCGGTGAAGATGGTGCCGTGATTGCTGGCAAGGTGCTGGAACTGAGTAACTACAACGAAGGCTTTGACGCCCAGAAGGGTGAGTACAAGGACCTCGTGGCTGCCGGTATCATCGACCCGACGAAGGTCGTCCGCACGGCCCTTCAGGATGCAGCCTCCGTGGCTGGCCTGCTGATCACCACCGAAGCCATGGTTGCCGAGCGTCCGGAGAAGAAGTCCGACGATGCTGCCGGTGCCGGTATGGGTGGCATGGGCGGAATGGGTGGCATGGGAGGTATGGGCGGCTTCTGATCGCTCATCCTTTCCCATCCCGGTCACTACGGCCGGGATGGCCTCCTGTCCCGTACGGGCAGAAAGAAAAGCCTCGCTCTTTCGGGAGCGGGGCTTTTTTGTGTTTTAACGGTTCAGGAAGCCGTCAATGTCGGCCAGTGCTTCGGTCAGGGACAACCGCTGGACGGGTACGCCATCCGGGAAGGCCGAGAGAAGGCGGGACGGCATCCGGCTGTCCAGAATGATGAACACGCCCCGGTCATCAGCACGGCGGATGAGACGGCCGAAAGCCTGGCGCAGGCGCATCCGGGTGATGAGGTCGTCATAGTCACCCGGCCTGCCGCCGGAAAGATGGCGGCGGCGTTCCCGATGCAGGATGTCGGGCCGGGGCCAGGGGGTGCGTTCCATCACCACCATGCGGAGTGCCTCTCCGGGAACATCCACGCCATCCCGCATGGCATCCGTGCCCAGCAGGCAGCTGTTCGTCTCGGTACGGAAGACATCCACCAGCGTGGCGTTGTTCATGGCATCCACATGCTGGGCATAGAGGGGGATGTTCTTCATCCCCAGTGGCTCATGGATGCGGCGGTGGACGTCCTTCAGCCGTCGGATGGCTGTGAACAGCCCCAGTGCTCCTCCATTGGCAGTTTCAAAAAGGGCCTGAAAGGCCTGCGCCTGTGCTGCCGGGTCCCGTGAAACGTCCGTGATGATGTAGGCCCGTGTCTGGTGGGCATAGTCGAAGGGACTCATCAGGGCCGCCCGCATGGGGGGCTTGAGGAAATGCGCCGTGCCCAGACGGCGTTCGGCCTTTTCCCATCCGGCTTCCCCGTCCTCATCCGGACTGCGGTCCCGCAGGGTGGCGGAGGTGATGAGCAGCCCGTGCGTGGTGCTTTGCAGGGTGCTGGCGAAGGGAATGGTCGGGTCCAGCCAGTGGCGGTTCAGGGCGATGTCATGTCCTGCCTGTAGGAGCCGTGTGGCGGGCAGGGGTTCACGATGGATGAAGTCCACATAGGTGGGAAGCCCCCGCTGGATGGTCGGCTGGTCCATGATGGCCCGCATCATGCTGATCCACCCCTGGAGGCGGGAGAGGGCACGGCGGTACAGGCTGCGTATGGTTCCTTCCAGCCGCTGCTGGAAGCTGGTGTCCGGGTCTTCGTCCTGATTTTCCAGTGCTTCCTGAAGATGTTTGATGATCCGGTCCAGCGGGGTGACGATGTCCTGAAGGGCCGTGAGCAGGGCCTCGGCCCGTTCCCTCAGCGGGGCGGGGATGGGGTGCAGGTCGCATTCCTGCCGGGGGTAATGGCCCTGTTCGCCCCGTGTCTGCATCTGTATCTCATCCATGCGGGCATCAAGCTGCATGTCCAGCATCTGGAGGAAATCCTCGGCAGGCTGGGCGGGGGAGGATTCCTCCACTGCCGTGGCCAGGGGCATGTCCTCATCATCGTCACTGGAGGCAATGTCAGGGGAAGTGTCCTCCTCCGTCAGGGGGCTTTCCGGCTGGGGTGGGGTCAGACGGGCCTGTCTGGCTTCATGGAGGCGGCCGCTCCAGCCCGGGCGTGGAAGTCCTTTCTGGGTGGCATGGACGAGGTCCTGAAGACAGTCCTTCAGGGCAGGGAGACGCTCGAGCAGGTCTTCCATGCGGCGCATCAGCCCACGGGCACGGGAGCGTCCCCCTTCTGCCCCGAGGATCCAGCGGCGCAGGTCAGCCGCTTCCAGCCCGGAGAAGACCAGGGAGAAGGCACTGTCCGCCGCATCGGGGATGTGATGGCCCTCGTCGAAGACATAGCGGGTGGGGACGCCATTCTCGTCCGCCAGATTGCCGGGGGCCATGTCCTGCGGCAGCATGGCGTTCCACGCCGCCTGGGACAGGACGAGCGCATGATTGGCGATGACGAACCGGGCATGTTGCGCACGGCGTATGCCATGCTCGATGAAGCAGCTCTGATAATGCGGGCAGGCGGAATGGATGCATTCGCCCCGCCGGTCGGCAATCATGTTCAGCAGCCCGGGCTGGAACAGGTCCCCGAACCAGCCGGGCAGGTCGCCTCCCATCAGGTCGCCATCCTCCGTGGTTTCGGCCCAGAGGGCAAGAAAGACCAGCGGGATGAGGCCGGGCTGCCCCTGTGGCTGGCGGTTGAGGAGAGCTGTGGTGATGTCCTCCAGATTCAGGAGGCAGAGATAGTTTTCCCGCCCCTTGCGGATGACGGCAAGCTCGTGCCGTTCTGTCGGGCTGGGGTAAAGGCGGGTCAGTTCCTGTTCGATCTGCCGTTGCAGATGGCGGGTATAGGTGCTGACCCAGACCGCTCCGTCATTCTTTTCGGCCCAGAGGCTGGCCGGGGCGATGTAGCCCATCGTCTTTCCGGTTCCCGTTCCGGCTTCAGCCAGCATGATGTTGGGTGCATTGGCGACATCCCGGGGGGTGAAGGCATAGCTCGTGGCCGAGGCAAAGTCGGCCTGACCGGGGCGGGGTTCCGCATTCCTGCCCAGCAGGGCGGAAAGACGCCTGCGGGCTTCCTGCTGGCTGACAGGCTGGCTGCCGGCGGGCGGACGGGCGGCACGGTCCTCCCACTGGGGCAGGCGTTTCCATATTTTCAGGGCATCGGCCTTCCGGCCCCTGCTGGCAGGGGGGGGACCGTCCTGAGGAGGGAGGGCATCCTTCACGATGTCGTGCCAGCTCCATCCGGCCCGTTCCAGGGTGGGGAGCAGGAGGTGGAGCGTGGCGATTTTCTGGGGAGGCTGCCCTGACAGTTCATCGAGAAGATGACGGGCGATCCGGTAGAGGATGTCGGCCTGTAGGGGGGCCGTGTCAGCCGGTTCGGCAAGGCCCAGCTCCAGGGCGAGACCACGGGCCGTCGGGGTCACGCTGCGGGCCGGATGGACGAGAAGGAACAGCTCCAGCAGGTCCAGCCAGGGGGCGGGAGGAGGTTCCGGGGGCAGCTCCAGCAGGCGGAGCGTGGCAGGGCCGTGGATGAGCAGCGGCGGGGGCAGCAGGCGGAGCGTGTTGCGGACCTCAGGGAGGGGAGTGTCCAGCACCTCCCCGTCAGGCGTGATGAGGGAGGAGAGGCCGTGCCGGGCGATCAGGGCCGGAGCGTCGAGGAAGGAGCGGAACAGGCTGGACATCCCCTCCCTCATACACAGGAAGCCTCCTTTCTGCGAGGAGAAAGCGGCCCTGCCGCTCCCCTGAATACTTGACCGGGAGGGGGAGGGTTCATAATTAGTCCTATGCAGAAAAATACGCCTTCGTCTCAGAATGATTCGTCTTTCCCCAAGCTCTGGCCGTTTGAGGAAGCCCGTAAACTGGCCGCCCGCGTGGCAGACAGGGACCCCAGCAAACCGGTTCTGATGGAGACAGGCTATGGCCCCTCCGGCCTGCCGCATATCGGCACGTTTGGCGAGGTGGCCCGGACGACATGGGTCCGTCAGGCCTTTGAGAAGCTGACAGGCCGCAGGACCCGTCTTCTGGCGTTTTCTGATGACATGGATGCCCTGCGCAAGGTGCCGGGCAATGTCCCCCAGCAGGAGATGCTGGCCGAACATCTCGGCCTGCCGCTCTCCCGCATTCCCGACCCGTTTGGCACGCATGAGAGCTTTGCGGCGCACAATAATGCCCGCCTGCGCCAGTTCCTCGATGCGTTCGGGTTCGATTATGAATTTGCCTCCGCAACCGATTACTACACGTCCGGCATCTTCGATGCGGCCCTGAAGCGTGTTCTGGAAGAGCATGACCGTATCATCGAGGTGATCGCGCCCACGCTGGGCAGGGAGCGGCGGGCGACCTATTCCCCCGTGCTGCCGATCCATCCCGAGACGGGCCGTGTCATGCAGGTACCCATCATCAGCGTGAACCCGGAGGCCGGAACGGTCGTCTGGAAGGATGAGGATGGAAAGAGCTTCGAGACGTCCGTCTATGGCGGGCAGGCCAAGATGCAGTGGAAGGCCGACTGGGCCATGCGCTGGTATGCCCTGGGTGTCGATTACGAGATGTCCGGCAAGGACCTCATCGACAGCGTGAAGCTGTCCTCCAGGATATGCCGCATCCTTGGCAGCGAGCCGCCGCTGAACCTGACCTACGAGCTGTTCCTTGACGCCAACGGGCAGAAGATCAGCAAGTCCAAGGGAAATGGCCTTTCCGTGGAGGAGTGGCTGCGGTACGGCCCGTCGGAGAGTCTGGCGCATTACATGTTCCAGCAGCCGACCCGTGCCAAGCGGCTCTATACGGACATGATTCCCAGAGCCACGGACGAATATCTGGCCCTTGTACAGAAGGGCGGGCAGCAGGATACGGAGGAGTTCCTCTCCAATCCGGTATGGTTCATCCATGAGGGGAAACTGCGTCCGCAGGATACCAGCCCGGTTTCCTTCACGGCCCTGCTGAATCTGGCCAGCGTGGCCAATGCCCGGGAAGTGGAGACGCTCTGGAAGTTCCTGCGCCGCTATGATTCCAGCCTGTCGCCGGAGACGCATCCTTATGTGGCACGGCTGGTGCAGCATGCCCTGGATTACTTCAATGAGCGTGTCCGTCCGACCAAGGTGTTCCGTGCTCCGACGGAAACGGAGCGCAGGGGGCTGGAAGACCTTGCGGCAACCCTGAAGACCGTTCCGGACAATGCCACGCCTGATGACGTGCAGAATGTCGTGTTCGAGGTGGGCAAGCGGTACTTCGCCAAGCCGGAGCTGCGGTCCTGGTTCGGGTGCCTGTATGAGGTGTTGCTGGGCCAGAAGGAAGGCCCCCGTTTTGGCATCTTTGCGGCCCTGTTCGGGCTGAAGGAGACCGTGACCCTCATTGATGAGGCCTTGGCCCGTCCTGACGGGGCGACCGGAGAGGCCGTGACAGAGGAGAGCAGGGGCTAAGGCATGGCGGATCACTCCGGTGTTCCGTCCTCCGGCGGGGAAGCATCCCCGCCGTCTCCTGTCGGGGTACGGCTGAGACTTCTGCTGATGCGCCTGCCGGCACTGGTCGGGCTGGTCCTGCTCGTCTTCGCCGTCTGGGTGATCTGGCGGGAGATACAGCATCTCTCGTTGCAGCAGGTCATGGGCGGGCTTCATGCCATTCCTTCCGCAGCCTTGTGGAAAGGGGTGGGGGCCACCGTGCTGTCCTATGCCATCCTGTCCTTCTATGATGGTCTGGCCTGTCATCATGTGCAGGCCGGTGTCCCGTGGCGGCGGTCGGCCTTCGTGGCGTTCTGTTCCTACGTCCTGTCCCATAATCTGGGCTGTGCGGCCATCTCGGGCACGGCCGTGCGGTACAGGCTGTACCGCAACTGGGGCGTGCCGGGCGTGAAGATCGCCGGCATCGTGGCCTTCTGTTCCATCACGTACTGGCTGGGAATGCTTGGGCTGGTGGGTCTCATCCTGCTTACCCAGCCTGCCATCATCCCCTATGTCCGGCAGATGCCGCACTGGATGACGACACTGGGAGGTGGCGGCTGTTTCGTGCTTCTGCTGGCCTATGTGCTGCTGCCCTGCTGGAAGCGGGAAATACGCCTGTACCGATGGACCCTGACCTTTCCTGACTGGCGGATCGGGCTGGGGCAGATACTGTCCAGCATGGCGGACATGTCCGCCACGGCCCTGATCGCCTGGTGTGTGCTGGATACGCTGCCCGGTGGAAGCGGCCTGACGTTCGGCGGATTTCTCGCCATCTATATCGGGGCCTATACGGCGGGGCTTCTGGCTAATGTTCCGGGCGGGCTGGGGGTGTTCGACAGCACCATGCTGCTGGCACTGTCACCGTGGTTTTCCGTGCCGCACATCATGGCCGGAATTCTGGTTTTCAGGCTGTTCTATTACATCATCCCGCTGCTGCTGGCGGGCGTGATGTTCGCTGGGAATGAGCTGCTCATCAAGGGAGCTTCGCTGCTGGCCCGTTTCGGCAGGACGATGGAGCACAGCCAGAGCCTGCGTTCATCCGAGGCGGATTTTGCCACGATCGTTGCCACGGGCAGTCAGGCCATGCTGGGCATCGTCATCGTGGTCTATGCCCTGCTGGCTCCCTTGCCGCAGTTCCATTCCTTCTGGCAGGCCATCGTGCTTCAGGGGGCCGCCTTCCTGCTGACGCTCATCGGGGTCATGCTGGTCGGGCTGTCCTTCGGGCTGTCCCAGCGGGTGGTGCTGGCCTGGAGGCTGTCCGTCGGGGCCCTGTATGCCACGCTGGCCATACTGGCCGTGCGGCAGGCGCACTGGGTGGCCTTTGTCGTCGTGCTGGCCGTCCTGCTGGTGCTTCTGCCGTTCCGCAAGAATTATTACCGTCAGGCCTACTGGCGGGTGGAGCCGTTCTCTCCGTTCATTCTGGCTCCGTTCTCCCTCTGGCTGTGTGGACTGTCCGGTGTCAGCTGGATCGTGAGGCAGCGTCATCTGGGGCATGTCTGGTGGCGGTCGCTGATCTATGACGCCCATACGGCGGTTGGCCGGTGGTTTCTGGGCGGGGCGGCCCTCTGCTGTGTTCTGGGCTGCTGGCTGGCCCTCCGCAGGACACGGATTCATGTCACGCCGTGGAACATGGACACCCGCATCCGCTATGGCTGCCTTGAGGAGTCCGGTCTGGCTCTTGCCCTGCCATGTGGGCAGCTTTTCATCCCGGACGGGATGCTGCCGGATGCGACGGGCAGGGCGGCCTGTGCCGTGGTCCGGCTGAAGCCGTTTCTCCTGTCGGAGCCGGTCCTGCTCTGTCTGGGGGGAGCCGTGGGGGCCAGGGGGCGGCGGGCCGGTGCCGTGTGGCGGCTGCGTGATTATGCCGTGCAGGAGGGCTGCCGACTTGCCGTCCTGCAATATGGCGCACGGCAGGCTGACATCTATGCGTCATTCGGTCTGGGGCTGTTCTCTCTGGAGCAGGACGAGGGCTGGTTTCTCGTCTGCCGCCCGGAAGACTATCACGCCCTGAGGGCGGTTCTGGGCCTTCAGGCTCCGCCGTCCTCCTCCTCCTCATCATCATCATAGAAGGACATACCGTCCGGAATGGTCAGGTCCGGTCTGGCCGGGTAGGTTTCGAGGAGCCTGTACTGCTTTTCGTTTCCGGCAGGGATGACCTCCATCAGGCTGACATGGTCGACCGTCATGCTGGAGCTGTGGAACAGGTTGTGACGCTGTATCCAGGGGATGAGGTCGGTCGGTGAAGCAGGCGGCAGGCGGCCGATCGTCAGTTCCGGCACGGCGGGGCGGCGGGGCGGTGGAAACCCGGCCCGTCGCAGGGCAGAGGCCAGACGTTTCTGAAGGGCGACAAGCGGCTGCTGTGGCGTGACCCCGACGGTCAGACGGTCCTCCGTCTCGCCCATCTGGTGGCCGACCTGATGCAGGGCGAGGCAGAATGGCTCCCAGTGAAGCCGGGACAGGGCCATGTCGAGTTCTTCCATCTCCGGTCGGCTGGTGATCCGTCCGAGATGCTGGAGAGGGATCAGGCTCCGCTCGGCCGGTGTCCAGTGGACATCATCCAGACTGCCCCGCAGCAGGCCAAGTTCAGCCTGGAGGGTCGGGGGAAGGGTGAGGAAAAGGGAGAGTTTCATGCAGGCCTCCCGCCAGAAGGGAGATTAACGAAAAGAAAGACAGGGTTTCAGGGGGGCTGTCTTGACTTGGGGGGAAACTACCCCACATTCTACCCGGACGATAGGGGCGGTCATGATGGACCGTTCCTTCACGATATTTCTGGAATACAGGTGTCATGGCTTTCCATTCCGACTTTGAAGCAACACAGGGACGTACGGCGGCCGCCTTCGATGCAGGCCTGCGTGCTTACATGCTGCGTGTCTATAACTGGATGGCACTCGCTCTGGTGCTGACGGGGGCGACGGCCTATGCCGTCGTCCATACGTCGCTCCGTGCACTGTTCTTCCACATCGTGCAGAGGGGCGACATGTTCTCGGTCGCACCGACGGGACTGGGGATGGTGAGCATTTTTGCACCGCTGGCCTTCATCCTGGTCCTGTCCTTTGGCGTGAACCGTCTGTCCCGCTCCACGGCGCAGCTGCTCTTCCTGCTCTTCAGCGTGGCCATGGGGATCAGCATGGCGTCCCTTCTGCTGGCGTATACGGGGGCGTCCGTGGTCCGGACCTTCTTCATCGCCGCCTCGCTGTATGGCGTCATGTCGCTCTGGGGTTATGTGACCAACCGCTCCCTGATGGGTATGGGCAGTTTCCTGTCCATGGGACTCATCGGGCTTGTGATTGCCTCTCTGGTTAACATGTTCCTGCCTGCACATGGGCTGACGGTGCTGATCTCTTTCGTCGGAGTCCTGCTCTTCACGGGGCTGACGGCCTATGACACTCAGCGCATCAAGCTTTCCTACCAGCAGTATGCGATGTCCCTGCCTGCCGGGGAGCTGGGGAAGATGGGGGTCTATGATGCCCTGACGATGTATCTGAACTTTGTGAACCTGTTCCAGTTCCTGCTCCAGTTTACCGGCGTGCGGTCGGATGGCCGTGACTGATCCGTGATGAGTCGGATTGTTGCGCAGGCATGAAAGGGGCCGTATGGCCCCTTTTTTGTTGCGATTTTTTGCGACTGGAAAGAAAATAAGAAATTAAGCGTTACAGTTCTTGTTTTTAATGATTTTCTGGTGTTTTCTTGGGAACGGCGGATAACCGGTCTTTTTCTAAAGAAGACCGAATGGGTTCCTTTTTTTTGTCAGGCTTGCCCCCTTGTAATCTCCGCTGTTCAGGAAGATTAAAGTGGACGGCACTGGGGTCTCTGGGCTCCATATTTCATTTTGAGTACGGGGAGAGTTTCTCCCTGTTGTCAGGATACGAACGGGAAAGGCACATACAAGATGACAACGTTCGGTGGCGATTGCGCTATCCTGACTGTGTCAGAAAGTGTTCTCGCTTTTCTATGGCAGAACAACAGATAGAGGCAGGATCCATGAAAAGACTCTGGCGATTTTTCCCGGCGTTGCCTGCATTGATGCTGTCGGGCTGTACGGTTGATCTTCTTCAGCCGGCCGGTCCGATCGGGGAAGGTAATCGCGACATGATGGTGCTTGAATGGGCCGTCATGATGTGCGTTGTGGTTCCGGTGATCATTGCGACACTCGTATTCGCCTGGAAGTACCGGGCTTCAAATACGAAGGCGGAATATCTACGGAACTGGTCACATTCCAACAAGATTGAAGTGTTCATCTGGGGCGTACCCATTCTCATCATTCTTGTTCTGAGTGGCTTCAACTACTGGAGCACGCACTATTACGACCCGTACAGGCCGATCTCCAAGGAGATGCAGGTAAAAGTCGGTGCGCCCAATGCAAAACCGCTTCATGTGGAAGTGATTTCTCTGGACTGGAAATGGCTGTTCATTTATCCGGACCTTGGGATCGCAACCATCAACGAGCTGGATGTCCCCACGAAGACGCCTCTGGATTTCCGGATCACGTCTGACAGTGTGATGACGTCCTTCTTCATTCCCCAGCTGGGATCCCAGATCTACAGCATGGCCGGGATGGAGACGCAGCTCCACCTGATGGCAAGCCGTCCGGGCAACTTCCAGGGTGAGGCCGCCCAGTATACGGGGCCGGGCTTCTCCGACATGCGCTTCCGCACCATTGCCATGCCGCAGGAGCAGTTCGACGCCTGGGTGCAGAACGTCCGCAGTGGCGACAACCCGCATGTCGTCAAGGAAGCTCTGGACGCACAGACCTACAAGAAATACCATGCTCCGCCGCCTGCCCCGCATGACGAGGCACCGAAACCGGCTCCGGTCATGTATTTCTCCAGCGTACAGGCTGGGCTGTTTGAGAACGTCGTTGCGCAGTACAACGTCGGCATGACCCATGACCATCATGGGAAGGACATGGATGAGAAGTCCATGGACATGCATTCCGGATCTCATTCGGCAGCACCTTCCAATACCGGCATGTGAGGACTGATCTAAAGATGCTCGGAAAACTTACCCTTTCAGCCATACCGTATGATGTGCCGATCCTTGTCGGTACGTTCATCGGTGTGGCCGTGATCGGGATCGCCGTGCTTGCGGCGGTCACCTATTTCAAAAAATGGGGTTACCTGTGGCGCGAGTGGCTGACCACCGTCGACCATAAGAAACTCGCCATCATGTACGTCATCCTTGGCCTGGTCATGCTCGTGCGTGGCTTTGCCGATGCGCTGATGATGCGAACACAGCTTGCCCTTGCCTACGCAGGAAACCCCGGTTACCTGCCGCCGCACCATTATGACCAGGTCTTCTCGGCCCATGGTACGATCATGATCTTCTTCATGGCCATGGTGATGATGCAGGCCCTGTTCAACTTCGTGGTGCCACTGCAGATTGGTGCACGCGACGTCGCGTTCCCGCTGATCAACTCGATCAGCTTCTACATGACGCTCGTCAGTGCCATCCTCATCAACATCTCCCTCTTCATTGGTGAGTTCTCCAATGTCGGTTGGCTCGGCTATCCGCCGATCTCCGAACTGCAGTTCAACCCCGGCGTCGGTGTGGATTACTACATCTGGTCGGTGCAGATCTCCGGTATCGGTACGCTGCTGACGGGAATGAACTTCCTGACGACGATCATCAAGCTGCGTGCCCCCGGCATGAAGTGGATGCACATCCCCGTCTTCACATGGACGGCCTTCTTCGCCTGCATCATGATCCTGACGACCTTCCCGGTCCTGACGGTCTCCATGGCTCTGCTGGCTCTGGACCGTTATGTCGGGATGCACTTCTTCACCAATGATGGTGGCGGTAGCGTCATGCTCTACCTGAACCTGATCTGGTCCTGGGGTCATCCGGAAGTTTACATCCTCATCCTGCCTGCCTTCGGTGTGTTCTCCGAAATTGCGGCGACCTTCTCCGGCAAGCCGCTCTTCGGTTACGCCACGATGGTCATCGCAACGGGTATCATCACCTTCCTGGGCAGCCTCGTGTGGGTGCATCACTTCTTCACGATGGGTTCCGGTGCGGACGTGAACACCTTCTTCGGCATCATGACGATGTTCATCGCCGTGCCGACGGGTGTGAAGATCTTCAACTGGCTGTTCACCATGTACAAAGGGCGTATCCGTTTCGAAGGTCCGATGCATTGGATCGTCGGCTTCATGATCACCTTCTCCATCGGTGGCATGACGGGCGTGATGATGGCCATGCCGGCAGCGGACTGGGTCGTACACAACTCCCTGTTCCTGGTGGCCCACTTCCACAACGTCATCATCGGTGGTGTGTTCTTCGGCTACGTGGCCGGTCTGAGCTACTGGTTCCCGAAGGCTTTCGGCTTCAAGATGCGTGATGTCTGGGGCAAATGGGCGTTCCGCTTCTGGTTCGTCGGTTTTTACCTCTCCTTCATCCCGCTCTATGCTGTCGGTCTGGAGGGCATGACCCGTCGCATGAACCACTATGACAACCCGAACTGGCATCCCTGGCTGCTCGTGGCCTGCGTGGGCGTGTTCGTTCTGGCTGCCGGTGTGGCCTGCCAGCTCATCCAGTTCGTCCTCGCAGCGTTTGACGCCGTCAACAAGAAGCCGGATGCGCTGGATCTCACGGGTGACAACTGGGGTTCCGGTCGTACGCTGGAGTGGTCCATTCCGTCTCCGGTACCGCACTACAACTTCGCACGTCTGCCGGTCGTCCGTGGCCTGGACACGTTCCACATCGAGAAGGAGCTGGGCCGTCCGGCACCGGTCGCCGATCTGGAGCCGATCCACATGCCGAAATACTCGGCCGTCGGTCCCGTCCTGGGTGCCTGCGGGCTGCTCATCGGCTTTGCGCTGGTCTGGCACATCTGGTGGGCCGTCATCGTGGGGCTGGTCGTGGCTTTCTTCACCGTGGTTCACCGCAGTGCGAACCTCGATGTTGATTTCTACGTGACGGTGGAAGAGATCCGCGCTGATGAAGAAGCTTTTGCCCGGCGGCTTGCCGCTGCCAAGGCAGCAGAGTAAAGGGAGGCGATGAACACCATGTCTTACGACGCAACTCATGCGCCCTCTGCTCATCACGATGAGCATGAGCACCATCAGCAGGAAACCACGATCTTCGGTTTCTGGATCTACCTGATGACGGACTGTATCATTTTCGGCACGCTGTTTGCCGTCTTTGCTACACTCTGCCATCACTTCGCTGGTGGGCCGACGGGCAAGGAGCTGTTCGACATCAAGAATGTTGAGATCGAAACAGCCATCCTGCTCTTCTCTTCCATCACCTACGGCTTTGCTTCCATCAACGCCCACAAGAAGAACAAGGGTGCCGTGCTGGGCTGGCTTCTGCTGACCTTCCTGCTCGGCGTGTCCTTTGTCGCTCTTGAGATCAACGAGTTCCACGAACTTGTGGCCCGTGGCGCAGGTCCGGACAGGTCCGCCTTCCTGTCTTCTTTCTTCACGCTGGTGGGGACGCATGGACTGCACGTCACGATCGGTCTGATCTGGATGCTGGTCCTGTTCTTCCAGATCATGGGCAAGCAGGGACTGAGCACCCGGATGCAGACGAAACTGACATGCCTGAGCCTGTTCTGGCATTTCCTTGACATCGTCTGGATCTGCGTCTTTTCCTTCGTCTACCTGGGGAGTGTTGTCTAATGAGCGGAAATCATACGACATCGCACGAAGGTGAGAATCACGGGTCTTACGTCTCCTATATCGTAGGGTTCGTTCTGGCCGTGGTCCTGACGGTGGCGTCCTTCGCCGCCGTCCTCAGCAAGGCCTTCTCCTTCTGGCAGACGATTGCCGTTCTCGGTGTGCTGGCAGCGGTCCAGATGGTTGTCCATCTGGTCTTCTTCCTCCACATGGGGGTGAAGAGTGACTCGCAGCGTCAGAATCTGGCAGCGTTCCTCGTGACGGCCCTGATGGTCCTGATCGTGATCGCTGGTTACCTGTTCGTCCTCTGGGATGCTCAGGCAAACATGATGCCCGGCTGACAGCCCGTCATCATGTCTGTGACATGGAGGAACCGGTGGGGGGAGACCTCCACCGGTTTTTTCATGGCTGCCTGTCACTTCAGCAGTGCAGGCAAAGAAAAACCCTGAAGGCAGCACCTTCAGGGTTCATTCGTTCATCGGAAGGGAAAAGGCTGGTCAGTCCTTGTGCGGCTCTTCGGAGAGCATCTCACGCTTGCCTTCCTTCCCGTTCCATTCCTCACGGTCGGCCGGGGGCGTGCCTTTCTGGCTCATGTTCGGCCAGATGGCGGAGTATTTGGCATTGATCTCCATCCAGTCGGCGGCACGGGCATCACTGTCGGGGAAGATGGCTTCTGCCGGACATTCAGGCTCGCACACGCCGCAGTCAATGCATTCATCAGGATTGATGACGAGGAAGTTCTCACCGGCGTAGAAGCAGTCAACGGGGCAGACTTCCACACAGTCCATGAACTTGCAGCGAACACAGTTTTCTGTGACCACATAGGCCATTATTGCCGTCTCCGGTTTGGTGTTGCAGGCCAGCCAAACGGCCCATTTCAAAGATTCCAGCACTGATATGCCGAAAGCGGAGGGCCTTTTGCAAGCCTATTGTCAGAAATTGGCCGTCTTTTCCTCGATCCGTTCATAAAGGAGAGCAGCCTCTCTGGCAGGGCCTCGCCGCTCTCCCAGCTGCATGACACGCCATATGCATACCTCTCCCTGACGGTGGGGAGAGGCGAAGCTGACGATGTCTCCCGGCCGGAGGCGGGCATGGGTCTTGTGGGTCCGCTGCCCGTTGATGCGAACCCGCCCCTTGCGGATGAAGGCGGCACACAGGCCACGGGTTTTGGCCAGGCGGGTGTAATAGAGCCAGAGATCAAGCCGCTGTCCGTCCATCATGATGATCTGCCAGATGACCAGTTCTGGAGGGCGGCGAATGGTGAGTCGGCCTGCTTCCGGGCGGCTTTCTGCTCCCTGCGGCCCTCAGATGGTTTCTTTTGCCGGTTCCTGAGTCGTTCCGTGCCTTTCTGGCGGCCGGAAGGCCGTGTGTCCCTGCGGCCCGTCCGACCCAGAATGATGAGGGGCGAGGCGACGCTATACTGCCCGGCCGAAAGCGGCTGCGGCGCATGATGGGGAATGTTCAGGCTCTTGAGCAGGGCGGGCAGCAGGGCCGCCTTTATCCCGAGGGATGAAGCCAGTGTGTCGGGAGCCATGATATTGCGGCCGGGCTGCCTGCCATGAGGGCGAAGGGTGGAGAGCAGGGCATCCAGCCTGTCCAGACGGACATGCACGGGGCCGGCCTTTTCCCAGCCCGGCGGGGGGATGGGATGGCCATCGCTTGTGAGACAGATGCGGGCGGCATTGGGTGTGGCCTGCTGGCGGTCATGCCAGATGTTGTGGAGCAGGACCATCATCGGCAGGCAGGTCGCGCGGAAAAGCTGCGGGCAGTATATCTGCCGCCAGCCGATGCGAACCCCGCTGCGGTGCAGGCGTTTTCTCTCGGCAGGGGTGAGGGTGCGGTCTTCGGGCAGGGTAGGGGTGGTGCCGCCATCCTCCCGCAGGCGGTAATAGAGGCCACGCAGGGTGGGACTGTCCTGCAGCTTGTCTTCCAGACGGAAAAAGAATTCCAGAATGCTGCTGATCCGCTCCGTCATCAGGGCCTGAAGATGGGTCTGTACCTGTCGGCTCTGGTGGTTGTCCTGAAACTCACCGGGCAGAAGCTGGATGAAGGGGTGAAACAGGTCATCGCCCCGCACGAGGGTGGCAATGGGGGCACCTTCCCAGTGAATCTGCCTGTCATCGGTCAGGGTGAACCGGCTGATGTCCTGTGTGAGGAAATGGCGTATCCGGGCGGGCATGGCCTGCCGCAGGGCACGCCTGCCCGCCCGGCGCAGCAGGTCGCCTTCCCGACTGTCGGCGGGTGTGTCGATCTGCATGGTGAAGCCCACGATCTGCCCGACCTCGTGCCCTTCCACGATGATGCGGTTCTGGGGTGTGACGGCATGGAGAGCCTCGGAGGCCGCCCCGGGTTCAGGACGGCGGAGCAGGGCGGTGGCCCGCCTGTTGACGAAGCGTTCCTTCAGCCGTTCATGCAGCGTGTCGGAGAGGCGGTCCTCCACGGCACGGCAGCGTTCCTGCCACTGGCGGCTCTGGTGCATCCAGCCCGTTCGGGCAGCCACATAGGCGCAGACCCGCACGCCGGAGAGCCGGTGCATCAGCGTGTCCATGTCGCCATCCAGCCTGTCTAGCCCTCTCAGCTGGCCTTCCATCCACGCTGGAGGAATGCGGCGATGTTTCAGGAGGTCAAGGAACAGGCGGGCGCAGAGGCGTGTGTGGCTGCCGTCGCCCAGCTTGCGGAAGTCCGGAATCTGGCAGACATCCCAGAGCAGTTCCGTTGCCTTATGTCCACGGGCCACCTCCCGGATGTCGTCCATCTGCATGAGGCCGGTCAGGACATCCAGATCGGAGGCCGTGCGTCCGGTGATCAGGCCGGGGCGGGGAGGCTTGCGCATCAGGCTGCTGAGGAGCGTCTCGGGCGAGGTGTAATCCAGAGCCGTCTGCCGCCAGTAGACGGCCTTGATGGCCTCGAACTCATGGTCTTCTACTGCCTTGACGAGCTGCTGGCTCATGGGCGGGCAGGAGGCCGTCGTGCCGAAGGTGCCGTCTCTCATGCCCCGGCCAGCCCGACCGGTGATCTGGGCGACTTCCTGCGGCGTGAGGGCACGGGAGTTCTGGCCGTCAAACTTGTGCAGGGCGGCGAGGGCGACATGGTCCACATCCATGTTCAGCCCCATCCCGATGGCATCGGTGGCCACGAGATAGTCCACGTCCCGGTTCTGGTAGAGGGCGACCTGGGCATTGCGGGTACGGGGGCTGAGACGGCCCATGATGATGGCACAGCCACCCCGTTTCTGCCGGATGGCCTCGGCAATGGCATATACCTCCGTGGCGGAGAAGGCCACGATGGCCGAGCGTGGTGGCAGGCGGGTGAGATTGACCGGCCCGATGTTCGTCAGCCGGGAGAGACGTTCCCGGGTCTCGATCGTGATGCCGGGAACCAGCTGCCGGAGCAGCCCCCGGATGGTCTCGGCCCCCAGAAAGAGCGTTTCTCCCCTGCCACGGGCATGGAGGAGCCGGTCGGTGAAGATGTGGCCACGGTCCGGGTCTGCGGCGAGCTGTATCTCGTCAATGCCGACAAAATCCACCTTCCGGTCCAGCGGCATGGCCTCCACCGTGCAGGAGAACCAGCGGGCCCCCGGCGGGATGATTTTTTCCTCTCCCGTCAGCAGGGCGACATGGCGTTCGCCCTTCAGCTTCACGAGGCATTCGTAATTCTCCCGTGCCAGCAGGCGGAGGGGAAAGCCGATGATGCCGCTCTGGTGCGCCATCATGCGGGTTAGGGCGTAATGGGTCTTGCCGGTGTTGGTGGGGCCGAGTACGGCATGGATCATCCCCGTTGGCTGGGAGGCGGTCGGGGCAAAGGATGGATGTGGTCCCGTCATGACTGGAATGATCTTGCCTGAATCGGATAAAAGCAAGACATTCCATGCAGTTTTTCAGGAAGGCCAGAGTCACGCTCTGGATGATGGGACGGTATCCATATGTCTGACGCTCCGTTTTTGCCCCTCTGTACCTCTGGCGATGGTGGGGTGGTTCTGCCTCTCCATCTGGTGAAGGTGGGTGATGAGGCGACCCTTGCCTGCCTGTTGGGAGAGCATGAGGCGTTCCTGCGGCGGCAGGGTTTCGAGGGGCGTGCGGGGCAGTTCACCTTCCTGCCGGGTGGCTCCGGTGTGGTCGGGGCCGTGTTCTGCGTGGAGGAAGGGCGAGGCCCCATGCCTTATGGTGTCCTGCCTGCCCATCTGAAGGAAGGATGCTGGCAGCCGCAGCCCGAAGGGCAGGAGGAAGCCGCTCACGACGCCCTGCTGGAGGAGCTGGTTTTGGGGTTCTGCCTTGGGGCCTATGACCATTCACTGAAGCACGAGGGAAGCAAAGACCGGAAGACGGGGCCGCAACTCTGCATCCCGGCCAGTCTCGGGAAAGAGGCCCGGATTCTGGCCCGGGCCGCCTGGCTGGGGCGGGACCTCATCAACACGCCCGCTAATCTCATGGGACCGGCGGAGCTGGCCGCCGCCGCCCGCAGGATGCTGGAGGAGCGGAAGGTTGCGGTTGAGCTGGTGGAAGGTGAGGCTCTTGAGAAAGCCTATCCCTGTCTGGCGGCGGTGGGTGCCGGGTCGGACAGGCCGGCCGTGGTCGTGATCGGCCGTCGGGACGGCCGGAGCAAGGATGCTCCCCGCCTGTCCCTCGTGGGAAAGGGCGTCTGCTTCGATACGGGCGGGTATGACATCAAGCCCGGCTCCTCCATGGCAAAGATGAAGAAGGACATGGGCGGGGCCGCCCTGATGCTGGCACTGGCCTGTGCCCTGCTGGATGCCGGAACCGACATTGCGCTGGAAATCCGCCTCGGCTGTGTGGAGAACAGCGTCTCCGGCCATGCCATGCGCCCGGGAGACGTGCTGACAACCCGCAGGGGGCTGCGTGTCGAGGTGGGCAACACGGATGCGGAAGGCCGTCTCGTTCTGGCAGACCTTCTGGCAGAGGCTGCCGAGAGCCAGCCTGACGTCCTGCTGGATGCGGCGACGTTGACAGGAGCCGCCCGTGTGGCTCTGGGGCCTGATCTGCCCGCCCTTTTCAGCAATGACGAGGAGCTGGCGGAGCATATCCTGGCCTCTGGCAGGGAAGCTCACGACCCGCTCTGGCAGCTGCCGCTCTGGGCCGATTATGACGGCTGGATGGACAGCTCCATTGCGGACTGCAACAACCTGTCATCCCGCCCGATGGCCGGGGCGATCACGGCGGCCCTGTTCCTCCAGCGTTTCGTTCCGGAAGGGCAGACATGGGCGCATGTGGACACCTATGCGTGGAATGACACGGCCCGGCCCGGTCGCCCCGCAGGTGGGGAGGTGCTGGCCCTGAGGGCACTTTTCCGTGCGTTCTCGGAAAGTTTCTGAAAAGAAACAATTTGTAATGAGGCCCGTAGCCACCTGTTTTTCCTGCTGAACGCAGCGAAAAACAGGTTTTGGAATGGCAGACCTGCACTGAGGGTGCTTGTCATTTCGATGCAAAAACGTCACAAACTGGTCGGGTAATCGAGCCATTCCCATGAGAGCGTGACCTCATGCCGTGTCAGCGGGCATGAGAGGTCGAAAAATGGGACTGGAACCTGAAACTGGAAGCGACGAGGCCTTAATTATGAGTCGGAATGCTGATAACCGCATGCTTCAGCTGCTGCGTGATACGATCGTTTCCACGGTGCGTGGCGAGGGGCCGGACCTGTCGGCCCGTCAGCTGGCTGTGTTCCTGAGCTGCTATCTGGAGGACGGGGCGCATACGGTGCGGGGGCTTGCCCAGTCGCTCAACGTGTCCAAACCGGCCATCACCCGTGCGCTGGACCGGCTGAGCGAGCTGGACCTGGCCCGCCGCAAGGTGGACCCGCTGGACCGCCGTTCCATCCTCGTCCAGCGTACGCTGAAGGGATCGGCCTATCTGCGGGGTCTGCGTGGCGTGATGGAAGAGGCCTGTGGTGACGACATTGTCGTCCGTGCCCCGGTGCTGTCTTCCGTGGCCTCGTTCCAGACCCGTCGGGCTGGCTGACCTCTTGCCTGAGCCTGTCCCTTTCCTTGATCTGGCCGCCCAGCAGGCACGCCTCGGTTCCGGCCTGCGGGAGCGTCTGGACAGGGTGCTGACCCATTGCCGCTTCGTGATGGGGCCTGAGATTGAGGAGCTGGAAGAACGGCTTGCCCGGTATGGCGGGGCACGACATGCCATTGGCGTGTCCTCCGGGACGGATGCCCTGCTGGCCGTGCTCATGGCCGAGGATGTCGGCCCTGGGATGGCGGTCTTCCTGCCTGCCTTCACCTACACGGCCACGGCGGAGGTCGTCCTTCTGTTGGGGGCGACGCCGGTGTTCGTGGATGTGGATGCCCGGACCTTTCAGATCAGCCTGCCGTCACTGGAGCAGCGTCTGGCGGATGTCCGGCGGGCCGGTCGGCTGGAGCCGAAGGCCATCATCGGGGTGGACCTGTTCGGGCAGCCGGCCCCGTGGGATGAGCTGAATGGTCTTGCCAGCCGGGAAGGACTTTTCCTGATTGCGGACTGCGCCCAGTCATTCGGAGCCTCCTACAGGGGGCGCAGGCTGGGGCATGAGGCGAGGGCGACCACGCTGTCCTTTTTCCCGTCCAAACCTCTGGGCTGTTACGGGGATGGCGGGGCCATCCTGACGGATGATGATGACAGGGCCGCCCTGTATCGTTCCCTGAGGAGCCACGGCGAGGGGCGGCAGAGATACGAGGTCCGGCGCATAGGCCTTAATGCCCGGCTGGACAGCCTTCAGGCGGCCGTCCTGCTCGCCAAGATGGACGTCTTTGATGATGAGCTGAAGCGGCGTGAGGCCGTGGCCCGGGCCTATGATGCCGGTCTGCCATCTCTGGTCCGTCCTCCCGCCCGGGTACCGGACAGCCGGAGTGCTTGGGCTGTCTATTGTGTGACCCTGCCATCCCGTGCCCTGCGTGACAGTCTGCGTGACTGTCTGTCCGGGGCCAACGTTGCCACGGCCATCTATTATCCGAAGCCTCTTCATGAGCAGCCCGCCTATCAGGCACGGCATGATGGTGTTGCCCTGCCTGTGGCTGAGACGGTAGGAGGGCAGGTGCTGGCCCTGCCGATTCATGCCGATCTTTCGGATGAGGCTGTCGGGCGGGTCCTGGCGGTGATTGATCAGTGGGCGGAGGAACAGGGTGACACGCAACAATAAGCTTCTTCTGGTTTTCGCAGTCGCCGTGATCGTCCCGGTGGTGCTGATATGGACGGTGGCCTGGCCCATCCTGCGCCCGTGGAACCTGCCGGATGTCACCCGTGGAACCGTGCATGAGGCCGGAGACGAGCGCAACCTGATGGCGGATGAGATTGCCGCCATGAACCAGTGGCTGCATCAGCATCAGACGGGCTGGGGCATCGCCGGTGAGATTCCTCCCAAGGATGTTCCGGCTGAGGCTGTCTATCAGCTCACCAGTACGGATGGACGGGCCATCATCCTGTCAACGTGGCATTTCCGGCATGGTGCCGACGTGGTGGGCATCCAGACCAGAACGGGCGGAGCGTACCGGATGCGTTCCTTCGAACGGGGCACGCTCCACCTGCCGGACTAGGCGGTCCGGGAAGCTGGTCTCATTTTTTCTTTGAGGAAGGGTCCAGCTCTTCCTCTTCCTTTTTGGCGGCGGCCATTTTCTCCTGCCTGTTTTTGGCGATTTCCTGATGCGTCAGCTCGCTGGTCTCCAGCTGTGTCTTGGTGGCGTCGGCCAGGGGTTGGGTGGCCTTGTCGAACATCGCCAGAAGGGCTGCCGTGATGGGGGAGGCCAGGACAAGCCCCGGCACCCCGAGGATGGACCCGAAGACGCTCTGGGACAGGATGGCCAGTGCGGGCGGCATGTGGACGGCCCGCCGCTGGATGAGGGGAGCCAGGATGTTCCCCTCACAGAACTGGATGACGCTGTAGAGGATGGCGACGAAGAGGGCCTCCCTCGTGCCAAGGGAAAGGCTGATGAGCAGGGCGGGCACGGCCCCCAGAATGGCCCCGATATAGGGGATGAAGTTGCATAGCCCGGCCACGACCCCGAGGGCCAGTGCCAGCGGAATGCCGATCAGATACAGGCCGATGCCGGAGAAAAGGCCGACGGCCAGCATGTCCAGTGCCTGTCCTGCCGTCCAGGCCCAGAGGGTGTTGCCTGCGCTGTAGAGGAGGTCACGGGCTGATTCCCGCTGGTAGGGCGGCACGAGGCGCAGGAAGCCGTTGATGTACAGGGAAGGCGACACGGCGAAATAGAAGGCGGAGATCAGCACGACGAAAAGCGTGCCGACCAGCCCGAAGGCACTGCCCAGAAGTCCGGTTACGGACCCGGCGATGCCGAAGCCGAAGCTGCTGAGGGGCGTGGTCCTGTCATTCCCGCCCAGTGAGACGGGGAGATGGTCCAGCACCATCTGTCCGATGGTGGTCTGGGAGAGGTGGTAGCGTATGTCACCAGACTGGACGACCAGAGCGTTCTTTAGGCTGATGAACTGCTCGCCGATGGCGGGACCATTGCTCCAGACAAGAGCGGTGATGAGGCCGATGATGCAGAGGGCCACGAGGCTGACGGCTACCGGATAGGGGATGAACTGCATGTGGCGGCGCAGGATGCGGGCCAGCCCGTGCAGGACGATGGCCATCAGGGCGGCGGCAAACAGGACGGCCAGCACCTCACCCAGCAGCCAGACGGCCAGCATGATGAGTGAGAGGCAGAGCGTCAGGCGCATGATGCCGTAGATGCGGTCCAGTGCACTGGCGGGTGTCTGCTGGGCTACAGGAACGGGAGGACGGCTGAAGAAGAAAGACATCGGCTGGGCGGGTCCTGTAAGAGGCGGCTGAAGTGTGGAAGGATAATGTGGGTTATTCTGCCTGCGGTCAATTTACGGTGTTTTCAAGTTCATCCTGTGCCTCCAGCCAGTGCATTTCCGTTTCTTCCTGTTTCTGGCTGACGAGGGCGAGATCGCTGTTCAGTGTGGCGATGTCCTCGGCCCGGCTGGACTGGTAGAGGTCCGGGTCGGCCAGTTTGGCCTCAAGCTGTGCCTTGGCTTTTTCCAGCCGTTCCAGCCGTGTTTCCAGGTCACGGATTTTGCGGCGGAGTGGAGCGAGCTGGCGGGTCTGTTTCTTGCGCTGGGCACGCTGCTGGTTCCTGTCCGGCTGCGGGGTGTCGTCGTCCGTGTCTTTCCGGGACCGGGCCACCTGACGCTGGTTCTCCTGCGTGGCCTGTCTGGCCCGTTCGTCCAGCCATGTGCGGTAGTCGTCCATGTCGCCGTCAAAGGGCGTGATCGTCCCGTTTTCGGCAATCCAGAGCTGGTCGGCGACGGATTCCACCAGATGGCTGTCATGACTGATGAGAATAACGGCCCCTTCAAACTCACCGAGGGCACGGATGAGCGCATCACGGGCATCAAGGTCCAGATGGTTGGTCGGTTCGTCCAGTAGCAGCAGATGGGGAGCGTGGCGGGTGGCCAGAGCCAGAAGCAGGCGGGCCTTCTCGCCACCGGAGAGGCTGCTGACAGGTGTTTCCGCCCGTTCGGCATCCAGCCCGAAACGGGCCAGCTGGGCACGGACCTGTGGCGGGGTGGCCTCCTTCAGCGTACGGGCCATGTGCTGCACGGGTGTTTCATCCAGAACCAGCTCATCCGTCTGATGCTGGGCGAAATAGCCGACCCGCAGGCGGGAGGAGGCCTGCACCTCGCCGGACATGGGAGAAAGCTGCCCTGCCAGAAGTTTGGCGAAGGTGGATTTGCCGTGCCCGTTGCGCCCCAGCAGGGCGATCCTGTCCTCACTGTCCAGCCGGAGAGAGAGGCGGCGCAGGATGGCCGTTGCACCATAGCCGACAGACACGTCATCCAGTTTCAGCATGGGGGGTGGCAGGGCACCGGGGGCCGGGAAGGAGAAACGGGTGGGGGTATCCTCCACCACCGAATCAATCTGCGGGAGGCGGGCCAGAGCCTTCAGGCGGGACTGGGCCTGCTTGGCTTTCGTGGCCTTGGCCCGGAAGCGGGCCACGAAGGCCTCCATCTTCGCCCGCTGGTCCGCCAGCTTCTCGGCCTGCCGGTTCTGCTGGAGCCTCTGTTCAGTGCGTATCTGCACGAAGCGTTCATAGCCGCCGGGGGTGAGGGAGAGCTTCTTCTGGTCCAGATGGGCGATGGCCTGCACGCTGTTGTCCAGCAGCGCACGGTCATGGCTGACGATCAGGGCCGCACCGGGGAAGCGGGCCAGCCAGTTCTCCAGCCAGAGCGTGGCCTCGATGTCCAGATGGTTCGTCGGCTCGTCCAGCAGCAGGAGGTCTGGAGCCAGAAAGAGCGCACTGGCCAGCACCACACGCATCCGCCATCCGCCCGAGAAATCATTGACGGGACGCTGCTGCGCCGCCTGATCGAACCCCAGACCCGCAAGGATGGTGCTGGCCCGGGCTGGCGCACTGTGGGCATCGATGGCGAGCAGGCGTTCATGTACGTCCGCCAGACGGGTCGAGTCTGTCGTGCTGTCGGCCTCTGCCAGAAGGCGGGTGCGTTCCTCATGGCTGTTCAGGACCGTGTCCAGAAGAGAGAGGTGGCCGGAGGGTGTCTCCTGCTTCACCCGGCCCATCGTGGCACGGCCGGAAAGGGTGATGCTGCCGCCATCAGGGGCGATGTCACCGGCAATGGCGGCCAGAAGGGTGGATTTTCCTGCCCCGTTATGACCGATCAGTCCGATGCGCCGCCCGGGTTCGATGGTGAGGGAGGCCTGGTCGAGCAGGGTACGGCCTGCGATGCGCAAGGTAAGATCGGTAATGGAAAGCAGACTCACGCAGGCCCTCGGACGATGAAAATACGAAAAAAGATAGCCCGAACACTACCAGAAACAGGTTTTTTCCTCTAGGGGAGGCTGATTATAGACGTCTATTACTGAGGAGGGTCTTATGGCTCTGGAACGTACACTGTCCATCATCAAGCCTGATGCCACACGCCGCAACCTGACCGGCAAGGTGAATACTGTATTCGAGAATGCAGGCCTGCGCATCGTGGCCCAGAAGCGCATCCAGCTGACCGAGAAGCAGGCTGGTGCTTTCTACGAAGTCCACAAGGACCGCCCCTTCTTTGGTGAGCTGGTGTCCTTCATGTGCTCCGCTCCGGTGGTCGTGCAGGTTCTGGAAGGCGAGAATGCCGTTGCCCACCATCGTGACGTGATGGGTGCCACCAACCCGGCCGAAGCCGCAGAGGGAACCGTCCGCAAGCTTTATGCCCAGAGCATTGGCGAGAATTCCGTTCATGGCTCTGACAGCCTCGAGAATGCAAAGCGTGAGATTTCCTTCTTCTTTGCCGAGACGGAAATCCTGCCCTGATCCCTCTCTGAATGGAGAGCGGCATGGGGCATCGGCCCCTATAAGAAAGGGAGCCGGAGACGGCTCCCTTTTCTGTATCCAGCTGGTGGATTCTGTTCAGGAAATCTGGCGTCCCTCGATGAACCGGCGCAGTGTTTCCGGATAGAGGCGGTGTTCCTGCTCCAGAACACGGGCTGCCAGAGTGTCCGCATCATCACCGGGCAGGACGGGGACATGGGCCTGGGCCAGAATGGGGCCTTCATCCACACCATCCGTCACGAGGTGGATGGTACAGCCATGTTCCCTGGCTCCGGCCTTCAGGGCGGCCTCATGCGTATGCAGGCCGGGGAAGGCGGGCAGCAGGCTGGGATGGATGTTGATCATGCGGCCCTGCCACTGCTGGACAAGCCAAGGGGTCAGCACCCGCATGTAGCCTGCAAGGCAGATCAGTTCCGCACCGGAGGCCCGGACGGTCTCATCCAGTGCCCGTTCATGGGCCTCACGATCCTTGCCGTATTCCCTGTGGGGGATGCAGAGCGTTTTTATCCCGGCCCTGCTGGCCGTTTCCAGCCCAGCCGCATCGGCCCGGTTGCTGAGGACAAGAACGATCTCGGCAGGAAAGTCCGGCCGGGCGCAGGCTTCTATCAGGGCGACCATGTTGCTGCCACGACCGCTGATGAAAACGGCGATGGGGGTCTTCTTCACCATTGGTTCCTTAGCCCAGATTCAGCGGGGAGGTGAGGCGGAACGGCGTGCTGCTGCGGACGACACGGCCAATCAGCATGGCTTCTTCATCACGCTGTTCCAGCTCTGCCATGACCTTCTCCGGCTCGCTGGTGACCAGTACCATGCCGATGCCGCAGTTGAAGACCTTCAGCATTTCATCCTCGCTGACAGGTCCCTGTTCGGCAAGCCATGAGAAAATGCCGGGGATCGGCCAGCTCTGCCCGTCCACTTCCACACCCAGCCCTTCAGGCAGGACACGGGGCAGGTTCCCGGGCAGGCCGCCACCGGTGATATGGGCGCAGCCATTGATCAGCTTCTTCTCATGCAGGGCAAGGACGGTGCTGACATAGAGGCGTGTGGGCGTCAGGAAGGCTTCGGCCAGCGTCTGCTTCGGGGAGAAGGGGGCAGGGTCTTTCCAGCTCAGGCCGGAGGCATCCACGATGTGGCGGACGAGGGAGAAACCGTTGGAATGGACACCGGAGGATGGCAGGGCGATCAGGCTGTCGCCTTCATGGATGGTGGCGGGCAGCATGGCATCACGTTCCACGGCACCGACGCTGAAGCCTGCAAGGTCGTAATGGCCCTTGCCATAGAGGCCCGGCATTTCGGCCGTTTCACCTCCCACCAAGGCGCAGCCGCTTTCCTTGCAGGCATTGGCAATGCCCTTGATGATCCGTTCCGCCACGGAGACGGAAAGGCTGCCCGTTGCCATGTAGTCTAGGAAGAAGAGCGGCTGGGCACCCTGCACGATCAGGTCATTGACGCACATGGCCACGAGATCGATGCCGATCTCATCATGCAGGCCGCTTTCGATGGCGAGCAGGAGCTTCGTGCCTACACCATCCGTGCAGCTGACGAGCACGGGGTCCTTCAGACCGGCTGCCCTGGGGTCGAACAGGGCACCAAACCCTCCCAGCCCGCCCATGACACCGGGGCGTGCCGTAGCCTTGGCCGCAGGCTTGATGGCATCGACCAGGGCATCTCCGGCTTCGATGTCCACACCGGCTGCGGCGTAACTGGCACTGGGGGAGGAAGGTGTCTTGGTCATGGGGGTATGATGTCCCTGCTGGTTGATGCTGGTGCCTTTATAGAGCATCCTGCCTGAAGACGGAATGAGCGGGCTGGTCAAATCATTCAGCGATCGTGAAAGAATGATGCGGTCCCGTCCCGTCGTGGAAGCGGGGGCCGGACAGGACCGGGAGGATGGATGAGGCAGAGATGACAGGCACACGGGCACAGCTGGCACTGGACCTGCAGCAGGACCGCCCTTTTTCGGCCGAACGCTTCATAGCAGGGTCTTCCAATGCCTCGGCAAGGGCCTGGCTGGCCCGGCCCCGCTGGCCGGAAGGGCGGCTCTGGGTCTGGGGTCCTTCGGGAACGGGCAAGAGCCACCTTCTGCATGTCTGGGCGGAACAGACGGAGGCCGTGCATTTCGAGGCCGCAGCCCTTGCCTGTGACGGGGATGGTGCCCTCATGGTGGACGGGCAGGCACTGGGGCCGGGTTCGGCCCCTTTCGTCATCGACCATCTCGAGGGGCTGACGGATGAGGTCGCCCTGCTTCATCTGCTCAACCGTGCCCATGCGGCCGGACGGCGCGTGCTGATGGCTGCCCGCCACCCTCCGGCCCGTCGGGCCTTTCGGATACCGGACCTTGCGAGTCGACTGAGGGCGACGGTGACGGCCGGTCTGGAGGAACCGGAGGATGAGCTGCGGGCCACCCTTCTGCTTTCCCTTCTGGCAGAACGGCAGCTGGTCGTGTCCCAGTCCGTCACGGACTGGCTCTGGCGGCGTCTGCCCCGGACGGGTGCAGCCCTCGTGCAGGCGGTGCGGAAACTGGATGAGGCCGCCATGAAAAGGGGCACGTCCATCAACCGGACACTGGCCGTGGACGTGCTGGGGCCTCTGCTCGGTGAGGAGGAATGATGGCCGTTCATGAGGCGGCCCCTGCCGTGGTAGCCTGTCCAGCATGATTCTCATTCACCGGGTGCAGGGCTGAAATTCCTAGACAAGAATTGTCATGTTGACGGAAGGGATGTCTTATCAGGAAGATAATGAGCCGGCATTGTCCTGCGGACCAGCGGGGGAAGGAGATTATCGTGCCCACAATAGATGACGTGACGTTCACCGAGACGACGATGGCGAGCGGAGCGAAGCAGAAACACCCCGCCCGTTTCATAAACCGGGAACTTGGCTGGCTGGACTTCAACCAGCGTGTTCTGGATGAGGCCGAGAATCCGGAAACGCCGCTGCTGGAGCGGCTGCGCTTCCTGTCCATCAGTGCCGGCAACATGGATGAGTTCTATGCCGTCCGGGTGGCCGGTCTGGTGGACCAGCTGAAGGAAGGGAGCTGCAAGAAAAGCCCTGATGGCCTGACCCCGGCCCAGCAGCTTGAGACGGTGCGGCGGCAGGCCAGGCATCTCCAGCAGGAGCAGCAGCGGATATGGCAGGCCATGCTGGCCGAGCTGGAAGGGCAGAACATTCTGGTGAAGGATGTCGAAGACCTTCACCACCATGACCAGGACTGGCTGGCCACCTATTTCAGGGAGCAGCTTTTCCCCGTCCTGACGCCCCTGACACTGAACCCGACCCATCCCCTGCCTTTCATCTTCAGTGGCGGGCAGGCTCTGGTCCTGCACCTCAAGGAGCCGAAGACTCATCATCATGTCATGGATGGTCTGGTGGTCCTGCCGCAGCAGCTGCCCCGTTTCATCCGTCTGCCGGACAGGGATGAGGAAATCCGCTTCGTGATGCTGGAGGATGTCATCTCCCGGTTTGCGAAAAAGCTCTATCCGGGGATGCACGCTACCCGTGTCAGCGTCCTGCGCCTCGTCCGGGACCTCGACGCCGAGCTTGAGGAAGAGGCCGAGGACCTGCTGAACAGTTTTGAGAAGGCCGTGAAGGAACGCCGCCGTGGCGTCTGCGTCCATCTGGAGGTTGACGGCCACCTGCCCAAGTATCTTCTCCGCAAGCTGGGTGTGGCCAAGGATGAGGTCGTCCATCTCTCCACGATGGTCGGGGTGGGGGACGTGAAGCAGCTCATCATTTCCGACAGGCCCGAGCTGCTCTTCAGGCCGTATCAGGCCAGCATTCCCCAGCGTGTCCTGCAGCATGACGGAGACTATTTCGCCACGATCCGGGAGAAGGACCTGGTCGTCCATCATCCCTATGAAAGTTTTGACACGGTCGTCCACTTCCTCCAGCAGGCGGCACGGGACCCGGATGTCCTGTCTATCAAGCAGTCCATTTACCGGACATCGCATGACAGCCCGATCGTCGATGCCCTGATCGAGGCCGTCGAGGCCGGGAAGTCCGTCACGGTCGAGGTCGAGCTGCGTGCCCGTTTTGACGAGGAGGCCAACATCCGTCTGGCCCGTACCCTGGAGACCAGGGGCGTGCAGGTGGTATACGGGCTTGCCGCCTACAAGACCCACGCCAAGATGATCCTCGTCGTGAGGCGGGAGGGAGACCATCTCCAGTCCTACGCCCATTATGGCACGGGGAACTATCATCCCGGCACGGCCAGGATTTACACGGACATTTCCTACTTCACCTGCAATCCCGTGCTGGTTGAGGATTCGGCCCGTCTCTTCAACTGTATCACGGGGGCGGCTGTGCCGGAGCTTCAGGCCGTGGCCTTCTCGCCGCTCACCATCCGGCCGACACTGGAAAAACTGGTGCGGGCGGAGATGGACCATGTCCGTGCCGGGCGTCCCGGCCAGATATGGCTGAAAATGAACAGCCTTGTGGACCGGAAGCTGATTGACCTGCTCTATGAGGCATCACAGGCGGGCGTGAAGATCACCATCGTGGTGCGTGGCATGTGCAGCCTGCGTCCCGGCGTTCCGGGCCTCTCCGAAGGGATTGAGGTGCGGTCCATCGTGGGGCGGTATCTGGAACATGCCCGCGTCTTCGCCTTCGGCAACGGCCATGCGCTGCCGTCCGGTCATGCAAGGCTGTTCATCGCCTCGGCCGACTGGATGAAACGGAACATGGACCGGCGCATCGAGGCGATGGTGCCCATCCTTGACGAGGAAGCCTATGACCGCATCCTCGGGGAGATCATGGTGGTGAATGTCAGCGACACGTTGCAGAGCTGGGAAATGCAGCCCGATGGCGGCTGGAAACGTGTTGAACCTGGCCCCAGTCCGCTTTCCGCCCACAATTATTTCATGGAAAAAGCGTCCTCTTCAGATAAAGAGGCAGAAGCTCCGGTGACTCCCCAGCCGGACCCCGCAGACCTTCCGGCGATTCATGAGCCGGACGCCCAGAAAGGGGAAAGGCCCGTGAAGGAGGCATAAGAATGGCACATACGGCAGCGCAGTGGGAAGAGCGACGGTCTTGCCGGGCTGCGATCGTGGACCTTGGCTCCAATTCCGTGAGGATGGTGGTGTATGAGGGCGTGGCCCGCAACCCGGTCCCCATCTTCAACGAGAAGGCGACCCTGCGTCTGGGGGCAGGGCTGGAAGCCACGGGGATGCTGAGCGAGGAGGGCATCAGCCGTGCGCTGGAGGTCCTCGCCCGCTATCAGGCGATCGGTCAGGCCATGAAGGTGGAGCCGTTCGACGTTCTGGCCACCGCTGCCGTGAGGGATGCCCATAACGGAGCCGACTTCGTCAGGGAGGCCGTGTCCCGCATGCCGGAGGCCCGCTTCCGTGTCCTGAACGGGGAGGAGGAGGCCGACTATTCCGCAGCGGGTGTTCTCTGCGCCCTGCCGGAGGCTGACGGTGTCGTGGCGGACATTGGCGGGGGGTCGCTCGAGCTGATCCGGGTGAAGGATGGCGACTATTTCGAGGCCGGGACAACCCCGCTCGGGGTGATCCGGCTGCGGGAACGTTCGCAGGAAGACCTGGGAGAGGCCGGGAAGATCGCCAGAAAGACGCTGGCAGACGTGTCGTGGCTTGAAAGTGCGTCTGGCCGCCCGCTCTATCTGGTGGGGGGGGCCTTCCGTGCCCTGGCCCGGCTGCACATCGCCCGCATGGACTATCCCCTGAACATGGTCCACCTCTTCCGGCTGAGCCGGGAGGAGGCGGAGGACATGGCCGGATGGATCATCGGGGCCAGCCGCAAACAGCTGGAAAAGGTGGGCAACGTGCCCCGCAAGCGGATGGTCGATGCTCCCTTTGCCGCACAGGTCCTTCTGGCCCTTCTGGCCCAGACGAAAGCCCAGGAGGTTGTCTTCAGTGCGGAGGGGCTGCGTGAGGGCTGGTACATGCGGGAGGTTGCCGCCTCGGTTGCGGAAGAAGATCCGATGGAGGCCCTTGCCCGGGAGATGGCCGGGCGGCTGGGGCGCAATGCCTCCCTGGCCGAGCCGCTGATCACATGGGTGGCCCCGGTCTTCCTGACCGGGCTGGACTGGGTGGAGGATGCCTTCCTGGCGGCCCAGCTTCGGCTGGCCTGCATCATTTCTGATATCGGGTCGTACGATCATCCGCAGTACAGGGCCGAGCAGACATACCGGCGCATCCTGTACTGTCATGGTGTCGGTTTCTCTCATGAATCACGGGCGTTTCTCGCCCTTGTTCTGGCCGTGCGGTATGAGGTCAGTCGGGATGATCCGGTTCTTGAGCCGTCTCGCCGCCTGCTGGGCAAGGACCGCTATGAGGCTGCCGTACAGCTGGGGCTGGCCCTGCGTCTGGTCTATACGCTGTGCGCCGGTACGGATGTCCTGCTGGAAGGGACGCATCTTGCCATGAAGGATGACAAGCTGGTGCTCAGCCTGCATGGCAGCCGCCTGCGGTCTGGTGGCAGTGCCATTTCACGTCAGCTGGAACGTCTTGCCGAGGCTCTCGGCCTGAAACCTCTGCTGAGATGATGGAGAAGCGGGATCGGAGGGAAAGCGGCATCAGGCCTTGTGGCTGGTTTCCTGCCCGTCCTGCTCTTCTGGTGTTGTGGGTTCATGGGCTACAGAGCAGCCGCATCGCTCTTGCAGATCTGGCGGGTGCCTGAGCCTGTGGAAAACTTTCCCTAAAGCCGCCCGCCGTATCCCAGATCATATGCGGGTCGTCTGACGGCGGCGATGGTTTGTGGCCGCCTCATTCTGTATGAGCGGCCGTTGCGAACCATCAATCCTTATACGGGCGACGGCTGGCAGATGTTCCTGAGGGCATGCGTCACTTGAAACTGGGGCCTTCCGGTGATGCCGGTGCCAGTCAGTGCGGCTGGCGGAGCGGGGCCAGAAGGCGGTTCAGATAGTCCAGCTCGCTCTGGGGGCGGGTGCGGTCAGAGGCACGGCGTTGCAGCTCACGTTCGATGTCGTGGGCACGGTTGCGTTCATGATCCGGGATATGGGCGTCAGAATCAGGACTGTCATCCATTTTCCGGCCCAGAGGGTCCTGGTTGTCCGGCTGCTTTTCGTCCTCGTCGTGGCTGTCATCATCCTGTCCGCTGTTCGGGTCGTCATCCGGCGAGGCGGTTGTGGCCCCGTTCTGTTCATCCGGCGAGCTGGAGGCGGAGGGAGGAGGGATGAAGCCGAGATGCCCCTTGCTGCCCTTGCTGGCCTCGGACTGGTTCCGGCTCATGTCGTGGCGGGACTGTGAGAGGTCGTTCAGGACGGTCTGGATGTTTTTCACGCTCTCCTCGTCCTGACGGGTGGCCAGACTGGTCAGGACCAGTCCCATGTCCTTCTCGGCTTTCAGCAGGCTGGACATCTTCTTTTTCGTCAGCGTCTCACCACGGTGGTTGAGTGTTCTGGCCAGAAGGCGCAGGGCCTGCTGCGTGGCATGATCCTGCTGGCGGGCATCGGCGTGGCGCAGGACGGCGGCCTGATCCAGCTGTGCGGAGGCGGTGGAGGAGCCTCCGGTGGAAGGGGCCGCCATGCCAAGCTGGCTGAGCAGTTCTGCCGTGGACATCTGGGAAATGTCCTTGTGTCGGGTCTCCGTTTCTGGTGGCGGCTGTTCGGAGGCAAGCCGTTTCTGGGCATGGTTCAGCAGGTCCGTTTCCTGCCGGATGAGGTCCCGCAGGGCCAAACGCTGGGTCCGGGCTTCTGCCTGGGCCTTCATGGAGGCTGCCAGAGCCTGCATGTCGGGCAGGGTGGCCTGCCGCAGCTGTTCGGCCGGTTCCACCATCTCACGGAGATGGTCCAGAGCCTGTGCGGTCCGTCCTGCCAGTGCGTCGGACTGTACCTTGCCGGCTAGATGGACCCAGGGCATTCCCTTGCCACCGGGCATGGGCATGACCAGACCGTTCTGGCTGGCCTTCTGGAAGATGAAAGCCATGTGGCCGTCCAGAGCCGTTTTCAGTTCTTCCAGCTCGTCATGCAGTGTCTGCTGTTCGGCTGATGGTGGAGGGGCAGGCTGCTGCCCGAGGGCGATGAGGTGCAGGCGTATGGCGTTCTGCAGGGCACGCACATGCAGCATGGAGGCGGCGATGTCCCTGCCGGACTGCGCACGGTCTTCCGCATACAGGGCCATGAACCAGAGCTGGTCATTCAGGGCCGTGACGGGCATGGTGCCGGTGAGCTGTCGCTGAAGCAGGACAAGCGGCAGTGAAAGGTCGGTGGACAGGGGCAGTTCCGTCAGGAGGCCAAGCATGTGGGCGGCCTGTTTCCGGTCGTTCTGCCCTGTGGTGAGGTGAAGCCGCAGTTCAAGCAGGGCCCGGCTCAGCGGGTCATGGAACGGGCGGTGCCCCAGACGGAAGGTCTGGGCCTGGGAGCAGCCCTGCTTGCCGGACCCGCTGCGGGCGCAGAGGGTTCCGGCCACCTCAAGCCCGGCAAAGGGGCTGTCTGAAAGGTCGAGCCGTGTGTCCCCCTTGGCCTCTGCGGGCTGCTTTTCCAGAGGCAGGGGAATGGTCAGTTCATGGCCCTGGTCTGGCTGGCGGGAGGGCGGAATGATGGGCTGGAGCCGGACCTCCAGTTCAGCCACACCATGAGGCTGCGTCACGGACCAGGGAAAACTGGTGTGCCAGTCCTGATCTTTCGCACCTGCCTTTCCGGTCCAGCGGACATCAGGGGGCGTGTCGGCACTGATCTGCATGATCCAGCGGCCAAGCCTGCGCCCCCTGATCGACAGGGTGACTTTGCCACTTTTCCGCAGGGTGCTTTCAATCTGCCAGCCCCCATTTTGCAGCCGTGTCCTGCGTACATGGGACGTTCCATGCAGGGATGGCCGTCCGGCCGGAGCTTCCACTACGACATGGAGGAGGGCTCCCTCTGGTAGAGGGAGAGGGCTGGTGCTGCGGGCTGTCAGAAAGAGAGGTGGACCGGGGGCATAGGCGGGCCTGTCGACCCAGGCCTGCATGGCGGGGATGGGGGTGGCGTCATCATCCATGCCGGGGATGAAACCGGCCTTCAGCCGCAGGCCCGCCTGTGAACCGGCCAGACCGCCAAGGACGAAAAGGCAGAGCGTGAGCAGGATGGCCACGAGCCTGCCCGTCCAGTGCGTGAAGAGGCGGGGAGGCCGCAGATGGAGCGTTTCCAGGGACGTGAGGAGACGCTGCCTGTGGATGGTCCAGAGCTGTCCTTCCCGGTTTTTCTGGTCTTCCGAAAGTCCTTCGGGCAGGGCCGGACTGTCGGTCAGGGCAGCAAGCGGCGGGAAGCCCAGGCCGGAATCCCGCTCTATCCGCTGGTCGACCTGTTTCAGCGTGGGCTGTGGCAGGCGCAGGATGCGCCGGAAGGCCCAGCCCAGCACGCTGCCGAAGGTTGTCAGTTCCAGCAGGAAGTGCAGCCAGTCCGGCAGGGACTGGGGAAGGTGGAGCAGGGCCGCACAGCCCCACAGCCCTGCCAGCAGGACAGGCCAGCGGGCGTGATGCCAGCACTGCTCCATCCGCAGCCGACGGGCGGCCTGTCGCTTGAGACGGGCAAACCGGGGAGGAAGGAGGGCAGTTTTCACGATGTCAGGGGGTGGTCAGCCAGTCCGGGATGGTTTCCTGTGCGAGGAGTTCATCCAGGGTCTGGCGTCTGCGGATCAGGGCCTGCCGCTGCCCGTCGATCATGACCTGTGCGGCGAGGGGACGTGAGTTGTAGGTGGAACTCATGACGGTTCCGTAGGCTCCGGCATCCAAAAGGGCGATCAGATCACCTTTTTTCAGGGGGGGCAGATGACGCTGGCGGGCAAAGATGTCGCTGCTCTCACAGATGGGACCGACAACATCCACGACGTCCCCGCCCGTGGTGTCTTCCGGCGTGCGGAGGGGAAGGATGCCATGCCATGAATCATACATGGCGGGGCGCACCAGATCGTTCATCCCGGCATCAATGATGACGAAGCGGCGTGCGGCCTCCTTCACGTCGATGACACGGCCCAGAAGCACGCCAGAGGGGGCTGCCAGCCAGCGGCCCGGTTCCACATGAAGCCGCACGCCCAGATCGCCCAGCGTGTCGGCAATGACATCCGCCAGCATGGAGGGAGGAGGAGCCTGTTCGTCCCGATAGGGGATGCCGAGGCCGCCGCCGCAGTCAATGTCGGTGACGGACATCCCGTTTTCCCGCAGGGTGCGGACGAGTGCGGCAATCCGCTCATAGCCTTTGCGGAAAGGTCCTTCCGTCACCATCTGGCTGCCCAGATGGACGGCGAGGCCGACCAGCTCCACGCCGGGCATGTCCGTCATGGTTTTCCGGTAGAGGGCCGGGATGGCGTCATGGGCGATGCCGAACTTGTCCTCGGCCCGACCTGTCGTGATCTTGCTGTGTGTCTGGGCGTCAATGTCCGGATTGACACGGAAGGCGATGCGGGCACGCTGCTGCATCTTCCGTGCCAGGGCATCGAGCCGGTGCAGTTCTTCCACACTTTCGACATTGATCTGGCCGATCTGGTGACGGATGGCCAGTTCCAGCTCCTTGTCCGTCTTGCCGATGCCGGAGAAGACGATGTCCCGGGCCCTGATGCCAGCCGCAAGGGCACGGCGCAGCTCTCCGCCACTGACGACGTCGGCCCCGAAGCCACACTGCGCCAGAACGGTCAGACAGGCCTGATGATCCTGTGCCTTGACGGCAAAATGGCAGTGCACGGGCAGGTCCCTTGCCCTGAAGGCGTCCTGTAGTGCCCTGGCACGGCGGCGCAGCGTGTCGGCACTGATGACCCAGCAGGGCGTGTCATGCTGGGTGGCAAGGTCTGTCAGGGACGTGCCATCCATGACCAGCCCTCTGTCTCCCTCATAGGAGAGGTTGGGGTGGTTGTTCAGGAGGGTCTGGAGTGTCGGATCGGGACGTGTTGAAGTCATGCCCGCATGATTACAGATCGGCAGCAGAAATGGAAAGGTGCAACCGGTACGAAATGCGCCCGAGACCGGACATCTGACGATGCAGTTAAGCCCTGAAATGACCGCCGTAATGTTTTTCGGAAATCATGTGGTGCACCCGAGAGGACTCGAACCTCTAACCCCCAGATTCGTAGTCTGGTGCTCTATCCAATTGAGCTACGGGTGCGTGCCCGGATGACCGGGTAGAAAACAGCTGGTGCACCCGAGAGGACTCGAACCTCTAACCCCCAGATTCGTAGTCTGGTGCTCTATCCAATTGAGCTACGGGTGCGCCGTGTTGAGGAGGCTTCTATCCGGTCTGGGGCAGTGGTGCAACCCCGCCTGAGAAGTTTTTTTAAATATTTTCCAGCGGGATGCGTTCCGGGCGGTTTTCAGCGGCGGACCAGCGAAACATGGGCACGGCAGCGGGGGGAGGTGTAGGTTCCGCCAATGGCCGTGCCGACCGGGTAACCGTCAAAGGCCTGCCTGTAGGGGGTGCCGTTCATGCCCTTGTCGGTCAGGTCGGCCAGATAGTGCTGGTCGCCTTTCCTGTAGGTGCCCCGCAGGGTGGAGGAGGTCATGCCGGGGTTGAAGACGATCTCGTGCCCACGGATGCGGAGCGAGGACATTTCCTCCGTCGGGCAGGTGCCCTGTTCGGTGACGAGCCTGCCCATCCACAGGCCGTAAGGGTCGGTTGCCGGGTCGGGCAGGGAGGAGCAGGCTCCTAGGGCACAGAGGCTGAGAAGACAGGTGAGAAAGGCGGGACGCATGCACGGTTCCTGGAATGTAAGTTTGAAAATGCGGGCCGCCGCGGAAATCTTTGCCGGAAGGTAAAAACCGGTGGAGAATAAGGATGACGTTGGCGGTCGATCGTCCTATAGAGACTAGCACGAATTGAGCATTGTGCCATATCCAGCAGGCGAGGCCCGGAACTTGACGCAGAAAAACGCAGACACCCTTCAGCAGCTTGATGAAACCCTCCATGAAGACCGCATCCTGATTCTGGATTTCGGCAGCCAGGTGACCCAGCTGATCGCCCGTCGTGTGCGGGAAAGCGGGGTGTATTGCGAGATCTGGCCGTTCACTTCCCCGCTGGAGAAAATCCGTGAATTCAACCCACGCGGCATCATCCTTTCCGGCAGTCCGGCCAGCGTGCATGACGACAATGCGCCGACCCTGCCGGAAGGGCTGCTGGAGCTGAACCGCCCCATTCTGGGCATCTGCTACGGCCAGCAGGTTCTTTGCCATACGCTGGGCGGGCGTGTGGAAACCCATGACCATCGTGAATTTGGGCGTGCCTACATTGATGTCGCCGAGGAATGTGCGCTGTTCCACGGCCTCTGGGCACAGGGCGGGCGTGAGCAGGTCTGGATGAGCCACGGTGACCGTGTGGCGGCCCTGCCGCCGGGCTTCAGGGCCGTGGCCTATTCCGAGGGGGCACCGTTTGCCATCATCGCCAATGAGGAACGCCGCATCTATGGCGTGCAGTTCCATCCGGAGGTGGTGCATACGCCGCATGGGGCGGAGCTGATCCGCAACTTCACGCATGGTGTGGCAGGTTGTTCCGGCACGTGGACGATGGCCGGTTTCCGTGATCTGGAAATTGCCCGCATCCGCAAGCAGGTGGGTGATGGCAAGGTGATCTGCGGTCTTTCCGGTGGTGTGGACAGCTCCGTGGCGGCCAAGCTGATCCATGATGCCATCGGGGACCAGCTGACCTGCATCTTTGTCGATCCGGGCATCCTGCGTGCCGGTGAGGCTGACGAGGTGGTGAAGACCTTCCGTGACCGCTTCAACATCCGTCTGGTCCATCGTGATGCCTCCGACCTGTTCCTTGGCGAGCTGGCTGGAGTGACGGACCCGGAGGTGAAGCGCAAGACCATTGGCCGCCTTTTCATTGAAGTCTTTGAGCAGGAAGCCGCCAAGCTGGGCGGGGCGCAGTTCCTGGCGCAGGGCACGCTGTATCCGGATGTGATCGAGAGTGTCAGCTTCAATGGTGGCCCGTCCGTGACCATCAAGTCACACCATAATGTGGGCGGTCTGCCGGAACGGATGAACATGGAGCTGGTCGAGCCGTTGCGTGAGCTCTTCAAGGATGAGGTCCGTGCGCTGGGTCGTGAGATCGGTGTGCCGGAGCATATTGTCGGGCGGCATCCCTTCCCGGGGCCGGGACTGGCCATCCGCATTCCCGGTGACATCACCCGGGAGAAGCTGGATCTCCTGCGGAAGGTGGACAGCATCTATCTGGAGGAAATCCGCAGGGCTGGCCTGTATGATGAAATCTGGCAGGCTTTTGCGGTTCTCCTGCCTGTCCGCACGGTGGGCGTGATGGGTGACGACCGGACCTATGATCAGGCCTGCGCCCTGCGTGCCGTCACCAGCACGGACGGCATGACCGCCGAGGTCTATCCCTTCACCTTCGAGTTCCTCAACCGTGTCGCTGGCCGCATCGTGAACGAGGTACGTGGCATCAACCGTGTCACTTACGACATCACCTCAAAGCCCCCGGGCACGATCGAGTGGGAGTGAGATTTTTTACGGGGCCATAACATAGTGGCCCCGTAATGTGCAGGATTATTATCCAATGTGAACGAATGAAGAAAATTCTTCGTAAGTACTTTTGTTTTGACTCCGTGTCGAGTTAACCATGCGTCGGAACGTGACACAAGCCTCTTTGATTGATTCTGCTGATCTTAAACCACCTTTTAAGGCGTCTGTTAGATTGGGACAAAAGGGGATGGTGGGTTCTAGAATAAGTCTCCAGATTTCTTCGGCTTTTTTGGGGGAGGTTTTTACGCCGAAGCTAATTCGGAATTTGTTGGGTATTTTCTGATCCAGAATCGTTTCTAAACAACCACTGACTGCGGATGCAAGAAGATGGATTGAGCCTCTCTCTCTAAAATATTTAAGTACTTCCTCATCGGCCTCTACAAGCTCTTCTTCTTTTGCTTTATTTTGCAAGCTTTGTTTATAGTTTTCTAGACTCTTAATAAGAGTGTAGGCGCAGACAATATGGTCAGCGGAAGTTTTATCATTAAAAAATGTGCTATATAAATTATCCGAAACCCATATATCTGTCTTTTTATGGTATGCTACTTCAGGTTTATTATGGAAACTGGCCAAAGCTTGTCCTACGGTTGGTGAGCGAAGAAGATTGGGATTCCTTTTTATTACTTCTGATCCGCTGCCGCGCCTTCCTCCATTGTATTCAGCTTCTGGTATTTTTTTGAACTCCTCTTTGAGTCTCTTTTGTATGGAGTCTGTACTTCTAAAATCAGAGGCCTCGACAGTGTTTTGGCTATTGTTGTATTTAATTATGTCACGTATGATGTTTGATGTATTTCCCCCTGTTCTGTTTTTAACAAAACGGATTTGAACCCAAGCCTCTTGGGAAGGTGGTTCCTTCGAAGAACCGATTGCTCCTGTTGTTTGGGCTCCATTTACAATCGAGAGGCCAGAAACTACTATCTTATTCCCATCTATACGGAAATTGTTTGTTAATACGGTCAGTCCGTTATTGAAAGCCCAAAAATCTTCAGGGTTGCTTTTTATAGTATTTATAATACCTTGGTTTATATTCGACTCGCTTCTGCGCGATCCTAAGTAATCTCTCACATTTGCAGAAAACATGTTGGTTGTATATTTTTTGTATAATCTATGGAGTTCAGACGCTTGAATAGCTGTAGAGAAAGATTCCCAAGAGGGGCCGCTCATTGAATATCCCTCGCATACCTTTAAGCATATTTCTTCTTCCAGTAGAATGGGCGAGGATGTTGCTTTATAAAGTTCATGTATTTTATTTTTTCCAACTTCGGATACATCGACATTTATGTCATTTATTTTGTATAAATCATTTAATATGGCTCTTGCTGTATTCTCTACAACTCTGAGTTCATCTTTTACATTTTGAGATTCTGGCAGGTTATGGGTATACCAAATGTGGAATCTCTCAATATCGTTGTTTTTAAGTGCCGTCCTGAGTTCATTGGCCGCTGGCCTTAGTCTTTCAGGAACTTTATCGATGTGTTCCCCTAGAAGCCAGCCGAGTGCAGTGTTTAAATCTCCAGCTTTCTTGGCTGGTGCAGCACTTTTGGCTGTTTGGGCTTGATAACATTGCATGAGGATAGCATACTTGCCCTCCAAGTTAACATGTACGATATCACAGTTTTTATCATCGGGGCCGTCTACAAGGGAATCAGCGGCCAGAGTATCAAGGTCATCAAGACCAAAGCGCAACGAAAGTGCAAATAGACCTAAGCCGTTATCCCCGTACTTATGTAAATCGTCTCTCGCAGCGTAGGCGGTTTCCCAGCTTTTATTGGAGGGCATAAATTTGCTCCTGCTCCTGATTGTTTAAGATTGGTAATTTTCCTCTATCTGGTTGAAGAAAATTTTGACCTTTTTTAAGATTAGCGTTCTTTTGAAAGAAGTTACCACGCTTTTCTGGCAGGGCAGGGTTGCTGCCCGTGAGCGTATTTTTTGGACATGAGAGGGGGAATACGGCTTGCCCAAATGGCTGTCCCTTGGCAGGGATAAGGGGATGAGAGTACCTGTTTCCTTCATTCATATGTGGCTCGTGCGGGGTGTGCTGCCTGCGGCGGTCCTGCTTGCCGCCATGCCCGCCTGCAGGGCTGAAGCGGGACAGGATGAATCTCACAGGTCCCATCATTCCCATCATCATGCAAAATCGCATGAGCACGCCCATGCTTCAGGCAGGGGGCATGCTCATGAGTCGGCGGCCCGGCATGGTCGGGCGGCCCAGCACAGGGCTGCAGCGGATGCGGCCGCAGCGACGGGGGCGGCTAAGGCCGCCCAGCCTCCCGTGCCGGACAACGTCGGCACGGAGACGAAACTGCCGCTGCCCCGCTATGCCTCCATGCGGGCGGATCGTGTCTATATGCGGCGTGGCCCCGGTGAACGGTATCCGATCGACTGGGTGTATCACCGTCGTGGGTATCCGGTGCTGATCGAACGGGAATTTGGCGTCTGGCGTCTCGTGGAGGACCAGGACGGCCAGAAGGGATGGGTGCATCAGGTGACGCTGCATGGCAGCCGTTCCTTTATCATACCCGGTGCCCTGTCCTATGATGGGGATGCGTCTAAAGTTTCGACCACGGATCACGCTGATTCCCGCATCGTGGCATACATGCCCGTGGGAGCGGTGGCCCGGGGCCAGAATCATGACGTCCCTCTGATGAGTTCGGACAGGCCGGACCAGACGACCGTTGCCCTGCTGGAGCCGGGTACGGTCGGCAGGATCAAGGCCTGCCCGCAGGGCTCATCATGGTGTCATGTCACAGTCAGGGGCTATGACGGGTGGATCGAACGCCGCCTGTTATGGGGGGTGCAACCCGGTGAAATCATTCAGCCTGACTGAACAAATGAAAAGTCGAGGAATGTTATGACAGCCAACATCCATCATCGCCGCACTCGGATTGTTGCGACCCTCGGGCCGGCATCAGAAACCGCCGAGCAGATTCTCAACCTTGCCAAGATTGGTGTGAACGTTTTCCGCCTGAACTTCTCCCACGGTGCTCATGATGAACACGCTGCCCGTCATAAGGCCGTGCGTGAAGCTGAAGCGAAGCTGGGTCGCCCGCTGGCCGTTCTGGCCGACTTCCAGGGCCCGAAGCTGCGTGTTGGTGTCTTCAAGGATGGTCCTGTCCAGCTGAAGGTTGGCCAGAAATTCACGCTGGACCTGGACAAGGCCCCCGGTGATGCCCACCGTGTCAACCTGCCGCATCCGGAGATCATCGCCGCCGTTGATGTCGGCCACCGCCTCCTGCTGGATGACGGCAAGCTGGCCCTGCGTGTGACGAAGAAACACAAGGACTCTCTGGAGACGGAAGTCCTCGTGGGTGGCAAGCTCTCCGAGCGCAAGGGCGTGAATGTTCCTGACGTTGCCCTGCCGATCCCGGCCCTGACGGAGAAGGACCACAAGGACCTCCAGTTCGCCCTCTCCATCGGCGTGGACCTGATCGCCCTGTCCTTCGTCCAGCGTCCGGCGGACATCCAGGAAGCCCGTGACATCGTCAAGGGCCGTGCATGGATTGTCACCAAGCTGGAGAAGCCGCAGGCTGTCGAGTGCCTCGATGAGATCATCCGTCTTTCCGATGCGCTGATGGTGGCCCGTGGTGACCTGGGCGTCGAGCTGCCGGCCGAGGATGTGCCGGTCATCCAGAAGCGTGCCATCACCGAGGCCCGCCGTCAGGGCCGTCCGGTCATCGTGGCGACGCAGATGATGGAAAGCATGATCAGCAGCCCGGTTGCCACCCGTGCGGAAGTCTCCGACGTGGCAAATGCCGTCTATGACGGAGCAGATGCCGTCATGCTCTCCGCCGAGAGTGCTGCCGGTTCCTTCGGGCCGGAAGCCGTGGCCACGATGGCCCGTGTCACCGCCCGTGTGGAGCAGGACCCGGAATGGCGTGCCCGCATGGACCGTATGCGCCCGGTCTCCGAGCACACGATCCAGGGTGCACAGGCCAAGTCGGCCTTTGATGTGGCCCGCAACGCCCGTGCAGCCGCTCTGGCAGTGCATACGGAGAATGGCCGCAGTGCCGTGCTGGTTTCCCGTGAGCGTCCGCATGAGCCGATCGTGGCCCTGACGAACGAGACGACCTCCCGCCGCCTGTGCGTGGTCTGGGGCGTGTTCCCGAAGGTTGTTTCCAGCAAGGATGACGTGAAGGCCGTTGGTGAGTTCGCCAAGGGTGGTGAGCATGTTGTCCTGCTCGACAGCTCCAAGAACCTGCGCATCGTCAAGGCCTGATCCTTCGCTGATGCGTCTCCTGCTTCCCGGATGGTTCCGGCCGTCCGGGAGGGGGGAAGAAAAAAGAAGAAGCCCGGCAGACTGATCACCTGCCGGGCTTCTTCCGTATGGGGTGAAAGGCTGCGGATCAGGCCTGCCGGTTTTCCAGCAGACTCTGCCGGATGCGGCGGCCCCGCCGGATGCGTTCCGTGATGGCCTCGGAATCTCCGCTGCGGATGGCTTCGACCATGAGGTGGGCATCTTTCTCGAAACGCTCGAACGTGGCGAGCAGAACATCCCTGTTCGTCAGGAAGATGTCCCGCCACATGGTCGGGTCGGAGGCGGCGATGCGGGTGAAGTCCCGGAAGCCTGAAGCGGCATATTCCAGAACGTCCCCACGGAGGTCGGCAGAAAGCCGGTCTGCCGTGTCGCAGATGGTGAAGGCCAGCAGATGGGGCAGGTGACTGACCATGGCGCAGACCTGGTCATGATACTGGTCGGTAATCTGCCGGGTGCGGGCACCGCACCGCTGCCAGAACCGTTCCATCAGGCTCACGGCCTCAGGGGCGGTGCCTTCCGGGGGGACGAGAAGGGTCCAGCGGTCTTCAAACAGGGTGGCGAAGCCGGCATCCGGTCCGGAATATTCCGTTCCGGCCATGGGATGCGCCGGGACATAGCTGACCCCATCCGGCAGGAGGGCACCGATGTCCGGCCCCAGAGTGCCACGGACGGAGGCGACATCACTCAGGATGCTGCCCGGTTTCATGGCGGGAAGGATGCTGGTGGCGACGGGCCGGATGGCCCCCGTCGGGATGCAGAGGATGACGGCGTCGGACCGGGCCGCCGCTTCCTGCAGGGCGGTGGTGGTCTCGTCGGCAATGGCGAGGTCTTCCACCCGGTGCAGGACGTCCGGTGAATGGTCGGCCGCAATGAGATGGCGGGCCAGAGTACCGGTCTGCCGGGCACGGCGGAGGATGGAAGAGCCGATCAGTCCGGGACCGATGATGGTCAGCGTGTCGAAAAGAGGGGCATCAGCCATGACGGGTTTTCAGTCCATGAGGAGAGGATGAGGGGTCAGGAACGGCGCAGCTGCCGGAATTCATAGACCTGCCAGAGCAGCAGGACGGGAATGCCGATGACAATATCCCGTCCCCGCCGCAGAAGGGAGATGCTGATGGAAATGTCGGCACTGATGCCAAAAAGCTGGCCCAGGGCGACATAGCCTGCCTCCTGCACCCCCAGTGCACCGGGAACCAGAAATCCGGCGGACATGATGCCACACACGGCTCCCTCAATGGCCAGGGCGTTGAAGAAGGAACAGTGCGCTCCCAGCAGGATGAGCGAGAGCCATGTCAGCAGGGCACTGCCGAACCAGCAGAGGAGATGCAGCCCGGCCCCGAGGCCGATGCGGACGGGCTGGTCCCAGAGGCTTTCGATATAGACCTGAAAGTTCTCGCTGTTGTCGGCCAGGGCATCGTGCCAGTCGGCAGAGATGTGCCGGGCCAGGAAACGGGCCAGAGCCTGAAGGGCGTTGCCGCTGCGCTGCTGTGTCCAGATGAACCCGGCCATGCCGATGCTCAGCAGGACGATGCCTATGGTCAGGGGCCAGATGAAGCGTCCGGCATCAGCCTGGCCGACGAGGCAGAGAAGGGCGATGATGATGAAGGCGAGCTGGCCGAGCACTTCCGTCGTGATGTCGACGATGTTGGCGGCGATGCCTTCCGTCCAGCTGATGGGCTGTCCGTTCGTGGTGTGGCGGGCGTTGCCAGCCGTGGTGGCCCGTATGCCGATGAGCATTCCCCCAAGCTGGGAGAATGGCAGGCAGGCTGCGGCGGCATCCCGCACGAAACGGGAAAAGGTGAGACGCAGGAAGCTGATGTCGGCGATGCTGCTCTTCCAGGCCACACCCAGCAGGATGTTGACGGCAAGCTGGCAGACGATCAGCAGGATGAAGCCGTCAAGCCCGATCTTGGCCAGAGAGACCAGAATCGGATGGATGCCCGTGCGCAGCGTGAGAAAACAGAAGAGGACGACACCTGTCAGTGAAAGGATGAAGGGGAGTAGTTTTTTCAAGAGTGCCGCCATGTGTCTGTTCTGGTTTCTGCCCTTCTAGGCTACTCTGTGGCAGACGTCCAATGTCGGGGCTTTGCCAGCTGCGGCAGGGGCTATTATACCCGTCAGGTTGATGCAGCGAGGCAGGAAAGGGCGGAATATGGCAGAAGACATAACCCTGATCACCGGGGCGACCGGCTTTGTGGGATCGGCTGTTGCCCGTGTCCTTCTGGAAAGGGGGCACCGCCTGCGCCTGCTCGTCCGCCAGACGTCGGACCGCAGCAATGTTTCCGGCCTGCCGGTGGAGTTTGCCGTCGGTGATCTGTCTGATCCCCGGAGCATGGAAAAGGCCCTGGAGGGTGTGACATATCTCTTCCATGTCGCTGCGGACTATCGCCTCTGGGTGCCGGACCCGGATGTCATGATGAAGGCGAATGTCGAGGGAACACGGACCCTGATGCAGGCCGCCATGAAGGCGGGGGTGAAAAGGGTCGTGTACTGTTCGTCCGTTGCGGCCCTGGCGACGGCCCATGACGGCATTCCCGCCACCGAGTCCTCGCCCGTGACGGAGGACCAGATCGTCGGAGTCTACAAACGGTCGAAATACCGGGCGGAGCAGGAGGTCCTGCGTCTTGTCCGGGAGGAGGGGCTGCCTGCGGTCATCGTCAATCCTTCGACTCCCGTGGGGCCGAGGGACATAAAGCCGACCCCGACGGGACAGATGATTCTGGACTGTGCCATGGGGCGCATGCCCGCCTATGTGGAGACGGGGCTGAACATTGTCCATGTGGATGACGTGGCGGAAGGCCATGTTCTGGCCTTCGAGCGTGGCACCATAGGTGAAAAATATATTCTGGGCGGTGAGAACCTCATGCTGGGCGATCTGTTCCGCATGGTGGCCGGGATCGCCAACCGCAGACCGCCCCGCATCAGGCTCCGTCAGTCATGGCTGTACCCGGTGGCTTCCGTCTCGGAAATGCTGGCCAGGCATTTCAGAATCCAGCCCCGCGTGACACGGGAGATGCTGGACATGTCCAAGAAATTAATGTTTTTTTCTTCCGAAAAGGCCGAACGGGAGCTGGATTACCGGCCCCGGGAGGCACGCCATGCGCTGGCTGATGCCATAGCGTGGTTTCGGGAACATGGGCGGAGGTGAATTCCGCCATACGGGGGCGGTCAGGCTGACACGGTGATGATGTTTGTAGCGGTATTGTTTTCTCTGTTGGCCTGGGTAGGGTTGATGTTCTTTCATGGTCAGTTCTGGGTCGGCGGGCCTTGGCTGGCAGAGGGTGGAAAGGCCAGAGGGCGGCAGGATGGCCTTCCCGACGTGGCCGTGATCGTGCCGGCCCGGGACGAGGCGGCTTCCGTCCAGGCCTGCCTGACCTCCCTGCTGGAGCAGGACTATCAGGGGCGGTACCATGTCATTCTCGTGGATGATGAGAGCACGGACGGCACGGGCGACATAGCCCGCCGTCTGCCAGCCCCGGAGGGCCGCCTGACCGTCCTGTCCGGCAGGCCCCACCCGGCGGGCTGGAGCGGGAAGCTCTGGGCCGTCAGGCAGGGGCAGGAAGAGGCCATGAGGATTCTCCCGCCCGATGGCTATGTACTCCTTACGGATGCGGACATTGTCCATCAGGAGGATCATGTGTCCTCGCTGGTGCGGCGGGCGCAGGGCGACTCCCTCGACATGGTCTCGGAGATGGTCAAGCTGAACTGTGTCAGCTTCTGGGAAAAAGCCCTTGTCCCGGCTTTCGTCTATTTTTTCGCCATGCTCTATCCTTTCCGCCGTGTGGCTGATCCCCGTTCATCCGTGGCAGGGGCGGCAGGCGGTACCGTCCTGATCCGCCGTAAGATGCTGGAAAAGATCGGCGGGATACAGTCCCTCAGGGGTGCGCTGATCGACGACTGCACGCTGGGGGCGTATGTCAAGCAGGCGGGGGGGCGGCTCTATCTGGGATGCAGCGAACAGGCCTGGTCCATCCGCACCTACCAGACGCCGGGCGAGATATGGCACATGATCTCCCGGAACGCCTATGTGCAGCTGGGTTTCTCACCCTGGCGGCTGCTCAGGGCGATGGCCGGGATGGTGCTGGTCTGGCTCCTGCCCGTCCGTCTTCTCCTGTTCGGGCGGGGGAGGAACCGTGTGCTGGGTGGCTGTGCATATGCTCTCAGCTGCATTACCTTCATGCCGACCCTGCGCTGGTTCAACCTGTCATGGTGGCGTGTCCTCTCACTGCCGCTGGTGGCGGCCTTCTACATGATGGCCACTGTCGGTTCCGCCGTGAACCACTATCTGGGCAGAGGCGTCAGCTGGCGTGGGCGGTCTTATGAAGGAGCAGAATCATGAAGGCACAGTCTGGCGGGAGCACCATGCAGGATGATGCTGCGCTCTGGGGAACACGGGATGTCTCCTCCGACAAGGGCATGAAGGACGAGAACTTTCCCGTGGGATCGTTCCTGATCTCGGCGGCGCATCGGCCTGCCGTCCATGCCTATTACAATTTCGCCCGTATTGCGGATGACATGGTGGACAATACCCGCCTGTCCGCAGAGCAGAAGATTGCCCGCCTCACGGCCCTGCGTGAGGTGCTGTACGGGCAGCGGAACCCGCCGGCCGGCCGGGCCGACGCCTGGAGTGGCGTCATCCTCCGCACGGTCCTTCAGGAAAGGGGGCTGCCGCTCGAGCTGGCCGGGGACCTGATCACGGCCTTCATCATGGATGCGGAAAAGACACGCTATGCCCACTGGTCGGAGCTGCTGCATTACTGCCGCTATTCGGCCAACCCTGTCGGGCGGTTCCTGCTGATGCTGCATGGTGAGGGGGAGGAGACGTTCGGCCCGTCGGATGCGCTCTGCACGGCGTTGCAGATCGTCAACCACATGCAGGATGTCAGCAGCGACCTGAAAACGCTGAACCGCTGTTACGTGCCGCTTCCCTGGCTGGAGGCGGAAAACATCAGGCTGAAGGACCTCATCCTGGCCCGCAGCAAGCCGGGCGTGAGGCGGGTCTTTGATCACATGCTCGCCCATGTCGATGCCTTGAACGAGGAGGCGGCCCGCCTGCCATCCCTGATCAGGGACCGCCGCATGAGGCTGGAGGCCGCCGTGATCGTGGCACTCTGCCGCCGTCTCACCGGGCGTCTGCACAGGCAGGACCCGATTGCGGAGCATGTGGCCCTGACGAAGCTGGACGGCCTCCGGGCACTTGGCTGGGCCATGCGTTACGCCCGCTGAGGGAGCTGTTCTGCATGGCGGGGTCTTTGCCCGTGTGGAGTTTGCCGTTAGAAAAGGGCAGGCCTTGGAAGGTCTGCAAGATTGTCATGGCTGCGGCCCTTGAATGGATATGAGGAAGGTTATGGTCTCTGCTCGTCACGAAATGCCACAGGGTCTGCCATGTGCCCCATCGGATCTGCGGCATGTGGAGGAGATCGTGGTCCGTTCCGGCACGTCGTTCGGGAAAGGGATGAAGATTCTTCCTCCCGTCCGTCGGGACGGCATGTTTGCCATTTATGCGTTCTGCCGTGTCGTTGATGACATCGCCGATGGCGACATTCCGGTTGATGATCCGGCCGCAGCCCTAGAGAAATGGAAGGAGCGGATCGCCGCCCTGTATGACGGGCAGGCCGAGACTCCTCTGGAGCGTGTCCTGCTGGCGGCGGTCGAGCAGTTCGGCCTGAAGCAGGAGGATTTCATTGCCATCATCGATGGCATGGTGATGGACTGTGGCGAACCGATCGTCGCTCCGGATGAGGCCACGCTGGACCTGTACTGCGACCGTGTGGCCTCTGCCGTCGGGCGGCTTTCCGTGCGTGTTTTCGGCACGCCGGAGGAGTACGGAGACAGGCTTGCCCATCATCTTGGCCGTGCGCTCCAGCTGACGAACATCCTGCGGGATATTGCGGAGGACGCCTCCCGGGGGCGGCTCTATCTGCCCGCCGAACTGCTGCGGCGGTACAGCGTGCCGACCGATCCGGCGGAGGCCCTCTACGCCGTCGGGCTGGACGGACTGTGCCGCATCCTTGCCGGACGGGCGGAAGACCATTTCCGGCGGGCGGCGGAGCTGATGCGGCAGTGCCCGGCAGCCACGGTCCGTCCGGCACGCATCATGGCGGCCTCCTATCGGGTGACGCTGGCGGCCCTGAGGCGTCGTGGCTGGCGCAATCCTGAGACGCCCCTGCGGGTCTGTTCCATTCGCAAGAAGCTGGCCATGCTGCTGGCGGCGGCCGGGGTGATGCCGTGAGTCATGTGCATGTCATCGGAGGCGGGCTGGCGGGGCTTTCCGCCGCCGTGGAACTGGCTCCCCAGGCACGGGTGACCCTGTATGAGGCCGGTCCGGCCTGCGGGGGGCGGGCACGCTCCTTTCACGACAGGGCACTGGATGCGGTCATCGATAACGGGAACCATCTCCTGCTGTCGGCCAATCCCTATACCTTCCGGTATCTTGATCTTCTGGGAGCACGGGAGACGCTGAAGGGACCGGGAAAACCCGTTTTCCCGTGGCATGATCTGGAAGCGGACCTGACATGGACGCTGCGCCTCTCGCCGGGACGCATTCCGTTCTGGCTCCTGCGCCGGGGCAGCCGTGTGCCGGGCATGAAGCTGGGGGAGGTGATGGCCCTGCTGCGTCTGATGAAGGCGGACGACCAGACCCGTGTGGCGGACTGCCTCATGCCGGGGCAGTTTGCCCGCCGCCTGCTGGAGCCGCTCGCCGTGTCCGGCCTCAATACGGATGTCGAACGTGGCAGTGCCCGCCTGCTGGGCAACATCGTCCGTCAGACCCTGGCGAAGGGAGGGGCGGCCTGCTGCCCGTGGATGGCGGCCAATGGTCTGTCCGAGACCTTCGTGGAACCTGCCATGCGTCATCTCGCAGGGTTCCATGCCCAGGTCCTGACGGGCACCCGGGTCTCCGCTTTGAAGGAGGAGGCGGGCCGCATCGTGGCTCTGGAAACATCCGGCGGTTCCGTGGCTCTCGGGGAGGAGGATGCCGTCATCATGGCCGTGCCGTCACCCGTGGCGGCGGGCCTGCTGCCGGGGCTGGAAGGGCCGGACGAGTTCGAGAGCATCGCCAACGCCCATTACCGTCTCCAGCGGCCCCTGAAGCCACGGGGTTCCCTGAAACAGGCCGGGTTCATCGGGCTGGTGGGGGGCGTGGCCGAATGGGTCTTCCTGCATGACGAGGTGCTGTCCGTCACCGTCAGTGCGGCGAACCGGTGTCTGGACTGGCGCAATGAGGAGATGCTGGAACACATATGGGACGAGCTGCGCCGTGCCCTCGATCCGCTCATTGAGGGGTTTCTGCCGGAGGAGATGCCTGCCGCACGGCTGATCCGGGAGAAACGGGCCACCTTTGCAGCAACTCCGGAACAGGATAAAAAGCGGCCGGGGGCAAAAACCGCTTACGCCAATCTTGCCCTTGCCGGAGACTGGACGGATACTGGGCTGCCTTCCACGATCGAAGGTGCCATACAGTCTGGTCTGGCGGCTGTGGGGGCACTTGGTTTTCGCACGGCCTTTGCCGGGGCGGAGTGAGCCTGAAAACTGGTTTATGATCTCCGCACATGCTGGACGGGCGGCAGACCCCGGCGTGCGAGGATGTTGGAGGAGAGTTCAGTGAACGAGACGTTGTCCCGTCATAAGGTTGATGTCACCGTGGTGGAGCAGGCTGTCAGGGCGTCTCATGCCGCTTTGGGCAAGCTTCAGAAGAGTGACGGTCATTGGGTCTTCGAGCTGGAAGCCGATGCCACCATTCCTTCCGAATATGTCCTGCTCCGCCATTTCCTTGACTGTGTCGATGTCGGGCTGGAGCAGAAGATCGCCGCCTATCTGCGCAGGACGCAGGGGGCGCATGGTGGCTGGGCACTCTATACGGATGGCCGGTTCGACCTGTCGGCCAGCGTGAAGGCCTATTTCGCCCTGAAGATGGTGGGGGATGATCCCGAGGCCCCGCACATGCGCAGGGCCCGTGCGGCCATCCTCCAGCATGGCGGTGCGGAGAAGAGCAATGTCTTCACCCGCATCCAGCTGGCCCTGTTCGGCGAGGTGCCGTGGGACGCCGTGCCCGTGATGCCGGTGGAGCTGATGCTGCTACCCCGCAAGGCGTTCTTCTCGGTCTGGAACATGTCCTACTGGTCCCGGGCCGTCATTGCGCCGCTGCTTATTCTGGCGGCTCATAAGCCTCTGGCCATCAATCCTCGTGGCGTGCGGGTGCAGGAGCTGTTCAGGACCCCGCCTGCCCGCATCAGGAAGTGGATAGGCGGGCCGTACCGTTCCGTCTGGGGGCGGGTCTTCGCCTATCTGGACAGGGCCATCCGTCCCCTCGTGCCTTACGTCCCGGCTTCCATTCATGAGAAGGCCATCCGTGTCACGATCGAGTTCATCGAGAAGCGGCTGAGTGGTGGTGGTCTGGGAGCGATCTACCCCTCCATGGCCAACGTTATCATGGTGTACCGCATCCTTGGCGTGCCGGATGATGATCCGAGGGTCGTGCAGGCCTGGGAGGCCGTGCAGGGCCTTCTGGTGATCAAGGATCATGAGGCCTACTGCCAGCCCTGCGTGTCGCCCGTCTGGGATACGGGGCTGTCCAGCCTTGCCATGTTGGAGGCATCGACAGGAAACAGGGGCGTGATGCCTGCCGAGACGATGACGGCCCTGAAGAAGGCGGCCTCCTGGCTGAGGGAGCGGCAGATTCTGGATGTCAAAGGGGACTGGGCGATCAACACGCCGGATTTGCGTCCGGGGGGCTGGGCTTTCCAGTACGAGAATGACTATTACCCGGACGTGGATGACACGGCTGTCGTCGGCATGCTGCTGCACCGGATCGACCCTGAGGAAAACCACACCGCCATTGAGCGTGCGCGTGAGTGGATCATCGGGATGCAGAGCAGCAATGGTGGCTGGGGTGCCTTCGACATCGACAATGATCTCGAGGTGCTGAACCACATTCCGTTCTCGGATCACGGTGCGCTGCTGGACCCGCCGACGGTGGATGTCTCGGCCCGCTGCATTTCTTTCCTGTCCCAGCTGGGGCATCCGGAGGACCGGGAGGTGATCCGTCGGGGGCTGGACTATATCCGGTCCGAGCAGGAGGAGAATGGCAGCTGGTTCGGCCGGTGGGGCACGAACTACATCTATGGCACCTGGTCGGTGCTCTGTGCCCTTAACATCGCCGGTATCCGGCATGATGACCCGATGGTGGAGCGGGCCGTGGCCTGGCTGGAAAGCGTGCAGAATGATGATGGGGGCTGGGGTGAGGACTGCGCCAGCTATGAAGGGGCCGCACCGGGTGTCTACAAGACAAGCCTGCCAACCCAGACAGCCTGGGCCACGCTGGGCCTCATGGCCGTCGGCCGTCGGGACAGCGAGGCCGTGCGCCGTGGCATGGCCTATCTGATGCAGGAACAGGACGAGCAGGGGGAATGGCACGAGGCTCCCTACAATGCCGTCGGATTCCCCAAGGTCTTCTATCTGCGCTACCATGGCTACAAGCAGTTCTTCCCGCTCATGGCACTGTCCCGGTACCGCAATCTGGCCGATAGCAATTCCGGTCAGGTGGAGTTCGGCTTCTGATGCTGGGAATTCTGGCAGGGCTGAAACAGGAGGCACGGCTGGCGGCGCAGTTCTTCCCCGGTGCGAAGATTGCCCTCAGTCATGCCTGCGAGGCCGGGGCACGGCGTGCCCTGCTGGCTTTGCAGGAGGCCGGGGCGACGGAGCTGCTGTCTTTCGGTTGTTCCGGTGCCTTGGACCCGGCCCTGCCACCGGGGAGCGTGCAGGTGGCCGAATATGTCCAGCAGGATGGAGAGAACCACAGGGCGGACCCGGCCCTGAGTGCCCGTTTTGGGGCGGCGCAGGCGGCGGTACGGGGCGGCATCCTGCACAGTCCGGTCATGATCGGCACGGCCATGCAGAAGGCCGTCCTTTTCTCCCGGACAGGCTGTCATGCCGTGGACATGGAAAGCGGCCTTGTAGCCCGTTCGGGTCTGCCCTTTGCGGTGCTGCGGGTGATCTGCGATGATGCGGGCAGGGACCTGCCGCCCGCTGCCGTGGAGGGACTGAAGGACGGGCAGGTGCATGTTCCGGCCCTTCTGGGGTCCATCCTGCGGCATCCCGCCCAGATGGGGGACCTGATGGGCCTCGGGCGTGATGCGGCCCGTGCCCGGAAGGCGATGGTGCATTTCCTTCAGGGGCTGCCTGTCGCCCGGGTGTGAGGATGCTTGCGTTTCCCGTGAGGCTGGTCTAGAGAGGAGCGGTATTTTCCGGTCCTGATCAGGCCGGAGGTATATTTCGCACGCATGGCCCGGATTGCCTGGTGTCCCTGTCCTCACGGGGGCGTTGCCATGCGGAGGACAAACCAGAGAAAGAGAGTTTCAGACTATGGCAATGCCACAGTTCACGATGCGTCAGCTGCTGGAGGCTGGTGTTCACTTCGGTCATCACACACGTCGCTGGAACCCGGCAATGGCACCGTACCTGTTCGGTGTCCGCAACCAGGTGCACATCATCGACCTTCAGCAGACTGTTCCGCTGCTGGACCGTGCCCTGAAGCAGGTGCGTGACACCGTGGCTTCCGGTGGCCGCGTGCTGTTCGTCGGCACGAAGCGTTCCGCTGCCGACCTGGTGGCCGAGGCTGCACAGCGTTGCGGCCAGTACTATGTCAACCACCGCTGGCTCGGCGGCATGCTGACGAACTGGAAGACCATCACCGGGTCCATCAAGCGTCTGCGTGGCATTGACGAGATGCTGGCTGGCGACACGACCGGTCTGACCAAGAAGGAAGTCCTCGACATCACCCGTGACCGTGAGAAGCTGGAACGCTCCCTCGGCGGGATCAAGGACATGGGCGGCCTGCCGGACCTGCTGTTTGTGATCGACACGAACAAGGAAAAGCTGGCCGTTGAGGAAGCCAACAAGCTGGGCATCCCCGTGATCGCCGTGCTGGACAGCAACTCCGACCCGAAGGGCGTCACCTTCCCGATTCCGGGCAACGATGATGCCATCCGTGCCATCGCAACATACTGCGAGCTGGTTTCCGGTGCCGTTCTGGACGGCATCTCCGCCGAGCTGGCCGCTTCCGGTCAGGACATCGGGGCTTCTGCCGAGCTGCCGGTTGAAGAGACCGTCGTGGCAGAGAAGGCTGAGTAAGCATCTCCATCTGGCCCAAGGGCCATGCCAGACAGTCCGTTCCGCCCTCACACGGGCGGAGCGGATGGTGGATATTGTGACATGAACAGCTCATGCAGCCGTGGATGCGTCCCGGCTGCATGGGTGTTTTATCAGGGATGACAGAGATATGGCAGAAGTTACTGCTGCAATGGTGCGCGAGCTGCGCGATGCGACAAGCGCAGGCATGATGGACTGCAAGAAGGCCCTGACGGAAGCCAATGGCGACATGCAGGCCGCCATCGACTGGCTGCGCAAGAAGGGTCTGTCCCAGGCCGCCAAGAAGTCCGGCCGTGTTGCCGCCGAGGGTCTGGTGGGTGTTGCCGTTGAAGGCAGGAAGGCTGCTCTGGTCGAGGTCAATGCCGAGACGGACTTCGTGGCCCGCAATGATGCCTTCCAGCAGGCCGTGGAAGACATCGCCAAGGTTGCGCTGGAAGTCGGTGATGATCTTGAGGCCGTCAAGGCTGCCAAGATGCCGTCCGGCCGTACCGTTGCCGATGAGCTGACCCATCTGGTTGCCACCATCGGTGAGAACATGAGCCTGCGCCGTGTGGCCGTGCTGACCGTGCCGTCCGGCGTCGTCGCCAGCTACGTTCACGGTGCCCTGCGTCCGGGCGTCGGCCGCATCGGTGTTCTGGCCGCCATCGAGGCTCCTTCCGAGAGCGAGGCCCTGCTGACACTGGGTCGTCAGATTGGCATGCATGTTGCCGCCACCAGCCCGACCGCCCTGGATGTGGACAGCGTCGATGCCGCCGCCGTCGCTCACGAGCGCAAGGTGCTGGAAGATCAGGCCCGTTCCTCCGGCAAGCCGGAAGCCATCATCGAGAAGATGGTGGAAGGCCGCATCCGCAAGTTCTACGAGGAAGTGGTTCTGCTGGAGCAGGTCTGGGTGCATGACGGTGAAAGCCGCGTGAAGGATGTCGTCAAGAAGGCCGGTGCCAAGCTGGTCGGTTTCGCCCGCTACAAGCTGGGTGAAGGCATCGAGAAGGTCGAGACGGATTTCGCTGCCGAGGTTGCTGCGGCTTCCGGCCAGAAGAAGTAAGTTCTCGACGGTCTGTTGTCAGAAGAAGGGGGGGCTTCCGTCGGTATGGCGGGGCCCCTTTTTCTGTCCCTGGGGGGCATGGCTCATGGAATGGGAAGAACCTGCCATCATCCTGCGTCTCTCCCCGCATGGGGAAAGCAGCCTTCTCGTCCGTGTGCTGACACGGCGGAAGGGGGTCTGCCATGCCCTCGTGCGTGGGGGACGCTCCCGACGGCAGGCGGCCCTGTGGCAGGAGGGCAACCTGATCATGGCCCGCTGGAAGGCCCGTCTGCCAGAGCAGCTGGGTAACATGACAGCCGAGCTGGTGCGTCCCACGGCCTCTTTCCTGCTGGATCATCCTCTGGCCCTGGCCCTGCTCAGCAGTGCCTGTAGTCTGTGCAGCGAGGCCCTGGCGGAGCGGGAACCGCATGAGCCTCTGTTTGCCTCCCTGGCCCATCTCATGGGTGTGCTTAGCGTTTCGGCAACCCGGCCGCCCGTGGCCCTGTATTTCCGCTGGGAACTGATCCTGTTGCAGGAGCTAGGCTACGGCCTGACTCTGGACCGGTGTGCCGTCACGGGTGCCCGGGATGGGCTGGTGCATGTCTCGCCCCGTACGGGGCGGGCCGTGAGCAGCGAGGGAGCCGGTGAATGGAAGGACCGTCTCCTGCCCCTGCCGTCCTGCCTTCTTGACGAGGAGGAAGAGGGACAGCCGCAGGACTGGCTCGGGGCTGCCCGGCTGAGCGGGCATTTTCTGCAACGGGCCGTTTTTGCGGCGTATCACCGTCCCCTGCCAGCAGCCAGGGATCGCCTTGTGACCGCTCTCTACAGGCTTGCGGAGGACGGGGCCTCTGGACAGGATGAAGAAGAGCGTGTCTAACCTGTCCTCCGAACAGGCAGAACAGGAAGCAGGAGACCTTATGACGGGCGATCTCGCCGGGCATATCGAAGATACACGGCTGGCCGAAGCGTTGAGCGAGCGTTATCTGGCCTATGCCATGTCCACCATCACGTCACGTTCCCTGCCTGATGTGCGGGATGGCCTGAAACCGGTACATCGCCGCCTGCTTTACGCCATGCAGCAGCTCAAGCTGGACCCGACTTCCGGCTTCAAGAAATGTGCCCGTGTGGTGGGTGATGTCATCGGTAAGTTCCATCCTCATGGGGATGCGTCCGTCTATGATGCCCTGGTGCGTCTGGCGCAGGATTTTGCCGTACGCTATCCGCTGGTGGAAGGGCAGGGCAATTTCGGGTCCATTGATGGCGATGGGGCCGCCGCCATGCGGTACACCGAAAGCCGCATGACTGAAACGGCCCGCATCATGCTGGAAGGCATCAGCGATGATGCGGTCGATTTCCGTCCGACCTACGACAATGAGGATCAGGAACCGGTCGTCCTGCCGGGGCTTTTTCCCAATCTTCTGGCCAATGGGGCGGCCGGGATTGCCGTGGGCATGGCCACCAGCATTCCTCCTCATAATGCCGCCGAACTCTATCAGGCGGCCCGCCTGCTGATCGAGAAGCCGGACTGTAGCACGGAGGAGCTGCTGGATGTCGTGCCGGGGCCGGATTTCCCCACCGGTGGCCTGCTGGTTGAGGACCGCCAGACGCTCGTCCAGGCCTATGAGACAGGGCGTGGCAGCTTCCGCATCCGCGCACGCTGGGCGGTCGAGAAGGGCCGTGGTGGCGTATGGACCATCATCGTCTCGGAAATTCCCTATCAGGTGCAGAAAGGCAAGCTGATCGAGGACATTGCCAGGAAGATGGAAGAGAAGAAACTTCCTCTTCTGGCTGACGTGCGGGATGAAAGCACGACGGACATCCGGCTGGTTCTGGAGCCGAAGACCCGCAACTGTGAGCCGGATGTGCTGATGGAAACGCTTTTCCGGCACACCATGCTGGAAAGCCGCTTCAGCCTGAACATGAACGTTCTCAGCCAGGGGAAAATCCCCGGCGTGCTGTCCCTCAGGGAGGCCCTGAAGGCCTGGCTAGAGCATGTGCATGACGTGCTGGTCCGCCGCACGCAGCATCGTCTGGATGCCGTCCTGAAAAGGCTGGAAATTCTGGATGGCTTCCTGAAGGTCTATCTCAATCTCGATGAGGTCATCCGCATCATCCGGGAAGAGGATGAGCCGAAGCCTGCCCTCATGAAAGCCTTTTCCCTGAGCGAGCTTCAGGCGGATCATGTGCTGAACATGCGCCTGCGGTCCCTGCGGCGGCTGGAAGAAATGGAAATCCGCAGGGAGTGGGACGGTCTGGGCAAGGAGCAGGCGTCACTGGAGGCTCTTCTGGGGTCTGACAGGCGACGCTGGACCCGGATCGGAAAAGACCTTCAGAAAATGCAGGCCCTGTTCGAGAAGGGGCCTCATGCGCAGCGTCGGACGGTCATGGGGGAAGCCCCGGCCAGCATCGACACGTCCGCCGTTCTGGCCGTGGAGCGGGAGCCTGTCACCGTGCTGCTGTCTCAGGAGGGATGGGTCCGTGCCGTCAAGGGGCATGGGCATGACGTGGAGAATCACCGCTTCAAGGAAGGGGACGGGCTGGCCTGGCATGTCGAGTGCCAGAGCACGGACCGCTTGTGCCTGATGGCGGCGGGAGGCCGTGCCTTCACGCTGAAAGTGGCGGACCTGCCCCGGGGGCGGGGGTTTGGGCAGCCCGTGAGGACGCTGGCCGATCTGGCGCAGGATGACCAGGTGGTGTCCTTCTTTGCGCTCGAGGATGATGAGGCCCGGTATTTCCTTGCCACCAGTGACGGACGTGGGATGCAGGTGGCCGCCAGCAACCTTTCTGCCGAGAAACGGACAGGGCGGCAGGTCTTCAATCTGCGGGATGGTGCCCGTATCCAGTACGTCTTCCCGGCCGAGGGCACGCATGTCCTCTGCCTGACGACGGCAAAGCGGGCTCTGATTTTCCCGCTGGAGCAGGTGGCCGAGGTGGCGAAGGGGGGAGGCGTAAGCCTCCAGAAGCTGCCGGATGGAGCCGCCATCCAGCAGGTCCGTCTGTTCTGTCTGGCGGATGGTCTGGTCTGGAAGGAGGGGCAGAGGCCCCGCTCGCAGGAGGACCTCGCACCGCTGGAAGGACGGCGTGGGTCCGTCGGCAAGGCGGCACCACAGTGGATGCTGAGAAAATAGGGTGTCCGTGAACCGGTCCGTTACCTCGGGATGGCATCATCCGGGAGAGGCACGGACCGGTGCAGGACGTGACCGACGGGGGAGAAGGACATGACCGAGCTTTTTTCGCTTACGTTTCTGTTCGGGCTGCTGCATGTCGGCCTTTTCCTGGCCGTCACGGCCCACATACTGCTGACGAAGCGGGACACGGCGGCAGCCACGGGCTGGATAGGGGCCTGCTGGCTCATGCCCTATCTGGGACTGCTGCTCTATCTCTGCTTCGGGATCAACCGCGTGCGCCGTCGGGCACAGAAGCTGCGGGAAGACGTCAGCCCGGAAGAAACCGCCTTTCTGGCGACATGGTCCCATGATGCGGCAGACAGCTTCATGGCTCCTCTGGTGAGGATGCTGGATGAGCTGACGGGCCTTCCCCTCCTTAAGGGCAATGATGTCGTCTGCCTTCATGACGGGGACCGTGCATATCCGGAAATGCTGAAGGCCATCGGGGAGGCCCGGCACTCCATCCTGCTCTGTTCCTACATTTTCCGGCATGACCAGATCGGCCAGACATTCGTGGAGGCACTGGCGGCGGCGCGGGAGCGTGGTGTCGAGGTCCGGGTGCTGGTGGATGGTGTCGGCAGCGGCTACCTGTACAGTGCCATCATCCAGAACCTCCGGCGGCGGAACATACGCTGCGCCCGTTTCATGCACTCACTCTGGCCGTGGCGGATGCCGTTCATCAACCTGCGGGACCATCGCAAGATACTGGTGGTGGATGGTCATGTGGGCTTCATGGGCGGGCTGAACATCGGGGCGGAAAATCTGCTCAACCAGCCCAGAGGGCGGCGTCTCCCGGTGGCGGACACGCATTTTCGGCTGGAAGGCCCCGTCGTCCAGCAGCTTTCGGAGGTGTTCGTGCGGGACTGGGCCTTCACGACGGGGGAAACGCTGGAGGGAGACACTTTCTTTCCCGTTCCCGTGGCTGCCGGAACCGTTCCGGCCCGTGTCGTGACATCCGGGCCGGACATGGATGTCGAACAGATTGAGTATACCATCCTTCAGGCGATCATCCTGGCCCGCAGTCACGTCTGCTTCATGACACCCTATTTCATTCCGGATAGCCGCTTCGCCACGGAGCTGGGGCTGGCCGCCCTGAGGGGGGTGCAGATCGACATTGTCGTGCCCCGTCACAGCAACCATCCCGTGACGGACTATGCCCGCAATGCCTGCCTGAAAACACTCGTGAGTGCCGGCTGTCGGGTCTGGCTGGCTGATCCGCCCTTCAACCATTCCAAGCTGATGACGGTGGACGGGGCCTGGAGTTTCGTGGGCAGTGCCAACCTGGACCGGCGTTCCCTGCGGCTCAATTTTGAATGCAACATGACCCTGCATGACGAAAAGACGGCAGGGCATCTGGAAGATTTCATGTTCGGGCACCGCCATCATCGGCTGGAGCTGGCGGAGATCAATTCCTGGTCGCTTCCGGTCCGGCTGCGTGATGCCGCCTGCCGTCTTCTGCTTCCCTATCTGTGAGACCGGTTGAGGGGGCCAGGGTGACGGCGATGGGGCGGTGGTCTGATCCGAAACGGGGATAGACCCGCCGTTCCAGCAGGGAGAAGCCACGGACGAGACAGCGGTCCAGGCGGAGGGGCACCTTGTCGAGCATCCGGTGTGTCTGTTCCCGTGGTCCCACATCCTCGAAGCCCCGCAGCATGGCAGGTCCGACCTGGTTGAAATCTCCGATGATGATGGCCCGTTCCGACAGTTCCTGCCGTATGAGCCGCAGCTGGCGGCGGTTGAGGATGGGGCCGTGGGAAAGATGCACGTTGGCGATGCTGAAAGGGCCGAAGCCCGTGTCGAATTCCAGAATCTGTGCGGAGCGATGTGCCGCCAGTCCGGGCGGGAGCATCTGAAGGCGGGGAGGTTTCAGGAAGGGGTGACGGCTCCAGCAGGCGGTGCCGTGGACACGGCCCTCCGAGGCCAGACGGCTGAAATGCCCGTCCACCAGATCGGGCAGCCGGCTGGTGAAAAGGCGGCATTCCTGCATGAGCAGGATGTCAGGTTTCGTCGCCCGCAGCAGGAGGCGGACATCTTCCAGCGTGGCCCCATCCTCATGGAACAGATTCCAGCTGACGAGCCGGAGTGTAGGGGGTGTGGCAAGTGATGGTGTCGTGTCCTGCATGATCGTAACGGCCTGAGAATTAACAAAAAAGACCTGTCGGAACAGGTCTGGAGGAGGAGGACACCCCATACTGCCTCGTAAGGGGAGAAGTTCATAGCGGAATTGTGGCAGAAATCGTCCTGCCAGCGGGATAAAATATGGTGCTGCCGGTGAGGCGGTGTCCACAGGCCGCTAGGCAGGGACGGGCATGTCCGATAGGCTGGAACGGTCTGTATGACGGATCAGGAGGACGGGTGTGAAGCACGAAACGAAAACCGTAAAGACGGGGCCTGTCATTGGTGAAGGCTGGCAGAAATTCGCCACCTTCCTGACCCATGCCGGGCGGCAGGCTCCGGATCAGCGGGGCAGCTTTGTCAACATGCCGGTTGAGCGTGGCTCAACGGTCGTGTTCCCGACGGTCGAGGACATGGAGGCCCAGGGCGTCCATGCCTACGATCACAGGCTCGTCTATGGTGCGATGGGCAATCCCGTCCAGCACAGGCTGGAACAGGTGATTGCAGCATTGGAAGGCGGAAGCCATGCGCAGGTTGTCAATTCCGGTCTGGCAGCCTGTAGCGTGGCTCTGCTGGCGTTCCTGAAGAGCGGGGACCATCTGCTTCTGCCAGATTCCGTCTATGGTCCGACACGGCGTTTTGCGTTGGGAATGTTGGCCCGTTTTGGGGTTGAGACCGGCTTTTATCCGCCCCGTGCGGATGAGGCCACCCTGCGGGCGCATCTCCGGCCCAATACGGCCGTGGTCTTTGCCGAAAGCCCGGGCAGTCACACGTTCGAGGTGCAGGACGTTCCCCGGATCGCCCGTCTGGCGCATGGGGCCGGGGCACGGCTGCTGCTGGACAATACATGGGGAATCGGGGCCTTCCAGCCTTTCACGCATGGGGTGGACGTGTCCATTCAGGCCCTGACGAAATATCCCAGCGGCCATGCGGATGTGATTCTCGGGTCCATCACGGTCCAGCGTCAGGAACACTGGCAGGCCCTGCGCCGTGCCGCCATCGAGTTGGGAGCCTGTGGTGCCCCGGACGACTGCTGGCTGACCCTGCGGGGCCTGAAGACCATGGCTGTCCGCCTGGCCCAGCAGGCCCGCTCCGCCCATGAGCTGGCCCTCTGGCTGGAGAGCCGCCCGGAGGTTGCCCATGTACGGCACCCGGCCCTGCCGGGCTGCCCGGGGCATGAGGTATGGAAGCGTGACTTCACGGATGCCAGCGGCCTGTTCGGTGTGGAACTGGCGGAGGGAATCACGCAGGAAGCCATGATCGCCATGCTGAACGGACTGAAACTCTTCAGCATCGGAGCCAGCTGGGGAGGCTATGAAAGCCTCGTCCTGCCGACCTCCGGTGGTCTGACACGGCATCATGAGGAGGGTCTGCCGAAGGGGGCAGCCTTCCGCATTCAGGTCGGGCTGGAGAATGTGGCGGATCTGAAGGCTGATCTGGCCCGTGGGCTGGACGGGCTGGCTCCCTGATCGTCAGAGAGGGGTGCGGTAGGAGAGAGCCTCTGCCGCATGGTGTTTCCGCACGGTCTCCGTGCCGTCAAGATCGGCGATCGTGCGGGCGACACGGAACATCCGTGTGATGCCACGATGTGAGAGTTTCATCCGCAGTGCCGCCTGTTCCGCAAGAGCCAGGGCGTCCGCCTCGAAGAGGAATCCTTCAGGTGACATGGTGCTGTTGCAGGCTCCCTGCCGCTCCATCTGCCGGTCATAGGCTGCCTGCACCCTGGCCCGTATCTCTGCACTGCTTTCCCCCGTGGGGGCACGGCTGATGGCTAGCGGCGAGAGTGAATGGATGTGAACGCACAGGTCCATGCGGTCCAGCATCGGGCCGGAGATGCGGGCCGTGTAGTCCTGCGCACAGCGTGGTGCCCGGTTGCAGGCCCGTTCGGCATCATGGACATATCCGCAGCGGCAGGGATTCATGGCGGCCACAAGCTGGAAACGGGCCGGATAGTGCGTATGACGTGCCGCACGGGAGATGGTGACCTCGCCTGATTCGACAGGCTGGCGCAGTCCTTCCAGACAGTTGCGGGGGAATTCGGGGAATTCATCCAGAAACAGCACGCCATTATGGGCAAGGCTGACCTCGCCGGGCATGGCTTTCGGGCCACCGCCGACGAGGGCGGGCAGCGTGGTGTTATGGTGCGGTGCCCGATAGGGCGGACGGCTGACGAGCTGCCCGGCAGGCAGCAGCCCGCCGATGCTGTGGATGCGGCTGGTCTCCAGTATCTCGGCAGGAGTGAGGTCCGGCAGGATGCCGGGCAGGCGGCTGGCCAGCATGGATTTTCCAGACCCCGGAGGGCCGGACATGAGCAGGGAGTGACGGCCCGCTGCGGCGATTTCCAGCACCCGACGGGCCTGCATCATGCCTTTCACGTCCCGGAGATCGGGGCCGTAATCGGGAGGCTGGGGAGCAGGCGGGGGTTCATCCGGCAGGGGCTGTTCTCTGCGGAGATGGCCGATCAGGGCCTTGAGGGACGGTGTCGCCACGATGTCGAGGGTCGGATGTCCCCAGCGTGCCTCCGCCCCCTGTGAGGCGGGGCAGATCAGTCCCTGTCCCTGGGTTGATGCCGTCAGGGCGGCACAGAGGATGCCGTTGACGGGGCTGACCGTACCATCAAGGGCGATTTCCCCTAGGGCGGCCAGGGTGGCCACGGATTCGGCAGGGACGACATTCATGGCGACCAGAACGCCAAGGGCGATGGGGAGGTCGAAATGTGCTCCCTCCTTGGGAAGGTCCGCCGGCGTGAGGTTGACGAGGATCCGTTTCGGGGGGAGGGCCAGCCCCATCGCCGAGAGGGCCGCCCGGACACGCTCCCGGGATTCGGCGATGGCCCGGGCGGGCATTCCGACAATGATGAAGGAAGGAAGCCCGCTGGAAATCTGGACCTCCACCATGACGGGCAATGCGTCGATTCCGGAGAAGGTGAAGCTCTGGATGCGGGCGAGGGAGGGGGGCATGACCGTCATGGCAGCGGGGTGTCCTCATGGGCCGGACATGCAGCCGCCCGGCAGCGGGGGCGGCCGGGCGGTGCAGGTTCTGAAGGGCCGGAGTCGGAGGAGAACGTCAGTCCTCGGCGTGGATCGGCCGGATGGACCGGGCACGCAGGGTACCCTTCAGGGTGCGGAGCTGTTCCAGCAGGGCCTTCTCAAGTTCGGGAACGTCCTGCCCCTCCTGTGCCTCGGCCTCCGTCACGACATAGCCAAGCTCCCCATCTGTCTGGAGGAACTGCGCCGTCAGATTGCAGGCGGCCTTGGCGAAAATGTCGTTGATCTGCCCGAGGATGCCCGGCTGGTTGGAATGGACATGCATGAAGCGCATCCCGCCGGGGCGTTCACCCAGCTGGACCTGCGGGAAGTTGACGGCACCGATGGTGGACCCGACGTCGGAATATTCCACCAGCTTCTGGGCGACCTCGACGCCGATGCGCTCCTGGGCCTCCATGGTGGACCCGCCGATATGCGGGGTCAGCAGCACGTTTTCCAGCCCCTGGAGCGGGGTCGTGAACCGTTCCTGGCTGCTCTTCGGTTCCACGGGGAAAACGTCGATGGCCGCTCCCATCAGATGGCCGTCCTTCAGGGCACGGGCCAGGGCCTCAAGGTCGACGACCGTGCCACGGGCGTTGTTGAGCAGGATGGAGTTTGGCTTCATGGCCCGGATTTCGGCCTCGCCGATCATGTTCTGTGTTTCTGGCGTTTCGGGAACATGCAGTGTCACGATGTCGGACTGGCCCAGCAGCTCCTCCAGAGAGCTGACGGCAATGGCGTTGCCGTGTGGCAGGCGGGGAGCGATGTCGTAGAAGAGCACCCGCAGGCCGAAGGATTCGGCCAGGACGGACAGCTGGGACCCGATGGAGCCGTAGCCCACGATGCCGACCGTCTTGCCCCGGACTTCCCACGCATTGTTGGCGGACTTTTCCCAGCCCCCCCTGTGGCAGGCCTCCGAGCGGGATGGAATGCGGCGCAGCAGCATCACGATCTCGCCCATGACCAGCTCCGCCACGGAACGGGTGTTGCTGAACGGCGCATTGAAGACGGGAATCCCGGCCATACGGGCAGCGTTGAGGTCCACCTGGTTGGTGCCGATGCAGAAGCAGCCGATGGCCATGAGGCGGTTGGCCGAGTTGATGACATCGGCCGTCAGCTGCGTACGGCTGCGGATGCCGACCATGTGGACACCCTGAAGGGCCTCCTTGAGGGCCTCACCTTCCAGTGCGCCTTTCAGCCGGGTGACAGAGGCGTAGCCCTGCTGCTCCAGATAGTCGGCGGCACTGTCGTGGATGCCTTCCAGCAGAAGAATCTTGATTCTGTTCTTGGCGAGGGAGAGGGGCATGTCGGGTAACCTCATCGTGGTAACCGGGTCAGCAGGCGTGACCTCATGAAGAATCGTTATCTATGTGTAATGGACATAACGTCAGGTGGAAAGGGCTTCCATGGCCTCATCACGCAGGGGTGTGCTGGCACAGGCCAGCACGGTGCCGTCACTTTCCAGTGTCAGCGGGGCGCCGGACCAGTCCGTCAGGCTGCCACCGGCTCCCCTGATGATGGGGGCCAGCGGTCCCCAGTCCCAGGGTTTGAGCGTGTCTTCGGCAATGAGGTCGATCTGTCCCAGAGCCAGCAGCCCGTAGGCATAGGCGTCTCCTCCCCATGAGGTCCGGCGGACCCTTTTCTGGAGAGACTGGAACTGCCGGAACCGGTCAGGGCGGAAGATTTCCGGTGCCGTGCAGGAAAGTTCGGCGTCCCTGAGGGAGACGGTCTGCCGGGTGCCGATGGTGCCGGGCATGTGCGGGGCGATGTAGCGGCTGGGTTCGCCATCCAGTCCCAGCCAGCGTTCATTGGTGACGGGCTGGTCGATCAGGCCCAGTACGGGGCGGCCCTCATGAAAGAGCGAGATCAGTGTCGTGAAGCTCGGCCTGCCGGTCACGAAGGAGCGTGTGCCGTCGATGGGGTCCAGCACCCAGAGCCAGTCCTGTGTCAGGGCACCGGAGGTTCCGGCCTCTTCCCCGAGGATGGCATGATGGGGAACGTGTTTTTCCAGCATGGCCCTCATGGCCGCCTCAGCCTCCCGGTCGGCCCGGGTGACGGGGCTGTCATCGTCCTTGGCGATGATGGTGAGGGACTGGCGGAAATAGGGCAGGATGACCTGTCGGGCGGCATCGGCGCAGCTCTGGGCAAGGGCCAGATGGGAGGAAAGATCAGACTGACGCATGAGGATTGTGCCTTTTTCCTGATGGGCTGATTGACGTGGGCAGGGCCGCACGGCAATCAGGGGTCATGCAACCGATTATTGTCATTCCCTCCAGAATTGCCTCCACAAGGCTTCCACGCAAGGCTCTGGCCGAGATTGATGGCGAGGCCATGATCATCCACGTTGCCCGTCGGGCCGTGGCCGCCGGGCTGGGGCCTGTCCTCGTGGCGGCAGGTGATGAGGAAATCCGGGATGCCGTGGCAGGCATAGCGGGTGTGGACGTCATCCTGACGGACCCGGCCCTGCCAAGCGGGTCGGACAGGGTGCAGGCGGCGATCGAGGTCTACGACCCGCAGGGGCGGCATGACTGCGTGATCAACCTTCAGGGAGACCTCCCCCTTGTGGAGCCGGAGACCCTCCAGCAGGCCCTGCGTCCGCTGGCAGAAGGGCGGTTCGACATCGGGACGCTGGTTGCCCCGGTGCAGGGTGCTGCGGAGCGTGATGCCGACTCGGTCGTGAAGGTGGCATGCAGTTTCAGGGGTGATGATGACGTGGCCCGGGCACTCTATTTCTCCCGGTCCGTGATTCCGTGGGGTGAGGGCGTGTACTGGCATCATGTGGGTGTCTATGCGTGGCGTCGTGAGGCTCTGGCCCGGTTCGTCACCCTGCCGCCTTCCGGGCTGGAGGAACGGGAAAAGCTGGAGCAGCTTCGTGCGCTGGAGGCAGGCATGACGATCGGCTGTGCCCGGATCGCCACGGCCCCTCTCGGGGTGGACACGCCGGAAGATCTCGTGAGGGTCCGGGCCAGGGTCGGGGAGCGGGCTTCATGCCGGTGATCGCATTTCAGGGGCGGCCCGGAGCCTATTCCGATCTGGCCTGCCGGGCCACACGTCCGGGCTGGGCCACGCTGCCCTGTCGCAGCTTTGCCGAGACGATCGAGGCCGTGCGGGATGGTCTGGCGGATGAGGCCCTTCTGCCATGCGAGAATTCCCTTGCCGGTCGTGTGGCGGAGATCCATGCGCTGCTGCCAGAAGCGGGACTGAAGATTGTGGGGGAGCATTTCCAGCGGGTGGAGCACTGCCTGTTGGGCGTGAAGGGCGCACGGCTTGAGGATGTGAGGCGTGTCCATACGCACCCCGTGGCGATGGCGCAGGTCCGGGGTCTTCTGGCACGGCATGATCTGGAGCCGGTGACGGAGTTTGACACGGCGGGAGCCGCCGAACTGGTGGCAGGTTGGGGGCGCAGGGAAGAGGCGGCGGTGGCGTCCTCTCTTGCCGGAGAGCTGAACGGGCTTGAGATTCTTCTGCGTAACGTGGAGGATGCCGCCCACAATACCACCCGTTTCTACCGTGTGGCTCCCCCGGATGCCGTGGTGGAGCATGTGGCGGGCCAGCTCATGATGACGACGCTGATCGTTCATGTCCGGCATGTTCCGGGAGCTTTGTGTGACGTCCTGAGCTGCTTTGCACGGCATGGGGTCAACATGACACGGATTGAGAGCTATATGCTGGGTGGCTCCTTTGAGGCATCCCGGTTCCTGATGGACATTGAGGGGGCACCGGATGATCGGAAGGTGCACGATGCCCTCCGGGCACTGGCCGGGGCCAGTCAGGATCATCATGTTCTGGGAACCTATCCCCGGAGTGCCTTCCGGGATGAGATGTGACCTTCCTACGGAGGGGAGGTCTCACTATAATGCAGTGCCGGGCTGGCGGGACCAGCCATGATATTGACGAGCAGGGACAAGGGCGGAGACAAGAGATGGCGCAGAATATTAACGAACGTTACCGTGGGTCGCTGACCGCCCTGATCACTCCCATGAAGAAGGATGGTGCGCTGGACGAGCAGGCGGCCACCCGGCTGATCGAGCGTCAGATCAAGGGTGGTACGACGGGTCTCATTCCGTCCGGGACGACCGGGGAAAGCCCCACGCTCTCCCATGAGGAGCATGGCCGTGTCGTGGAGCATTGCGTGGAGGTGGCTGCCGGGCGTGCGCTCGTGATGGCGGGTGCGGGTTCCAACAGCACGCACGAGGCCGTGGGCATGGCCCGCCATGCCCATAAGGTGGGGGCCGATGCCCTGCTGGTGGTCGTGCCCTATTACAACAAGCCGACGCAGGAAGGGCTGTACCGCCATTTCATGACGGTGGCTGATGCCACCCCGCTGCCGCTTTGGTTGTACTGCATCCCGGGCCGTTCCGTCGTGGACCTGACGCCGGAGACCCTGGGCCGTCTGGCTAGGCATCCGAACATTGTCGGTACGAAGGACGCCACGGCCAATCTGGCCCGTCCGCTTGCCGTGCGGCGGGAGGCCGGGGCCGATTTCAACCAGCTTTCCGGCGAGGATGGGACCATCCTGTCCTTTCTGGCTGCCGGCGGGCATGGCTGCATCAGCGTGACGTCCAATGTGGTGCCGGACCTCTGCTCCCAGCTTCACCGTCTCTGGCAGGAAGGGAAGGTACAGGAGGCCATCGCCCTTCAGGACAGGCTGATGCCGCTGCATGATGCGCTTTTTGCCGAGACCAGCCCGGCCCCGGCCAAATATGCCATGTCCCGCCTCGGGCTGTGTGAATCTACCCTGCGCCTGCCGATGGTGGAGATCACCGAGGCGACGAAGAAGCGTGTGGATGCCGCCCTGCATTCACTCGGGCTTCTGGATTAAGACGAAGACAGATGGCTGCCAGCAAGAAAAAGACAAAAGGCGGACTGATTTCCCACGGCATTGCCGCACAGAATCGGAAGGCCCGTTTCAACTACACCATTCTGGAAACGGTGGAGGCGGGCCTCGTTCTCAAGGGGCCGGAGGTGAAAAGCCTGCGGATGGGCCGTGCGACTCTGAGCGAGGCCTACGCCATCGAGCGGGATGGCGAGCTGTGGCTCCTGAATTCATATATTCCTGAATATCAGGGAGGCGTGCTTTCCCGGTTTGACACACGGGCACCACGCAAGCTGCTGCTGCACCGCAAGCAGCTGGCCAAGTACATAGGGGAAATTACCAGGGCGGGGGCATCGCTTGTCCCTCTGGATATCCATTTCAATGCCCGTGGCGTGGCCAAGGTGACCCTCGGTCTCGGCAAGGGGCGCAAGAAGGAAGACAAGCGGCACGCCATTGCCGACCGTGACTGGCAGAGGGACAAGGCCCGTCTGCTGCGCAACAAGGGGCGCGGGGACTACTGACGGTTCAGTGAGGGAGTTCTTCAGGGCTTCCTCCTCGGCATCTGGCACGGTCCTGGTGGCCGGACATGAAAAACCCCCACGGTCAGGGCAGACCGTGGGGGTTTCTGCGTCAGGATGGTCGCCCTGAATTATTCGGCAGTGATCTGCACGGCCTCGGGGCCCTTGTGACCCTGCACGACCTTCATGCCGATCGGCTGTCCGTCAGCCAGACCATGCAGGCCGGACCGCTCCAGAGCCGAGGCGTGGACGAACACGTCCTTGCCGCCATTCTCTGGCGTGATGAAGCCGAAACCCTTGGTGGTGTTGTACCACTTGACGATTCCACGCATCTCCTCGGCCTGGGACAGGTCCGGGGCAGGGTGGAAGCGTTCCTGACGCATGGGAGCGGCAGGGCGGCGGGGGGGTTCTGCCATCGCCGTGCTGGCATCGACAGAAATCACCTCGGCAACCTGACGGCCTTTGGGACCCTGGCCGACACGGACGACAACGGTCGTACCCGGAGCAGGTTCGGTATGGCCGAGGGAACTGAGCGTGTTGGCGTGGAGGAAGACATCCCCGCTGCCGTCGCTCAGGCCAACGAAGCCGAACCCGCGTTCGGTGTTGAACCATTTGACGGTGCCGGTGATTTCAGGACCAGTCGGCGTGATCTGCGGGCCACCACGACCGCCGCCACGGCGGGGGGCACCACCGCCGAAGCCGCCGCCACGCGGGGCATCGTAACTGCCGCGATCATCAAAATAGGAAGGCTGGGTCATGAAATCGCGGTCAAAGCCGCCGCGGCGGGAGGAAAAGGAGCTGCGGTCGGATCTATTATTTCTCAAGGGTCTCGTCCCGTATTGGGGTCATCAGGGAGGAAACAGTCATCCTGCCTCCTCGGGTCATTCAGCTGGAAGCATGACTACATGTTCCACTTGTCAAAGTAGCATGTTTTTCCAATTACGCCACAAGGAAAAAGATGAAAATTTGATAATTTTTCCATCCCGTTATTGGGAAGTATTTTTTAAAACATAATTATTCTATATTTAAGTATAAAGATGAAGATAATGGATGTCTGTGAACCAGTAAATATTAATGAATGGTTCACTTGTTCTGGTGGTTTCCTAGCCTGATACAAGCAGTCTGTCCGGCACGGCCCGGTCGAACAGATGCAGGAGGTCCTGAAGGGCCGTTCCTCTTGGTCCTGTCAGGTCAGGGTCACGGGTGAGTTCACGCTGGCTGTCCTGCCGCATGGCTGTCAGGAGCAGGGAGAGGCGGGTCTGGTCGGCCAGCCGGAAGCCTGGCAGGCCGGACTGGCGGTTGCCCGTCAGGTCGCCACCACCACGGATGCGGAAATCCTCATCGGCGATCAGGAAGCCATCCTCCGTATCCCGCAGGAGGTGGAGGCGACGCTGGGCCGTGAAGCTGGTGCCCTCACTGTGCAGCAGCAGGCAGAAGGATTTCTGTGCTCCCCGCCCGACACGGCCACGCAGCTGATGCAGCTGGGCAAGGCCGAAGCGTTCGGCCTGTTCGATGACCATGATGGTGGCATTGGGAATGTCCACGCCGACCTCGATGACCGTGGTGGCGACCAGCAGGCGGGTCTGGCCTTTCTGGAAGGCCGTCAGGGCGTTCTGCCTCGTGTCGATGTCCTGCCTGCCATGAGCCAGCCCGATGATGGGGCCGAAACGTTTCGTCAGCTCCGCCCAGCGTTCTTCTGCCGCTGCGGCACTCTGCGTTTCGCTCTCCTCGATGAGGGGGCAGACCCAGAATATCTGCTTCCCCTGGTCCAGGGCCCGTTTCATGCCGGCGAAGATGTCGTCCAGCTTGCCCATGTTGTGCACGGTCGTATGGATGGGCTGGCGACCGGCCGGCTTGCTGTCCAGCCGGCTCACGCCCATCTCGCCCCATTCCGTCAGCTGCAGGGTGCGGGGGATGGGTGTGGCGGTCATGACGAGCAGGTCGGTGGCTGGTCCCTTGCTGGCCAGCCTCATGCGCTGCTCCACCCCGAAGCGGTGCTGCTCGTCGATGACGGCCAGGCCGAGGTCGGCAAAGGTGACGCCATCCTGAAAGAGTGCATGGGTGCCTATGGCGATCTTCGCATGGCCATCGGCCAGTTTCGCCAGTGCGACCCGCCGTGCCTTCCCCTTGACGGAGCCGCTGAGAAACACGAACGGCACCGGGCACAGGGCCTCGCACGTGCTGGCATGCTGCTGGGCAAGGATCTCCGTCGGGGCCATGAAGGCGGCCTGTGTTCCGGCCTCGACGGCCTGGAGCATGGCCGTCAGGGCGACGAGTGTTTTTCCGGCCCCGACATCGCCCTGGAGTAGGCGCATCATGGGGGCGGGACGTTCCATGTCCGCTGCGATTTCGGCCATGACACGTCGCTGTGCCGGTGTGGGTTCATGGCCGAAACGCTCAAGCAGGGTACGGCGCAGGGAGCCGTCGCCCACCAGCGGGCGGCCCGTGCGTGTTCGGGCCTGCATCCGGGCCAGCCCCAGGCAGAGCTGGTCTGCCAGAACTTCATCAGCTGCCAGCCGGGCACAGGCACGCTCCAGAATGGGAGTGGGGTCGTCGTCGGAAGGCAGCGTCTCGGGGAAGTGCATCAGCCCAAGAGCCGTGGCGAAGCCGGGCCAGTTCCGTTTTTTCACCAGGGGCGGGTCCAGCCATTCCGGGAGGTCGGGCGGGATCAGGGCCAGGGCGGCCTGCATGGCTTTCCGCACGGTGGAGGGAAACAGCCCGGCCGTGAGAGGCCACACGGCTTCCAGCCACGGGAACCTGTCCCTTTTTCCCCAGGCCATGATGTGGTCCGGACGGGAAAGGGTCAGCCGGTCATGGTAATGCCCGACCCTGCCGGAAACGAGGATTTCTGCCCCTTCCGGCGGGAGGAAGAGCCGCCCTTTCTGGAAGAAGGTGATCTCCAGCGTGCCGGTGCCGTCTCTGGTGGTCAGGATGGTGGGCTGGGAGGAGCGGACGGGGCGGCGGATGCCTGTCACACGGACATGGCTCGTCAGGATGTCGCCCGCTGGCAGTTTCCGTCCTTCGGCGACGGTCATGAGCCTGCGCCGGTCGATCAGCTTTTCCGGCAGGGTGAAGAGCAGGTCGATGATCCGTCTGCCCCCGCTGATCCGGCCCAGCATCGTGGCGTGGCGGGGGCCTGTGCCCGGCAGGCTGCTGATGGGAGCCAGAAGTGGCGCAATCCGTGCGGAAGGGGGAGCTAGGGGCATGGCATCGGGGGGGCGGGTGGCTTCCGGGCTGACAGGGGGGCTGTGGAGGGCTATAGGGTAGCAGAACCGGCCGATAATAAAAATGTCCTTAGTTGGAGAGCCTGCCCTGATGCCTGCTGATCGTTCCGCCGTTGCGTCCTTTGGTCCGACAGTCTGGGGGGTGCCCGATGGGGCGGTGGCGTTCCTGCTCCGCCAGCGTCTGGCGGAACATGAGGGGACGCTCGTTCATGTGGCGCATGATGATGCCGCCCTAGCGTCTCTGGCGGACATGCTGGGCTGGCTTGTGCCGGAAGTCACTGTCCTGCGCTTTCCGGCATGGGACTGCCTGCCCTATGACCGGATTTCCCCGAATCCTTCCATCGTGGCCGAACGTGCCGCCACGCTGAGCCACCTTCTGGAGCCACGGCCCAGGACGGGCCGCATCGTGCTGACGACCATCCATGCCATGCTCCAGCGTGTGCCGCCCCGTGCGGCCTTTGCGGGGCAGACCATCCATGTGAAGGTCGGTGATACGCTGGATGCGACCAGTCTGGCGGAACGGCTCGTGGGCAACGGCTACAGCCGTGTGGATACGGTGATGGAACGTGGCGAGTTTGCCATGAGGGGCAGCATTTTCGACCTCTATCCCGCTGATGCTGGAGAGCCTGTCCGGCTGGACCTCTTCGGGGATGAGGTGGATAACATTCGCAGTTTTGATGCCGCCACCCAGCGGTCCACGGACCAGCGGACGGAGTTCAGCCTGACGCCGGTTTCGGAATATGCGCTGGACCAGCCCAGCCTGAGCCGCTTCCAGACGGGCTGGCGGGACGTGTTCGGCGTGGGAGCGATGGAAGATGTCCTCTACCGCCAGCTTCTGGAGGGACGCAGGGCCAGCGGAGCGGAGCATTATCTGCCACTGTTCCATGATGGCGACGGCCAGCATATGGAGACCCTGCTGGATTACCTGCCGGATGCCGCCCTGAGTTTCGAGCGGGACACGCCGGAAATCCTGACGGCACGGCTGGACATGATCGCTGATCATTATCAGGCCCGCTGTGCCGCCGGGCATGAGGGGGAGCTGCCCTATCGGCCCCTGCCACCGCACCGGCTCTATCTGAACCGTCATGGCTGGGACGGGATGCTGAAGGGCCACCCCACCGTCCTGCTGTCGCCTTTCGCCCAGCCCGATGGCGCAGAAGGTGTGGATGCTGGATACAGGCCGGGACCGGTCTTTGCCAGCATGGGGGGTGCCGGACGGGAAGGGGTCTTCCACCAGTTTTCCACCCATGTGCAGGACTGGGCGAAGCAGGGGCGGCGGACCTATCTGACGGCCTGGAGCAACGGCTCCCGGGAGCGGATCAGCAGTCTGCTGCGGGACCATGACATTCCCTGCGAGAGTTTTGATGACTGGGCGCAGGCGGCGGGCATGGCCCGTGGGGTTGTCGGGCTTGTCGTGCTGGGCATGGAACGGGGCTTCACCGGGGAGCGTCTGGCCTTCGTGTCCGAGCAGGACCTGCTGGGGGAACGTCTGGCCCGTCCGCCCCGGCGCAGGCGCAAGGGCAATGACTTCATCACGCAGATCGGCGAGATTTCAGAGGGCGATCTCGTCGTGCATGAGGAGTATGGCATTGGCCGTTATGTCGGGCTGGAGACGGTGCGGGAAGGGCGTGTGGCCCATGATTATCTCTCCATCCTGTATGATGGTGAGCAGCGGCTCCTCCTGCCCGTGGAAAATATTGATCTGCTGAGCCGTTTCGGCTCCGAGCAGGGTGCGGTGCAGCTCGACCGTCTGGGCGGCAGCTCGTGGCAGGCCCGCAAGGCGAAGATGAAAACCCGTCTGCGGGAAATGGCCGGCGAGCTGATCCGCACGGCGGCGGCCCGTGCCATGAAGGAAGCGCCCATCATGGCTCCGGCCGAAGGGATGTGGGATGAATTCTGCGCCCGCTTCCCCTTCATGGAGACGGAAGACCAGTCACGGGCCATTGCGGACGTTCTGGAGGACCTGAGCAGCGGAAAGCCGATGGACCGGCTCGTTTGTGGTGATGTGGGCTTCGGCAAGACGGAGGTGGCCCTGCGGGCGGCCTTCGTGGCGGCCATGTCCGGAATGCAGGTGGCGGTGGTCGTACCCACGACACTTCTGGCCCGACAGCATTACATCGGCTTCAGGAAGCGGTTCGAGGGTCTGCCGGTGAAGGTGGAGCAGCTCTCCCGCATGGTCTCGGCCAGGGAAGCCACGAAGGTGCGGGAAGGGCTGGCCGATGGAACGGTGGACATTGTCATCGGCACTCATGCGCTGCTCTCGAAAGCCGTGTCGTTCGAGCGGCTTGGAATGCTCATCATTGACGAGGAACAGCATTTCGGCGTGTCCCACAAGGAGAAGCTGAAGGCCCTGCGGGAAGACGTGCATGTGCTGACGCTGTCCGCCACGCCGCTGCCACGGACGCTTCAGCTGTCCCTCTCTGGTGTGCGGGAAATGAGCCTGATCGCCACCCCGCCGACGGACCGTCTGTCCGTACGCACCTTCATCACGCCTTTTGACCGGGTGATGATTCATGAGGCCATTCAGCGGGAACGCTTCCGGGGAGGGCAGGTCTTCTGCGTGGTGCCCCGCCTGACGGACATGCGGCACATGGCCGACCGGCTGCGGGAGATCGTGCCCGATGCCCGCATCACGGAGGCTCATGGCCGCCTTACTCCCACCGAGCTGGAAACGGTGATGACGGAGTTCTCGGAGGGGAAATACGACATCCTGCTCTCCACCAACATCGTGGAGAGCGGGCTGGACATGCCCCGGGTCAACACGATCATCATTCACAGGGCGGACATGTTCGGTCTCGGGCAGCTTTACCAGCTGCGGGGCCGTGTGGGGCGTGCCAAGCAGCGGGGCTATGCCTATCTGACCTGGCCGCAGACGCATGTCCTGTCGGCTTCATCCGTCAAGCGGCTGGAGATCATGCAGACGCTTGATTCCCTCGGGGCGGGCTTCACGCTGGCCTCTCACGACCTTGACCTGCGGGGGGCGGGGAATCTCTTGGGAGATGAGCAGTCCGGCCACATCAAGGAGGTGGGGATCGAGCTGTACCAGCAGATGCTTCAGGATGCCGTGACGGACCTGCGCCGGATGAGGAATGAAGGCGAGGAGGAAGATACGGGCTGGACGCCGAACATCATCCTCGGCCTGCCGGTGCTGCTGCCGGAGGACTATGTGAAGGACCTGCCCGTCCGTCTCGGCCTGTACCGCCGCATTGCCGCCCTGAAGGATGAGGCGGATGTGGACGCCATGCGGGTCGAGCTGGTGGACCGGTTCGGCCCCCTGCCGCAGGAGGTGGAGAACCTTCTGGATGTCGTGATGATCAAGAAGCTCTGCCGTGAGACGGGCGTGGAGCGGCTGGAGGCAGGCCCGAAAGGCATGGTCCTCCAGTTCCGCAGGAACAGGTTCGGTAATCCTGATGGCCTGATCCGCTGGGCCGCCCGCAATGAGAAGGCCGGTGTGAAGATACGGCCTGACCACAAGCTGGCCATGGTGCGGGAAATGACCAATGCCGTGCGGATCAGCATGGCCCGGAAGATCCTGTCTTCCCTGACCAAACTGCTGGAAAAGGTCCGCACGGCAGAGGCGGTGTGAGTGGCCTTTAGGGCATCAGGCCTGTGTGACGAGGAACGGGTCGGCGGCTGGGCCGAACAGCTCGTAATGGAGGCGTTCCCTGCTGATGCCCTGGTCCCGCAGGGCCTGGATCATGGTGGTCATGAATCCTGCCGGGCCGCAGATGTAGAAATGGGCCTGCCCGTCATCGTGATTTTTCAGCCATGAGGGGGTCAGCCGCCCGGTATGGTGGTTGATGCCCTGGCTACGTGGGGGAAGGGTGCTGACCTGACTGTAGAACAGGTCGGCCGTGAACGCTCCCTTGGCGGCAAGTTCATGGAGCCTGTCGGAGAAGATGGTCTCCGCCGGTGCCGTCGCTCCGTGGATGAGGTGGACGGACGGGCATGAGTCCTGTGTGGCCAGCGTTTCCATCATGGACATGATCGGCGTGATGCCGGACCCTGCCGAGATCAGGACCAGAGGGTGCTTCACCTGTGGCGGCAGGGTGAAATCCCCGGAGGGGGCAGAGACATCCAGCACGTCGCCTTTTCCGGCGTGGTCATGGAACCAGCGGGAGACGGTTCCCTCTTCCTGCCGCCGGATGGTGATGCGGTAATGGTCATCGGCCGGGGCGGAGGAAATGCTGTAATTGCGGCGTTCCGTTCCGATACCGGGAAGGTTCAGCCGGAAGCTGAGATACTGACCCGGCTGGTGCCGCATGACAGGCTGGCCATCCACCGGCTGAAGGATGAAGGACGTGGTGTCGGCCGTTTCCTCATGTCGGCCGGTGATGCGGAAGGGCCGCCATCCCGTCCAGCCGCCTCTGCTGTCGGCGTGCTCCTGATAGATCTGCCGCTCCCGGCCGATCAGCACCTCGGCCAGAAAACCGTAGGCGTCCTTCCAGGCCTCCATGATCTCAGGTGTGGCCTGATCGCCCAGAACGTGGGCAATCGCCCCGAGCAGGGCTGTGCCAACATGGGGATAATGTTCCGGCAGGATGTTCAGCCCGACATGTTTCTCGGCAATGCGCTCGATCATGTCCTTCAGGGCGGAGGGATCATCAATATGACGGGCATAGGCGAGGACGGCGAAGGCCAGTGCCTTGGGCTGGTCACCCGTTTTCTGGTGGGACATGTTGAAGAGGTCACGGATGTTTTCGTCGCTCAGGAGCCGACGGTACATCTCCTTCGTGATGTCGAGGCCGTGTGCCTCCAGAGCTGGAAGGCAGGCCTTGACGATGGTGCGTGTCTGTAAGGAGAGGGACAAGGGGATGATCCTTCTAAAAGATACATATAAAATACATGTTTTAAGATAGGCCCATGAAATCTCCTGTCAAGACCGGGGGAAACAGGCGACGAAATTGGTTGGCAACAGACATCTTTCTGCTAGTTTCGGAGACGGGAGCCACTGCCATCATGTCTCCTGTTTTTCATGCAGGCTCGGGATGATGCCGAACAGCTGTTATGATCGGAAGGAGCTCTCGGAATGCGTCTGACCCTCTACACTGACTACGCCTTCAGGTCCCTGATCTATCTGGAAACGCAGAAGGAGCGTCTGGTCTCCATTGGTGAGATCGCCCGTGTCTATGGGGTCTCGGAAAATCATCTGGTCAAGGTGGTGCACAGGCTGGGGCGGCATGGTTTCATAAAGACGCTGCGGGGGCGCAATGGCGGATTGCGGCTGGGGCGGGAGGCTGGGGACATCTATCTGGGGGATGTCGTCCGCTGCACGGAGGATGATCTTGCTCTCGTGGGCTGCATGCGTCGGGATGAGGAGGCGTCCGGCTGCATTCTGGTGGGGGGGTGCCGCCTGAAACAGACCCTCCTGAAAGCCCGTTTTGCCTTCATGAGCGTGCTGGATGAGGTCACCCTGGCCGATGTCACTGCTCCGCACGAGCGCAAGGTCCTCATGCAGGCCGTGCAGGAGCTGACGACCGGGCTGGAACGCTAGGGAGCGGCGTCTTCAGGGAGTGCGGTTCCGCCGGGCCATGTCAGGAATTCCCGCCAGTTCGCATCGGTGTTCTGGTAGGCGAAGGGGGCGCAGGTATCGAGTGTCTGCTCGACCTGAAGATGGGGCACGAAGGCGAGTCCAGCAATGGACAGGAACCTGTTGATCCCGCTGAAGGGGATTTCATGTTCGTGCAGTGCCCGGGCGATCCAGTTCATCGTGCCCACGACCATGGCACCGGGGCCGGTCGAGACCCAGACATTTTCAAAAGTCCCGGTTTCCAGAACATGCCGGACCCGCTGGAACATGGTTTCCATGATGTGCCGCATGAGGGGATGGCCCGCCTCCTGAATGAGCACGTCATTGTCGAGGCACCACGGGCTGCCGACGGAATAGGACAGCAGCGTCCTGAAATCCGTGCCCCTGGTGATGTCTGTCAGGGGAGCACGGGCCACCACGTCAGCATCAATGTAGACGCCACCTTTGAGGTTCAGATGACACAGCCGCCAGAAGTCCGACCTCATGGCCGGATGGGGGCAGGCGTCATACAGGGCCGTGATCTCTGTGCCGTAATGGTCCTGAATGAAGGTACGGGCGGAGGCGTCGCATTCCAGCTGGAAGGTGAAATCCGGATTGATGGCCCGAAGGCCGTCCATCGCCGCCCGCACGTCATCCGGCGGGTCGGGACTGTCCCAGAACTGGACGACATGTTTCGGGATGCTGCGGGGAAAGACCTGCGGGACGCAGCGGGAGAGGACCGGGAACTGGTTCTGCTCCACGCCCAGGGGGAGAAGCTCGAAACAGGCCTCCTGATCCCCTCTGAGAGCACCGTCATACAGGGCCTGAAAGGGGGCCGGATAGCCGCCGAAATTACGGCTCACCACGGAAGCCCGTGGCAATGACGTAAAGCTCGCTTGATTCCTTGCGGGAGGCGGGCGGCTTGACGTGCTTGACGACGGCAAAGTTGCGTTTCATCAGGTCCAGCATGTCTTTCTCGGACCCGCCCTGAAAGACCTTGGCGATGAAGGCTCCATCCTCCGCCAGGATTTTCAGGGCGAAATCCAGGGCGTTCTCGGCCAGGGCCATGATGCGGATATGGTCGGTTGCGGCATGGCCGGTCGTGTTGGGGGCCATGTCGGACATGACGAGATCAGCCCGTCCGCCCAGCATGGTCTGGAGACGTTCCGGCATGTCGGCCTCCATGAAGTCACCTTCGATGATCTCGGCACCCGGCACGGGGTCAACCGGCAGCAGGTCCACGCCGATCACCTTGGCGGCTCCACGTTTGACGGCAATCTGTGCCCAGCCTCCCGGGGCGGCCCCAAGGTCCACCACCCGGCTTCCGGGCCTGATGAAGTGGAAGCGGTCATCCATCTCCAGCAGCTTGAATGCAGCCCGGGACCGCCAGCCCTGCTGCCGTGCAGCCGTCACGTAGGGGTCGTTCAGCTGGCGGTTCAGCCAGCGTTGCTGCGCCGGCGTGCGGCCCCGTGCCTTGCGGAGTTTCACGGTCTGGGTCCGCAGTGTCTGGGAGGTGGCGGCGTCATCCGCCGTATCCCGGGTGCCGGGCGTGCGGGAGTGGCGCAGGGGTTTGCCGGGGATGCGGGGTGGTGTGGTACCGCCCTTGGACCGGCGGGAGGAAGGTGGCGTATGTTTCGGACTCATGAGGGGAAAGATAGGCCCTTCCCGTCGCCCTGCAAAGCCTGTCTGTTGCTGCGTGCTCCCCTTTGCCTGTAAGGGGGCGATGGAGAGATGAGCGGAAAGGCTCGGTTTTGGAAGAACGGGACAGATCTTGAGACAGTTTTACGCAGCTTTTGTTCTGGCCGCTCTGGCCCTGTGTGCCGGTGCCGCCCTGGGGTATGGGCACATGCCCAGCCTGTATGGTGCCCTCATGGGCATGGAGGGGGTGGGCATCCTCGCCCTGATGGAGACGGCTGAATCCATGGACAACGCCATCGTGGATTATGGCATCCTCAAGACCATGTCGCCCCGCTGGCAGAAGCGGTACATCAGCTGGGGGATGCCGCTTTCCGTACTGGGGATGCGGTTCCTGTTCCCCGTGCTCCTTGTCGCTCTGGTGGCTGGGCTGTCGCCCTGGCAGGCGACCCGTCTCGCCATCATGGAACCCCAGCGTTATGCCGCCATCATGCTGGGCGCACGGGACATGATCTCCGCTTTTGGAGGGTCCTTCCTGCTGCTGATTGCGCTGAACTATTTTCTGGATGATGACAAGACGCATCACTGGCTTTCATGGCTGGAGCGTCCGGCGGCCCGTCTGGGCGGGGTGTCAGCCCTGCCGGTCGGGCTGACGCTGGCGGTCCTCATGCTCGTCACCCGCCTGATGGGGCAGGGACATGACCCGATGTCCTTCCTGTTCTGGGGCTGTGGGGGGATTGCGGCCTATATTCTGGGCAAGGAAATGCTGGTCTGGTTGATCGGTGAGCCGGGGGCGTCCCGCATGGCGACCGGCGGGGGACTGCTGACCTTCCTGTATCTGGAATTCATTGATGCCAGCTTTTCCTTTGATGGCGTCATCTCGGCCTTTGCGATCACGACGGACCCGGTCGTCATTGCGCTGGGTCTGGGCGTGGGGGCGATGTTCGTCCGCTCCATGACGCTCTCCATGCTGAGAACGAACGCTCTGGCCGAATATGTCTATGTGGAGCATGGAGCGTTTTACACCATTTTCGTTCTCTCCCTGCTGATGCTGGTCAGCGTGCTGGTGGAGGTGCCGGAGTGGGTGACGGGGCTTGTCGGGCTTCTCCTGATCGGCGGGGCATTTCTGGCGAGTGCGCTCCGGCGTCCGGTAAAATAAGGAAAAATTTCTTCATTCCCCTTGCGCCGTAAGGGGAATGAGGCTAGAACCCCTCCAGCAGACGCCGCTTGGGAGATAGTTTAGCGGTAGAACTACCGGCTCTGACCCGGTCAGCCCTGGTTCGAATCCAGGTCTCCCAGCCAGTCATGTGGTGTGTTTGCTCCAGGGGGAAGCCCCGACCGCTTGGGAGATAGTTTAGCGGTAGAACTACCGGCTCTGACCCGGTCAGCCCTGGTTCGAATCCAGGTCTCCCAGCCATTTTTCTCAGACAGGTTAATCGTTCCGTTACATTCTGCCCATGGGGTGGTTTGCGTAACAGGGTGCGCCGCTGTAAGCAGAAGCTCCCTGACCGAGACTGGATTATGGTGAGACTGTGGCTGCAAATATTTCTCCTGACCTGATCGCCCGTTATGGCGGCAACCTGCCACGCTATACCAGCTATCCTACGGCGGTCAGTTTTTCTGATGCCATCGGGCCGCAGGAGGTGGCAGGCTGGCTGAAGGCTCTGCCGCCGGAACAGTCCGTCTCCCTGTATTTTCATGTGCCGTTCTGTGACGAGCTGTGCCGCTTCTGTGCCTGCAATACGGCGGTGATGCGGCAGGAAGAGGCACGGGCAGCCTATGGTGAGCTTCTGCTGGATGAGATGCGCCGTATTGTTGCGCTGGTCGGGCGGGGGCGTGTGGTCCGGCATCTCCATTTTGGTGGTGGCACACCGACAACCCTGCCGGAAACGGCCCTGCGCAACGTGATGGCCGCCGTGAGGGAGCAGTTCCGGTTGGTTGATGATGCTGAAATCGCCATGGAGATGGACCCCCGTCACGTGCCGGAGGGTATGCTGCCCCTGCTGGCAGAGCTGGGTTTCAACCGCATCAGTTTCGGTGTGCAGGACCTCGACCGTACCGTGCAGGAGACCTGCGGGCGGGTCCAGTCCTATGAGCAGACTCTGTCCTGCGTGCAGCAGGCCCATGAGGCAGGCGTGCACGGGGTGAATATCGACCTGATCTACGGACTGCCTTATCAGACGGTCGAAAGCGTGCAGGATACGGCCCGGCGCATCGCCGGGATGAGGCCAGACCGTCTGGCCGTGTTCGGCTATGCCCATGTGCCGTGGAAGCAGAAACGTCAGCAGCTCATTCCGCAGGACTCTCTTCCTTCCACGGAGGAGCGTGTGCAGCAGGCCGCCATGATCGACCGGGTATTGGTCGAGGCGGGATACAGGCCCATCGGGCTGGATCATTACGCCCATCCGCAGGATGCTATGGCCCATGCCCATGAGGCAGGCACGCTGCACCGCAACTTTCAGGGATATACGATCGATTCATCACCCGTCCTGCTGGGGATGGGGGCTTCCGCCATCTCCATGACACCGGATGGTTTCCATCAGAACATTCCTTCCACGGCGGCGTACATTCGGGCGTTGAAGGACGGTGATGGTCTTCCCGTTGCCCGTGGGGTGTTCCGTACGGAGGAGGACCGCTGGCGGGGGAAGGTGATCGAGACTATCATGTGCCGTTCCGGTGTGGACCTGACTCCCTACATCCCGGCAGGGCAGGGTCTGGCACAGGCCTTTGCGGAAGAGCTGGCGGAGCTGCGCTCCTTCGAGGAGGACGGGCTGATCCGTTGGGAGGGCAACCGGGTGAGTCTGACAGAAAAGGGCGAACCGTTCCTGCGGCATCTGGCAGCCGTGTTCGATACACGGCGTAAGGAGCTGTCGGCGGGAGACGGAGACAGGGCGGCTCCCCGTTTCTCCTCCTCCCTGTGAGGGAAGAGGGCTGTCGACCGTTTTCCTTTGCCTACGGTTGTAGAGTGCGTTATGAGACCCTGCCAACAGCTTGATTTCGCCTTCCGGGGAAACGGGCTGACCTAGTTGTATCGAACAGGACGCACGAGTGGGGGCGTAGGCATCATGACCAATTTCCAGAATGACAAACTTTACAGCCGTGTGCGTGATGCCCTGGCCTTTGATGATGTCCTGATCGAGCCGGTTGAATCATCCGTCCTTCCCGGTCAGGTCAGCACGAAGACACGTCTTACCCGCAAGCTGGAGCTGAACATTCCGCTGCTTTCTTCCGCCATGGATACGGTGACGGAAGAGGAAATGGCCATCTCCATGGCGCAGCAGGGCGGCATGGGTGTCATCCATAAGAACCTGACGCTGGAAGGGCAGGCCGAGCAGGTCCGCCGCGTGAAGCGTTTCGAGGCCGGGATGGTGGTCAATCCTGTCACGGTGGGGCCGGACCAGACGCTGAGCGAGGTCCATGAGATCATGGCCCATCACGGCATTTCCGGCCTTCCGGTCGTGGAGAAGAGCGGAAAGCTGGTCGGCATCCTGACCAACCGTGACATGCGCTTCACCGAGAACAGGAGCACCCGGGTGCGTGACCTCATGACGCATGAGGGGCTGGTCACGGTCCGGCACGGGGCATCTCCGGATCAGGCCCGCCAGCTGCTGCATGATCATCGGATCGAGAAACTGCTGGTCGTGGACGATGCGGAACGCTGCATCGGTCTGATCACCGTCAAGGACATGGACAAGGCCATGACCCATCCGCTGGCCGTGAAGGATGCGGAGGGGCGTCTGCTCTGCGCTGCGGCCATTGGCGTTGGGGAGGATGGTCTCCGCCGTGGGGCGGCTCTTGTCGAGGCGGGCGTGGATGTGCTGGTGGTCGACACGGCCCACGGTCATTCCCGTGGTGTGCTGGAGACCGTGGCCCGCCTGCGTGACAGATATGCCGACGTGCAGCTGATCGCCGGCAACGTGGCCACGCCGGAGGCTGCCAGGGCGTTGATTGAATCCGGTGCGGACTGCGTGAAGGTCGGCATCGGTCCGGGGTCCATCTGTACGACCCGTGTCGTGGCCGGTGTGGGTGTGCCGCAGTTCTCCGCCGTGCTGGAAACGGCAGCCGCCTGTCATGAGCTGGACATCCCGGCCATCGCTGATGGTGGCATCCGCACGTCTGGTGACATCGTCAAGGCCATCGGGGCCGGTGCCGATGTCGTGATGGTTGGCTCCATGCTGGCCGGGTGTGAGGAAAGCCCCGGCGAAAGCTTCCTGTATCAGGGGCGGACCTACAAGGCTTATCGTGGCATGGGGTCCATGGGGGCCATGGCCCGTGGCTCGGCAGACCGCTACTTCCAGGGTGAGGTGAGGGACACGCTGAAGCTGGTGCCGGAAGGGATCGAAGGCCAGGTGCCCTACAAGGGGCCGATGGCCGCCGTCGTGCATCAGCTGATCGGTGGCCTGCGGGCTGGCATGGGCTATACCGGCTCCGCCACGATTGCCGATCTTCAGGCCCGTGCCCGTTTCCGCAAGATCACCAATGCGGGTCTGCGGGAAAGTCACGTGCATGACGTGACCATCACCCGGGAAGCTCCCAACTATCGGCTGTAAGGGCCATTTTTCCCTTTCCTGATGAAAGGAAACGGAGTAGGCGGGGGCCATGACCCCCGCTGCTCGTCTTTCTGGTGCGATTGATCTGCTTTGTGCGATCCAGAACGCACCGCACCGTCCGGCTGATGCCGTTGCCAACAATTTCTTCCGTGAACGCCGCTATATCGGTGGTGGGGACCGCAGGGCCATCTCCACCCTTGCGTGGGACGTGCTGCGGGCATGGCGTCGGCTGCACTGGCATCTGCGGGCGGACCTGCGCTACCGGCATGAGGATGTTTCCCCGAGGCTGCTCTGTGCGGCCATGCTGCATTTTGTCGGGCAGCCCCTTCCCTCTATCCAGTCCCTTTTCAGCGGGGAGCGTTATGCTCCGGCCCCGCTGAGTGAGCGTGAAATGGTCATGCTGGAGGCTCTGGAAGGGCAGGACATCAGTAGCGAGAAACAGCCGCTGCCGATCCGGCTGGAATATCCCGACTGGCTGCACCCTTATCTGGTGGAAGATTTTGGTGACAGGCTGGAGGAGGAAATGCGGGCTCTCATGGGGGCACCTTCCCTGGACCTGCGGGTCAATCTGTTGAAGGGAACACGGGAGGAGGCCCTGCGCCGTCTCCGGCGGGAAGGTTTTCAGGGGGAACCGACGGCCCTTTCCCCGTGGGGCATCCGGCTGGAAGGGCGTCAGCCCGTCACGGCAGCGGCCCTTTTCCGGGAAGGGCTGGTGGAGATACAGGATGAAGGCAGCCAGCTGATCGCAGCTGCCGTGGATGCCAGACCGGGGCAGAGGCTGCTGGACTACTGTGCCGGTGCCGCCGGGAAGACGCTGGCCCTGGCCATGACGATGGAGAATAAAGGGCAGATCGTGGCCTGTGACGTCTCCCGGGTCCGGCTGGATGGTGCCACGAAGCGTCTGCGCCGGGCGGATGTCCATAACGTCACCCGCCATCTTCTGAGTGAAGGCGACAAATGGGCGAAGCGGCGGGAAGGCCAGTTCGACACGGTGCTGGTGGATGCCCCCTGTTCCGGCACCGGGACATGGCGGCGCAATCCTGATGCCCGCCTGCGCCTGACGGAAGAGGACATAAAGGAACTCTGCGCCAAGCAGGCGGCCATTCTGGACATTGCGGCCCGTCTTGTCCGGCCGGGCGGGAAGCTGGTCTATGCCACCTGTTCCCTTCTGGGGGTGGAGAACGGAAAGCAGATCGAGGCATTCCTGAAGCGGCAGGAGGCCTACACCCTGTTGCCCGTGGAGAAACGTTCCACCCTCCTGCCGGAAGAGCTGCGGCAGGAAGCCCTTTTCTCCCTGACACCCCACGGTTTCGGGACGGACGGTTTCTTCGTGGCGGCCATGGAAAAAACGTCCCAGAACTGAGCCGCATGGAAGGACGGGCCGTCCGGTCCCTTGTCTGTCCTCGTGGCGGATTTGTGCATCTGTCATGAAAATGGCTAATACTTGGACAAAGGCCAGCCTGTCCTCGGTGCGGGGGGCGGGCGGTCCTGTCTGACTGGAGGAAACATATCCCCTATGGCCTATGATGTTCTCTTTGGTGTGGTGCTGACATTCGGGGCAGGGATGCTGGCACAGTGGGTTGCCTGGCGTCTGCGGCTCCCGGCCATCGTCCTGCTCTTTGCCATGGGGCTGCTCTTCGGCCCCGTGCTGGGCTGGCTTCATCCATCGGAGACACTGGGTCATGCGTTCCGTCCGCTGGTCTCCATGCTGGTGGCTCTGATCGTCTTCGAGGGCGGAATGGTGCTGGACATCCGGCAGCTCCGGGAGGCCGGGGAGGGCGTGGCCCGCCTTACGATGGTGGCCCTGCCCATCAACTGGATTCTGGGGGCACTGGCGGCCCATTATGTCGCCCATCTGGAGTGGGGAACGTCCTTTCTTTTCGGGGCCATCATCGTGGTGACGGGGCCGACGGTCATCCTGCCGCTGCTGCGGAGTGCCAAGCTCCATCCCCGGGTGGCGGCGTTCCTGCGGTGGGAGGCGATCGTCAACGACCCGCTGGGGGCCATCCTGGCTGCCGTCGTCATGCAGATCATGCTGCTGCATGTGGATCTGCATAAACAGATTTTCTTCGTTCATACCCTGCCGGACATGCTGCTGGCGGGGGCTGTTTCCGTGGCGGCGGGTATCTTACCGGCCTATCTGCTTCGTTACCTCTTCACCCGGGACCTGATGCCGGAGCTGCTGAAGGTACCCATCATGGTCACGCTGGCGTTGATCATTTTCGGGGCCTGCACGCTGGTGATGGAAGGGGCGGGGCTGATTGCCGTGACCGTCTTCGGCATGATGCTGACCAACCTGCATATTCCCGGTCTGAATGAACTGAAACGGACCAAGGAATCCCTGGTGGTCCTGATGGTGTCCGTCCTGTTCATCCTGCTGACGGCTGACCTGCACCGTGCCGTGCTGGCCCGGCTGTCCATTCCCATCCTGCTTCTGACGCTGGTCGTGCTGTTTGTCGTCCGCCCCCTGTGCATTTTCCTGGCCACGCTGGGGACAAGCATCAGCTGGCAGGAACGGATTTTTGTCGGATGGATCGCTCCGCGGGGGATCGTGGCGGCCGCCGTGGCCGGTGCGGCCGGGATCAAACTGTCGGAGGCGGGGTACACCTCGGCTGACCTCGTCATGCCGGCCGTGTTCTGCGTGATTGCCGTGACGATGATCTGTCACGGTTTTTCACTTGGTCCGCTGGCCCGGAGGCTGCATCTGACCCTTTCCAACGAGCCTGCCTTGGTCATTCTGGGCGGCAATGCCTGGTCGACCGATCTGGCGGCCTGCCTGAATGAGGAAAAGGTTCCCGTCCTGCTGGTGGACACGACGGCACAGGAGCTGATGTCCGCAGCACGGCGTGGGGTGCCGGTCCTCAAGGCGGAACTTCTCTCCGCGGCGGGGCAGGAAGCTCTGGAGGAACGACCGGCGGACTACCTGATCGCCACGACGGGGGATGCCATCTATAACGGGATGGTCTGCGGTCACATGGCCCCCCATATGGGGCGGGAGCGGGTCTATCAGGTCAGCCCCGGCGTGGCCCGGCTGGACCTGTATCGTGGCCTGTCCCGTGATGCCCGTGGCAAGGTGCTGGGGGAACCGGGCTGGAACTACACCTTCTTTGACACGCTGTTCAGCCGTGGCTGGCGTTTTGTCAGCGATACCGTGACGGAGGCGACCCTTGACCTGTTCGGGAAGGAAGAAAACCGGCTGGACCTGCTGGTCGTCCGCCGGGGGACGGGAATTTTCATACAGTCGGCAGAAGACCGGGCCAGAACCGTGCCCGTCATAGGCGATCTGGTCATCTCCATGAAGGCTCCGGAAGCCCGTGAGGTCGTGTCAGACGCAAAAGAGGAGGCAGAGCTGCGTGCAGAGAAGTAGTGCTCGGCGTCCATCCGGGTTAGGGTAGTACTCTATAGGAATGATGATCCCTTTGGTCCGTCTGCCTGCCGGTAGCTGGAGAGGGGAGATTTTGGGCGCACTACGGACAGGATTTTTGGGACATGAATGCTCATCACTCAATACTGATTGTTGACGATGATGATGCTTTGCGTCTTCTGCTAGCCGAGCAGCTGGAAGAGGATGGAGCGTACCGGGTTGAACAGGCTGCCACCCTTGCCGCCGCAGGGGACATCATGGGCCGCTCCACTGGTGGACGGATCGAGATCGTTCTGCTGGACGTGAACCTTCCCGATGGTGATGGACGGGACTTCTGCGCTGGTCTGAGACGCAGGGGAATTCATATCCCCATCATCATGATGACGGGGTCGCATGATGAGGATGACGTCATCCGTGGGCTGGATGCCGGAGCGAATGATTACGTCGCCAAGCCGTTCCGCATGGGGGAACTGAAAGCCCGCCTGCGGGCGCAGCTCCGTCTCTTCGAGAACAGCGAGGATGTCGTCTTCGATATTGGTCCTTACGTTTTCCATCCGGCCAGAAAGCAGCTGACGGATCAGAAGAAGGGCCAGCGCATCCATCTGACGGAAAAGGAAACGGCCATCCTGAAATATCTCTACCGTGCTGGCGGGCAGCCGGTGGAGCGGGACGTGCTGCTGCATGAGGTCTGGGGTTATCATGCCTCGGTGACGACCCATACGCTGGAGACGCACATCTACCGCCTGAGGCAGAAGATCGAGCCGGATCATGGCCGGGCCGGAATCCTGCTGACGGAAGGGGGCGGCTACTGCCTCAACCCCGATCTCTGAGGTCAGGAACAGGACGTGACGGAAAAAGGCTGGCAGGAGGGCATCCTGCCAGCCTTTTCTGCATGGTTCGCCGTCGGGCTGTCAGAGGTCGATGTCCATCAGAACGGGGACATGGTCGGAGGGAGAGGTCCAGTCTCGGACCGGGCGCAGGACGTCAATGGTCTTCAGGCCGGGGAGGATGTCCGGCGTCGTCCAGACATGGTCCAGACGGCGGCCCCGGTTGGACTTCTTCCAGTCCCGGTTGCGGTACGACCACCATGTGAAGAGCTTTTCAGGTTCCGGAATGGCCTTCCGCATGGCGTCCTCGAAGCCTTCCTTCATCCAGTCCAGAAGCCGGGATGTTTCCGGCGGCGTATGGCTGACGATTTTCAGAAGCTGACGGTGGCTCCAGACATCATGCTCCAGTGGAGCGATGTTGAGGTCGCCGACAAGGATGCTCCGCCGTGGCGGGTTGTTGCGGAACCAGTCCGCGGCTTCCTCGAGGAAGGCGAGCTTGTGGGCGAATTTTTCATTTTCCTGCGGGTCCGGAATGTCACCTCCGGCAGGGACGTAGAAATTGTGGATGGTGACCGGTCCCGATTCCGTCCGGATGGTGGCGGCCACGTGGCGGCAGTCTGTCCTGCCGCACCAGTCCGGCGTGCCGGGGACGGCTTCCAGCGGCAGGCGGGACAGGATGGTGACCCCGTTGTAGCTCTTCATGCCACGGTAGAGCTGATGGGGGAACCCCAGATCGGCCAGGGCTTCCTGCGGGTAGAGCGGGTCCGGAACCTTGGTCTCCTGAAGGCAGACGACGTCGGGATTCTGTTCTTCGATGAGACGCTGGAGCAGGGGGAGCCGGAGGCGTAGTGAGTTGATGTTCCATGTGATGAGGCGCATGGCCTTCTGATCTCCTCTGGAGTGGGAAAATTCAAGGGATGATCTTGCGATTGACAGGTTTTACCCCAATCTGGAGAGAATGAATAAGGAAAGTACCCTGCCCATGCCCGTCCTGATGATTGACACCCATATTGACATTCCGTGGGAGGAGAAGACAGCCGGGGGGCTGCCCTGCTGGGAGAAGCGGGATCAGGCGGACATAGCCCTGCGGGAGACGGAACGCCGTTTCACCCTGCCCAAGGCGGAGGCTGGTGGACTGGGAGCTGCCTGTCTTGCGGCCTATACGCCGCAGGCTTCCCTGGATGAGGCCGGGCATGAGGCGGCCTGGCGGCGGGCACGGGCCATGCTGGAGGCCATGGAAGAGATGGTGCCGCTGCATGTCCCCGGCCGGGCGGTCCTGTGCCGGACGGCACAGGATGTGCGGCGGACGGCCGGAGCCGGACAGGTGGCCCTGATTCCCGTCATGGAGAATGGCTACCCGCTGGCGGATGATCCGGCCAAGGTCGGGCATCTCGCCCGGCGGTACGGCATCCGTTACATCACTCTGACCCATAACGGTCACAACCTGCTGGCGGATTCGGCGGTCGTCCGGCAGGGGCCGGCAGAAGCTCATGGTGGCCTGTCCGCTCTGGGAAGGGAAGTCATCGGAGAGATGAACCGGCATGGTGTTCTGGTGGATGTGTCACATGCGTCCCGCAGGACCATGATGCAGGCGGTGGACGTCTCCACCGTTCCGGTCTTTGCCAGCCATTCCTGCGTGCGTGCCCTGTGTGATCATCCCCGCAATCTGGATGACGGACAGCTTGATGCCCTGAAGGCGAGTGGTGGCCTGATACAGGTTACGGCCATGGCTCCGTTCCTCCGCCGTGGCGGGGGTGGCACCCTGACCGACTTCGTGGAGCATGTCCTCTACGTCATCCGCAGGATTGGTGTGGAGCATGTCGGTATTTCGTCCGATTTTGATGGCGGTGGTGGCATGGAAGGCTGGCAGGATGCCAGCGAGAGCCATCATCTCCCTGCCGCTCTGGAGCGGGCGGGGCTGGACGGGTCGGAGATTCGGGCTGTCTGTGGTGAAAACATGCTCCATCTGATGGAGCGGGCGGAGAAGGAAATTGTGGAAAGTCAAACATAATTTTCTCTTTTTGCGGGAAACAGGAGCATTTTTTGCCCACTAATTTTTTCAGAAACGGGATTGACAGTCATTCCGGCCTTCAGGGACCAACGACCGGGGAGCAGGAAAGGAAAAATCTTTCATAACTCCTTATTTTTCAGATGGTTCCATTCATTGCCTATTTTTTGGGCAATCTATGGAAAAAGAAGAGAAACCCTGTGCTGTGTGCTTTTACCCTTGGAGTATTCACAGCTTTTTCCACAGGAATGGTGGATGAGTGTAAAGAGACTGTCATGAAGGCAGAAAAATGGCGGAAAACAGGGAAAGATGACTGAAACACCTCACGGCGTCGCTGCGATTCGGAAAGCCCTGAAGACGATTCCTGAAAGTCCCGGCGTGTATCGGATGCTCGGTGCCAAGGGAGAGGTGCTGTATGTCGGCAAGGCCCTGAGCCTGAAAAAGCGTGTCACCTCCTACACGCATGTGGTCCGCCTGCCGGAACGGCTGAGGCTCATGGTGTCCCTGACCGCCAGCATGGAGATTGTCGTCACCCGCACCGAGGCCGAGGCCCTGCTGCTGGAGGCCAACTACATCAAGAGAATGAAGCCCCGCTTCAACATCCTTCTGCGGGATGACAAGAGCTATCCGTGGCTCCTGCTGAGTGGGGACCATGCCTATCCCCGTCTCATGCGCCAGCGCGGGAAGCCCGTCAGGGGAGCCACCTACTGGGGACCTTTTGCATCCTCCAGAGCGGTGGACCAGACGATCCAGGTCATCCAGAGGGCCTTCATGCTGCGGACCTGTACGGACAGCGTCTTTGAATCCCGTACCCGGCCCTGCCTCCTGCATCAGATCAAACGCTGTTCCGCCCCCTGTGTGGAGCGCATCAGCCCGCAGGAATATCAGGGGCTGGTGGACCAGACGAAGGAATTCCTGAGTGGTGGCGGGCGGGAACTTCAGCAGCGTCTGACCAGGGAGATGGAAGAGGCGGCGGAAGAGATGGCCTTCGAGCGGGCGGCCCTGATCAGGGACCGCATACGGGGTTTTGCCAATCTCCGGGCTTCAGGGGCGATCAACCCCGTCAGCATCAGGGAAGCGGACGTGGTGGCTCTCTGGCAGCAGGCCGGGCAGAGCTGCATACAGGTTTTCTTCATCCGTGGAGGACGGAACAACGGCAACAGGGCCTTCTATCCTCGCCATGAGGCAGACGCCTCGGCAGCGGATGTGCTGTCTGCCTTTCTGCTCCAGTTCTATGAGGACAAGCAGCCTCCCTCACAGGTCATGACCAACCTTGAGCCATCCGAACAGCCCCTGCTGGCCGAGGCCCTGACCCTCCAGCGGGGGCAGAAGGTCCAGCTGCTTCAGCCACAGCGGGGCGAGAAGAAGGCCGTGCTGGATCACGCCGTGCTCAATGCCCGTGAGGCCCTGGAGCGTCGGCTGGCAGAAACGGCCGGGCAGGCCGTCCTGCTGGAGAAGGTGGCCGAACTGTTCGATCTGCCAGCCCCTCCCGGGCGGATTGAAGTCTATGACAACTCCCATCTCATGGGTCAGGCTCCTTACGGGGCCATGATCGTGGGAGGGCCGGAAGGTTTCGTGAAACGGGCTTACAGGAAGTTCGCCATCCGTGGCCCCGTGGCCCCGGGCGATGACTTCGGCATGATGAAGGAGGTCATGAGCCGCCGTTTCGCCAGGCTGGGCATGGAGGATGAAGGTGGGGAGGGCTGGCCTGACCTTCTGCTGATTGACGGCGGGAAGGGGCAGGTCCGTGCCGTGAAGGAGATACTGGCCGAGCGGGGCCTGTCCTCCATTCCCGTGGTGGGGATCGCCAAGGGCGTGGATCGCAATGCGGGGAGGGAGTGGTTCTTCGTGGACGGAAAGGAACCGTTCCAGCTGCCCGTGAATGATGCCGTCCTTTATTATCTCCAGAGGCTGCGGGACGAGGTGCACCGTTTCGTCATCACGACACACAGGGCGGGGCGTTCCAAGGCCCTGACCCGTTCCGGGCTGGATGACATCCCGGGTGTCGGCCCGACCCGCAAGAAGGCTCTCCTGACCCGTTTTGGCTCTGTCAGGCAGGTTCGGCAGGCGGCTCTGGAGGAGCTGGAAGGTGTACCGGGAATTAATCGTGAAATGGCGCAGGTCATTTATGGATATTTCCATCCAGAATGGGTAAGAGAACAGAGTGACGTCCTCGAAAAACCCTGACTGAGCACCGTGTTGGGGAGTGACCTGCCATATAGGGATATAAGGTGATCAATCTTCCCAATCTTCTCACGCTGTTCCGTATTCTTGTCATTCCGGTGCTGATCGGGTGTCTGGCAGCCGGTGGCCTGTGGGCAGACATGGCCTTCCTGCTTTATGTCGGAGCCTGCGTGACGGATTATCTTGATGGTGCTCTTGCCCGCCGACAGGGCCTGACGTCAGACCTGGGCCGGATGATGGACCCCATTGCCGACAAGCTCCTCGTGGGGGGGCTTCTGCTGGCTCTGGCGGGCATGGGGGGGCTGCGTTTTGGTTCGCTTTATGCGGCCATTCTCATCATGCTGAGGGAAATCCTCATCAGCGGCCTGCGGGAATATATGGCCTCCCGGAATGAGACGATCCCTTCCACCCGTCTGGCCAAATGGAAGACGGGAATGCAGATGGTGGCGATCGGTTTTCTGATTCTGGGACAGGGGGCGGTCGGCTCCCTGTATGACAGGGTCACGTGGTACTTTGGGGTGACAGGGGCTGCGCTGCTCTGGCTGTCCGTCATTCCGACCCTTCTGACAGGGACCGGGTACCTCAGGGCGACTGTGGCACGGATGCGGGGATAGACTGGTTTGAGATATCGGGTAGATCATTATAGAGGTGACGGGAGACGGACTATGTTCTTCCAATGTCAGGTTGTGACGGTTGCAAAGGGGATGGCATGAAAATCAGAGAAGGTAGCCTCAAGAAGGCAGGGGTCGTGATGTCCTTCTTTGCGGTGGGCTGCACTGGTTTTGCTGTCAGCTGTACGGGGCTGGACAGACATCTGAGCGGGACCGTCAATCCGTATGGCAATCCCAACACCCCCGACACCCGCAGCGAGACTGCCCAGCGCATCCGTGGGGCGAAGGTGAGTGCGACGCCTGTCCTGCCGGAGGATGGAGATGTCTGGCCCGGTCAGCCGGAGCCGGTGCCCAGCCTTCGGGATGTCAGCCGCTCCGATGCCCATTTTATCGAGAAATGGCAGAAGGCCCGTCCGCAGCTTGATGCCGACCTGCGGCAGCAGCTGGGTGATGGCCAGGGCATGAGCGTCGGAGAGGATGTCAGCCAGCGTTACGGGTCTGGCCGGGAAGTGATGCCGATTGGCAGGCCTATTGCGTCCCATGTGAAGGATAATGCTCCGCCTTATATGGAATCAGTAAATCGTGGCATTGTCGTCATTCCGAATGGTGATGGCACCGATACGCTGATCGCTCCGGATGGCAGCATCAAGATTGTCAGCCACAGCAAGGCGGCACTTTTTGAACATGCCAAGACATTTGGTCATGGTCATGGCAATGATGCGACAGGGCAGCCTACTTATGCGCAGCCGGATAACGGATATGTGGCCGAGGCTCCCCGCCATCTGCATGAAGATCAGCAGGCCCTGTCCGTACCCCCCGCCCTGCGGGCTGGGGCTGGCAGCGTTCCCGTGCAGGTACCTGCACCTCATGTGACGGCGAAGCCGCCTGTGGTTTCCCAGCATCCGCGGCCGAAGGCTGAGGTCGTGCCGGTGCCTGCGCCCCATGTGGCAGTGAAGCCGCCTGTGGTTTCCGAGCCTCCGCACCCGCAGCCGAAGGCTGAGATCGTGCCGGTGCCTGCGCCTCATGTGGCAGCGAAGCCGCCTGTTGTTTCTCAGCCTCCGCATCCGCAGCCAAAGGCTGAGGTCGTGCCGGTGCCTGCGCCTCATGTGGCAGCGAAGCCGCCTGTTGTTTCTCAGCCTCCGCATCCGCAGCCGAAGGCTGAGATCGTGCCGGTACCTGCGCCTCATGTGGCAGCGAAGCCGCCTGTTGTTTCTGAGCCACCGCACCCGCAGCCGAAGGCTGAGGTCGTGCCGGTACCTGCGCCTCATGTGGCAGTGAAGCCGCCTGTCGTTTCCGAGCCACCGCATCCGCAGCCGAAAGCTGAGGTCGTGGCGGGGCAGGATCATCCTGTCAGGCATAAGGCTCCGGCTGCTGAAACATCAGCCAGACATGCCGATGCGATGGTTGATGCGGCCCATCCGGTGGCGGAACTGTCGCAGCCGGAGAAGAAGGCCCACAAGGCGCAGCCTCATAAGGTGGCCGCTGCTCCTGAAAAACATGTGGCGGCTCCTGCGAAGAAAGAACGCCACTCCGGGAAGAAACATGGTGGGGACTATGTGGATGCGCTGGGCTTCGAAGCTCCCGTGCGTCATGCAAAGTCTCATCATGGCGATGGCGTGTATCAGTTTGACTGGGACAAATAAGACAGGCCTTTTGAGAAAAAGACCATAATCTGTCCCAATGGTGATATCCTGTGCCGGAAAGGGCTTGACCTGAAAGGCACAAGGTATCATTGTCCCGCTCAGGTATAGGGGATGTGCTGCTCCGACAATGATGAAGCGGCGTCCCATCACGCGGCAGCAGTCCGAGGGTAATATGGCCAAGACAAACGTAATCATGATCCGTCTCGTTTCTTCCGCAGATACGGGCTATTTCTATGTCACGAAGAAGAATGCCCGCACGGCGACGGGCAAGATGGAAGTGCGCAAGTACGATCCGGTCGTGCGCAAGCACGTTGTCTTCCGTGAGGCAAAGATCAAGTAATCATCAGTCTGGCTGATGAAGAGAAAGCGGCCTCCGGGCCGCTTTTTTTTATGTCCATCAGCTCATGGGAGAGGCCGGGAACGTTCTCAGTAAAGGGCGTTCTTCTCGCCATAGGGGATGACCAGGTCCCCCTTGCGGCTGCTGTTGAGCATCACCCGGCTGCGTTCGTCGAGCATGTCCGGGTCCAGGGCATTTTCATTCAGGGCCGTGACACGCCGCCGCCATATGTCCTGTTCCTTGTGAGCGTCCAGAAGGGCGGCCTGTGCCTGGGCCTGAAGTGTTTTCTGGTGCTGGTAGGCCTGTATGCCCAGATCACCATGCAGGGCATTCCAGAGGAAATAGACGGTGAGGAGCAGGAAGAGTGCTGGAGCGAATATGATGCCCAACCCACGCCGTAGCAGAATGATCATGCAGTGGCTCCTCAATGTTCATGGCGACCGGAAAAAGTTCTGACCACCATTTATAGGGGCTTCTGTGGCAGAGGCAAGGCAGGAGCGGGCATGAAAAAAGCCCCCATCCGAGGATGAGGGCTTTTTCTGCCTGACGGGCCAGTGTCCTGACCCGTGAGTGGTCAGCAGATTACTTGCGGACCTTCAGGATGCTGCGGCCGGCATACTTGGCACTGTCACCCAGCTGCTGCTCAATACGGATCAGCTGGTTGTACTTGGCCATACGGTCGGAACGGGAGAGGGAGCCGGTCTTGATCTGCCCGGTGTTCAGGGCGACGGCGAGATCAGCGATGGTGCTGTCTTCCGTCTCACCGGAACGGTGGCTCATCACGGTCGTGTAATGGGCACGCTGTGCCATTTCCACGGCGTGGAGGGTCTCTGTCAGGGAACCGATCTGGTTCACCTTCACGAGCAGGGAGTTGGCGACGCCCTTCTCGATGCCTTCCTTCAGGCGGGCCGGGTTGGTCACGAAGAGATCGTCACCGACCAGCTGGATGCGGTCACCCAGACGCTCGGTCAGCTCTTTCCAGCCTTCCCAGTCGTCTTCGGCCAGACCGTCCTCGATGGAGACGATCGGGAACTTCTTGGTCAGCTCCTCAAGGTAGGAGACCATCTCGCTGGAGGAGAAGCTCTTGCCTTCGCCCTTCATCTCGTAGCGGCCGTTCTTGTAGAACTCCGTGGAGGCACAGTCGAGGGCGATCGTGATGTCCGTACCGAACTTGTAACCGGCATCGGCCACGGCCTTCTCAATGTACTTGAGGCCTTCCTCTGTGGACTTCAGGTTGGGAGCGAAGCCGCCTTCGTCACCGACATTGGTGTTCAGGCCGTTCTTGTGCAGCTCCTTCTTCAGACAGGCGAAGATTTCGGAGCCCATGCGGATGGCTTCCGCCACGGAGGAGGCACCGACCGGCTGGATCATGAATTCCTGGAAGTCGATGGCATTGTCAGCATGTTCACCGCCGTTGATGATGTTCATCATCGGGACAGGGAGAACGTGAGCGAACGTGCCACCGATGTAGCGGTATAGCGGGAGGTCCAGCTCCTCGGCTGTGGCACGGGCCACGGCGAGGGACACGCCGAGGATGGCGTTGGCACCCAGACGGCCCTTGTTCGGCGTACCGTCAAGGTCGATCATGGCCTGGTCGATCTCGATCTGGTTCTCGGACTCCATGCCGCGCAGCTTGTCGGCAATCTCCGTGTTCACGGCGTTGACGGCCTTCAGGACACCCTTGCCGTGGAAGCGTTTTTTGTCACCATCGCGCAGCTCTACAGCTTCGTGGGCACCGGTGGAGGCACCGGAGGGAACGGCAGCACGGCCAACAACACCGGAGGCCAGCTCGACATCAACCTCAACAGTCGGGTTACCACGGCTGTCCAGAATTTCGCGGGCAATAATATCAACAATAGCGCTCAAGGGAATTCTCCTGACTCTATGCGGCGAACCCCGAACGGCCTATCATCAGGCACAGGTTAGGATCCGCTTTCGCTTTATTTCAGTCTCAAAATATGCGCCTGAGGTCAATTAAGATGCGACAATTTCCTGTCACGGCAGCCATGCTTGTTGCGCTTGGCGGCGTTTTTCCCTTTCTGGTGGGCATATGGCTGTTTCTGGCCGGGGTTCTGACCTCTCTGCCCCATCTCAGCCTGATCCTTCTGGCCTATGGGGGGTGTCTCCTGTCCTTCTATGGGGCCGTGCAGTGGGGTCTTCTTGCCAGCAAACCCACGATCATCCTGCCGACGGGGGAAGGGCTGCGGGACAGGCGTGCCCTGCTGCTGGGAGCGTTCGCCTTCCTGTGGGGGTGGCTGTCCCTCTCCGTCGGGCTGCTTGGCAGCCTGCGGACCGGTTTCGGTCTGGAGACGCTCGGTTTCATCGGCGTGTTCGCTCTGGAACGAATCGCCAACCGCTGCGGTGACCTTCCGCCGGGATATTTCATGGTCAGGGCCGTCAGCACAGGGCTGTGTGTGATCGGCTTCCTGCTCGCCCTGCTGTCCCCGCAGGGACAGTTCTAAGGGCGGGCAGGTCTTCCGTCAGAGGATCTCGGCCTTGACGAGCTGATCCAGCTTCTTGAGGGAGACCAGCAGGTCACGCATCCCGGCCAGAGGGATCATCGTCGGGCCATCACTGGGGGCCGTATCCGGCTCCTGGTGGGTCTCGATGAACAGGGCGCTGACACCTGTTGCGATGGCGGCACGGGCCAGAGGGGCCACGAACTCCCGCTGCCCACCCGTGGCCGTACCCAGCCCGCCCGGCTGCTGGACGGAATGGGTGGCGTCGAATACGACGGGGAAGCCCGTCCGGGCCATGATCGGCAGGCCACGCATGTCGTTGATGAGCGTGTTGTAGCCGAAGCAGGTGCCACGCTCGCAGAGCAGGATGCGGTCATTGCCGGTGGATTTCAGTTTGTCCACCACGTTCTGCATGTCCTGCGGGGCCAGAAACTGCCCCTTTTTCACATTGATGGCCCGGCCTGTCTTCCCTGCTGCCAGGAGCAGGTCAGTCTGTCGGCAGAGAAAGGCCGGAATCTGGAGGACATCGACAGCCTCGGCAGCCGGAGCGCACTGCTCCGGTGCATGAACGTCCGTCAGGACGGGAATGTCGAAGCGGGAGCGTATGTCGGAGAGGATTTTCAGCCCTTCCGTCATGCCGACGCCACGGGCGGCGTTGACGGAGCTGCGGTTGGCCTTGTCGAAACTGCTCTTGTAGATCAGCCCGATGTCCAGCTCCTGGCAGAGGTCGTGCAGGGCCTCCGCCATGAAGAAAGCATGGTCACGGGATTCGATCTGGCACGGACCAGCGATCAGCCGGAAGGGCTGATCCTGACCGATGACGAACCTGCCGAGGGAAACGCTCATGCTGTCTGTGTCTTCCGTGAAAGATGCTCTTTCCTGGCGGCACCGACAAAGCCCACGAAGAGCGGGTGAGGATCGAACGGCTTGGAAAGCAGCTCAGGATGATACTGGACGCCGATGAACCACGGATGGTCAGGATACTCCACGACTTCCGGCAGGACACCGTCCGGGGACATGCCGGAGAAGCGCAGTGAGGTTTTCTCCAGCACCTCACGGTAATGGACATTGACTTCCCAGCGGTGGCGGTGCCGCTCCCTGATGTCCGTCCGGCCATAGACCTCCGCCACACGGGACCCCTCGACCAGCTTTGCCGGATAGGCACCGACACGCATGGTTCCGCCGAGGTCTCCCCCTTCACGGCGGCGCAGCAGCTCCGTGCCACGGGCCCATTCCGTCATCAGGCCGACCAGCGGCTCATCCGTCGGGCCGAACTCCGTGGAGGAGGCTTTCTTCAGGCCAGCGAGGGAGCGGGCGCATTCAATCACGGCCATCTGCATTCCGAAGCAGATGCCGAGGAAGGGGATGCTGTTTTCACGGGCATAGCGCACGGCATTGATCTTGCCTTCGGAGCCACGCTCACCGAAACCGCCGGGAACGAGAATGCCGTCCATGTCCTTCAGAAGGTCTTCGAGACGGTCCTTCTCCTCAAGCTCCTCCGCATCAATCCAGTTCATGTGGACACGGACATCCTGGGAGATGCCACCGTGAAGAAGGGCTTCGGCAAGGGATTTGTAGCTGTCCAGCAGGGCCGTGTATTTGCCGACGATGCCGATGTGGACCTCGCCCTTGGGTTCCCGGACACCTCGGACGATCTTCTCCCAGCGGGAGAGGTCCGGGGCGGTCTCATGAGGGAGGCCGAAATAGCGCAGGACCTCACGGTCCATCCCCTGTTCATGGTAGGCGATGGGGCAGGCATAGATGGTGTCGACATCCAGGGCCGCAATCACCGCCTCGGGGCGGACATTGCAGAAGCTGGCGATTTTCTGCCGCTCGGTCTGCGGAATGGGCCGGTCGGAGCGGCAGAGAAGGATCTGCGGCTGGAGGCCGACATTCTGGAGCTCCTTGACGGAATGTTGGGTCGGTTTCGTCTTCAGCTCACCGGCGGAGGGAATGTAGGGCAGGAGCGTGAGATGGACACACATGGTGTTCTCATGCCCCAGATCATTGCGGAGCTGGCGGATGGCCTCCAGAAACGGCAGGCTCTCGATATCCCCGACCGTCCCGCCGATCTCGACCAGCACGAAGTCATAGCCGTCCGTGTCGGAGACCACGGCCTCCTTGATGGCGTCGGTGATGTGCGGGATGACCTGGACCGTGGCCCCGAGGTAATCCCCCCGGCGTTCACGGGCGATGACGTTGGAGTAGATGCGGCCTGTCGTGGTGTTGTCGGAGCGGCGGGCATGGACACCCGTGAAACGCTCATAGTGCCCGAGATCAAGGTCTGTCTCGGCACCATCATCAGTGATGAACACCTCGCCATGCTGATAGGGGCTCATCGTGCCCGGATCAACATTCAGATAGGGGTCCAGTTTCCTGATGCGGACCTTGTGCCCACGGGCCTGGAGGAGGGCAGCCAGAGCCGCCGAAGCGATACCTTTACCGAGGGAGGATACAACCCCACCCGTCACAAAAACAAAGCGCGTCATGGGAGGCCCTTATATAGTGAAGAGGGGGGGAAGGGGAAGCAGATTGTGTGCTCCGCTTCCCCAAAAAACGGATCAGGGATGCTGCGGTGTCTGGGCCGGTGCGGCAGGCTGCGTGGCGGGCGGATTGGCCAGGATGTCGCGGGTGCTTCCGCCGCTGGAGGCTCCACGGTTCAGCACGGCCAGGCACAGGCAGAGAATCATGAAGATGGCGGCCAGCACGGCGGTGCTGCGGGTCAGCAGGGTGGCCGTCCCACGGCCGGACATGAAGGAGCCAAGCCCCTGACTGCTGCCGACGCCAAGACCACCGCCTTCGCTACGCTGGATCAGGATAACGCCAATGAGGGCCAGGGCAACCAGAACAGTGAGGATAAGCAGTAATGTGGTCATGCAGTCAGGTCCAACAGGTTATGGGGAGGGCTGAGGCAGGGTCGCTTCAGCCGCAGCGTCGATGATGTCCAGAAAGCTCTGCGCTTCAAGGCTGGCACTGCCGACGAGCACTCCGTCCACGGCCTCGATGGACATGATGGAGGGTGCCTGCACGGCGGTGACAGACCCGCCATACAGGACCGGGACGCGAATGTCATCTGTCATGAGGCGCATTGGCAGCAGGGCACGGATCAGGGTGAGCTTCCTCTGGAGTTCCTCGCGGGAGGGCGTGATGCCGCTGCCGATGGCCCAGACAGGCTCATAAGCAAGGATTCCCCGGAAGCCCCGGGTCAGGGACCCTTCGATCTGGGTGGAGAGGACGCTGGCGGCCCGCCCTTCGTTCCGTTCGGCCAGATGCTCGCCGATGCAGACGATCGGCACCAGCCCGGCGGCCGTGGCGGCCTTCACCTTCTGGCGGATGATGGCATCCGTCTCGCCGTGGTTCTGGCGTCGCTCCGAATGGCCCAGGATGACATAGCGTGCACCGAGGTCCCGGATCATCGGAGCCGAGATGTCTCCGGTGAAGGGACCGGAGGAGGCGGGGTAACAGTCCTGCGCCCCCAGGGCCAGCCTTTCATGGGGCAGGTCGGCCGTCTTCAGGGCCTGATTGACGCCGTCAAGCTGTGTGAAGGGAGGACAGATGATGGTGTGGAGATGGGCCGGTGGAGGCGTGTCCTTCAGGCGGCGGGAGACATCCCGGGCGAGCTGGAGGCCGTGTTCGTGGCGGGCCTGCATCTTCCAGTTCCCAATGACGAATTTGGGTACGGTGGTCATTCTGCTCTCCCCGGTCTGCACGATGCATCCACTGCGCTTGGGCAAAGATAGGGACACGCCGTGCTGGTCAATCTGTGTCGGCATCTCTATGCTGGGGCAGCTTAGCGGGTTTCCTCTGCTAATGCTATTCTGCCATCAGTAAAGTGATATGCGCCTTCGATGATTACTGCCCTGCGTCATTTCCTGGTTGACTCCTGGCTCGGCCGGGTGATTGCCTTTGTGGTCTTTGCTTCCTTTATTGTTCTGGGGGGTACGTTTTTTGGACTGGGCGGCGGCATGGCCGGTCTGGGCGGTGATACCGTGGCGCAGGTCGGCTCGCACAAGATCACGCCCGTCGAGTTCCAGAAGGCCGTCCAGAGGCAGGTCGCCTATCTCATGCAGCAGAACGGGGGGGCGGTGGAGCTTCTGAGGACCCCCGAGGGCCGTCAGGAGATTGGACATGCGGCCCTGCGGAACCTCATCCTCGTTCATGAGGGGGCACAGGCCGGGAAGCGCAACGGTCTCAATCCGGGCGATGAAACGATTCGTGGCGTGATCTTTGCCATGCCGGATTTCAGGGACCCGAGCGGCCGCTTCAGCCCGCAGAAGATGGACAGTCTTCTTCATGTCAACAATCTCAGCCATCAGGACCTGATCCAGGAGACACGGCGTATGCTGTATGGCCGGGCGACCATGCTGGCTTTTGGTCAGACCGTGCAGCCCCCGGCGCAGGAAGTGGACTGGATGGTCAACCATGTCGGTCACGGGCAGGTGGTGGACATGGTGCGTCTGCCTTTCTCCCTGGGGGAGGTTTCCACCCAGCCGACCGATGAACAGCTGAAACGTTATTACCAGAACCATCTCTGGCAGTTCCGTCAGCCGGAGTACCGTCATGCCCGCATCGTGGTCATGACGGCAGGCAGCGTGGCAAAGACACTCCAGATTTCCGATGCCGACCTTCAGGCTTCCTATAAGATGAAGATGGAGGACTCGGTCGAGGCGGCCCGTTACAACAGCCCGGAACTGCGTTCCATCGAGGTTCTGGCGGTGACGGATGAAGCCACGGCGGGGCAGCTGGCCGCCGCCTGGCAGGGGGGGCAGACCTGGAAAGCCCTCCAGAAACAGTATCCTAGGGCCATTCCGGCCACGCTGGACGATGCACGGCAGACGGACCTGCCGGACCCGGCTCTGGCGAAGGTGGCGTTCGCCACGCCGGAAGGTCATGTGTCGCCCCCTGTCCATACGGCGGCGGGCTGGAGCGTGGTGCATGTGCTGTCCATCAAACCGGCGAAACATGCCAGCTTTGAGAGCCTGAAAGACAGCATCCGTGAAGACCTGGCGAACGAACGGGCGGCCGCCATGCTGAAGGACCGTCAGAGGGCCTTTGAGGAGGCCGTGGCCGGTTCCGTCACGCTGGACAAGGTTCCGGCGGATATCGGGGCATTCCCTCTGGAGGGAAGCCTGGATGCACACGGGAACCTGCCCGGTGGAGAACCGGCTCCGCTGCCGGGAGATGTGGCCCTGCGGCAGGCCATCATCAGTCAGGTCTTCAGCCAGAAGAAGGATGAGCCGCCACATGTCGTGACGGAACCGGATGGCAGCTCCTTTGCCGTTCTGGTGGATGATGTCACGCCGGGCAGGCAGGATTCCTATGAGACGGCCCGGCAGGCCGTGGTCGATGCCTGGATGGCGGATGCCCGGAAACATGCCACCGAGCAGCGGGCGACCGCCCTGTACCAGCAGGCGAAGAAGGAAGGACTGCGTCAGGCTCTGGCCGGGCAGAAGGAAGAGTCCCTGCTCCGGAAGGACGAGCATTTTTCCCGTCTCCAGCAGCGTCATGACGTGCCTGCCCTCATCCTGAGGGCCGCCCTTCAGCAGAAGGTCGGAGAGACAGCAATGCTTCAGGAAGGTGACGGGTACTGGCTCGTCAACGTGATCGGCACTTATGAGGAATCACCGACCCTGATGCAGGCCATCCGGCAGCGTCTGACGGTCCAGATGACCGGGGCCTACCGTAACGATCTTCAGGAGACGCTGGGCATGTCCTATACCCGGGCGGCTCCGCCCCGTCATTTCAACGCAGCCCTGTTCAATGACGTGAACGAGAGGGTGCTCAGCATGATTTCAGGAAGGCTAGGTCAGCAGTGAGCAGGATTTTACACCGGGTGGAGGCAGCAGACCTGCTGACACCCCTTTCTGTCTTTCTCCGTCTGTCCCGTCTGGCTGATGATCCGTACCGCCTCTTTTTCGAGAGTGTGGAAGGTGGTGAGGCCAGAGGGCGTTACTCCATCATTGCCCTGCTGCCGGACACGGTCTGGCGGTGCAAGGACGGTCAGGCCTTTCGGGATGGGCAGAAGGAAGAGGCTGCCCCGCTGGTCTCGCTGAAGGCCCTGCTGGATGAGAGCCGGATGGAGCTGCCGGAGGGGATGCCGCCGATGATCGGTGGCGTTTTCGGGGTGCTGGGCTATGACATGGTCCGGCAGATGGAAGAGCTGCCGAACCCGCCGCCCAACGACCTTGACCTGCCGGAGGGGGTGATGATCCGCCCCCGGCTGTTCGCCGTCTTCGACACGGTACGGGACGAACTCATTCTGGCGACGCCGCTGCGTGACGGTGTGGCGGTGGAAGAGGGAGAAGCCCTGCTGGCGGAAGCGGCTGAGGCCCTGCACCAGCCGGTGCCGGACCCGGCGGAAACTCTGCCGGAGGGAAGCCAGCTGGAGGCTCCCGTCTCCAACATCACCCATGAGGATTTCCTTCAGAAGGTGAAGACGGCGCAGGATTACATTGCCGCCGGGGATGCCTTCCAGATCGTGCCGAGCCAGCGTTTCACGACGGCCTTTCCGCTGTCGTCTCTGGCTCTTTACCGCAGCCTGCGGCGCATCAATCCGGCTCCTTTCCTGTTCCTGATGGAGCTGGGCGAGTTTACCCTCGTCGGGTCGTCGCCGGAGATTCTGGTGCGGCTGCGTGATGGCGTCGTGACGGTCCGCCCGCTGGCCGGAACCCGACCCCGTGGCCGGGACCGTGCCCATGATCTGGCCCTTGAGAAAGAGCTTCTTGCCGATGGCAAGGAGCTTGCCGAACATCTCATGCTGATCGACCTAGGGCGGAACGATGTCGGGCGCGTGTCCCGCCTGGGGACGGTGGAGGTGCCGGACCGTTTCGTGGTGGAACGCTACAGCCATGTCATGCACATTTCCTCCACGGTCACGGGCGAGATGAAGCCGGACTGCGGGGCACTGGATGCCCTTTCCGCCGCCTTCCCGGCAGGAACGCTGACGGGTGCGCCAAAGATACGCACCATGGAAATCATCGACGAGCTGGAGCCTACCCGGCGTGGCCCCTATGCCGGGTGCGTCGGCTATTTCGGTGCGGATGGTGACATGGACACCTGCATCGGCCTGCGCATGGCCCTGCTGAAGGATGGCCAGATGTACGTGCAGGCCGGCTGTGGCGTGGTGGCGGAATCTGATCCCGAGGCGGAATATCAGGAGACGAGGGCCAAGGCCCGTGCTCTCTTCACGGCGGCCGAGGCGGCCGTGAGCCAGGCCGTCCATAACGGATTGCAGAGGCTTTCTGCGGGAGGGGGATGTAAAACTCCCTTCGGCACCTCATCTGAGGGGACAGATATGACCTCTGGATGCGGGGAGACCGTCAGATGATTCTGCTGATCGACAATTACGACAGCTTCACCTTCAATCTGGTGCATCATTTTGGTGCGCTGGGCGTGGAGTGTGCCGTCAAGCGCAATGATGCCCTGACGGCGGACCGTGCGCTGGAGATGAACCCCTCGGCCATCGTGCTGTCGCCCGGCCCCTGTTCGCCAGATGAGGCAGGCATCTGCTGCGAGCTTATCAGGAAGGCGGCCGGAAAGGTGCCCGTGCTGGGTGTCTGTCTGGGGCACCAGTCCATCGGGCAGGTTTTCGGGGCTCGTGTCGTCAGGGCTTCCGTGCCGATGCACGGGAAGATCAACGCCATCCATCATGATGGAAGCGGGGTCTTCGCCGGTCTGCCGGACCCGGTGGACATGGTGCGTTACCACAGCCTGACGCTGGACCCGGACAGCATTCCTGACGAGCTTGCCGTCAATGCCAGGACGGAGGATGGCGTCATCATGGGGGTCCGTCATCGGGAACACCCGATTCATGGCGTGCAGTTCCATCCGGAAAGCATCGCCTCCAATTCGGGGCGTGAGCTTCTGGCCAATTTTCTCCGGCTGGCCGGTGTCCTGCCGGGCGGGCAGGGTGCTGCCGGCTGATGGGGAAGCAGGAAAAGCCCTTCACGAGGCTTCTCAGGAAGGTGGCTGCCGGGCAGGAGCTGGATGTGGCCGAGGCTGAACAGGCCTTCATGCTCGTCATGGAAGGGGCGGTCTCGGAGGCCGAGCTGGCCGCCTTCCTGACGGCCCTCCAGATGAGAGGGGAGACGGCGGAGGAGCTGTCCGGGGCCGTCCGGGCCGTCCGGCACAACATGCAGGCCCTTCGTGACGTGCCGGAAGATACGGTGGATGTCTGCGGTACGGGGGGAGATGGCCTGGGGACGCTGAACGTTTCCACGGCTACCGCCTTCGTGCTGGCCGGACTGGGCGTGCCGGTCGCCAAACATGGGGGGCGTGCCCTCTCCTCCCGTGCCGGGGCGACGGACGTTCTGGAGGCCCTGGGCATCCCTGCCGATGCGGACCATGCCCGGCAGGAGGAACGGCTGAGGGCGGATCAGCTCGCCTTTCTGGCTGCGCCCCATCATCATCCGGCCATGCGGATCGCCGCTCCTGTCCGCAAGCAGCTGGGATTCAGGACGCTGTTCAACCTTCTTGGGCCGCTCTGCAACCCGGCCCGGGTGCGGCGGCAGCTTGTCGGTGTATTCTCCGAGGTATGGTGCCGCCCCGTGGCGCATGTGCTGGGGGAACTTGGGGCTATCTCCGCCTGGGTCGTTCATGGCCACACGGATGAGGGAGGCATTGACGAGCTGACCCTTGCCGGTCCCACCCACAATGACGTGTGGGAGGATGGCCGGTTCTTCTCCTTCGAGCTGACGCCGGAGATGGCAGGGCTGCCTCATTATGAGGTGGCGGCTCTCAGGGGTGGTGATCCCGCCGAGAATGCACGGCGCATGGTCAGTCTTTTTGGTGGAGAAGCAGGCTGCTATCGTGATACAGTCCTGCTCAATGCAGCGGTTGGTCTGCATGTTGCCGGACGGGGCAACCTGCTCGAAGATGGTCAGCTTTCTGTTCCGGCACTTCGGCGCAACATTGCCGAGGCAGCACGTTCTCTTGATGACGGGTTGGCCCAGGAGGCTTTAATCCGGGCGCAAAGGAGTGTAAGTGCTCGGGAATGAACGCTAGAACCGTTCCTTAATGTTCCAAGGTAAAGATTCAGGACGATCATGATTTTTTTGCCACAGCGGTCGATGGCTGCTTTTGCTCCTGTCGAGGACGGCGGACAGTTTCCGGTTTCTGAAGCGTCTGCGGAGAGCGGCGCGCAGGAAGCATCCAGCCCGGAAGAGTCCCGGCCTGCTCCGGCAGCGGAGGGGGAGACTGTCAGCCCCGCTGGGGATGAGGGTGACGTGCTGGCCCGCATCTGTGCCCGGACCCGCCTCGATGTCGAGCAGCGGATGCAGGTCATGCCCCTGAAGGAGATCGCCGCCCGTGCCAAGGAAGTGTCCATGCCGACCCGGGGGTTCGGGCAGGCCCTCCAGCATATCACGGCGGACAGGCGTGTCGGTCTCATTGCCGAGGTGAAGAAAGCTTCGCCTTCTGCCGGTGTCCTGCGGCCTGACTATGACCCGGCCCAGATCGCCCGTTCCTATCAGAATGCGGGGGCGAGCTGTATTTCCGTCCTGACGGAAGGTTCCTGCTTCCACGGCAGCGTGGAGGACCTGAAGGCCGTGCGGGCTGCATGCAGCCTGCCGATTCTGCGGAAGGACTTCATCCTTGAACCGTGGCAGGTGCATGAAAGCCGCCTGATCGGGGCGGACTGCATCCTGCTCATCCTGGCGGCCCTGAAGGAAGACGAGGCTGTCGAGCTGATCGCCCTGGCCCGTGGTCTGGACATGGACGTGCTGCTTGAGGTGCATGATGAGGAGGAGCTGAACCGGGCACTGGCCTATGACAGCTTCCTGATCGGCATCAACAACCGGAACCTCAAGACGCTGAAGACGGACATCCAGACGACGCTGGACCTCGCACCGCAGGTTCCACCGGACCGGCTTGTCGTTTCGGAAAGTGGCATCGCCACGACCGAGGACCTGACGAAGGTCGGGGAGGCTGGATGCAGTGCCGTTCTGGTTGGTGAATCCCTTCTGAGGGAAGATGATCCCGGCCTCGCCGCACGGCGGCTGCTCGGTTTTTAAAGAGTACCAATCCAGTATAAAAAGTGGACGAACAGACTTCGCAACCGCTGGATTTCGGGGTGGAGTGTTGTTACAAGTCCGCCTCACGCAAAGTTGTTAACCCCGGGAGAGTGTCATGGGTTCTATGACGGATGCGCCGAGCCGCCAGAATGGCCCGGCGCTGTCGCAGGAAGAAATGGAGCGTGCCTACAGGGAAATGCTCCTGGTCCGCCGCTTCGAGGAGAAGGCTGGCCAGCTGTACGGCATGGGCCTGATCGGTGGCTTCTGCCATCTCTATATCGGTCAGGAAGCCGTCGTGGCCGGTATTGGCCTTGCCATGAAGAAAGGCGACCGTTCCATCACGTCATATCGTGATCATGGCCAGATGCTGGTCGCTGGCATGACGGCACGTGGCGTCATGGCGGAGCTGACAGGCCGTTCAGGAGGCTATTCCCACGGCAAGGGCGGCTCCATGCACATGTTCTCCAAGGAGCAGGAATTCTATGGGGGGCATGGCATCGTCGGTGCGCAGGTGGCCATCGGGACCGGTCTTGCCCTGACGAGTGCCTACAAGAAGGATGGGGCCGTTTCCATCGTGTATTTCGGTGAGGGTGCGTCCAACCAGGGGCAGGTTTATGAGAGCTTCAATCTCGCCGCCCTGCACAGGCTGCCCTGCCTCTATGTGATCGAGAACAACCGTTACGGCATGGGTACCTCCATCGAGCGTTCCTCCGCCTCCAAGGATCTCTCGAAGAATGCCGCCCCGTGGGGAATTCCGTCCCGCAAGGTGGATGGCATGGATGTGGCCGCCGTCTATCAGGCCGCCAGGGAAGCCATGGAGCATTGCCGCTCCGGCAAGGGACCGTTCCTTCTGGAGATGGAGACCTACCGTTATCGTGGCCACTCCATGTCCGACCCGGCGAAGTATCGCCAGCGGTCCGAGGTGGACGAGATGCGCCGGACACGTGATCCGATCGAAGCGTTGAAAGCAGAAATGATCAAGCACGGGATTGATGAATCCTTCTTCAAGGCAGTGGAACAGGATGTGAAGGCCACTGTGAAGGATGCTGCCGAATTTGCAGAAACCAGCCCTGAGCCGGATGCGTCCGAGCTCTGGACCGACGTTCTGGTGGGGGAATAACTCATGGCCTCTCCTATTCTCATGCCCGCTCTCTCCCCGACGATGGAGGAGGGAACACTGGCCCGCTGGGTCAAGAAAGAAGGTGATGTGGTCAAGCCTGGCGAGGTGATCGCCGAGATCGAGACCGACAAGGCCACCATGGAAATGGAAGCCGTCGAGGAAGGCGTGCTTGGCCGCATCCTCGTCACCGAGGGGACGGACCATGTGGCGGTGAACACGCCCATCGCCGTCCTGCTGGAAGAGGGTGAGGACGCCTCTGCGGCGGACGGGCTGGACCTTGGTCCCAAGGCCGGTCCTGCCTCCAAGGTGGAGAAGAACGTTCCTGCCCAGACGCCCGCCCCCCAGGCCCCGGCCAGCACCTCCACGACCGATCTGGTCGAACCTGAATGGGGTGAGACGGCCGAGATCACCGTGCGCGAGGCTCTGCGTGATGCCATGGCTGCCGAGATGCGCCGTGATGAGGACGTGTTCCTGCTCGGTGAGGAAGTCGCCCAGTATCAGGGTGCCTACAAGGTCAGCCAGGGTCTTCTGGATGAATTTGGTGAGAAGCGTGTCATGGACATGCCCATCACGGAGCATGGCTTCACCGGCATGGCCGTTGGTGCCGCCCTGTCCGGTGTGAAGCCGATCGTCGAGTTCATGACGATGAACTTCTCCCTTCAGGCCGTGGATCACATCATCAACTCTGCCGCCAAGACACGTTACATGTCCGGTGGTCAGATGTCCTGTCCGATCGTGTTCCGTGGCCCCAACGGGGCGGCGGCCCGTGTCGGTGCGCAGCACTCCCAATGCTTTGGCAGCTGGTATGCCCACATTCCGGGGCTGAAGGTCGTGGCTCCGTGGTCTGCGGCGGATGCCAAGGGGCTGCTCCGTGCGGCCATCCGTGATCCGAACCCGGTCGTGGTTCTGGAAAACGAGATCCTGTACGGCAGGAAGTTCCCGTGCCCGGTGGATGAGGACTTCATCCTGCCGATCGGCAAGGCCAAGATCGAGCGTGAAGGCAAGGACGTGACGCTGGTCGCTTTCTCCATCATGGTCGGCGTGGCTCTGGAAGCCGCCGAGCTTCTGGCCGAGCAGGGCATCGAGGCCGAGGTGATCAACCTGCGGACCCTGCGTCCGCTCGATACGGAAACGATCATCAGGAGCGTGAAGAAGACGAGCCGCATCGTGTCGGTGGAAGAAGGCTGGCCGGTTGCAGGCATCGGGTCCGAAATCTGCACGGTTGCCGTCGAGCAGGCATTTGACTGGCTGGACGCTCCTCCGGCCCGTGTCTGCGGGCTGGATATTCCTCTCCCTTATGCAGCAAATCTGGAGAAGCTGGCCCTGCCCAAGCCGGAATGGATTGTTGAGGCTGTGCGCAAGCAGTTTGGAGACTGAAACCGATGGCAACCAATATCTTAATGCCGGCCCTGTCTCCGACCATGACGGAAGGCACCGTTGCCCGCTGGCTTAAAAAAGAGGGTGACATGGTCCAGTCCGGCGATGTGATCGCCGAGATCGAGACCGACAAGGCGACCATGGAAGTGGAAGCGGCGGATGAGGGGATTCTTGGGAAAATCCTCATTCCGGAAGGGACCGAGCATGTGGCCGTGAAAACCCCGATCGCCATTCTGGTGGATGAGGGTGAGGATGTTCCGGAGGCCCCGGCCGCCGGAGCAAAGCCGGGACCGGAAAAGAAGGCTGAGGCAAAGGAGGAGACTCCGGCCCCGATCGAGATTTCTTCTTTCGATCCTGACAAGCAGTCGGTCGCACCTGAAAAAGGCAAGGGAGAGCGCATCTTCATTTCTCCTCTGGCCCGCCGCATTGCCAGGGAGCATGGGGTTGATATTGCCAGCCTGACCGGGACAGGCCCCAATGGCCGTATCCTGCGGCGTGACGTGGAGAAGGCGAAGGGGCAGAAGCCTGCTCCGGCTGCGTCGTCTGCGGCGGCTCCGTCAGCCGGTCATGTGGAGCATGTGAAGCATTCCGGAATGCGGAAGGTGATCGCCCGCCGCCTGACGGAATCCAAGACACAGGTACCGCATTTCTACGTCTCCGTTGATATCGAGCTGGATGCCCTGCTGGCCCTGCGCAGCCGCCTGAACAAAGCCCTGGAAGCCGAGGGCTGCAAGATCTCCGTCAATGACATGATGATCAAGGCTGTGGCCGTGGCCCTGAAGAAGCTGCCGGGTCTGAACGTCCAGTTCACCGAGACCGAGATGCTGCATTTCGAGGATGTGGACATTTCCATGGCCGTCTCCGTGCCGGATGGGCTGGTGACGCCGGTCATCCGTCAGGCCGACCGCAAGAGCCTCAGGGAGATCAGTCAGGAGGCCCGCAGCCTTGCGACCCGTGCCCGTGACGGCAAGCTCTCGCCTGAGGACTATCAGGGTGGAACATTCTCCATCTCCAACATGGGCATGTTCGGCGTGAAGGATTTCGCCGCCATCATCAATCCGCCGCAGGCCGCCATCCTTGCGGTTGCTTCGGGTGAGAAACGCCCCGTGGTGCGGGATGGTGAGCTGGCCGTGGCAACCGTCATGACGGCCACGCTCTCGGTGGATCATCGTGCCGTGGATGGTGCTCTTGGTGCGCAGTGGCTCAACACGCTGCGTGACCTCATTCAGAACCCTTATTCTCTGGTGCTTTGATCATGTCCGACCTTTTTGATCTTGTTGTGATCGGTGGTGGCCCGGGGGGCTATGTGGCCGCACTGCGGGCCAGCCAGCTTGGCATGAATGTGGCTCTGGTGGAGAGCACCCACATGGGTGGCGTGTGCCTCAACTGGGGCTGCATCCCCACCAAGGCCCTGCTGCGCTCCGCCGAAGTGTATCATACGCTCGGCCATCTCCAGGAGTATGGTCTTTCTGCCAGCCAGCCGTCTTTTGACCTTGCTGCCATCGTGAAGCGGTCCCGTGGCGTGGCGGAACGGATGGGGAAGGGCGTTGCCCATCTTCTGAAGAAAGCCAAGGTCACGACCTTTGATGGCCGTGGCAGGCTGGCCGGTCGCGCCGGTGAGGCGCATAAGGTCTCCATCACGAAAGATGGCAAGGAAACGGCCCAGATCCGTGCGCCTCATGTCATTCTGGCCACCGGGGCACGGGGGCGTCAGCTTCCCGGTCTGGAGACGGACGGCAAGCTGGTCTGGGGTGCCCGTGAGGCCATGACGCCGGATACGCTGCCCAGGCGGCTTCTGGTCATTGGTTCCGGTGCCATCGGCATCGAGTTTGCCTCTTTCTACCGTGATCTTGGCTGCGAGGTCACGATTGCTGAAGTGGCCGACCGTATCCTCATGACCGAGGATGCCGAGATCAGCGCACAGGCGCACAAGGCGTTCGAGAAGCGTGGCATGACCATCCATACGGGTGCGAAGGTCGGTCCGCTGAAGAAGGGGGCCAATGAGGTCTCCACCACGATCGAGACGGCAAAAGGCAAGGTTGACCTGACGGTGGACCGTGTGATCTGCGCCGTGGGCATCGTCGGTAACGTGGAAGACCTCGGCCTCGAGGGTACGAAGGTCAAGGTGGACCGCTCACACATCCAGACGGATGAGTTCTGTCGTACGGGTGAGCCGGGCATTTATGCCATTGGTGATGTGGCGGCTCCGCCGTGGCTGGCTCACAAGGCAAGTCATGAAGGTGTGATCTGCGTCGAGAAGATCAGCGGACGCTCTCCTGAGCCTCTCCATGCCCGCAACATTCCGGGCTGCATCTACGCCCGCCCGCAGGTGGCTTCCGTGGGGCTGAGCGAGGAGAAGGCCAAGGCAGAGGGCTACAAGGTCCGTGTCGGGCGGTTCCCCTTCCTGGCCAACGGCAAGGCCGTGGCCATGGGAGAGCCTGAAGGCATGACCAAGACGGTCTTTGACGCCGAGACGGGCGAGCTGCTCGGTGCCCACATGATCGGCTCCGAAGTCACGGAAATGATCCAGGGTTATGTCATTGCCCGTACGGGTGAGCTGACCGATGCCGAGCTTATGGAAACGGTCTTCCCGCATCCGACCATCTCGGAGACGATGCAGGAGGCCGTTCTTGCCGCTTATGAGGGTGCTCTGCACATCTGATTCATGGTCCAGCGTATCGTCATCAATCATCAGCGGGAGCGTATGGCGGCCATACGGCATCCTGAGAAGGCTCACCGGCCGGACAACCCCATCCAGAAGAAACCTTCATGGATCAGGGTGAAGGCTCCGGGGAGCAATCCCGTCTATGATGAGACACGAGAACTGATGCGCAGGCATGGCCTGGCGACCGTCTGCGAGGAAGCAGCCTGCCCGAACATCGGGGAGTGCTGGTCCCAGCGTCATGCGACCATGATGATCATGGGTGAGATCTGCACGAGGGCCTGTGCCTTCTGCAATGTCACGACGGGCCTTCCCAACCGGCTGGACCCTGATGAGCCTGCCCATGTGGCGGAGGCCGTGGCCAAACTGGGGCTGAAGCATGTGGTCATCACGTCGGTGGACCGTGATGACCTGCCTGATGGCGGGGCGCAGCATTTTGCCGACGTGATCGCTGCCATCAGGGCTGCGTCGCCCGGAACGACCATAGAAATCCTGACGCCCGACTTCCTGCGGAAGCCGGGTGCGCTGGAGGTGGTCGTGGAGGCCAGGCCGGACGTGTTCAACCACAACATCGAGACGGTACCCCGGCTCTATCCGGGGATCCGTCCGGGTGCCCGTTACTATCAGTCCGTCCGTCTTCTGGATGAGGCCAAGAAGCTTGATCCGTCCATCTTCACGAAATCCGGCATGATGCTGGGGCTGGGGGAGGAGAAGATGGAGGTGGCGCAGGTGATGGATGATTTCCGGATTGCGGATGTCGATTTTCTGACTCTGGGTCAGTACCTGCAGCCAACGGTTAAACATGCTGCGGTAAAATCTTTCGTCACACCGGACGAGTTTGACGATTATGGGGCCATGGCCCGTGCGAAGGGGTTCCTTCAGGTCAGTTCATCACCGTTGACCCGGTCATCCTACCATGCGGACCGGGACTTCGCCGAGCTGCGTGAGGCCCGGGCACGTCGTTTGAAAAGAGGTCAGGACTGATGCCGACACATGCCGAGCAGAGAATGATTCCTTACTCCGCCGAACAGCTTTTTGATCTGGTGGCGGATGTTGGCAAATATCCCGAGTTCCTGCCTTGGTGTGTGCGTTCCGTCATCCGGGCCCGTACGGAAAATGAACTGCTGGCGGATCTGACGATCGGCTTCGGGCCGTTCCGGGAGAGCTATACGAGCCGCGTGCGGCTGGAGCGGCCCCATCGCATCGTCGTGGGCTATGAGCGTGGCCCTTTCAAGCACCTGAAGAATGTCTGGACCTTCACGCCGGAAGGGCAGCAGTGCCGTGTCGATTTTTTTGTGGATTTCGAGTTCCGCTCCCGCCTGCTGCGGAATGCCATCGGGATGGTCTTCAATGAAGGCGTGAGACTGATGGTGAAGGCTTTCATCACCCGGGCTGGCAAGGTGTATGGCCCGCCAAAGGAAAACTGAAAGCATACATTGTAAATAAACTATTTCATTGCAGCAAAGACGATAAGGGTAGAAAGCTGTTTTATATGTAATATTTCTTTTAGATATGCGTGATTGTCTTGAAGAAATAATCGTCCTAGAATGCCTTCCGTCATCACATGGAAGGATGATTGAGGAGGATTTTATGAAGAAACTGTCTCTTTCTGCTCTCGCTCTGATCGGCCTGACCGCCGCTGCTGCTCCGGCTTTCGCTGCTGATGCCCACACGGGTGCAGGCCATCACCGTGGCCATCACCACCACGGCAAGAAGTGCGGCATGAAGCACGCTGGCCAGAAGAAGGACGACGGCAAGGCTCCGCAGGCTACTGAGGACCTGAACGCTTCTTCCCTGCAGAAGTCCCAGCCGGTTGTCCCGCCGACAGCTCCGGCCCAGCCTGCCGCCACGGACGCTGCTCCGGCCCAGGCCAACTGATCCAGAGCATTCTGTCAGTATGAAAACGGCCCCAGCGATGGGGCCGTTTTTTTATGTCCTGCATGTGCAGGGAGACATCACTGGCCGGAACGAATCGCATAGAGGGACATGTCGGCCTCGATATGTTCAATATAAAGCCGGGTTTCCCTGTAAGGGATGAGCATGATCCAGCGCAGAAGCGTGTCTTCATCATCAAGGGTGGGGGTGGCCGGGCTGTCCATCTGGTCCTGCCACTGTCTGGAGCGTGTCGGGCCTGCGTTGTATGCCGCCAAGGCATAGGGGAGGACATTGCCGGAGCGGGCGAGAAGGTCATCCATGAAGAGACTGCCGATCGTGACGTTGACGGTCGGGTCCAGCAGGTCGGAAGGGGACGTAAGGCTGTAAGGCAGGTTGTGGTGATGTGTCGTCTGTATGGCCGTGGGCAGCAGGAGCTGGGTCAGCCCCAGAGCGTGACGGGGGCTGACGGCAAAACTGTCCATGCTGCTTTCCTGCCGTATGAGGGCTGGCATGAGGCCATCAGGCAGGGAGGCAGGCAAGGCGACGGCGGGAGGTGGGTAGCCATCCGGATACAGGGTGAGGCCCTGACGGGCCAGCTGGCGGGCGGCAAGAATGGCAGCCTTAGGGAGATCGAGTGACAGGGCCAGCCGGGCGACGGCAATCTGTGCTGTCCTGTCAGTCTGGGTGCGGCCCTGAAGGTAGGTCAGGAACAGCGTTGCATTCATCATGTCGCCCGACTGGCGGAGCCGTGTGGCCGCATCCATCAGATCAGGGCGTGGACGAGCCTGTCCGGCAGCGGGGATGGGTGGCAGGGCCGCCAGCTGCTGTCTGAGGGCCGACCGGAACCGGGCATCCCTCAGAGCCGTGGAAAGGAAGGGGCTGTGATTCAGGCGGGCCAGAGCCAGCTGCCCATGGAAGGTCGTCGGGAGGGCGGCGGCCTTTCTGTAGAAAGGAGCGGCCTGGTCGGGATGTCCGTCTTCCATTGCCCGGCCCATCCAGTAAAGGCCGGTGGCACGCTGGTTCAGGTCTGTCATCGCAGCCAGTGCCCGGAAATGCGGGATGGCCCTGCCGGGGTCATGCAGGAACGAGAGTGCGACATAGCCAGCCATGAGGTGGCTGTCGGGGGTCTGCTCCGATGCCGGAATGGTTTCCAGAAGGGCAGAGCCGGTCTGCGGGGCGTCATTCCTGCCGGTACGGAGCAGCGCACGGACGAGAGATGTCCGCTCATCCTGCCATTGCAGGATGGTCGGTGCCGTCAGGGATGAGGCGGCTTTTCGGCTGGAGGACTGCGGCCAGAGCTGGACTGCCTCATCCAGCCTGTCATGGAGACGCAGATAGCGCAGCCGGTAATAGAGGAGGAAGTCATCACTCGTCGCAGGGACGGTCTGGAAGGCCGCATCCGCCTCGGCGGTGGCGAAACGGTTGGCCAGCCGTGCGGCCAGAAGGGGGCGCAGGGAAGACGGTACCCGCTGGAGCTGCTGCCGGGCGAGAGAAAGCGGGCCGGTGCGTTCCAGCCTTTCATAGCGTTTCAGCTCGTCATCCGGTGTCAGTGAGGTGGCGAACCGTGAGAGGAACGAGCGGCTTTCGCTGGCGGTCATGTCCGTGTCCCGCCAGAGCCTTCGTGCCTGGGAGGCCGGATCGGAGAGGAAGGGGACGCAGGCGGACAGCAGATCGCTGCGTGTTATGGGAAAGGCCGGACAGAGCGAACGGCGTGTCTGGGGATCGGGCGTGGCCAGCAGGGCCCGTTCATAACGGCTGCTGATCCTTTTCTCCAGCGGCCAGGCAGGCCGTTGACGGAGGAAGGCGGCATAGCGTTGCGCAGGGTAGCTCCCTCCGTCCGGAGCGGTCAGGGCCTTCCATTCATCCAGGCGGGAGGCGGAGGATGCGGAGGAAACGGGAGTGGTCAGGCCCAGCTCCTCTTCCAGCGACCGGTCGGCATCCCCCCGGGCCATGGAGACGGGCTGCAGCAGGGCGAGGGCCAGCAGCAGGCCGCCCCTCAGGAGGCGGGGTTTTTTCGGGAAGTCAGGAGGCGTGAGGGAAGAGTATCTCATGATAGCCCAGAAAGAAGAGGTGGATGCTGAGGCCTATCATGATGACGAACCCGAACCAGCCCAGCCAGCGCATGCGCAGCAGCAGGGTCGGCGTGTGCATGACGCCAAGGGTGATGATCAGGATGGACATGACCAGCCCGATGATGAGGATGACATGATGGTAGATGGAGAGGCAGGCGATGGCGAGTATGTTGTCCAGCCCCAGTGCCAGATCGGCGATGATGATTTTTGGTATGGCCTCGGCCAGACTCGTGGAATGGCTGCTTTCTTCGTCCGGGTCGGGAGAGGTGAGGGCGCGGAAGAGGGACCAGCTCGTCCAGAGAAGAAGGACACCCGCCACGATCTTCGTATAGGAGAAGATGAGCAGGTCGCTGAGGATGAGTGTCAGCCCGATCCGCAGGAAGGCGGCCAGGGCTGTGCCGAACATCAGGGCCTGCCGCCGGTACCTCCGCAGTTCCACCTTGGCGAGGGGGGAATGGAAGTCCTCATCCAGTCTGGTTGGCCTTATGCTGTCTATGATCTTCTTGAGGATGACCACATTGTAGCCGCTGAGGGCCAGGTTCAGGAGGATGGTCAGAAAGACCATCAGGATGAAGTGGGAAAAAGACATGGCCGTACTATGGATTGCAGTGTCTGGTCTCTACCGTTGCACCGGAGCATATAGACAGAAAAGGTTTCAAATGTGGAGAAACGATCGTCTCACGGAAAGCTTTTTGAAAAGACTGTCCGGTTTATGCTCTTGCAAAAGCTGGTTCATTCTCCTTAACACCTCTGGGCAAAAGGGTATCATTTGGGCTAATCAGGGCTGGATTGCTTTTCCTGCAGGAGTTACGTCATGGTTCCCCGCTACGCGCGCCCCCGGATGACGGCCATCTGGTCCCCTGTCAACCGTTACCGTATCTGGTTCGAGATTGAGGCCCTGGCCTGTGAAGCCCTTGCCCGCAGGGGCGAGATTCCGGCAGAGGCGGCGGAGGTCATCCGGACAAAGGGCGATGCGGCCATGGCGGCGTTCTCTGATGCGGATGTGGCGAGGATCGACGAGATCGAGGCGGAAACACGCCATGACGTCATTGCCTTCCTGACATGGCTTGCGGAGAAGGTGGGGCCGGAGAGCCGTTTCGTCCATATGGGCATGACGTCCTCCGATGTGCTGGATACCTGCCTTGCCGTGCAGCTGACACAGGCGACCGACATTCTCCTTGAGGACATGGACATCCTGCTGACCGCCCTGAAGAAGCGGGCCCATGAGCACAAACATACCGTCACCATCGGGCGGAGCCACGGCATCCATGCGGAACCCATGAGCTTTGGCCAGAAGCTGGCCGGACATTATGCGGAATTCGCCCGCAACCGTCGCCGCCTTGAGGTGGCCCGTGAGGAAATCGCCGTCTGTGCCATTTCCGGTGCGGTGGGGACCTATGCCCACATTTCTCCCGAGGTGGAGGAATATGTGGCCAGCCATCTGGGACTGAAGGCGGAATCCGTTTCCACGCAGGTGATCCCCCGTGACCGCCATGCGGCCTTCTTCTGCGCCCTGGGCGTGATCGCCAGCGGGATCGAGCGTCTGGCGACGGAAGTACGGCATCTCCAGCGGTCCGAGGTGCGCGAGGCGGAGGAGTTCTTCCATGCCGGCCAGAAGGGCAGCTCGGCCATGCCGCACAAGCGGAACCCGGTCCTCTCCGAGAACCTGACGGGTCTGGCCCGGCTCATCCGCTCCTATGTCACTCCGGCCCTGGAGAACGTGGCCCTGTGGCATGAGCGTGACATCAGCCATTCTTCCGTCGAGCGGAACATCTGCCCGGATGGGACGATCACGCTGGACTTCGCCCTGGCCCGCCTGTCCGGCATGATGGAGAAGCTGGTGGTCTATCCCGACCAGATGATCGCCAACGTGGAGAGCCTGGGCGGTGTGGTCCATTCCGGCGAGGTGCTGCTGGTGCTGGCCCGGGCCGGCATCTCCCGTGAGGACGCCTACCGCATCGTCCAGCGTGCCGCCATGGCGACGTGGACGAAGCTGGGCACGCCCGAAGGGCGGACCTTCCGTGAGAATCTGGAGGCTGATCCCGAGGTTGCCGGGCGTGTCGAGAAGGCCGTGCTTGACGATGCGCTGGACCCGGCCCGTCATCTGCGTGCCGTGGATCAGATTTTTGCCCGTGTTTTTGGCTGAGGATCATGGCCGGGCTGCGTCCCGGCCTGATCTCAGGCTCGTATAAGGGCATCCGGCTGTGTTAAGCTGTTAAGAATGCCTGATAGGTGTATCGAGTTAAGGATTGAATGAATGGCTCGCCGTCGTCAGATTTATGAGGGAAAAGCCAAGATCATCTTTGAGGGACCGGAGCCGGGGACGGTGGTCCAGTATTTCAAGGATGATGCGACAGCCGGCAATGGGGCCAAGAGTGGCGTCATCACGGGCAAGGGCGTCCTCAACAACCGTATCAGCGAATATCTGATGCAGCGTCTGGGGGAGCTGGGCATCCCCACGCACTTCATCCGCAGCCTGAACATGCGTGAGCAGCTGGTGCGTGAGGTGGAGATCATCCCGCTGGAGGTCGTGGTCCGCAATGTGGTGGCGGGGTCCCTGTCCAAGCGTTTCGGTCTGCCGGAAGGCGAGCGTCTGTCCCGCACCCTTGTGGAATATTACTACAAGAATGATGCGCTGAATGATCCGCTGATCTCCGAGGAGCATATCGCCACGTTCGGCTGGGCGCATCCGCAGGAACTGGAGGAAATCCAGAGCCTGGCCCTGCGGGTGAATGATTTCCTGTGCGGGCTGTTCACCGGTGTCGGCATCACGCTGGTCGACTTCAAGCTGGAGTTCGGCCGCCTCTGGCAGGGGGATGAGATGCGGATCGTGCTGGCGGATGAGATCTCGCCGGACAACTGCCGCCTGTGGGACAGCCGGACACAGGAAAAAATGGACAAGGACCGGTTCCGCCGGGACATGGGTGGCGTGGGCGAGGCCTATCAGGAGGTCGCACGCCGCCTTGGCATCCTCCCGGAGAACGGACAGGGTGAGAACGTATCTGCAGAAGGTGTACAATGAAGGTCAGGGTTTTTGTCTCTCTGAAGGATGGTGTCCTGGACCCGCAGGGCAAGGCGGTGGAGCATGCGCTGCATTCTCTCGGTTTCGAGGGAGCTTCCGGCGTGCGGATCAGCCGTGTGGTGGATCTGCATGTGAAGGCTGAGAATGCCGAGGCAGCCAGAAAGAAGGGCGAGGAGATGGCACGTGCCCTTCTGGCCAACGAAGTGATTGAAGACTTTCATGTGGAGGTGGTCGTATGAAGCCTATTCGACAGACAGGGCTGGTTTTGCTGCTGGGCGTGGCGTGCATGTTCCTGGGTACGGCAGCCCATGCGCAGCGTATTTCTTCTCTGTCCGGCGTGGAGCTGGGTGATCTCTGCCGGAAAGAGTCCAAGCGTGAGGCCTGCGGGTCCTACCTGGCTGGCGTGGTGGACGGGGCCGCATGGTCCCAGAGCTTCGGCACGCTGATGGGTGCCCGCCCGGCAACGGCTTTCTGCCTGCCTTCCGGGATCAAGGGCATACAGGTACGCTCCCTCGTCGTCGGCTGGCTGGCCGGTCACGAGAATGCGGCCAGCCAGCCTGCTGGCCGTGCCGTCTACCAGGCCCTGCATGACAACTATACCTGCCCCACGGGCATGGCCGGCATGTATGTCGAGCAGCGTGCCGAGGCGCAGAACATTTCATCCCTGCCGGGGCGTGGTCTTGTCTCCATGTGCACGCATGAGAGTGGTCTGCTGGCCTGTGACGGCTATCTGGCTGGCACGATGGACAGTGAGGTCTGGTCCCGCAACTATTCCACGGTCGAGGGCGTGCACACGCCGGTGGCGTTCTGCGTGCCGAAGGAGATCCGTGGTGCGCAGCTCCGTGCTCTTGTCGTGGGCTGGTATGCCGGTCATGAGGATGCCCTGAACGAACCTGCCGGACGTGGCATCTATCGTGCCCTGCATGACAATTATCCGTGCTCTTCCACGATACGCCCCATTGCCTCGGTACAGTCAGGGGGCAGAGGACAGTAAATGAAAACAGGTATCGTCGTTTTCCCGGGCACCAATCGGGAGCGCGACATGGCTCAGGCCTTCCGGGTGGTATCCGGCAAGACACCTCAGATGCTCTGGCATCAGCAGGATAATGTCGACGGGCTTGACCTGGTCGTTCTGCCGGGTGGTTTCAGCTTCGGTGACTATCTCCGCAGCGGGGCCATGGCGGCCCATTCTCCCATCATGAAGGCCGTGCGCCGGTTTGCGGAGAAAGGGGGCTATGTCCTCGGCGTCTGCAACGGTTTCCAGATTCTGACGGAAGCCCAGATGCTGCCGGGTGCGCTCCTGCGTAACGCAGGGATGCGCTTCCTCTCTCAGGACTGCCACCTGAAGGTGGAAGGCCGGGACAGCATCTTCACGTCAGGCTGGAATCATGGAGATGTCTTCCGTGCGCCGATGGCGCATGGTGATGGCAACTACACGGCTGCGCCCGACGTTCTGGACCGTCTGGAAGGTGAGGGCCGGGTGGCCTTCCGCTACTGCACGGCAGAGGGCCACGTGAAGGATGGCGACGAGCATGTGAACATGAATGGCAGTGCCCGTTCCATTGCTGGCGTCCTGAGCGAGAACCGTCGTGTCTGCGGCCTCATGCCGCACCCCGAGAATCTGACGGAAGAGATTCTGGGCGGTACGGACGGGCTGCCGCTCTTCACCGGGATCATGGAGGCACTGGGCTGATGACAGCAGCACCTGTTGATATCGAGCTTGCACGCTCTTTCGGCCTGAAAGATGACGAATACGAGACCGTGCTGTGCATCATGGGGCGGACGCCGAGCCTGACGGAGCTTGGCATTTTCTCCGTCATGTGGTCGGAGCACTGTTCCTACAAGTCGTCCCGTCTTCATCTCAAGACACTGCCGATCAAGGCACCATGGGTCATTCATGGTCCGGGTGAGAATGCTGGCGTGATCGACATCGGGGACGGGCTGGCGGCCGTCTTTAAGATGGAGAGCCACAACCATCCGTCTTTCATCGAACCCTATCAGGGGGCGGCGACGGGTGTTGGCGGCATCCTGCGTGACGTGTTCACCATGGGTGCCCGTCCTATCGCCAACCTGAATGCTCTGCGTTTCGGTGATCCGTCCCATAAGGACACGAAACGTGTCGTGGATGGTGTTGTCCGTGGGATTGGTGGATATGGCAACTGCATGGGCGTGCCGACTGTCGGTGGTGAGGTGAACTTCCACTCCTCCTACAACTGTAATCCGCTGGTCAATGCGATGACGGTCGGGCTGGCCCGGCAGGACCGTATTTTCCTCTCCGCAGCAGCCGGTGTCGGTAACCCTGTCGTCTATGTCGGTTCCAAGACCGGCCGGGATGGCATTCATGGTGCCACCATGTCGTCCGCCGAGTTTGACTCCGAGTCCAGCTCCAAGCGGCCCACGGTGCAGGTTGGAGATCCCTTCACCGAGAAGCTGCTTCTGGAGGCCTGCCTTGAGCTGATGGCCACCGATGCGGTGATTTCCATTCAGGACATGGGGGCCGCCGGCCTGACATCATCCGCCGTGGAAATGGCCAGCAAGGGCGGTGTCGGGATCGATCTGGACCTTGACCACGTTCCGCAGCGTGAAGCCAACATGCAGGCTTACGAGATGATGCTCTCGGAAAGTCAGGAACGCATGCTCATGGTGCTGCGTCCGGACCGGACGGAAGAGGCACGCAGGATTTTCGAGAAGTGGGAACTGGATTTCGCCATCGTCGGTCGGCTGACTGACAGCGGGCGGATCACGGTGCGTCATAACGGGAAGGTCGAGGCGGACATTCCGCTTGGACCTCTGGCCGACGAGGCTCCGGTCTATGACCGTCCGACCATGGAGTATGAGCGTCCGCCCGCCTTGGTCCCGCCTGCTGATCCGTGCGGCATCGAGAAGGGGCTGCTCCAGCTTCTGTCCAGTGCCAACGGGGCATCCCGGGCGTGGATATGGAACCAGTATGACAGTGGCGTGGGTGGTCAGACCGTACAGCGGCCCGGTGGGGCTGATGCCGCCATCGTGCGGGTGGAGGGGACCGATCGTGGCCTTGCCATGACGACCGACTGCACCCCCCGCTACGGACAGGCCGATCCTTATGTTGGTGGGGCACAGGCTGTGCTGGAGGTGTGGCGCAATCTGACGGCGACCGGTGCCAGACCGTTGGCCATGACGGACAACCTCAATTTCGCCAGCCCGGAAAATCCGCGCATCATGACGCAGTTCGTCGAAGCCGTGAAAGGCATCGGTGATGCCGGACGTGCTCTGGACTTTCCGGTCGTCAGTGGCAACGTCTCCCTGTACAATGAGACCCGTGGTGATGATGGTTCGGTGACGGCCATCCAGCCGGCTCCCGTGATTGGTGGCGTGGGTGTGCTGGATGACGTGCAGAAAGCTGTCGGCCTGGCCATGCCGCAGGATGGCGAGCTGCTTCTGGTTGGTGAGACCTGGGGTGAGCTGGGCCAGTCCATGTGGCTGAAGGAAATCCTCGGGCGTGAGGAAGGTGCTCCTCCGGCCGTCGATTTTGCGGCGGAGCGTCGGAATGGCGACTTCGTGCGTGAGCAGATACAGAAGGGGGCCATCCAGGCCTGTCATGACGTGTCTGACGGGGGTCTCATCGTCGCTCTGGCCGAGATGGCCATGGCAGGCAACACGGGCTGTACGCTGGATATTGCGCCGGATGATCTGCCGGAGCACATCTACTGGTTTGCGGAAGACCAGGCCCGGTATGTGCTGGCAACCCGCCAGGCTGATGCCGTGCTGGACGCCGCAAAGGCTGCCGGTGTACCGGTACGCCGTCTGGGGCAGGCCGGTGGCGAGGTGCTGAAGCTCGGTGATGTCATGGCCGTGCCGGTTCAGCAGCTGCGCAGTCAGCATGCCTCTTTTTTCCCCCGCTTCATGGGGAAGGAGGACGATGCTCCGGTCGTGCATCTGGATGAACTGTCCTGAGGGAACGGGAATGAGGAGTTTTCAGCCATGATGACAGCGGAAGAGATCGAAAGGACCCTTCGGGGAGCCTTTCCCGATGCCGAGATTGTGGTTGAGGACCTTGCGGGCGATGGTGACCACTTCGCCTGTGAGGTCGTCAGTGAGAAATTCCGTGGCATGCCACGGGTAAGACAGCACAAGCTGGTTTATGAAGCCTTCGGGGACCGTGTCGGGACAGAGCTTCATGCTCTCGCCGTGAAGACACGTATCCCTGACTGATTGAAAGGACATGCTCAGATGAATGATGCTGTTTTCCAGACCATCCAGTCCCTCGTGGACAGGAACCCCATCATGCTCTTCATGAAGGGTGACAAGCAGTTTCCGCAGTGCGGTTTTTCCGCCCGTGTCGTGCAGATTCTCAGCCATCTTGGGGTGGAGTTTGAGACAGAGAACGTGCTGGACAGTGCGGAGATGCGGCAGGGCATCAAGGACTTTTCCCAGTGGCCGACAATTCCCCAGCTCTATGTGAAGGGCGAGTTCATCGGTGGCTGTGACATCGTCACGGACATGTATCAGAGCGGCGAGCTGGAAAGCCTGCTGGCAGAAAAGGGCCTGCTGAAGCACGCAGGCTGATCCTGCCGGAACAGGGGCGAAAACCTGTCAGATAAATGCCGTGACGGTTTTTCTGCGCATTGCTTTCTTTGTCGTGGCGTGGTTAAACTGCCCATCATTTCTTGTGTACAAGTAACGTCCCTGTATTCCGTGGAGCAGGATGACAAAGTTGAGAGGATAGTGACATGGTGAAATCCCTTAAGGGAGGGGTTCTTTTCGGGCTTCTGGGGTTTGCAGGGCTGGCATCTGCTCCCGCAGCTCATGCGGATCGTGTTCTTACCGAGCATGAAGCGAGCAAACTGACATTCAGTGCACTGATTGCACCGCCGTCCGCATTCTACCATGCGCCTGTCCGTCATTCGCTGGCCCGTAGACACGCTGCGCCGGTCCGTCTGGCTGCGACGCATCATGTGGGCCGTTTCCAGCATGGTGTTGCCGTGCGGACCGTGGCCTTCCGTGGTCATGTCGTCAGCAGGCACCGTCGGAACACTCACCATCATCGTGGCTGATCTCGGCCAGCCTTGATGGAAAAGAAACCCCGTGGGCCTCGGGCTTCACGGGGTTTCTTTTTGATCGTTCTCACCATAGCTGGAGGGCGTTTTCGATCTGCTCGATGCTGCCTGCCCTGTCGATGACGAAGACATCCAGCCTGTTGTCGGGGCGTTGCCAGTCCGGCCTTGTTTCGATGATGAAACTGAAGGCCCGGAGAAGACGTTCTCCCTGCCTGTGTGACAGGGCATATCGGGCGTCGGCCAGTGTGCTGCGCTGCTTGACTTCCACGGCAAGGAGACAGTCTCCATTGTCCATCAGAAGGTCAATCTCGCCATGCGGTGTTCTGAAACGTCGGGCCAGAAGGGTATAGCCCTGCTGGATGAGGAAGTCTGCCGCCAGGGTTTCTGCCTGCAATCCTGCTTCATGGGCCAGACTGCCCCGTTTCCGACGGGAAGGAGACGGGGCAGGGGCTGGTGGCGTCTTACCGGGCACGCAGGAGGCGGGCGGCTTCGACGGCAAAGTAGGTCAGGATGCCGTGACACCCGGCACGGCGGAAGGCCATGAGACTTTCCAGGATGGTCCTGTCACGGTCCAGCCAGCCATTTTCGATGGCGGCCATGATCATCGAATATTCACCGGAGACCTGATAGGCGAAAGTGGGAGCGGCAAAGCTGTCACGGACCCGGCGGATGATGTCCAGATAGGGCATCCCAGGTTTGACCATGATCATGTCGGCTCCTTCTGCAAGGTCCATGGCGACTTCACGCAGGGCTTCGTCACTGTTGGCCGGATCCATCTGATAGCTCTTCTTGTCTCCGCCAAGCAGGGCGTCGGACCCGAGGGCATTACGGAACGGCCCGTAAAAGGCGGAGGCATATTTGGCGGCATAGGCCATGATGCGTGTCGTCTGATGGCCATTCTCGTCCAGCGTGGTCCGGATGGCTTTTATGCGCCCGTCCATCATGTCGGAGGGGGCGATGATGTCGATGCCGGCCCGGGCCTGGTTGAGAGCCTGCCTGCGGAGGACGTCAACCGATTCATCATTCAGGATGTGGCCGTCACGGACCAGCCCGTCATGACCGTGGGATGTGTAGGGGTCCAGAGCCACGTCACCGACCAGGGCAAGCTCCGGGTAGGTGGCCTTCAGCAGACGGGAGGCACGGCACATGAGGTTGTCGGGGTTCAGGGCTTCCGTGCCCGCCTCGTCCCGTATCTCCATCGGCGTGACGGGGAAGAGGGCAACGGCGGGGATGCCAAGCTCCACGGCCGGGCGGACATGCTCGGCCAGAAGGTCGAGGCTGACACGCTCCACGCCCGGCATGGCGTCCACTTTCTGGCGTTGCCCTTCGCCCTCACAGACGAAAATGGGCCAGATCAGGTTGTCGACATGCAGGTGGTTTTCGCTGACAAGCCGACGGGTGGCGTCGTCATGGCGGTTGCGGCGCAGGCGGGTATGGGGAAATGAAGTCATCATGATGTCGGCATGATGCCTTCTGGGCGGTCATCTGACCAGACAAAAAAACCACCCCGGTGGTGGGGTGGTTTCAGGTGGTTCAGTGATGGGTGTGTTTCAGGCGGCTGCGGTGCAGGCCATAGCAGGCATAGATGCCCATGCCGACGATCAGCCACAGGGCCAGCCTTATCCATGTCATGATGTCCATGGAGAGCATGACGGCCCCGCAGGAGAGAATGCCAAGGATGGGGACGATGAACGGGCCACCCGGTGTCCGGAAGCGGCGCACGGCCTCGGGCTGGCGCAGGCGCAGGACCATCACACCGAAACAGACGATGATGAAGGCGAGCAGCGTTCCGATGGAGGTCATCTTGCCGAGAATGTCGATGGGCAGACAGGCGGCCAGAAGGCTCGCCACCACGGCCGTGATGACGTGGGAGGACCACGGCGTGCGGCTGCGTTCGTTCAGTTTCTCGAAGAGGGACGGGAGCAGGCCGTCCTTGGCCATGGAAAGGCAGATGCGGCTCTGGCCCATCAGCAGTCCGTAGATGACGGAAATGTAGCCCAAGGCAATGCCAAACGTGACAAGGGCGGAGAACCAGGGAACATGCAGGCTGTGCAGGACGGTGGCCACGGGGTTGGGGTCATGCAGCATCGCCCGGTAATTGACGACCCCGACTATCACGAAGGAGAAGATGGCATAGATGATGGCGGCGAGGACCAGGCTGCCCAGCACGCTCAGCGGAATGTTGCGCTGGGGGTTGTGACTGTCCTGCGCAGCGGTGGAGACGATGTCAAAGCCGATATAGGCAAAGAAGATGAGACCGGCAGCCCGCATCACGCCGCTGGGCCCGAATGACCCGAACTGCCCCGTATTGGCAGGAATGAAAGGGTGAAGATTGGCAGCCTTGATGTGTGGCAGGCAGATGGCCGTCACGCTCCCGATGATCAGCAGCTTGAGGAAGACGATGGCCATGTTGACCCTGCTGGAGCTTCTGGTCCCGTACATCAGCAGGCCGGTGACGGCGAAGATGATGAAGACCGCCGGAGCATTGAACCATGCCCGCACGAACTGCCCGTCCGCCGTCATGATGGAGGCACCTGTGGGAGCGAGCAGGCGGGGGTCCAGCGAGATGCCGATTTCATGCAGCAGCGTGGAGAAATAGCCTGACCAGCTGGAGGCCACCGTGGAGGCGTTGACCGTATATTCCAGTATCAGGTCCCAGCCGATGATCCAGGCGATGCCTTCCCCCATGGAGGTATAGGCATAGGTGTAGGCCGAGCCGGATTCAGGGATCATGCCGGCCAGCTCCGCATAGCAGAGGCCTGCAAAGGCGCAGGCGATGGCGGCGATCATGAAGGAGAGCGTCACGGCGGGACCGGCATACTGCCCGGCGGCCACGCCGGTCATGGAGAACAGGCCTGCTCCAACGGTGACACCAACACCCAGGGCAACCAGCTGCCATGGTCCCAGGACACGCTGCAGTCCCGTCTCGGGGGCTGCCGTCTGGGATATCGGTTTGGTACGCCAGAAAGGCCGTCTCATGCAACTTGCTCCAAGATGTTTCAGGGTCGTTCAGAATGACAGGATGCGGGCCGGCTGTCCGTCCTGAGCTGACTGTGCCGTATGCTATAGGCGAAATAGATGACGGCACCAATGGCCAACCAGACAATTAGGCGCATCCATGTGATCAGGCTCATGGAGAGCATGACGCTACCGCAGGAGATGATGCCCAGCGAGGGGATGAGCAGCGGGCCGCCGGGCAGGCGGAAGGTGCGGGGTGCATCCGGGGCCGTGAAGCGCAGGGCGATGACGCCGGCACAGACGATGGCGAAAGCCGTCAGGGTCCCGATGGAGGCCATGTTGGCCAGAATGTTGATAGGCAGACAGCAGGCCAGCAGGCCACTCACGAGGAAACTCAGCATGTGGCTGGGTACGGGCGTGTGGCTCCGGCTGTTCATCCGGCGGAAGAAGGCGGGTAGCAGCCCGTCCTGCGACATGCTCATCAGGATGCGGCTCTGGCCCATCAGCAGCCCGTAGATGACCGAGACATAGCCGAGGCAGATGCCTCCCTTTATGAGCAGGCTGAGCCACGGGAGGTTGACGACATCCATGACGGTGGCGACCGGGCTGGGATCGTTGGCGAAGTGATGATAGTCCACCACACCCACCAGAACGGCCGAGAAAATCACGTAGACGATAGCGCAGATGATCTGGCTGCCCAGAATGGCGAACGGCATGGAACGCTGGGGGTTCTTCGTGTCCTGAGCCGCCGTGGAGACGATGTCGAACCCGATATAGGCCAGGAAGGCCATCCCGGCGGCCCGCATGACACCGCTGAAGCCGAACTCCCCGTAATGGCCTCCGTTGGGTGGAATGAAGGGATGGAAATGCGCCAGCTGGACATGGGGGATGCAGGCCACGATCATCCCGACCAGCACGCAGACCTTGATGCCCACGATGAGGCTGTTCATCCGGCCTGATTCCTTCATGCCCCGTGTCAGCATGATGGTGACCAGCCAGAGGATGAACAGGCACGGGGCATTGAACCACGCATGGGCCATGTGGCCATCCGGCAGTTCCACCAGCGTCATGGGCGGGTGCAGGAGCCGGGGGTCTATGACGATGCCCCAGTCCCGGAGGAAGGAGGTCATGTAGCCGGACCAGCTGGAGGCGACGGCCGCCGTGCTGACGGTATATTCAAGGATCAGGTCCCACCCGATGATCCAGGCCACGAGTTCCCCGAGGGCGGCATAGGCGTAGGAATAGGCCGAACCGCCGGAAGGGATCATGCCTGCCAGCTCGGCATAGCAGAGACCGGCGAAACTGGCGGCAACCGCGGCGATGAGGAAGGCAAGCGGAATGGCCGGACCGGCATAGAGGCCGGATGCTACGCCCGTGAGGGAAAAAAGACCGGCCCCTATGGTCACGCCCACCCCGATGGCAATGAGCTGCCACGTCCCGAAGATGCGTTTCAGCCCGGTGGAGGGAGGAGTGGAAGAGGTGATGGCCTTTTTGCGCCACAGGGATGACATCATGGGGAAGAAGGTCTCATGTCCGGTCGTTTCTGATCTGTCCCGGCTGAGGTGTCCTCCTGTGGGAAGTCACAGCCGGGGTGATCTTTCTTCTATGGAAGAATATTATAAATTTCCACCCTATTTTGTGGAATTGTTGCGTAGTCTGCTTTTTCTGATGCCATAAGCGAAATAGACGCAGAAGCCGACGGCCAGCCAGACGATCAGGCGCATCCATGTGAGCGGGCTCATGGACCCCATGACGATCCCGCAGGAAATGATCCCCAGCAGGGGCACGGCGAACGGCCCGCCCGGCACCTGGAAGCTGCGTGGTGCCTCGGGTGCCCGGAAGCGCAGGGCCGTCACGCCTGCACAGACGATGACGAAGGCGAGCAGGGTGCCGATGGAGGTCATTTCTCCCAGCGTGGCGATGGGGACGCAGCCCGTCAGGACGGCGGCCGTCGCCGCGGTGATGATGTGGGCCGTCCAGGGTGTGCTGGTGCCCCTGTGCAGTCTGGCAAGGAAGGGAGGCAGAAGGCCGTCATCGGCCATGTTCATGGCAATCCGGCTCTGCCCGATGAGCAGGCCGAACAGCACGGAAATGAAACCGAAGGTGATGCCGATTTTCACCAGCACGGCCATCCAGGGCATGTGTATCCTGTCCATGGCCGTGGCGACGGGGCTGGGATCATGGGCGAGGGCACGATAGTCCACCACACCAAGAAGGATGGTGGAGAAGACGACATAGATGACGGCGCAGGTCAGAAGGCTGCCTAGAATGCCGATCGGCATGTTGCGCTGGGGGTTCCTCGTGTCCTGGGCGGCCGTGGAGACGATGTCGATGCCTACATAGGCGAAGAAGGCCATTCCGGCGGCCCGCATGATGCCGCTGATGCCGAACTGCCCGAATGTTCCCGTGTTGGCCGGCATGAAGGGATGGAAGTGGCTGACATCCACGAAGGGCAGGCAGACGATGATCAGGCCGACGATGACGAGGATCTTCACCAGTACGACCAGCGAGTTGAGACGGACGGAGAAGTTTGTACCCCGCATCAGCATCAGGGTGATGATGAAGAGGAGCAGCATTCCCGGTGCGTTGCACCACGCATGGGCGGTGTGGCCGTCCGGCATGACGACATCCGTCATTGGCGGTGCAAGCAGTCTCGGGTCAATGATGATGTTCCATCCCTTCAGCAGGGAGGCGATGTAACCCGAGGCACTGGAGGCCACGGCCGCCGCCCCGACCGTATATTCTAGGATCAGGTCCCAGCCGATGATCCAGGCGACGATCTCGCCCAGTCCCGCATAGGCATAGGCATAGGCGGACCCGCCGGAGGGCAGCATCCCGGCCAGCTCGGCATAGCAGAGTCCGGCGAAGCTGGCGGCGATGGCGGCGATGAGGAAGGAGATGATGACCGCCGGGCCGGCATTCTGTCCGGCGGCGACGCCCGTGAGGGAAAAGAGACCCGTGCCAACGGTGACACCAACACCCATGGCGATGAGACGCCAGGGGCCGAACACCCTCTTCAGTCCACTGTTCTGACTTTCTGGAGGGGGGACTTGTTTTGTCTGCCAGAAGGGCAAGGTCATTGGTGGGTCTCTCGCATTTTTTAAACGTAATTAATCCGCAACGATAGACGCGCTTAGCTCTCGCGCCTATAGAAAGAAAAGAGTTTTTTTGCGGGAGATGGATGACAATGTCCAAAAGCACCAATCAGGCCGGTCTGCATTCCTTCTTTCATGCCCCCCTCAGGGAGAGGGACCATGAAGTCAGTGCAATCCTGAATGCCGAGCTTGAACGTCAGCAGGATGGCATCGAGCTGATCGCTTCTGAGAACATGGCGTCCTTCGCCGTAATGGAGGCCCAGGGGTCCGTCCTGACCAACAAATACGCCGAGGGTCTGCCGGGCCGCCGCTATTATGGCGGCTGCGTTGATGTGGACAAGGTCGAGAACCTTGCCATTGACCGTCTGAAGAAACTTTTCGGTGCCGAATTCGTCAATGTCCAGCCGCATTCCGGTGCCAATGCCAACCAGGCGGCCTTCATGGCACTGGCCAAGCCGGGTGACACCATCCTAGGCATGAGCCTTGCCGCTGGTGGGCACCTGACCCACGGTGCTGCCCCGAACTATTCCGGCAAATGGTTCAAGGCCGTCCAGTACGGCGTGCGTGGCGAGGACGGTCTGCTCGACTATGAGGAGATGGAGCGTCTGGCCCGTGAGCACAAGCCCAGCATCATCGTGGCGGGCAGCTCGGCCTATCCCCGCGTGATCGACTTCCCCCGTTTCCGCAAGATTGCTGATGAGGTCGGTGCCTATCTGATGGTGGACATGGCCCATTTCGCCGGGCTTGTGGCGGCTGGCCTCTATCCCAGCCCGGTTCCCCACGCTGACATCACGACCTCCACGACGCACAAGACGCTGCGTGGCCCCCGTGGCGGCATCATCATGACCAATGATGCGGAGATCGCCAAGAAGATCAATTCCGCCGTGTTCCCCGGTCTCCAGGGTGGCCCGCTGATGCACGTCATTGCTGGCAAGGCCGTCGCCTTTGGTGAGGCGCTGCAGGGTGAGTTCAAGGAGTATCAGCAGCGTGTGCAGGCGAATGCCCGTGCGCTGGCTGACGAGCTGCTGAAATGTGGGTTCGACATCGTGACGGGTGGTACGGACACTCATCTCGTGCTGGTGGACCTGCGCCCCAAGAAGGTGACCGGCAAGAAGGCCGAGGCCCTGATGGAGCGTGCAGGCATCACCGCCAACAAGAACGCCGTTCCGTTCGACCCGGAAAAGCCGTTCGTCACCTCTGGCGTGCGTCTGGGCAGCCCGGCCGCCACGGCCCGTGGCTTCGGAGAAGAAGAGTTCCGTCAGGTAGCCCGCATGATTGATGCGGTGCTGAGTGCCGACGAGAATGATGACGCCACGTTCGAGCGTGTCCGCAAGGAAGTCAGGGACCTGTGCTCCCGCTTCCCGATCTATGATCGTGCGTCTGCCTGATCATGTGCAGCTCTGCCGGGGGCTGGGGTGAAACCCGGTTCCCGGCAGGAAGGCCGTCCTTAAAGAGTGTCCGTCGTGATGATGCGGATGCGGTACTGGATGTGCTTCTCAATATCCCGCAGGCGGGTCCGTTCCTCCAGCGTGGCGAACGTGACGGCCCGCCCCTGTTTTCCCGCACGGGCTGTCCGGCCGATGCGGTGAATGTAGAGTTCCGGCGTCTGGGGCAGGTCCATGTTCACGACGAGCTGGATGTTGTCAATGTCAAGCCCACGGGCGGCAATGTCCGTCGTCACGAGGATGGACCCGGTCTGGCTCTGATAGCGGTCCAGAGTCTTCTTCCGGTCTCCCTGTGTCTGCCCGCCATGCAGGGCGATGGCCCTGTATCCGGTTTTTCTCAGGAGTTTTGCGACGGAATCGGCCTTCTGCTTCGTCTTCGTGAAGATGATGCTCCGGCCTGTTCCGTCTTTGCCCTGTGCCCCTGAACGTTCCAGAAGTGTCAGGAGCAGGGAGTCTTTCTGCGCCTCGGTGATGAACAGGGCCTGCTGGCGGATGCGCCGTGGCGTGACCTCTTCCTCGCCGGGTTCCACCCGCACGGGGTCTTTCGTGACCTGTTTGGCCAGTGCCATGACAGGTTCCGGCAGCGTGGCGGAACAGAAGATGGTCTGGGGCCGGTCGGCGATGTAGGGCACGAGAGCCGTCATGCTGGCGGAGAATTCTTCATCCAGAAGACGGTCGGCCTCATCCAGCACCAGATAGATGATGTGTTCCAGCGACAGTTCGCCTTTCTCCACGAAGTCCAGAAGACGGCCATGCGTGGCGACGATGATGTCGGCTCCCTGTTCCAGTGAGCGTGCCTGCTGGTCACGGGGCACGCCGCCGCAGATGACCCGTGTGCGGAGAGGAAGCTGGCGGCCCAGCTGGCGGCAGACCCCGGCCGTCTGCATGGCGAGGTCACGGGTCGGTTCCAGTATCAGGACCCGTGGAATGGACCCGGCGGATTCATCCTGCTTGAGGTGGGCCAGCTTCTGGAGGGCGGGCAGGACGAAGGCGGCCGTCTTGCCCGTGCCGGTCTGGCCGGGCAGGAGAACGTCACGCCCTGCCAGCAGGGGAGGAATGCCCTGCTGCTGTATGGGTGTCGGTCTGGTCATGCCTGCTTTCCGGGCGGCCTGTGCCAGCTGGTCTGAGAGGCCGAGGTCTGAAAAATCTGTTTGTGTCATGAATGTCGTGCCTGCCAGAAGAAGGATGTTGACGTGATGGACGGGACCATACCCGGAGGAGGTTAGGAATGCATGCAGCCATCATAGCCGAAGATTTTGCCGGAATGAGGTCCCAGGGGCGGGGGCTGGCAGAGCGGGCGGGCTTTTCATGGGAGTTTCATCCCGTCATCGTCAACAGGGCAAAACTCGTCTCACGTCTGTCCGTCCGTTTCTGGCCGCATTCTCCGGGTCTTTTTGCCCCATTCAGCCTTTCTTCCGCAACCCGTCTCATCATCAGTGTGGGTGGAAAGGGTGGCGTGGCTGGGGCGGCCCTTGGAAAACGGTACGGCCTGCCGGTGGTGCAGATACAGCATCCCCGGGCACGGCTGTCGCCTTTTGCCCTTGTCGTCGCCAGCAAACATGACCGCCTCGTGGGGCCGAACGTGCTGTCTGTCAGGACGGCCATGCATGATGTCACACCGGCCCGCCTGGAGCAGGCCGCCAACCTGTGGAAGGAGCGCATCCGGGCGGGAGCGGAAAAGGTTCTGGGGGTGCTTCTGGGTGGGGCCAACGGGCGGTATCGGCTGGAGGAGGCCGAGGCTGCGACCCTGTCGGAGGAGCTGGTCGGCTTCATGAGGATGACCGGGGCCCGCTGCGTGCTGACGCCTTCCAGAAGGACGTCACGGCAGGCTCTGGCGGTGCTGCAGGAGCGTCTGGTGCCTCTGGGGGCTGTCGTGATGGAGGGGGATGGGGGAGACAATCCCTATATGGGGGTTCTGGCCTGTTCTGATATTCTGGCGGTTACGCAGGACAGTGTTTCCATGATCTCCGAGGCGGTGGCGACGGACAGGCCCGTCTGCATCCTGCCTCTGGCGGGCCGGTCCTCCCGGCTGGAACATTTCGTGAGCATACTTGAAAAAGAGGGGCGTGTTCAGTCTTCTTTAAGGAAGACGTCATTTGTGTCCTGTGAAAGACTTGACGATACTTCCCGGGCAGCGGATGAAATACATCATCGCATTCAGGTCAGTCAGGAAGGATAAGCCCATGCTGGATATAAAGACATTTGGTCCGCAGGGCGGGAATGTCCTTTACAAGGCCCTGTCCCATCCTCTGGCCGTTGATGCGATGAAGCAGCTGGAACAGACGCTCAACGGCAGGAGTCTCGCCGTTTATGACCCGGAGGGGTATCTGCCGACAGTTCGTGGCCTGTATCCGGCCATACGGCCATCCGTCATACTGACACATGACAGCGAGCAGGTCGGGCAGCCTGATGGGCTGGGCGGGCAGAAACAGGCCGTCGTCCATCTGGCGGAGACCGAAGCGGAAGCCGTGCTGGCCCTGTCCTTCGATCATGACAGGATGCGCTCCCGCCTTGAAGGGTTCCTGGGAGGGAAGCCTCTCCACACCCTGGGAGAGGCGAGGCTGCCAGATGACTTTCTGCCCTATCGGAGGTCCTATCTGGATAGGTGCAATTTTGCCACCAATTTTGCCTTTTTTCGGGAAACGGAACAGTTCAGCACAAGGCTGGTTACGGCGAATTACTGGTCGAATTACGGTGCGGCGGAACTGCGCTACTGGCTGAGGCTTTTTGATGGAACCGGTCATGTTCTGGCCGAATGGTTCCAGGAGGTGGAGGACGCCGATGCGGGAGTGGTGATCGACAGCCGCACGGTGAAGGAGCAGTTCGGCCTGCCGGATTTCGTGGGACAGCTCTTCATCCATGTCATCGGAGCCAAAGGCCATGATGTCGTGAAATATGCGCTGGACAGTTTTGGCCGCAATGGCGACCCCAGCCTGTCGGTCACGCATGATGCCAATGCATGGCCGTCCATGAGGTTTGCCACATTGCCCGCACCTGATGCGGATGAGACGGTCCGTCTCTGGGTACAGAACAGTCATGGCACGGCCATTCCATCAGGGGCGATCACGCTGAACCCGATGGGTGAGGAAGACCACCGGGCCGTGGAGCAGGTCATCGGCCCTTATGAGACGGTTGCCGTTGATGTTGGTGCGTTGTTCCCTGACCTGAAATGGCCGGCCCAGCTGGAACTGCGGTCCGGGCGTCATCTGGTACGGCCCCGTTATGAGGTCGTGCAGAGGGGCCGGACCCGTATTGCTCACATGAACGTTGAGCGGGCCGATCTGCTGCCGGACCCGGCGATCCGCACCATGTCCCCGTTGCTTGGGCGTGGTTTCGTCCTGCCTTTCCCGGTGCTGGACCCGGCCGTCCATACGAGCTTTGTCCAGCCGACACCCATGTCGGAATCCCTGAAAAGCCTGCCGATGAGGCTGGACCTGTTTGATGAAGCCGGTCAGAGCTGTGGGAGCCATTTTCTGGGTGATCTGCCCCGTAATCATCAGGGAGCCGTGGCCCTGCATGAACTGATGGACCAGCCAGGCCATGCGGAGCTTGTCTATGATTTCCGGAATGGGGGTGAGGGGGATGGCTGGCCTCATGCGCTGATGCGTTACCGTCATGTCGGGACAGACCATGCTGCCGAGACGAGTTTTGGCGGGCATATTTTCAACACCATGATGACGTGGCGGAATGAGCCGCAGTCCTATGCAGGCCCACCGCCGGGCCTGACCACCCGGCTGTTCCTGAAGCTGGGGCAGCAGCTTGATGGCGTGACTCTGAGGAGCTTCTGCCATCTGATCTACCCTACCTCCCTGCGGGACGGGCGTCAGCCTTCCCGGACCTGTCTACATCTCCATGCGGCCAATGGAACTGAACTGGCGCAGGAAACCATCAGTATCCAGCCTTCCGGCTCCTGGCTTCTGAAGCCTCATGAGCTTTTCGATGCGGAGCTGCTTCAGCGGGCTGGAGAGGGGGGGTATGTTCTCATACGGGACCTGACCTGCCGCCTGTTCGGATATCATGGGCTGGAGAATGGAGTGGGCAGCTTTTCTCTGGATCACATGTTTGGTTTCTGAGGATAGGATTAAAATAATCTGTATGGTCGGCCCTTATCTCTCTTGCCATGGAACGTGAGCGGCGGTATAAGACGCTCACCAGAGAGATGGATGCGTAGCTCAGCGGTAGAGCACTGCCTTCACACGGCAGGGGTCACAGGTTCAATCCCTGTCGCATCCACCATGATTTTCCTAGAAAACTGCCGTTTTTGACCGTTAGTGGCGGCTGCTGCGTCGTTCGCCATCGTCCATGAATGACCGTAAAAACGTGCGAGTCGTCATGAGAATTGGCACAAAACTGACACAGCGTTTTCAGGGCTTATTCCCCCAGCAGGCCGCATTTTCCCGCAGGGCATAGTCCAGATCAGCCACCTGAATACGGAGGTTTTTCAGTTCAGGATGGGCGATAAGCTCGGCATAGGCTCCCTGCTGCTGCTCAACTGTGGGCGTCCGCAGGTTCAGGCACTGCTGACGGATGCGGACATCGCTGCACCCTCCCAGCAGGGCGAGGCCACAGGCAAGCACCAGAGCACAGGAGACGTACATCCAGAGCGGATTTTCTTGGCTCATTACTGGCCCTCCTTTCCGTCCCTCAGCTTTGCCAGCAGCTCATCATCCGTCTGTGGCGCACTGGCTGCGGCCTCGTTCATGCGGGCCATGGTGGCGTTCTGGGCATCCGCCTGGCTCAGGTTCTGCCGTTCAGACTGTACACGGGCGGCGTTGCGCCCCGCCCGGTACAGAACCCAGCCAAACAGGGTGAGGGCGGCGATTGCCGCCACCCCCAGCCCGGCGTAGAGATACATCATGCCCGTTGCCTTTTATTCTCAAGGCCAAGGTCCGGCTGACCATTTAGCACTGCATCATTGTGCAATTTGATGATATGCCGCCCAATGCCGTTCATATAGGGGCGGGCCAGTTCGGCAGGGTAAAGCCATGTGCCCGTGCGAGCGCAGCGATGGCAGATAATACCCTGCTGCTTGGCAAGGGCAGATAATGCATTGCCGATTTTTCGGCGTGGTCCGTTGCGGCCTTTCTGGGTCAAACCGTATTCCTCGCACCATTCCTTGGCTGTTTTATCCGTTACAGCTGCCGTGCCAGCTTGATGCGTTACGACCAGATTGGTGATCCGACTTTCCATCTCGGCCAGCTCTTCACGCATCTGGGCACGGGAGATGCTCTTTATCATCCCGCCCAAGACCTTGCGGGTATCGGCAGAGAGGGAGGTCCCGGCAATGGCATACCCGCCCGTCTTGCGGATGGTGGGGATGACCTCGGAGGTCAGCCATTTCTTGAACCGCTTAGCTTCCGGTTTTCGGCTTGTGAGGACGAGGGACCACAGGCCGGACTCATTGATGATGGTCCTGTCAGCGTTCAGGTTTCCACTGTTGTTAATAACCACAGTGGATTTTTCATCATCATCGAGCCGTTTTGCAGCTGTTGGGGTATGAGAGATATCCAGAACAGCGCAAACATCCGCCAGCATCCACCACGGTTCATTATTCTGCTCGATGACCCGAACTTCGTGCCCCTCAAAAGAGAAGGGAATGATGTTGCTCATGCTGCTTCTCCCGCTGCCAGTGCGATCTCGGATACGAAGTCCGCATATTCGTTGTTCTGGTGGGCGATCATCATGTTTATCAGCCCGGATAGGGCGATGCCTCTATTTTCTCGGTCAGGAATGGCGTCATCCACGACAGCAAGAGTGCCGATCAGATGGTTGAGGTTCTGCTGCATCAGGCGGCATGTGGAGATCAGCCGCTCAAGGCGGGCCTCTGGTGTGGTGGCCGTAAAGGCGTTAGATTTGGTTTCAGCCATGTCGAAAATCCTTCTTTCGATATTTGGTTAGGGCCGGGATGGAAGTTGCCTCTTCCTCTCGGCTCGTTTTTTATGTATAACCTAATTATGGATACGTCAATAGAGGTTATACCTAAAAAGAAGAAGCGTGGACGCCCAGCAACAGGAAAAGATCCATTGCTGACAGGTCGTGTACCGGCCTCCTTAATTAAGGCTTTGGAAGAATGGGCTGCTCGTCATGACATTACCCGTTCCGAAGCCATCCGCCGCCTCATCCAGCGGGGGCTGGAGGCGGAGGAGAGGGGGTAGCCATTTTGGCACCCCCTTGTTCCGTCATGCTGCGGAACTGACCTGCGCCGCATTCGGCACAGCCTTCTTCTCCTTCACGGCGGCCTGTACGTCCTCAATGCCCCGCTCGATCTGCCGGGCACCCTGTTCGACCTGTGACAGGCCCGAAATCAGGCCCTGTGCGTCCAGATGTTCGGCCAGAAGCGGCTCGAGGATGCCGCCCACGGCAGATAGGGCGGACGTGGCGGCATGGATGCGGGCCTTTGTGGCCGCACTCTCATGATCGCCCAGGGCGTTGGTGATGAGGACTTTAATGCCGCCGAACACGGTGGCGGGGGTAGCGTTTGTGTCAGCCATGGTCTTTTCCTTTATACTTGAGGGGGTCAGTCAACGGGTCGTGGTGCTGTCGGACCGTCCCGGCCTAACATGGTTGGCGGCCCAGCCGATGTTGAGGGCGACAGCCGAGATGACCCGGTAGGGAAGCACCCAGCGGGAGCCTGCGGCCGGGGGCCTGATGAAGACCGTCACCAGATTGCAGACGACGATGAGGAGGGCGGCATAGCCCTGCACGCTGCCGGGAAGGGCCGTGAGAAGGTCGGAAAAATTCATGAGATCCTCGGACTGTCAGGTGAGTGAAGGGAGTGGGAGGAAGCATCTCTGGCCACCCGTGCGACCAGCGGCCCGTAGGGGTTCTGTCCGTTCTCGAAGCGGATGATGGCGTTCATCAGGCCGGTGAGCAGGCGGGGGGATGGCGGGCCGAGCCGGGTATCCGGCTCCACGCCCAGCGCATGAGCCACGCCCCGGATGTAGGCGGCGGTATTGTTCTCGCTGGGCGGTGCCCACTTGCCGATGATGCCTGCCACCGTGTCGATGCCATCCCGCAGGATGTAGCGGCGGAGCTGGTCCCGCAGGGCGGCCAGCCCCGCCTCTGCCGTGGGGAAGCGGGCAAAGCGGGCGTTGGGTCCGGGTTCCAGCACTGCCCCGGCCTGTCCGACATAGTTCAGATTGCCCGGATTGTTGTTGCGGATGCCCCGTACTTCCATGGGCCTACCCTCCGATGTGAAAAATTTTCATGATGACGGCGACGATGATTCCGCCTGCTCCTGACCCACCGGCAATGAACATGCTGCGCCATGAGTTTCCGTGCCTGACCTGGGAGAGGATCTGTTCCAGCATCTGCTGCTGGGTGGCCTGCCTGTCCTTGACGACGGCCATGTCCATCTCGACGGCCCGGATGTCCTTCTTGATCTCCAGCCCCTCGGCACGGGTCAGGTACTGGCTGCTCATGGATGCCTCACCCCGGCCCCGGAGGCATCCACCCATGCACTTCCATTGAAGAAGACGGGCTGACCCGTCCCGGCACAGTCCGTGCAGAAGAAGGTCGTACCGACAGGAGCCGAAAGAGGCAGGGCGGAATAGGGGCGGGCTGTCAGGCTTGTCCCGCCAGATGCCCCAAATGTCATGAGGCCCTGAGCCGCCGGTGGAAGCTGGCCGCCATCAAAAATCCCGTGCTGGGCAGGAGGAACGACAATGCTGTCTGCGAAAGCCGTACCAGCCAGCAGGGATGCAAGAAGTGTGAGCGTGAAGCGCATGAGAGTCCGTCTCCGTCATCAGGAAGGACAGTCAATCATGTGTTTGTAATTCTGGTGTGTCTCATCGCCCATAGGGGCTCCATGTCGGCGATACGAGGAATCCCTGCCCCTGACTGCGCTGGACGAGCTTTTCATAGCGGGCCGTGTAGCCGGGATTTATCATGTCCTGTAGGCGGTAGATCACGCCATATTTCAGGGCGGCATTGATGCCCGGGATGTTGCCGAACGGTATCTGCCCGGAGGCAAAACGGACTAGATCGGCCAGATAGGTGCGGGCCTTCTCGGCATCGGGGCTGCCGACCAGTTCATCACGGGTGGCGGTGAATATCCCGGCGAGTTTTGCCATGTCTGCAATGGTCGGGCCTGCCAGTGTTTCAAGCGCACTGTTTCCGATTCGGTTCTGCTGGCCGAAGAGGAAGTCCCCATAGATGCCAGCCCCGCCACCCTGGGCCATGGCCGACATCCATGTGCGGACATCGCCTGCATCCCGTGGCTCTTTCCCGGCCAGAATGGCCTTGGCCTGCATGGCGACGTAGCCCAGCACGGTCGTGGCGGCGATCATGTGGATGATGCCGGGCAGGTCCAGCCCGTTGCGCTGCACCTCACGCTGATAGAAGCGGCGGATATGTGAGGCCGGGAAGCTCTTGAACTGGAGCATCAGCCGTGCGGCCTGTCCGAGCAGCGGGTTCACGTCATCCAGCCGGTTGCTGAACGCACGGAATTTTGCCTGCGTGCGGACATCCGGTTCCGTCATTCCCTCCCGTGTCTGGTCGGTGATGTAGGCATAGAGCTTTCTGGTCAGGCTGTCCCGCACGTCATCGGCCGTCTGGCCTTTTTCGATGAGGGGAGCCACGGCCCCGTCAGACAGGCGGCCCATCTCGCTGGGCAGGATATGGTCTTCTCCAGCGGCTGTCCGCACGGCCTGCCGCATCACGTCCCATTCCGGCCGGGTGATGCCGAAGCGTTGCAGGCTGGCCCGCAGCTTTCCATCAAGGGCCTCATAGGACAGACCGGCATTACGCCCCAGATTGTGGGAGAGCATCATGCCGACGCCCTCGGACAGGCTGTCCGTCCAGTATTGCAGGCCGTTGATGCGGTAGAATTTGTTGATGAGGTCGCTCATCTTTCCCAGCGGCGCATCATTGGCAGAGAAACGGCTCATCACGGATCCAAGATGTCCTTGAAGCCCCACGCCCAGCAGCCGGGCGATCTCTTTGCGCTCTGACGGGTTTTTGCTGCTCAGGCCCGGCGCAAGGGCTTTCAGGCTGTTCCAGTAGCTTTCCAGCAGCGGGACGCCATTGTGTCTCAGCACGGCGGCATTGATGGCCAGATCGGGCAGGGAGGAGATCATCACCCCGCCCAGTTTCGTGATCTGGTTCCACGCATGGGCGTAGGCCCCGATGGTTTCCACCGTCTTGTTGGCCGGCTGTCTGCCCCGGCCTGTCACGATGTCCAGCAGGGCACTGCGCTCCAGCCTGCGGAGCCTGTCCACCATTCTGGCATCAGCCCTCTCACGGGCGGCCTGCACGCTTTCCTCGATCATGCTGCGGAACATGTTCTCAGGGTTCGTGCCCAGATCGCCCATCACGGCAGCGTTGCGTGCCCCGCTGATGAGGCCCTTGAAGATGCTGTCCACCACATGACCCTGGCCGAACTTCCTGTTATAGGCCAGCCAGCCGTCAGCATCTTTGAAGTGCAGAACACGGTTCTGGCTGACCTTCTTGGCAAGGTTGGATGTGCCCCTGAAGCCGGAAAGCCAGTCCCGCCCGTTGGCATTGTCATGCTCACCGGTGGAGAGGTTCAGCCAGACATTGCGGAGGAAATCTTCCTTTGACTGCCTGGCGGGCATCATCTCGAAGGTACGGTCATCCAGCAGGGGAAGGATGGTATCCCGCCAGTTCTGATAGGCCCGGTCCGACCCGTCGCCCCGTATCTTCCACATGTCGTGGCTCTGGCGGGTGACGTAGTGGTCCACCTTGCCAATCCATGCGCCCTGCCTGTTCTGCATCAGACGCACGGTGTCCTGATAGCCGGACAGGATGCGGGCGGCCTCGGCAGCCAGCCTGTTGCCTGTTGGTGCCCCGGATTTCGGGTCATCAAGCCGCCACATCTCACGGGCCACATCGGCATCAAACTGCTCATCACGCTTCAGCAGTGCCCTGAAGACGCCTGCCTTGTCCAGATCGTGCATGAGAGGACCGAGAAGCTGGGCAGTGCGGGCGTGGCTGCTGGCATCCACGGAGAGGGCAGCACCATGCTCCCCGGTCTGCTTCCCGGCAAGAATGCCTTCAAGGGAGGCCACCTCATCACCGGGCACGATGCGGCGGCGCAGGGCGGCACGCACGATGAGGTTCTTCTTGCGGGCATTGGCCTCGATGATGGCGGCCAGACGTTCCTCATCGGCCATGCGGGCACCGGCCTTCTCCAGTGCCTCCCGTGGGGACAGGCCTTGTTTCATGTAGCGTCCGGCTTCCTTCTCCAGCCGACCGAACATCTCGTCAAGCTCTGCCTTGGACATTTCACGCCCGGCGGCTTTCTCGGCTTCACTGTAGCAGGGGTTCTCGTGGGTCATGGGGCTTTCCTTGTCAGGCAGGCGGCGGCGGAGGCGACGGCATCGGCATTACCGTCAGAGAGATCCTTTTCACGATGGATCTCTGCCAGCTCTTCGGGACTGATCTGGTCGCCCAGGGCGGCAAGCTGCCGGTCGATCTGGTCGGAACAGGCCTGCGCTTCGGTGATGGCTTGACTTTTCGGGGCAGTATTTCCATTGTCAGAGGAGCTGCTGTGGCGACTACTGGTATACACGCCATCACTGCCGGATTTTTCAGGTGATGGCGGGGGAAGGTCGGCACTCTTTTCGGCAGGGTGCGACAGGTTGGGGCGGCTTCCGTCCCATAGCAGCTTTCTTTTTTCCAGATATTTCGTGTCGAAAGCACTGGATGTACCGACACGGTAATAGCCATCCTCCTTCAAGAGATGGAGGACAGCCGTGTCATGTTTGTCTTTCCTGCCTCTGGCATCGCCCATATGGACGGAGAAATACGAACCAGTGTCGTGTCCGGCTTTTGCTTCCTCCTGCCTGATCTGGTTCATGTGCTGGAAGATGTGACGGATGTAGGAATCAATGTCTGCAAAACCATGCTCCCTTATTTCGTCACCATGACGGGCGGAAATGTGAAGCCTTCCATGCCCTCCACCTATGTCACGCCCGTTCTTTGTCAGTTTGGGAGCATGTTCTCCATCGCCGAGGATGACAGGCCAGTCAGGCACGCCATTGATCCCGGAAGGCATCCGCCCGACCATGACCGGGTTACGGCCTGCTGCTGAGAGATCCAGATGCTCAATACCGCTGGTCGGGAGTGGGGAAACATCCTGACCCTGTTCCGGGCTGGGGGCTGTTTCCCTCTGGGCAGCAAGCCCGGCACGGTTCTGCGTGACCTCATGATCTTCATGACCATGCAGGTTACGCATGATGGCTTCTGCCGCATCCTGCTGGATGGCATCAAGCCGCTGCCTTGCGTTCTGATAGGCCTCTTCCACATGGCCCTGCCAGCTGGCGTCGTGGCCTTTTCCCCGTTCTGCCTCGATGAGGCGCAGGGCCTGCTCCACGGCGTCTTCCGGGCTGTCCTTCTTCAGGATGGACCCAGCAAGATCGTAAAGGTCCAGCCCTTCAAGGCCTGAATCAAGATGCTGGGCATAGACGCCCAGACGCTGGCGGGTGAGGGCATGGAGAAGCTCCTGCGTGGCCCCGATGCGCTCCATGTGGGTGGCACGGCCATGGTCCAGCATGTCCGCATACCGCTCCCATGTGGCATGGCCGGATACCCGCATGGCATCCTCCATGGCGGCATCTGGGTGCAGCCCGGACAGGATGGCCTCCGTGGCATGGGCATGCTCTTCCGGCGTGAGGGTGATGTCTGCTGCCCGTGCAGCTTCATCGGCATCGTCGGCAGCCTGTGGCAGCTTCCCGGTCGGCATGGCAGGCTGGGGCGCAGCAGCATCTGGCTGCTCCGGCTCATCATCGGGACGCTCATACAGGGCCGCCTCATCCAGCGTATCAGCATGGCTCTGCCGGAGCTGGGAGAGGTCATCAGCAACCCTGTCCCGCAGGGGAGCCTGAGACACCGTTTCATCAGGCTCCGCACCATGCCCGGCCATGGTACGGTCAAGCTCGTCTCTGGCGTTCTGGACCTCATGAATGGTCAGCAGGCTCTCGGCATTGCCGGGACTGTCGCTGGCCATGGAAGCGAGACCATCGGCCAGAACCTGCCCCCTGGCACTGGTTCCGGCCCGTTCGAGACGTCGGCCAAAGGCATGGCCCAGACCATGCAGGCCACCCCCCATGATGCTGCCAAAGCCGATGTCCCGGAGGGCCTGACCCATGCTCCAGTCATTGTGCTCATCACGGTCAAGATACATGTTGAGCGGCTCGAGGGCCGCCATGCCGATGGCTCCCTGGCTGGCACCCTGTACCACACGTCCCGGCAGGCTGCCGGAGAGGGCCGCCCCGGCACGGCGGTTCAGCCCTTCGGCACTGAGCAGCCCGTCCGCCACACGCTCCATGCCCAATCCCTCGGCACGGGCGGCGGCACTGCCAAGGGCGAGACCGATGCGCTCCTCCCCAAGGCCGGGGATCAGGGCGGCGGCATAGTTGATGGGGTCCAGAAAAGCAGGGGCAGCCCCGGCAACGGTATTCAGGGTGCCGCTGATGATGCCGTCAGGCCCGTTGCGGATGGTGTTCTGCCGGATGAGATCAGCCTGCTTCTCATCATTGAGGGTCTGGGCAAGTGCAGAAGAAACAGGCCTGTCGAAGTTCAGAACACCCCTGATGCCATAGCGGGCATTGGCATCTTCCGGGCTTAGGGTATCGCCTTCGGTGCTTTTCGTCTCATGGCGCAGCCAGTCACCGATGCGGACGACCGGCATGTCATTGATGCCCGCCATGACGGATGCACCAAGCGACTGTTCAAGGGACGACTGCTGCCCCGCCAGTCCTTCATCCTGAACGCTCCTGAGCGTGTTCAGTCCGCCTGAAAATAATGACATATGCCCTCCCCATGGTGGGAGAGCATGTCAGGTGTTTGTAATTCTGGTGTAAGTTGATTAGAATTTTTTAGGATCGTGCTTCCAGAAAGAGAGAACTCGGGAGGAAGAATATGTGTGATATCACTCAGGAAATCAAAGAACAGATAAATAATCTAGAAAGATATGTAGCGATTAGGTCTCGTCTTTTGAGGATTTATTATTGTATAGAAAGAATTTCTAATATTTTAGATGATATTGGTGAGTCTTTTGATAAATGTAAATATGAAGAACTCCAAGAGTATTTTTCATTAAATGATGCTTTTATTATATCGTATGGGGCTATTTTCAATAGTAGCCTTGCTGCTAAGCATGTTAGCTTTGATGATAAAATATTTGATGATGATATTGAATTAAAAAATATACATAAAGATATAATGCAACAGCGGAATAAGATTGTTGCTCATCATGATTTTAGAGATAAGGAAGAAGTAACAGGCAGTGGTTTTTATATAAAAAGTCTTGTAGAATGTAAAGTTGATGAAAATACTGTCAAGCTAACAACCAGTATGGCATTTGATAAAAATTCCATTTTTGTCACCAAGGAGAGAGTAAGAAAATATAAAGAAATCTATAATAAAATTATGGCGTATAGGGATAAAAAAGAAAGAAAGATATTGGATAAGATAGAAAAAATTACGAATAAGAAGGTGATAGTTAATGGTGATATTTAATTAATATTGAATTTATAAATCTGAATGCCCATGTCAGTTCTTGTCACAGTAATGGTTAACGGTGGGGCTTCTTGATAGGGGAATAGAATTCAATCTGTTCCTGCATAGAGATAAGCCCCCCGATTTTTATCTAGTGCAGAAAAGGGCACCCGCCAAGGTGCCCCAAAATCCCCGCTAGGGCGGGGAACACGGAAACTGTGCAATTTTGCATAGTTTCAATTTCGGGCCATCCCCACGTGGGCGGGGAACACTCTTCTGGTCTGGTCCTATTTCCTCCAACTGGGAAAGAAGGGCCTGTGCAGAAATGCACAGGCCCCCAGAATGGTCAGGCCGCTTCCCCCGCTGCCCGTCTGATTTCAGAGACGAAATCGCTGTATTCTTCGTTCTGGTGACTGATGAGCAGGCGTACGAGACCCGCCAGAGGAACCCCGGCGTTTTCTCTGTCGGGAATGCTGTCTTCCACGACAGAGAGGGCGGATATCAGGTTGTCCCAGTTCTGCTGCACGTAGCGGCAGGTGGAAAGAAGCCGCTCAAGACGAGCCTCTGGCGTGGAGGCTGTGAAGGCGTTGGTTGGGCTGTTCATGCTGCTTCTCCCTTGCCAGAGAGAATATCCAGAACGCTCGGTTTCCATTTGAGCTGCTGCTGGCTGCCTGTGCCATGCTTCCGGGTTGTGTCGAACATGCGTCCGTAGGCTTTCCCGGCTTCCGTCATCGTCCAGTTGCTTCCGGTGGCGGAACCCGGTGTGCTGGTTTGCAGACCAGCTTCCGCTAGCATCTGATTGACCCGACGGCCAGACAGGCCCCCCAGTTTTTCACCCAGTTCAGTTGGCGTTAGGTAGTTGTCATTGTCCGGAGCGGCGAGAGAGGTCATCCCCATCATCTCCACCGGGCTTTCTCCGCACTTGTTCCGGCAGTAACGGTCGCCGTAGATCACGGCCTGATTTTTGTCGTAGCCCAGATTGAGTGCAATCTTGTAGCCAGTGTTGAAGGTGGACAGCACTGCCGGACGGCGTTTGCGAGCCGGTGTCGTGGTGCGGGTATGCGCCGCCTCTGTTTCCAGTTCCAGCCAACGATCAACAATTTTCAGTCGTAGGTCAGCCCGGTATCCTGCAATTAAGGTAATGGTCAGGTTTTTGGGAAGATTGTAGCATTTCCGCTGCTCCCCCTTGGCATCTATGTACGTCCCAGCCAACCGGCTCAGATTTGAGCCGGTTAGATTGCAGTCGGTTGCCATTTTCTCCACGTCACGGACAACGTTCTTGTGCTGCTTCCCCGTCAGCTCCGCAATCTCACGGCTGGACATGGTGAGAGGCATCGCTGTGATCGTGCTGGATTTTGACACATTATTGGTGCTATTACTCATCCCAGAGTGTTCCTTTCGAGGTTCATTGTTCAGAGGCGTTGGGATTGGCTTGCAGGCTTTCCAACGCCTTTTTTGTTATTTGCTGTTCAGTTCTCATCATTGTTCCTGTTGGCTTGATCGTAGATCTCCCGCAGAAGCAAGTTTAGCTCAGCCGTGAATGTCCGCCTTGCATCAAAAGCCCGCTTTCTGATCCATTCATGCACATCAGCATCAATGCGTGTGCTGGTTGGGCGTGGTGAATTTCCCATAATTTCTCCAAATGATTACTTGCACATCTTGTGAATTACGTTTTTGGCATATTAGATTCTTGGAGGTCAAGACCGATTTGCAATTATTTTTATGTGCCTATATCATCTTTGCACACACAAAATTGCAGGAGAGGTTAAATGGCGGCAGAACGTAAGAAAAAGCGGACGCCTAAGACGGAGTCTTTGACTATTAGGTTGGATCCTAAAATGCGTTTTGCTTTAGATTTTGTTGCTCGCATGAAGGGACAGACAATTACTAAAGTAATTGAAACGGCTGTAATGGAGAAAGCAGACAATGAGTTTGTTATTCATGAAACTTTTGATTGGAATGACGGAGAGGTTAAAGAGAAAAGAACATGGAAGGATTACTGGAATGTAAATGAAGCCGTCCGTTTTATAAATTTAGCAAGAGCAAAAGAAACAAATCCAACTTTTGAGGAAGAGTTTTGCCTTCAATTTATGGAAGATCATAATAATTATTTCTTTAAAGGGGGAGATGGCTCCCCGGACAAAGAAAAACTTGATGTTCTTTGGCCTCTGATGCCAGAATTTTTGGCTGTTTGGGAAGAAACAAAGGCAACAGATCGCGAGAAAGTAAAAATTATGATGGACAAGGCATTGATTAAAGCAGGGCTAATGCATGAAAATTTTGGTACTTGTGGGGAAGAACTTCCCTTCTAGGAACCGCCCCATGAAAAATCTCCTTCTCATCGCCGCCGCCGTGCTGGGGTCTGTGAGGTAGGCTGAAACAGTTGGTGCGTCTCAGCTGCCCAGCTCCACATCCACGCTGATGCTGGTGACGGTCACGGGGAGCGGCTGGTCGGTCTGGAGGATGAAGCTGCCCTTCTGGGTCCAGTTTGGTGTTGGTATCCGCATGGTCAGGCCGGAGATGAGCGCAGGGCCGGTGTCTTTCTTCTGGTAGGGATTGGGTGCTGACGGCCCGGCGGCGGCACCCTGACCGTCCAGCCCGTGGAATGTCTTTCCATCGTCTGTGGAGACGCTCAGGCCGGAGCTGTTGTAGAGCGAGGCATAGACCTTGCTGACCCGCTTGCGCCGGGCGAACTGTGGAGGGTTTCCGAGATCCAGCGGCAGGGTGACGGCCCGTGCATGGATGGGCAGCCCGACCGTGACCACGCTGCCGGGCCGTGGCAGGGTGAGGGTGCCGTCATTCCCCACCGTCAGCCCCGTGAAGCCCCGCCCGTCAATGCAGGCGGACACGGTTGCTCCTGCCAGATGCCCCAGCCCGGAGACGGTGCCGGTTTCCTTCCCCTCATAGCGCAGGCCGCAGTCCACGAACCATGAGCGGGTGATGTCGTCATTCTCCATCCCCAGCTGGCGGGACTGGATGCGCTCGATGGTGTAGCTCTGCCGCCCGGCAAGGCTGCGCTTCACCACCACATAAGGCGTATCCTCGATGGCCCCGTAGCCATTCTCCTCCGGCACGACCGCAACGGACTGGAAGGCCCCGCCCTCCGTCCTGTGCTGGTGCCATGCCATGACGTTCTGTTCCTTCAGGTAGGTCATGCCGAGCATCGTGCCGTCAGACCGCACGGCCCAGATCAGGTTGAAGGGGAACTGGGCGAAGGACCAGTCGGAGATCGTGTAGCCATAGAAGAGATGGTCAGCCAGGACGGACAGGTCATTGCCCTGATAGATCTGTGCGTACCAGTCATATTGCAGGTCACGGATATGGCTGCCCTTGTTCTCGATGAACAGCACGTCAGTATTGATGGGCAGGGGCTGCACGTCCGAGCTGCCCACGAACATCTGTGGTGTGGCCGTGAAGTTGCTGGGCGTGATGGGCGTGCCGGTCTGGCCGCCGGAGATCTTCCAGATGCCCGTTCCGGTGAAGGCCAGAAGGTCGGTCATCGGCACCAGATGCTTGATGGTGTTGACCTGCTGGCTGGCGATGGTGGCCGTTATGGCATCATCGGAGACGACCGGCGTGTGGATGTCGAAATTGGTGTAGTTGGCAGAGCGGGACATCCAGACGGTCTGGGGATAGGCGAGAGATCCGGCGAAGACACGCCTCTGCTGGAAATAGGTGACGGCAGAGGGATTGTTGCCACCATCAAAAGGGTTCCGGTGGGCGGGCGGCCCGTTCTCGATATCGGGAGCATAGTTCACGTCATCAAGGATGGTGGATGACGTGTTGCCGATCAGTCCCCACTGCCCGGCGAAACGGCGATAGACGTTGTAATAGTCCGCTCCCGTCACGGCAGGCCATGAGAGCGTGTTGTAGTTCCCGTAGTTCGTGTAATAGCCGATGTTGTAGTTGGTCACGAACCGCCCGACCTCCACGGGAACCTGTGACGTGACGGTGCTGGTTTTGCCAGTCACAGGGTCAGTGACGGTATTGGTCTGGGTTGTCATCTCCGTCTGGGAGGGGGCCAGAGTGGCGTTGCTCTCCGTGTTCCTCTCATTGGAGACGGAGGTGACGGCATATTCATATGTGACCCTGGGTACGCTGGTTGCCGTGCCTGCATTGCCAGCATTTCCTTCCACGGCAGAGGCTACGAGTGCAGAAGGGGCCTCTATCCCGGCACTGTAGGAGATCACCTCCAGCGTCCAGTCCAGCTCTCCGTGGCGGGAGAGGTTCATGGCCGGATAGCCGGAATGGGTGAGGGTCATCACGTCGGCAGACTGTGCATGGCGCAGCCAGAAGGCATCCCCGATGCTGTAAGGCGTTGCCAGCTCGTAGGGGCTGCCATCGGCATTGGCCAGATAGGCCCCGTTGCTGATGAAGCGGACATAGCGGTCGCCGAACTCCAGCACATAGGACTGGCTGTTGTTGTAGATGAAGGCGATCAGCTTCGGTGGTGGCCCGGAGGCATCGGCCCTGGACGTTCCGACATACTGCGTGCCGGGGCGGTTTGAGATGCCGCCCTGCACATGCACGAAGAAATTGGTCAGCTCGGCGGCACCGGAATGCCATTTCTCCATGTCGGCCCTGTATCCGACCAGGGGAGCCATCACGCCCCCGCTGAAGGAGCTGAACCATGTGAGGCCGACCTGCGGGCCGGAAGGGGGCTGGGCCATCAGCTGCATGTTCCCGTGAAGAAGGTCAGGGTGGTGTCATTGCCAATGGCGATCTGGCTGGAACCGCCATTATAGAAGAATGCCTGATAGTAATCTCCCGGTGACGATTCATCCTCCATGGAAAGGGACAGGGAATCTGATGTCGCAATGGCGGGCCTGCTGATGCCTGAAAGCTGCACACCATTGCGGAATATGGCGAGGCTGATCGTGGAACCGGCCGTGCATCCGCTGAGCACGACGGAAGACGTGATCTTTGAGATGCCCTGCCCTGGAGCATAGGTATTGTTATGGAACTTGTCGCCTCGGTTTGCCCCGACATTCGGGAATGAGACGATGGCCTGCGTGGATGGTGACACCATCTGGACTGATGTCTTGGTCGCCCGGAAGTGGGACCTCTCCCAGCTTTCAAAGAAGCTGGATGATCCTATGCGGTAGAACGGGTTTACCGTTTCTGGAATATTGTTTCTGTAAACGCCGTTATAGTTTGATGAACCGGTTTCTGAGACCAGATAAAGGGGTAGCGACTGTCCGTATAGGCTGTGCCGGTGAGGATGTTTCGGGCAAACTTGATGTTTCCTGCAATGCGGGCACCGATGCTCTGTATGAAAAAATCACAGTCGGTGATGGTGGCATCTCCGTCACGCTGCACGTCGATACAGAAAAAGCGCGCGCCAATGTCACAGTGCTGGATGAGGAAAACACCATAGCCGTGAAATGATATGCCTGTCCCTGCTCTGGCAAAGCCGCAGTTCTTGATGTGGGCATCCCCGCTCCATGACAGCTTCAGGTTACTTCCGGAGACATGGTCATTGCCGTCAAATTTTATGTTTTCGAAGCGGCACCATTGCGGCTGGGCATCATTGCCCAGTGTGTCGGGAGCGTAGACTTCCAGCTGATCAGTCATGTCTGCCCCGGCGATGATGCCAGCATTGCCAAAGCCTATGATGACCAGCTGTGGCGCATTGATGGTGGTCCAGCGGGTAATGACCCCTTTCTCAGGGGAGGCATTGGGGTAGGGCGTGCCAGAAAGCGGACGGGCATATATCTTGCTGTTGTGCCGGTACCATTTTCCATGGAGATGAACGGGTATGCCCAGTTCAATCCCGACGGTCATGGCGTCCTGTAATGCCTGGGTGTCATCTGTTGCGGTGGCATAGCCATTCTCGCCAACCTTATACCCGATGGCTGAGGTGGCCAGCATTTCGGGTCTGACGGAATCACTGCATATTTCCCACCAGCTGCCATCCAGAGACTGGATCCTGCCCGGATGAGAAGGTTGCGCCGGGACACGTCGGTAATGGGCTGTCGCCGGGTCAGAAGTGGCGGTGCGTGACAGGGCAATGAAATACGTGACATCGGCAGAAATATCCGTTTTTTCAGCTTCTTCAGCACTGGAGAAGAGAATTGCGTCAGACTTTCTGGCAATGAGGTCAGATAATGGATGATCAGTGCCGTTTATGATGATGGTGCCGTCATTGATGCGGGCATTGTTCAGCGTGGGACTGTCAAATGTCTGATGGCTGTTATCCGCAATGGCATCAGCCTTGTTGGAGAAGACGTTTTTCCATTCTTCGGCTGTCGGCGTGTAGCCCTGACGCCATGCAGGATATGAGGCAGGGCCACGGGATGATCCGAATTGACCGTTCATGCGTCGTATTCTCCAGTTTCATCATCAGCATTCGGATTGATGGTGGTGGTGTGATAGGGACGCCGCCAGCCGACAGGGCTGCGGCCAATGGTCAGGATGCCGACCCTGCCGTCAGGGGTATCTGCCGGGATGTATTGATGGTCATCATCAGCAATATCCCGTGTGGTCAGTCCGGTGGGGATGACGCCATTTTTGCCCATGGGAGGCGCATAGGGAGACGCAGCCGGAGAAGGAGGCTGGCTTCCGCCTGCCACATAGCCCACATCCAGCGTATTGCTGGTCTGATGGATGTCATGCCCATGATCGAGGCCAGAGAAGCGCACGCCCAGCCAGTCCGGCATGGTCTCGGTGTTTACGACATCCACACGCTGGTCAGCCAGGCAGGCCCGTTCCACCTCACGGCTGGCCTCCTGCTCCACGGCAGCGGTAGTATTGCCATCAATGCCGAGCGTGGTGGCGATGGCAGATGCAAGACAGAGCCAGAAAGCCCGACGGAAGGCGGCTGGCCAGTAGTCGATGTCCACGTTTTTTGTGATGTAGGTCGCGCTGACGGTCTGGCTGTCCGTCAGGATGACAGGGCGCAGCACTGTGCCCCCAGCCTTGCCCATGCCCTCGCCAAAACTGTCCCGCCGGTCGAACATCTTCATGCGCTGGTCCACGGGCCTGACGGTCTTTCCGTCATCGACCCGCAGAACCCGCACGCTGTCCTCCGGCATGAGGATTTCATACCGCCAGAGAGGGCTGTCACTGGCCACAGCCGTGCCTGTTCCCACGCAGCGGGGCCACTGCCATGTGTAGGCCGGTCCGCCAAAGCTGGCCGGATGGGCCAGCAGGCCGAGCAGCACGTCGTCATAATAGGCGGCGCAGACACTGGCCTCCACGGACCCATCATCAAACGCCGTGATGTTGCTCTGTGTGCCCAGGCGCATCAGTGCCCGCCTGCACAGGTCAATGGCTGTCGTCATGGCGTGACTTACCCTTTGGCGGCTGTCTTCTTGCCAGACTTCTCATCGGCAGCCGGTTCATCAGTCTGGGGTGGTGCACCGTCAGGGCGTGTCAGGTCTTCCTGAAAGGCCCGGCTGGTCACGTCCCTCCGGGCCAGCTTTCCAGCCTTTTCCTTGGCGGAACGGGCCTCGTCATCCAGCGGCTCAAGATTGAAGCCGGGGATGCCTGCATAATCCACTTCCTCACCAACGGTCAGAAAGTGACCGTTGATGAAGCTGTTCTGGATGACACGATATCTTGCCATGATCGCCTCACGCCACGTAGTTCTTGGGGTAGGCGATCTGGGCGGGAACATCGAGATTGATGCCCGCCGTCACCGTGCAGGATGTCATGGCCTGTGCCGGGTTGTAGGTCAGGCGCATGTAGCGGTAGGGCGTGTTGGAGAAGGCCGGTTTGGCCCGCACGGCAAACGGGCTGCCCGGCCCGATGAGGGAGAGGTCGATGCCCGGGAGCTCCTCCAGCGTGTTCCAGTTCTGGTTGTCCGTGGAGACCTGAATCTTCACGTCCAGCCTGCCACTGCTCGGAGAGGGCGTGTTGGGGAACTCGACCCAGACCTTGAAGCCCTCGGTCGGCCCGAAGTCACGGGGCTGGGAGAAGTCGACCACGTTGGTGGAGGGTGTGTCCTGCCCGGCGGGAGCCTGTGTCAGGTCCTGGGCGTTGGAGAAATTGAGCAGTCTGTCGGTGATCATGATGCGACCCCTTACTGGATGGTGTCTTCAGTGTTCATGATGGCGTCCACCACACGGATGGGGATGCCACGGAAGCGCAGCACCGGCTTGCCATCGAACTGGTCCTGCGTGAGCAGCACGTTGGTCTTGTTCATGGCCTGAATGGACAGGGCAGAAGCGATCGTGCGGTTCACATAGAAGACCGGGCGACCGAAGGAGAGCGGCGTACCGCCCGTAGCCCGTGTGGCGGACTGCACGTTGGAGGCGGAGCTGGGCATGGTCGGGGGCTTGAAGCAGGCTGCGGCCATCAGGGCGATCAGGTTGGCGGCATCCGGACCAGTCAGCTTTGGCACGTCGATGTTGCCGATGCGGACGAAATACCGCCAGTCACGGATGGTCAGGCCGCAGTCCCATTTGTAGTGCATCTGGTAGGCCTGATACGGGTTGCCGTTCTCGTCCAGAATGGGCGCATCAGTCGTGACATCCTTCTGCTGGAGACCGGCAACGGAGCCTTTCGGGAAGATGCCGAAGCCCGCTGTAGGCCCCCAGCAGCAGAGCCAGATGGAGGTGTTGGTGCTGCCACGGCCTCCCGCATCCATCACGTTGGCAGCGGAGGGAGCCTTGCCGGTATCCAGCGTGTTGAAACGGGGCGACAGACCCGTGAAGGCCGCCACGTCCTTCTGCTCGTTGCCGTAGATCAGGGTGCGGGCCATCTGCTGGTTCATTCCCTCAAGGAAGGCGAGGTCTTCAGACAGGCGGAAGGCGGCAACATCGCCTTCAAGGTTGGCCAAGGCCTTGTCGATGGTGGAATAGGTTTCCAGCATCCCGCATGTGTCCGTCACCTGTGCGGTGGTGGACTTGCCACGGGGCACACCGTAGTTGAGCATACGCCATGTGGCGGCTGGCAGGCCCGTGCGGACGGTCGTCTTGTTGCCTGTCGGCAGGTTGCCTTCCTTCCAGATGAGGTCTTCCAGAATCTCGTTGGTCTGGGAGAGCAGGTTGACGGTATCGGCAATGCCGCCATTCGGATCACGGCGGGCGGCCCAGTCGGCCAGTGTCAGAAATGTGCTGCTGTTGAGCGACATGGTTCAGTTGTCCTTGTCAGTTGGATCCGTAACGCCGCCGGGCGATGGCCTCGTAGCTGTTGTCTTTCAGCTCGCTGGCGGGTTTCCCCCGGTCGGGTGTCTGTGCAGCCCCCAGGGCCTTGCCGATGGCATTGAAGGCATGGATGACGGCAGGGTGATTGCCCGCCCCGGTTTCGACCAGAGCCTTGCGGAGGGCATCTTTCTCGCCCCCGAACTGGCTGAAGACATGGGCCACGTTCTGCATGACCTCGGGTTTCAGGTTCTCGCCATCGGAGAGCGTCCTGTCATTCAGGGCCGTGTCACGCCAGCCCTGCTGGATGGAGGCGTGCTGTTCGGCAAGCCCCGTCAGGCGGTTCTGGAAGAACTCCAGCCCGTGTTTCGTGACGGCATCGAACTGCTCCTGAGACAGCCCATGCTCACGGGCCAGAGCCTCGTAGGAAGACAGGGCCTCCCTGTCGATCTCCATGCCCTCGGGCGGGGTGAACTCGTATTTTTCGGGGGCCTTGGGCCTGTCTTCGCCCTTGGCGTCTTCATTCTCTGCCGGTTTTTCAGCAGGCTTCTCGCCAGAAGCGGCTGCATCGCTCTTTTCGCCAGACGGGCCTTCATTGCCCGTCAGGCTGGTGTTGTCTGCCGCTTCTGGCGTGGTCTGACCGGCCCCGGCATCAGTCGCCGGTGCATCAGATGTCGGGGTTTCAGCCATCTCCAGAACCTCCATCATTTATGATGGAGGAGAGAGTGTCAGGGCTTTGTAATTCTAGCGTATTTTTAGGCGCTCATTTTTTATGAATCGTTCTAGTTCGTTTTTTATTTTATTCATATCCTCGATAGTATTTTTTATTTTATCTTTTTGGTTGATATTATAGTTCGTTTTTAATATCATAATTGGAAGTTCATTTTTGAGAGAGAAAATTTCATCTATTTTTTTTATTTGATCATCTGGATAAATGAAAGAAGCTGTTATCTTTTCTTCAGTAAGTTTATTATTTCTTTCTAGTAATTTTTCTAAATTATCCAATATTTTTTTCTTGAAACACATCAGATTCAATCTGTATGTACTTATGCTATCATAAAATATCTCGAGGGATATTATGTAATTACATAATGCAACATGAAATTTCATTCTTTTTTCAAAAAGATCGAGAGCAAGTTTATCCTCTGCAATGTCTTTCTGTTCTCTTGTTATTTTACGAGCTTCATAACCAACATATAAGGCTGTAAATGCTGTAATTATTGAAGGAATTATTTTATAAATATTATCATCTTTTATGTTAAATTTGAAAAATCCAGAATAATATAATATAAATAAAGAAATATAAAGAACTATGATGGATATCAGTGTCTCTACTGTTTTTAATTTCATGACTTGAACCCTTGGTTGTCTTGCTGCTGTAGAATGTCCTATTTTTTGAGAAGAGATGTCAATATCTTCTTTATGCCGATGCCAGTAACAGCCATGTGCAGGAGGCGATACATCTGGAAAGAAACGGAACTCAGTCTGTCTCCATATAGGCGAAAAAGCCAGATTTTCATGCAGCCCCTCTAAATCACAGATGAAGATTATATTTCTTCCAGTTTTCCATCGTCGTCTGCCGATCAGGCCCATACCGTCCGGCCATGATGTCGCTGCGCTGGACAACAATCGGGTTGCCGTCCTTTCCCTGCAGGTACTGCCATTCTCCCGGCACCGTCCTGCTGGGGATGGCGAGGCTGTAGCCGCTGTTGTCCGACACTGAGACCCACTTGCCGGATGCTCTGGCATTGGCCAGTACCTGCTCGTTGGAGAGCTTTTCACTGACGCCGGGCAGTGGCCTGACCGAGACATCATCAGGCCTCAGCCGGGACATGAAGGTGGCGAGGGCGTCCTGTGTCGTGTCCATCTCGCCCTTCGGGGTCCGCAGGTAGCCGGATGTGTCATATTTCAGGTCCACCATGTCCTTGCGGGCCTGAGCCAGGGCGTCATTCACGTTCATGCCTTTGCCCATATAGCCCAGAGCCTGCATCTTCACCGTGTCATAGAAGTTCCTGTAGCTGGCTGGCCCTCCCTGCTGGAGGAGCATGGTCTGGCGCAGGTCGGCCAGACTGTTGCCCACAGGGTCGTTGCTGGCCGTGGCATTGAGCTGGACGGCATCCGGCCCGGCCAGACGTTTGAGGTCATCCGTCCCGGTCTGGATATTGCGCTGGAGAACGGCCCGTGCGGCTCCCTGCTGGGGCGTGTCCATGTCGGCAATGACCGCATAGGGGGCGGGCAGGCCCTTCTGCACCAGCTCATCCAGAATGCCATTCCATGCCGACCTGCCGTAATGCTGCCTCATGCCGTCCATGATTGGGGCGATTGCCTGTTTTGTCGGGTCGATGCCCGAAAGCCCGGTGATGATGCCATGTGCCTGATCGTCCGTCAGATAGCGGGGTCTGGTCACGCCCATCATCTGCTGCACGGCCCGCAGTTTTCCGGCATAGGCCTCAAAGGCTTCCGGCGTCTGGTTCTGCTGGTAGTCCTGCCATGCCTGCTGCACGGAGGGGTGCCCGGCGGCATAGCCTGCCGGGTCATCCCTCAGGGCCTTCGCCCGTCTGGTCATGGCAAGCTGGAGATGGGACTGTATCTGGGCACGGGTAACATAATCGTCCACATTCGCATCACCAAGAGCGGCTTGAGACGCCTGCATGTAGGCCCCGACCTGTGCAGGAGAGGCCCATTTCAGAGCGTTGAGGGCAAGGCCAGCCTGCCGCCTCTCATTCAGGCCAGAGACGATGCGGTCCGCCTCATCAGGCTGGTAGAGTGACCTGATCTGCTGTTCGGGCACCTGATCCTGCGTGTTGCCGTCCATGTAGGCGGCGGAGAGGTCATTGATCTGCCCATGCAGGGACGCCCTGGCATCCCGTGTCTGGGCCTCCCACAGCGCATTGTTGTGCATGGCCCGGGACATGGCGTGATCTTCAATTTCCTGCCCATAGCCACGTTCCTGCGCTACACGATGGATCTCTGCCAGCTTGGCGGAAAGGTCCGGCGGCGTGGCAGACGGGGCGGGAACATTGCGGGAGAGAGATGAGGCAACCCGTGAGACATAACGCTGTGTCTCATCATAGGGGATGGACTGCACGAACTGCTCGTCACTGATGGCCCCGGTGCGCGGGTCGCCATACTGCTTCAGCCACCTGTCCACCGTTCCCGGCCCTGCATTGTAGGCGGCACAGGCCAGCGTCTGGTTGTTGCCGTACCTGTCGCAGAGCTGGTGGAAGTAGGCCTGCCCCAGAGCACGGTTGTAATTCTCATCATGCAGGAAGCGGTTCTCATCCCACGGGATGCCGATGCGCCGGGCCGTTTCTTCTGCCGTGGCCGGGAGCATCTGGGCTATGCCGATGGCACCCTTGCCAGAGGTGATGGTGTTGCCATCCCTGTCCTTCTGCCTGCCTCCGCTTTCGGCCAGCAGCATGTTCTGCATGGTGGCGGACGGGTCGGCATCGGGCGGTACGGCCTGCGGTCCACCATGATCGTTCCAGACCTCATTGGCGAGGTTGTCCCCGACCTGCCTGTCATATTCGGGACGGATTGAGGCCAGCGTCTGGGCGAAGACGGGAGCGGACATGTTCTTCTCGTTGGAGAGGAGCATGTTCCGGGCACTGATGGCGTCGCCCTTCTGGGCCGCCGTGATGATGGCCGTGTGGAAGTAGCTGTCATTCCACTTCTGGATGTTCTGCAACGTGACAGGATGGTCCGCTCCGTAACCCAGCGTGGCATTGCGGGCGATGATGCTCTGCCTGCCCTGAGCATAGGCACTGGCGAACGCTGCCGGGTTGTCGCTGTTGGCGGCCCCGCTGCTGGCAAGGGAGGAGAGCGTGGCATCCTGCACGTTGTCCTGATAGCTCTGCCGCTGCCCGGCGGCATGGGCGGCCAGACTGCCCAGCGCACCATTCATGAAAGGCTCGCTTTCCTGAGCAAAGATACGCTGCTGTGCAGGTGTCAGGCCGTTCATGAGGGACTGCTGATACTGCCGGAAACCGTCAGCCGTTGGCTGCCATGCATCCAGTGCCGCCTTGTCCTTCAGGCCAAGAAAACCCGGATTCATCGGGTCTGACGGATCTCCGTACTGCACGACCTTGCCATGCTCCCGCAGGTCATTCATGGCGTTCTGCACGGCAGTGATGTCATCTTGTCGTTGCAGGCGGAAGGCGGCATCTGCCACATCACCTGCACCCTGCCCAAACTGTCCCAGACCACGGGCAATCATGCCGCCATAATTGGGGACGTTCAGTACTTCCGTTCCACCCGCTGATACCCGGTCAGGCAGTTTGTAAAGGTCATCCGTATAAGGAACCTGCGGCATGGATTATGCCCTCCATGGGGATGGGGTGGAGGAGGCGGCACCGGCTATTGTGTGGCCGTTACCACTGAATGGATCAGTGAAGGAGGAGCGGGCACTGCTTGCCATGTCGTTCCATTTCGGGGCGAAGGCAGACACGCCCTGCGCCAGTGATCCTGTGGCACCAAGCGCACCGGAGGCCCATGCGGCAGGCGTTCCGGCTGCGGCAATGCGGGCCTGATTGTTATAGGAGATCGCCTGATTGCTGTAGGCCGTGGACTGCGTGCTGGCATCATACTGGTCCGTCCCCACGGACAGGCCGGTATTGCGGGCCGTGGACTGCTGCACGTCAAGGGCGGACCCGCTGGCCGTGTCCACGCCATTTGCCGCCATGAAGGCCCGCTGGGCTGCCAGATGCTGGTCGCCCTGCTGGTAGTCCCTCTGTGCGTTCAGATAGCCCTGGTCGATGGAGTTCTGCGATGCCTGCGAGGCAATCTGGGCCTGCTGGCGGCTCTGCTCTTCCTGCGCCCTGTTGGAGGCGGACTGACTTTGAGCGGCGATGAGTGCGCCGGAGGCACTGGCGGCGGCGGAAACACCTGCTGCGATGGCGGCAATGGTGCCGGTGATGACGCACATCAGGCAAAACCTTTCATCTCAAAACGGCAGAACATGGCCCCATCAAGGCCGTGCGGCTGTGGTGAACCGATGGTGAAGCCCAGCCATGAAAGCCAGCGTCTGGCCCCGGTGTAACGGGCATCGACATGGTTCATGAGCAGGGCGTGCTGCTGCCGCCACTGGCCAACCCAGAAGCCTGTCTCCCGCAGGAAGGTCTTCTGGTGACGGCTGATGGCCGCCGTTCCGACCAGCCACGGGATGCCAACATCCATCTTTGGAGCGATACCGAACAGCGCAACGGGCTGTCCGTCATCCAGAAACAGGCCTGCCATGCCGCCCTGTCGTGATTCCGCCACGCTCCGGCGCATGGCGGGGAGGATGTGGCCATGCCCGGCCCGGATGACCTCCAGCGCATCATTCCGGCGGAGCAGGGGCGCAATCAGGTCGGCATCGGATGGTTCGGCAAAGCGGAAGGTCAGCATGGCGTCATCTCCGCTTCAGGGCGTCCGTCATCCAGTCTGTCAGCTGGATGCCGATGCTTCTCTGGCCCTCACGGTAGGCTGTTGCACCAGTATCGCCGGGCACGAATGAGGCACGGTCCCTGCCTGTGGCCTCGATGATGCGCCGGAGAAGACGCTGCCCCTCCGGCAGTTCCAGAACGGCCTGAATGTCAGCCTGTTCCTGCGTGGCCCGTGCCTTGCGGCGGTGTCCATGGTCCCTGATCTGTTCCTCATCATGCGGGTCGATCGTCATTCCCTGTTACCCCTGTGCTCCGGCTGCGAAACTGCCCATGATGGCCTGGAGGGCGTTCGTGCCACCTCCGACATCCGTGTCGGAGAGCGTCTTGGCCCCGGCTGCCATCTGTTGCGCCTGTTCTGCCATCTGCTGCTGTTGCTGCTGATAGGCCCGCTGCTGCCTCTGCTGGGCCACGAAATCCGGGTCTCTCAGGATGGACGGGTCCACACCCAGCAGGTCGCCATACCGGTCGATGGCGGCATCGAGATCCAAGTTGTCCATGATGGACGGGTCAGCACCGGCCAGAGAGCCAGCGAAGCGGACGATCTGCTCGATGCCGGTCGTCTCCGTGGCCCGCTGGGCCTGTGCCATGATGGAGCTGTAGGCGATCTTGATGTTATGGCCGTTCAGCTCATCAGGGCGGGGCAGGATGAGGCCGTGGCGTTCCATGATCTCCAGCGTCGTGGTGATGATCGGGTCAAGGGCCTCGTTGTGGAACCTCTCCAGCACCGGGCCGAGAGTGAGCATCTTCTCCTGCTGCCGGACATTGATCTCAGCTGCCGTCACGGGCTGGGTCGTCTCCATGCCCTGCGAGACCATCAGGATCAGGTCATTCCGCAGCGTCTTTCGTATCTGGTCCTGAAACTCGGCAATGCGCTGTTGCAGCGGCGTGACGTTCGGGCTGACCTGATAGACTGGCCGGATGCCAGCCCCGGAACCGGAGGCATTGAGGCCCGGAATGAAGTTCAGGCCGCCGGGCAGCAGATTGACCATGCTCTCTTGGAGAGATGCATCCGCCATGGTCGGAGGGCGGGCATATTTGTCGATGGCCTCGGCCAGCCTGACCTGCGCCACCTGTAGCGACTTGATGTCCGGCAGGGCGTCTTCACCGGGGCCATGCCCGTACACGTCATTGCTGGCCGTGGACCAGCGGGGCGCAATGAATGGCTTGCGGGGATAGGCCTCGATCAGCAGGGCAGGGTGCGTGTCATTGCCGTACTCGTAATAGATGCCGATATAGGGTGCCCCCTGCCAGCCGAACGCCCCGGCAATGCGGGAGCTGTTGGGCATGATGGCATGGACGATCGGCAGCTCCACCGTGAGCTGGCGGCTTTCCCAGAGGGACTGGACGGTCGGTGACACGTTCTCCAGCCCGAAACGCTGGACGATCTGGGCCACGTTCTGGACGTATTCACGGAACAGGGTATCGACCTCGCCACGGTCATTCTGGGCAAGGTAATACTCACCCGCCGTTAGCGGGTAGAAGCGAACGATGTCTTCATAGTCCTGAAGGATGATGCAGGCCGCCGTGCCGAAACCGGCCAGCTCCTCGTAGGTCTGGCTCATGGCGGCATAGAAATTGCCTGTAGCCAGCACCCGCTGGAGGCGTGACTTGGTGTCGGACAGCCAACGCTTGATCCTGTCATCATCATTCAGCTGGTCATTGTTCGTCTCCAGCCGGAACCAGTCACGGGCCGGGGACGTGATGCCTGCCATGAGGAAGGCCGCCAGATTGCCCAGGGCAATGCTGCCCGTCTTGTCCACGATCTGCGGGCCTTTGACACGCCCTCGGCTGGACTGGTTCGGCACATGAAAATAGCGGCCTCGTGTCGGCAGGATGTAATGGCTGATCTCCCGCCATGTGTCCCGCCAGACCAGCCTGTCAGAACGCAGCATGACGAGCCTGCGGTCGGCCTCGTCACGGAGGGACTGCATGCCTGCTTCATCACGCATCAATGCAGGCTGTTTTGTGGCGGGACGCTGGGCCATGTCAGCCGCCGAGCAGCGTCTTCGGTGCGCTGTTGTTCGTCTGGGACAGTCCCTGCGAGCCTGTCAGCAGGGTAGAGCCGAAGCCGCCAGCCAGCCGGGCGGCATTGGTGGCCTGCTGGGACTGCTGCTTGCCCGCCTGAGTGACCTGAGCAGCAGGGGACGGAGTAGGGAGCGGAGTGGAGAGGTGTGGAGCAGATGAGCACATAATGGGCCATCATGCAGGGCGTTTGTAATTCTGGTGTGTCTTTCACGCTTTTCACGCTGCCCAAGGATCATAATCCTGCATCTGCTGCGGACGTCCTCCCCAAGGTCCTCCAGCCTGATGGCTCTTCAGCACAGGATAGGCAAAAGTGAGGGCCAGCGCATCGGCCATGTCAGGCGAGGCAAGACCACGCTTCTTCATGTCTTCCTTGCGTTCCAGAACGATCTCGTTGCGGGGATTGAAGAAGTACCACGGGCCTGAGAGGTCAGTCAGAAGCGTCTGGTCGTCCGGTATTCCGCCTGTCTGGAGCCATGTCCTCATGGTGCCCCACATCTCGGCCCGCTTGTTGGCGTAACGTTCAGCATTGGTGTCGTAGTTGGCCCGGTCCGCCTTGGCCCCGAACTGTACTTCCATCAGGCCTCTGACATGCAGCTGGCGGCACCTGTCCACCACGCCAGCCCCGACACCACCGCCATCAATGAACACCGCATCAGCCCCGTACCGCTGGGCCTCATCAGCCACACGGGCGGCCAGCTGCATCGTGTCCACCTTCCGCAGGCAGATGGGGGGTATAATGCGGGCATCACGCCCCTTGCGGAAGAATATCACGCTCTGGTCGTCCCCGTATCGGGCTACGTCCACGCCCATGACCAGCGCATCGGTGATGATGGCGGACACCTCACGCCGGGCTGCCTCTGCCACCGTGTCCGTGCCGATGAACTGCATGGAGCCTGCCCGTGGAAACTGCCCTTTCACACGGACCCGCATGAAGTCGCTGTCCTCCCCGTAGGTCTCCGCCCATTGCTCGAACAGGGCCTTGTTGGTGCCGTCCACAGTCCGGCTGTCCACCTGCCTGCCGGACCAGCGATCCCGCTGACGGTTGAAGCACTCGAAGAAGCGGCCGCTCGGCTGCGTGGGGTTCCCGAACGCACACCAGATGATCTCGGTACCCTCATCGGTCAGGGCACCCTCTGCGACCTCCCAGACACGGTCTATGATGCCGCTGGCCTCATCAAAGATCAGGAGGATGCGCCGCCCCACATTGTGCAGCCCGGCGAATGCCTCAAGGTTCGTCTCGGACCACGTCACGGCATCCGCCCGCCACGTCTTGGAGTGGCCCGGCATGGTGCTGTGGATGCTCATGCCATGTACCCTGAACCAGTGCGAGCAGATGAGAAGCCGAAACCATTTTGAGATCTCGGGGAATGTTTTTGTCCGCAGCTGTGGTTCGGTATTGGCCGTGATGACCGCCTTGGTATCAGGGCATGTGCAGAGTGCCCATGCGGTGAGCATGGAGACTAAGGCTGATTTTCCGATCCCGTGGCCGGACGCCACGGCCTGTAGGGCAGGCATCAGCACGGCCCCCGGCTCGTATCCGGCCCGCATTTTCTCCCCGATGGAGCGCAGAATGTCCCGCTGCCATGCCCGTGGACCGTCAGCATCAGCCAGATCAGTCCCAGCCTGCCCCCACGGGAAGGCGAACAGCACGAAACCTTCCGGGTCCAGGGCGTATGATGCCACGGCCTCGGCAAGCTGGGCCTGTATGTCACTTTTCACGTGTGGATAGCCAGTCGGTCAATAATTTTAAAGCCCAAATAGGTCCAGCAAATGCCGCAATAAACAGAACCATGCCACCTATAAAAAAGGCTGCTTTTTTGATATGCGTCACGCATAAAATTATCAGTAAAATGATGAAGCAGGTGCATACAAATTTTTCTGTTTTATATTTCATAGATTATGCCTTTACTATCTGATTTTTATTGTTCTTCATCATTAGAACGCCCCTGAACCCTTTTACGCCCAGCGTCAATCAGCTCTGCCAGATTTCCCGTGACGTTCATATCAACGCTGGAGCGGTCACGGAAACGCTCAGGACGATGAGCCTTGAGCAGGGTGATGAGCAGCGTATCAGAATAGCGGTTCTGTGTAACGGGCCGACCTTCCTTGTCCAGCACCAGCCCTTTCCCGGTCGTGACGAACTCCGGCACGCCATCCCGTGCACGCCGCCATGCCTCTGCCTCCAGCGTGTCGATGGCCTTGTCCATTGCCTCATCCCACTCACGGGCGAACTGTTCATCACGCTCACGGCGAGCGTACAGGCCAGGGCGTGACAGGTCAGCCGCCTTGGCCGCCATGGAGATGTTGCCACATTTTGCCAGAGTATCCAGAAATACGCGCGTTGACCTGTTCATCCTGTCATCAGTACGGCTCACGCCACATCCTCCATGACCACTTGCCTGTTCACCAGATGATAGCCACAGTCCCGCTCGCATCGGATTGCACATTGGGATCCTACGGTCAGCTCCATGAAGCCCCGCAGCTTCTTGATGCTGCGGCGCACGGCGACGTTGGAAAACTCAGGCTCATTGCGGGGATATTGCCAGACTTCTTCAGCAATCTCAGAGACCGAGGCCAGACGCCCGTTCCGACGCATGATTGCCTGCATGACAAGAAAGTCGTTCCTCGCCAGACGGACTGAACCCCTTGGAGTGCTCAGTATCTGCGTCTCACTGTCAAGCTGCATCTGTCCGAATGTCAGGCGTGGCATTGTTTCCTCCATAAAGCCACGCCTCAAAATAATGGGGTAGGAGAAGGGACAGAAGCCTTATAATTAGAGATACGCAGGGAATCTTATTTCGGAGATTTGTCATGAGGTTCAATTACGTTACCATTGTTCGTGTATGGGCAATCATAAATATAATTTTTCTTATTAAGGTAATATTTGATATATTTTTCATGTTAAACCACTCGAAGGGTCCGAATCATATTGGTTATGACATAATAATATTTATTATTGAGATATCTTTGATTTCTATAACATTGTCGAAGTGTATGAATATACAACCGAAAAATACAACATTTTCTGCAATTATCGATGCTTTTTATATACTATTTTGCGTGGCTGCTTCGGCAGTTAATCTCATTTATTATGTCAGTGTATGAGTGACTGTTTCTCCGTGAACATGGGGGAGTTTCATGTCGCCCGTCTGTCTCCCATATGTCGCCCGTCCTGTCTCCCGTAAAAACGGCGGGAAACTGCCATGTCTCTCATGTCTCCCATATTTTGAGAACTTTACCCATAAGAGAGCATAGGTATCCCATGATAAGAAATTTCATGCCATTTCTTATGAATTAATGGGAGACATGGGAGACACAGGCAGAAAACTGCGGAAAATTTATGGGAGACATGGGAGACACAATGGGCGGACATGGGAGACACAACGGGTAAAAAAAATGGGCGGCTGTGCGCCCATTCATTCCTTCTTGAACCACCTTTTTTCCTTCTTCCCCCTCAGTCTTTTATCCTTTTTCTCAAGTCCCAAAGCACGTAGTACGTCTCCCGCCCGACGCTGCTGGGCAAACGTCATGCGTTCGTTGGTCACACCGATACCATGAGCGAGAACCTCATGGATGGTCACACCTTCGTCAACAAGCGAACCCCGCCGCTCCAGCCAGTCCCTGATCGGCTCTTCCCAAGCATCGACGACCATATTGTCAGCCTGCTTGCGCTCGGCCATCTGGCGGACGGCATCATCGTCCAGATACAGCTCCGTCTTGCCCTGCCTGAAATAATGTACCGCTTCCGCCCAGAGCTGTTCACGGTTGTCCCGTAGCCACTGCACGTCGGCCTTCTCACAGTCCACCGGCCAGAACCTCCGGTTGCCCGTGCTGTCCGTCAGATAGCCGTCCGAGTTGGTCGTTCCGGCGAAGACACATTGCCGCTCACGCACCACCTCCAGCCGTCCGTAGGCCGGGCGGTACTTGTCCACCTGCCGGGAGAGGAAGGCCTTCGTGTCCTCAATGGAGGATTTCATCATGCTCTGCAGCTCGCCCAGCTCGACACCCCAGGCACCTACCAGCCCGCTGGCGGCGTCCTTGCTGCCGAGGTCCTTGTGCAGGTCCTCCTTGAACCACTCATCCGAGAACAGGACCCGCAGGGCGGTTGACTTCCCGATGCCCTGCGGACCTTTGAAAACCGGGACATGGTCGAACTTGCAGCCGGGCCGGTATATCCGTGAGACAGCGGCTACGAGAAACTTCATGCCGACATCCGCATGGTATTTGTCGTCAGGACAGCCAAAGACTGTTGAGAGCCACCCTCGCAGCCGTGGTTCGAGATCCCATGACAGACCAGAAAGCCATTCACGGACAGGGTGAACGGTCTGTGACGCCGCCATCGTGTTGATCGCCTGTGATATGACCGGAAAGGTGAAATTCACTCCGACACGCCGCTGGAGAAAAGCCTGTACGGAGGTGTAATCAGCTTCGCTGGCCAGACGGGGGTAGGGGCCAGAAAGAGTAGGACCATCCGAAATCAGGGGCGGAGGCTCCCTTGTCGTCATGGTGGCACAGGTGAACTCATTCAGCCGCAGGACACCAGACACTTCTGGGAGGTTGCTCAGAAACACCATGGCATTGTGCACGTTTGCATGAGGCAGCCCCTTATCAGTGCGGGTCAGGTCGGCCTGCCATTTCATACCCTGCTGCTCCGGAATTTTTGTCACATTGCTCATGCCGTGCGCTCCCTGTGTGGGTTTCTCATGCCGCCCCGAAGCCCGGAGCGTATCGTGTCTCTGGCCTCCCGGAAGGGGATGCCACGTGCCCGTGCCGCCACCAGCAGGCTCTCACGGGCCTCTGATGGGTCCAGCACGCCAGCACCACACCAGCGGCCTATGCGATATGACTGTTTGTTCAGCGTATCATTGCTGCCGCCAGACGGTGCCGTCTCGACCTCGTGGACGGCCTTCATCAGCACCTGAAAGGCCCGGTCATTCGTGACGTAGAACGGGTTCCTGCGGTAATCCCGCTCAGGCTCTGGCGGGGGCCTCAGCATGTGGGCCAGCCAGTCTGGGATGGGGGGCGGCGCAACCTCCCAGGGGGCACACCCCTTGCGCCATGTGTAAGCCCCGCCTGTCACCGGATGGCGTGATGGAGGGATGACGATGGCCTGTCCGTTGCGGTGCGGGTCCAGCCCCGGAGCCGGGCAGCCTGATGCGCCCCGCAGCTCTTCTCCATTGTGCCGGAAGAACAGCACCGCACCACCAGAACCGCCGGTGCGTGTCATGGGGCGGCGGGGCAGGGGGCCATGCTTCTCCACCAGCTTCCCGAGTGCCGCAAAGCCGTCTGCCCTATGGGTCTGCCCGGCCCGGTCCACATCCAGCGCAAAGAGCCGGGAAGGCCCCATCACCACACGCCAGTTGCAGCCGGGATAGTCACGACACCAGCGTTCTATGATGTCCAGATCGCAGCTCGCTGCTCGGTGGGCCCCTTTGAAGCACCCTGCCTTTGTGCGGTTGTTCATCGGATACACATGCCAGCCCAGCAGGGCCACGTTCTCTATGTCTGGTGGAATGGTCATTACAGCCCTTCCAGTTCCTTCATGACACCCGGAACATCCCGCCCCACGATGTAGAGGCCACCTGCCTCCACGAATGAATCCCGCCAGCGTTCCTGTTCCTTGCTCAGCCGTCCCCGTGCTGTTTTCACCTCAATGGCGATTGACCGGCCCCGGTAGGTCCCCCGGATGTCCGGTGAGCCGGGTGTTCCGAACCGGATGAGCCGGCCATTGGATCCTCTGGCGGCTCCCGTGTTGCACCGTTCAAAGAAGGCGCAGGGCAGGGCGGTAACGGCGACAAGGATGTCGTTCATGATGATGGTTTCGGGGTTCTGCCTCATGCCTGCGCTTCCTGTTGTGCGGTTTGCTTGGCGGCCTGCTGTTTCTCCCAGCGGTTCATGGGAATGTCGGCTCCAGCGGCACGGAGGCGGTGCCGCACCCAGGCTGCCTTGTAGCCACGGGCACGGGCGACCATCTCCAGCCGTTCCTTGTCTGCCCCGGCATGGGCAAGCAGGGCTGTCAGCTCGGGCCCCTGGGCGAGATACGGGTCGATGCCCTTGGCCCATGCCCAGCGGTCCTCCACGGCTTCCAGTGTTCCCTTCACAACGTCCGGCGACTTCTCTTCCGTCACCTTGGGTTCAGGCTTCAGGATGGCGCAGGGGGAGCGGCGGCACTCGGCACCGGCAATCTTCCGGGCCGTGCCTTCATGAAAGACCCGATGGCACAGCCTGCAGGTCACGACATTCTGGGACTTGCCGTTCTGCTGCTCTGCATCCAGCGACCAGAGGCGGGGATCGGTCGGGATGCCATGACGCTGGGCATTCCCCACATGGTCCAGAATGATGGCCCGGCTGCCGTCCGGTTTCAGCCGCAGTGCCCGCCCGACCTGCTGGAGATACAGGCTGGTGGAAACCGTGGGGCGCAGCAGGATGGCCCCCGCCACGGCAGGAATGTCCACGCCTTCACTGATGACGTCCGCCGCCGTGACGACCTGCAGGTCACCAGAGGCCAGCCCAGCCAGCCTCTCCCGGCGCAGGGACATCTCCATCCTGCCATCCACGCCAGCCGCCTTGATGCCCGCCTCGCAGAACATCGCCGCAACCTCGTGGGTGTGCTTCACGCCCATGCAGAACACGATGGCGGGGCGTCCGTTGAGATATTGCCGGTAATGCGCCACGGCATCCCCCACGATGCGGGCCTTTGTCATGGCCCGCATGGCGGCATCCCGCTGATAGTCCCCCATGCTTTTGCCCACGCCAGAAAGGTCCAGCTGGCGGGAGGGCATGTAGTAGTCGAACCCGGCCAGATAGCCACGCCGTATCAGCTCATCCGTGGTCGGGCCGCAGAACATCTGGTCGAAATAGTCACCAAGCCCGGCCCCATCGGTGCGGATGGGCGTTGCGGTCAGGCCGGTGAGGGCAGCGTCAGGCCACGCCCTGAGCATGGACGTGTACTGGCCGGCCGGCATGTGGTGGGCCTCATCGACCATGATGTCATCAAAGTCCCGCAGCGTTTTCAGCCGCCGTGAGACGGTCTGCACCATGCCGACCTGAACCGGGAAGTCCATGCGGGGATGTCCGGGCTGGATACGGCCATACATAAGGCCCTCATCATCCAGGGCCGCACTGATCTGGTCGATCAGCTCCGCCCGATGGGCCACGATGAGGACACGCCGCCCGGTCTCGGCCCGCAGTCTGGCCAGCCGTGGCAGGATGCGCCCCTTGCCACCGCCAGTAGGCAGCTGGATGAGAACCCGCCGGATGTTGGACGCAAACGCCCCCTGCGCCTGTTCGATCAGGCGTTCCTGATAGTCTCGTAATGTGATCATTTTATTTAAAGCTCAGTAATGAGAGGCCGTATTACACAAGTGTTCTTGAGCGCATTCCGTGCTTCTGCTGTCTCTCGCTGTAAATGCGGGCATTGACTTCCATGTCCATTCCCCGCTCACGCCCCAATGATATGGCGGCGTCTATGCGTGAGAGCGGGACACCCAGCTTTCCAGCGATCTCATGCCGGTACAGGCCACGGTTGCGGAGGGTGGATACTTTACGGATGAATGCGGCATCCACCTTGACGGCCTTGCGGGCTGGCGCATTCTCACGGCACAGCTTCCATCCCCAGCATATCTGGCAGAAGGTCAGTCCCATCCGGGCGGCGGCCTCATGATGCGTGAGACCAGCCTGCTTCAGGCGGATGAGCTGGCTGCGCAGTGCGTTGGTCCAGCTGATCCGTCTGGTCATCTGCGCCCCCTTCCAACGGGGAAACCACGCCGCTTGCACTCATCACGGGCGAGGGAACGATAGGCGGTTGGCACCTCGTTCTGGGCGAAATACTGGATGTCATCATTGCCCATCCCCTGGAAGAACCAGAGGATGACATCTGCAAAGGATACGCCCATGCTGTCCCGGTCCGGTGCCATGCCCATCAGTTCCAGCGGGTTCTCCAGCCCCAGTTTTTCGCAGTAGCGGGCGGCAGCCTTCTGTGCATGGCCTCCCTCAAGCCCGGCCGTCTTGGCCAGCTTCATGCCGGTCTGGAATGTGGCTGCCAGAGAGGGCCTGCGTGGCCTGGGGACGGCACGACCTGCCGGAGCCAGAACATTGCCCCGCACCAGTGCATCAAAGGCCCGGATGACCTTCAGATGAAAGGACGGGCTGATCCACATGGCGTAGGCATAGACAAGCTCACGGCAGGCATAGGTGCCTGGAGAGTTTCCGCCACGGTTTGTCTCCAACGGAGCAAAGCGGGAATTCCCACTTTGGCTGATTTCTGCCACCAATTCATTGGTTTGGACATTTCTTGCCCACTCTGATGGTTTTTTGCTGGGATCTCCCCCAGAAGCCCGGTGGCAGTCATTCAGGCAGAAGCGGCCCTCGGCATCCTGCTTGATGGCCGTGGAGATGATGGTAAGAGTGGTGGCGGTCATCGTGCATGTCCTTTTGGCAGGGTGGCTGTTTCGGCAGGGAGTGAGGCTGATGGAGTTCCACATCGCAGACATGAAGAGCGAGCGTGTCGGCCCGATGTTTCTGGTGACGCTGGATGTGCGCCTCGTGGACACGCAGTACGACTGCACGGCCATTCCGGACGAGGTGATGCAGCGAACCACGAGAACAGGATGCGGCCCAGATGCCATACGCCTGAGCGTACAAGCCTTCTTTGATGACCTGCCAACCATGACCGAAGCCGAATGGCACGGCTGGCTCGTCGGGCGTCTTCAGCAGAAATGAAGCCCGTGCCCCGCACGATCCAGGCATGATATTGCAGGAAACGGTCAAAGACCTGATTGCGGGGCAGGCCTTCATCCATGTCCATGCAGGCCAGCCGTGCGGCCCGCAGGGTTCCGTTTTCACGTTTCATCACGCTTCCCTCCGGCGTTCGATTTCGTTGTAGGCAACCCGGCCCATCAGCTTCATGAGCGGTGTCGGGATCACACCGGCATTGATGGCCGCAAGGTCAGCATCAGAGAGCCGTTTGATGAATGGGATGACGGACGTCTCCATCCAGTCATGGCTGTCCTGCTCTTCCAGCTCTGCCTGCTGCTCAGTGGAGACTGCTACGCTCCCTGTGCGCCCAGTGGAGTGTGAGTCCGCAGGGTGCTGTTCAGTAGTGGAAGGAAATGAAGATGACAGCTCAACGAGCCACATATGTAAAATTTCTGTCCGCACGTCGCAGAACGAAAGATCACGCAGATGGCACTCAAGATGTGACAGAGATAAAGATATGCATCTCTTCACAGCATCATGGAGTTCCTTTGGAAGCGATTGTAAAAGTGGAGCTTCTTCCACAGCATATGCTTCAATTACAGAACCTACCTGAGCAAGGAACTGCCTCTTTTGCTCGTCTAGCTTACGAGACAGCAACTTATTCTCGCTGGCTCCAAGGGGCCGGGTATGAAGTTGACCTCCATTACGAGTGAGGAGCACCCCTTGACGGATTGCATAGGCAGCAACTCGTTCAAATGGATCGGAAAGGTAAACGTCTCTCATGATGCGCCTACTTCACCCTGCCGGAGCGCAAGTTCTGCTTCAGCACGTTCTTTGAACCACGGCTTGATGGTCCGGGATGTGATTTGCTGAAGTTCATCAATAGACAGGCCGGAGAGGGGGCGTGCTAGGCTCCCCATGCGTCCGGCGGAGTACGAGTCCGCAGGGTGCTGCCCATCAACTGTAGGAGTGGAACCATGAGTGGAATGACCAGAGAAGGTCTCATTTGCAGGCTGTTCGAGGCTTTGCTTGAAACTGACCGGCAGCGATTTGGCGGCACTGTTGATCGGGAGGATGTTCTTGATGATTTCAAGACGGCCGCCAAGGCCGTTGATGAGGCCATTGGCCCGGTTGAAATCAGACGTACAATCATCAAGGCTGATAAAGATGCTGAGGCTTCCGAATAAATAGGCATCAAACAGGGCAGCGGAGGCGATGATTCTTTCCGCTGCCCACGTCTGTCCTTTCCCTGCCTCAATCGCCAGCCGCAGGCTTTCGATGGATGGTTTGATACGCACCTCATCGTGCGCTTTCTCGTTCTCGCTCATGGTGCGCTCCTCTGGGTGGGGGGTTTACGGGTTGCCAGTTTCAACAGTGCGGAAACTGGAGTTTTGGTTAGGCGGGAGACATCATGAATCCGGGAGAGTGGCACACGTTTCCACTGACAAACGGCCTGTGGGGTGATGCCAAGATGGCGTGCCACGAGTGCAGGGCCGCCTCCTTTCCTCACGATCTCCTTTATCTGTTTGGTGCTCATGAAATGTAATGTAAGAAATAATTACAGAAAGCGCAATTTATAATTACGGTGAAGCGGTTATTTTTTTGAGATAGGATGAAAGAATGTCTTACACGGATGAACCGTTTTCCTCTTTTCTGGTCCGGGCCATGAGCGAAGCAAAGCTGACAAATCAGCAGCTTGCCGCACAGTTCGGCATATCTTCGCAGGCTGTCAGCCAGTGGAGGAGTGGGAAAAACCGCCCCAAATCCTCCGTAATCGACAGTGTAAGGAAATATCTTTCTGATGCGGCCCCCGCCCCCTCAGCTTCCCATATGGCCACCCCGAAACAGAGCCAGCTAGACGGCACTTACGGACTGGTGCGGATACCTGAGTATGATGTGCAGGCTGCGGCTGGCGCAGGGCTGGAGGTGCCTGATTTGCAGGATACCTCCAAGATATGGACACTGCCCAGAAGTGCGCTGGCAGGCGTCCGGGCCACCTCGCTCAACAATCTGGCCATCGTCACGGTAGCAGGTGAGTCCATGATCCCGGATTATCTTCCGGGGGAGAAAGTCCTTGTGGATGTGGGGGACCGGACCGTTTCGCATGATGGGGCCTACATCATCCACAATCGCTACGGTCTGGTGGTGAAGATGGTCCAGATCATCCCAGGTTCATCCCCTGAGCAGGATGTTCTCCGCATCATCAGCAAGAACCCTGATTATTCCCCGTATGACCAGCCCGTGGCAGACGTGATGATACAGGGCCGGGTTGTGGGGAAGTGGGTGTGGAAGTGAGAGAAGTTGTTAGCAAGTCAGGTTTTGAGGAGATGAGAGAGTTGGCTAATAAACGGGGGAACCAAGATAAAAAGCCCACGAGGAGACGTCAGGAAGCAACTCCTGCTACGCTTAGGGCATTGGCTTTTCGGTCTGGAAATGAGTGTGCCTTTCCGGGATGTAGTGAAAAGTTTGTTTCTCATGACAATTTTAGAAGTAGAGGGCAGGCAGCTCATATTTGCGCCTTATCAGAAGGTGGTCCTCGTTATGACCGTACTATGACGGAAGAAGATAGGAATTCTATTAAAAATCTTATTTATCTTTGTTCAAAACATCATGAGGAAATTGATAAAATTAATCCTGATAAATATTCAGCAGAGAATCTGCGCAAAATGAAGGAGGATCATGAGCGTCGTGTCGACAATGCCTGCTATTCTTGTGTTGGCTTTCCTGAGCTTGAGGCTGTTACGGAGTACATTATTAACTCCCGCAAGACAGCAATGACTGACGATACTCAGAATGAGTTTGATAAAATTAGATTGTCTGAAAAGATAGAATTGAATCATCTTACTGAATGTGATCACGATATGATTGAAAATGCGTTGCAGAGAGCATACCTTGTAAAAAGGTTTATCGAAGAGCGGGCGCAGATGGATTCAGATTTTCCAGCAATGCTGAAAGCAGGATTTCGAGAACATTATTATGCTCTTTTTCTTAGGGGAAAGAGGGGGCATGATTTGTTCGAAGGGATGTGTGGTTATGTAAAGAGACCTTTTCTTGATGAGTGTGGCAAACAATATGCTGCTCAGGCTGTTCTGGCGTATCTGTTTGAGGCCTGTGATATTTTTGAGCGAAGATGATCCTTTCAACAAAATCGGGAATGATCCTTCCAACAAAATATGTCCCTGTGCCTCGGGCATTAATAAGCGTTAGTGCTGCTGTATTGGAATGCCTGACAAAGCCTATGACTGTTTCCCAGTTGTGGGAAGAGACAGGACAGCGTTATGAGGGTTTGTTGTTTGAACGTTTTATACTGGCCACGGATTTGCTTTACATCATGGGAGCGGTCGAAATGAACAATGGTCTGATTGAAAAGAAAAAATCATGATACATGGTGTTTATGCAAATAAAGCAGGTTTCCATGAATTTGAGGTGAAAGAAGGTGTCAACCTGATTCTGGCAGAACGAACAAAAGTATCAAGAAAGAAAGATACAACGAATGGTATTGGTAAAACTCTTTTGTTGGATATAATAGATTTTTGTTTGGGAAGTGACTGGAAGAGAAAAAAAAACCTCAACAGTGCTGCACTAGAAGGATGGTCATTTACGCTTGATATTACTCTGGCCGGGGGAAGATTGCTGGTCAATCGATCTATGGATGATGGTAAGTTTGTTTCTGTATCCGGTGAGACAGAAAAACTTTCTTGTCCATTGCCTGTAGCCCAAGAAAATGCTTCTGGTATCCCTGTAAAGGATTGGTGCGATTTTCTGGGGAGTGCATTTTTTGGCTTATCCAACGAAGATATGGAAGGGAAGAATCATCCTTCCGCACGAGCACTTCTTGGATTTTTTGTCCGCACAGGTCCTGATGCTTACAATGATCCTTTTAAACCTGTGCCACGTCAGAACGCTTGCCTGTCCCAGGTCAATAATGCCTTTCTGCTTGGTTTGGATTGGACGAAAATACGTCGTCTTTATGAAATCAAAGATGAAAAAAAAGATCTTGATGTTTTAAAGAAACACATCAGGTCCATCCCTATAAATGTAGACCAGATGACACCTGGAGCACTCCATGCAGAATATCGTAAGCTTGTTCGTCAATGTGATGACATGGAGGATGACCTAAGTAAATTTGAGATCATGCCTGAATACAGAGAGATAGAAAAAAAAGCAAATACTTTAACGGTAGAGGTAAGTAGATTACGTGACGAGATATATTCAGACAAAATGAAATTGATGAATTACGAAGCTTCAACGACAGAGCCCGATGAAGTAGATAATGGAAAGCTTATACGACTTTTTGAAGAGGCTAAAGTTATTCTTCCGCATAATGTAGTAAGTACTCTTGAACAGGCTAAAGAATTTCATATTAACATGATTAGGGACAGGAAGTATTTTCTCAAAGGTGAAATGGATAGATTGAGGAGAGGGGTTGAGAAGAAAGATAGAAAATTGGAAGAGTTGGTGAATGAGCGTGCAAGGTATTTATCAACTTTAAAAGAAAAGCGGGCTCTTGATGAATTTATAGTATTGCAGAACGAATACTCTTCGTTAGTGCAGAGGCGAGATAATATTCTTCAGACAATGAATTGTAAAAAAATATTTGATGAACGGGTAAATGATGTAAAATTAGAGTTAGATAAAGCTATCAAGGCTATTCGGCAGGATTATGAGGAGAGAGAAAGCTTGTGGTCTCAGGCGTTGGATATGTTTGCAGATTTTTCAAAAGCTCTTTACGAAAAACCTGGCAGTTTGATTATTGATGTCGATCAGGAGAAAAAGACAGGGTATAGATTTCAGGTAAAAATAGAAGGGGGTTCGAGCGAAGGTATTAGTAAGATGCAGGTATTTTGTTACGATCTTACGCTTATCTGTTTTTCTAGAATAGTGGGGCGTGGAATTGATTTTCTTATCCACGATAGCACGATATTTGATGGCGTGGATCCCCGACAACGGGCTCGTGCTTTGGAGCTGGTTGAGAAGGTGTCTAGGCGATATGATTTTCAGTATATCTGCACGATGAATATTGATTCTGTTCCGGTTAATGATTTGTCGCAAGAGTTCGATTATGAATCGCTGGTACGAATGACATTGAGCGATAGGAATGATGCTGGGAGTCTTTTGGGCTTTCGATACTGATTGGTCAATGTATTGGCTGCTTCCTGTTTGATTCGCCTTAGCCGCCCTCCGGGGCGGTTTTTTGTATGATTTCTGGTGGATTATAGCTCTGCTTTCAGTATCTTACAATATATGAAACTTTTAATTACATACCTCTTGCCTTTAATGTAAGAATAAATTACATTCGCCTCACACCACACAAACACGGAGGTGATGAGGTGGAAAATAACAGGAACGCAGCCCTGTCCCGCCTGAAGGCGGCCCATGACGAGCTGGAGATTGTCTCTAACGGAACGGGCCTGACACTGGCCGAGCGGAACGAGCTGACGAACGCTATGCTGGCCATCGGCAATCTGATCGACGGCCTGACCTACCCATATGAGCGCAACGAGCCGATCACGGAGGCGTCTTTCCCGGTGATCGGGCCTTTCAACACGGCGCAACTGTCTGAGGCTCTGGCCGGGCTTTCTGTTCGCAGCGAGCAGGACTACCCGCCCGCCCAGGCTGAGCGTGTCCGACACGTCGAGATCGGGCCGGGGCCGAGCATGATTACGGCACGGAGGGTCGGGTGATGATCAAAAAATACGAACTGACGGATGAGACGATCGAGTGTGATGGGCGCACCCTGTACCGTATCCGTGCACTGGCCCCGATCCCGTTTGCCGGGGTCTATGGCGGCGAGTTGGGCGGATTCATCGAGACCGAAAAAAATTTAACCCACGATGGGAATGCGTGGGTAGGACAGAATGCCCGTGTGTACGGCTCTGCCGAGGTGTACGACTGTGCCAAGGTGCACGGCTCTGCCGAGGTGTACGGTTGTGCCAAGGTGTACGGCTCTGCCGAGGTGTACGGTTGTGCCAAGGTGTACGGCTTTGCCGAGGTGTACGGCTCTGCCGAGGTGTTCGGTGACGCCGAGGTGTACCACTCTGCCGAGGTGTACGGCTCTGCCGAGGTGCACCACTCTGCCAAGGTGTACGGCTCTGCCAAGGTGTACGACTGTGCCAAGGTGTTCGGTGACGCCGAGGTGTACCACTCTGCCGAGGTGTTCGGTTATGCCGAGGTGTACGGCTCTGCCAAGGTTTACAGCTGTTCCAAGGTTCACGGGCATGGCGATGTGGCTGTGGGAGAATTCGAATGAGCACGATCTCCGACCAGATCGCACGCCAGAAACGCCCGACAGACAACGGACTTCTGGAACGTGTCGAGGGAGACCGTCATCCGTCGTCACTCACCCTTCTGGCCCTGATAAGCCGCACGGCTGACATTCTGGAAAAGAATGACACTCTCAACGAGCGGGCGGAGGATGAGACATGGATCGCTTTCGACGCTCTCGACAAGTTGCGGGGGCAGCTGAGTACCATTCTCTACGAAGACGAGGCGGGCATGACGGCACATGACCTGCGTGAAGACGCTGTCCGTAATCATCACGACTGCACTCGCAAGAGTGAAGCGGCGTAACACCCGCAGATAATCACCAAATACGCTGAGGATTTTTTGAGATGCTGGAAAACGCAGGCAGGAGAAGTGCGTCCATTTTCCCTCCGGGGATCATGGAAAGAGCAGAGTATCAGAAGATGAGGGCCGAGGAGATTGCCGGTCTCAAGGCGGAGGTCAGGAGCAGCCTGGCTGAGGCGGATGAGCTTGAAAAGTGCAGCTTCTGTGCCACGGTTGCCGCCCTTGAGCATAACGCCTGTGTGGCGATGCGCCGCCTGATAGAGATGGGGGCACTGTGATGGCTGACGTGCTCGGGATCATCAATCAGAGGCATGCGCTTCTGAAACGGGAGTTCGATCAGTACGTTCCGCTGCTTCTGTCCGCTAGGGCGGCCAATGACCTCCTTCCTGTGGCCGTGCAGATTCATGAGGTCATGGCGCATATCGAAGCCATCGCCAGGGCGACCCGGCAGGAGATCAGACAGGCCATTGTCAGCCGGATGCTGGAGGATGGCGAGTTTCAGGTGGATGCCGGCCCATACATGGCCAGCATCCGCAAGGGTTCCACCCGTGCCGTGGTCACGGATGAAAAGGCCCTGAGAGAGGCTGCTCCGGAGCTGTTCAAGCCCCAGCCCGACAAGGTCGATACTCGCCTGCTGGGACAGGCCCTGAAGGTAAGGGCAGAACTGGCCGGCGCACGGCTTGTCGAGGGAGAGCCGACAGTCACGATCAAGGGGAAGACGAAATGAGCAACGAGATTGCGACAACCGGACATGGAAGCAGCCTGACCATCAACGGGATGGGGGAGGCCTTCGAGCTGGCTAAGGCAATGGCTTCTGCCAGGATGGTTCCACAGTGCCTTCAGGGAAGTCCCGGGGACTGCCTCATGGTCATCGAGCAGGCCATGCGCTGGCGGATGAGCCCCTTTGCCGTGGCGCAGGCAACCAGCGTGGTCAAGGGCAAGCTGTGCTTTGAAGGCAAGCTGGTATCTGCCGCCATCCAGAGCAGCGGCGTGCTGGAAGGGCGTCTGAATTATGAGTTCACTGGGGAGGGGGAGGAACGGGCGGTCATCTGTTCCGGCACGATCAGGGGAGAAAAGAAGCCCCGTACAGTTGAAGTGACCCTGGAGGCTGCCCGCACGGAAAATGTCTGGTGGAGCAAAACACCTGACCAGATGCTGGCCTATCATTCCTCCCGTGTCTGGGCCAGACGGCATGCGCCGGAAGTCATGCTGGGCGTCTATTCTCCGGAAGAATTCGATGCATCGGCCGGGCATACCTCAGAGGACGTGATTGACGTTGAGGAAGAGACAGGCCCCAGGGAAAAGGCACCGGAAGAAACCAAGGAACAGAAAGCGAAACGTCTGGCCGGACAGATAGTTGAGAAAGTCCAGCAGTGCAAAACTCTGGATGAGCTGAATGAGGTCATAAATGGAGAGGGATATAAACGGCGCATGACAACCATACGCAGGCATCTGCCGTCTCATGCTGACATGGTTGAAGACAATGTCGAGGTGGTCAGAACCCGTCTCCAGAATGCGGATCATCAGAGCGACGCCATGCAGGAGATGCCGGAATGACCATCCTGTTCTTCGACACAGAAACCACGGGCTTCCCTGTAAAGGGAGTCCCGCTGGATGACCCACACCAGCCCCGCATCGTTCAGCTGGCGATGATTGAGGCAACTGATGAAGGGAAAATCATCAGCCAGCATTCGGAGATTTTCGATGCCCGGATATGCGAGGGCGAAGATTTTGTCATTCCGGAGCAGGCATCAGCGGTTCACGGTATCAGTACTGAATTCTCATTGCATTTCGGTACACCGCAGAGGTGGGCGATCAGTCGGTTCATGGGCAGAACCAGAGTGTGCCGGCGGTTCGTGGCGCATAATGCAGCCTATGACATGAAGATGCTGAAGATTGCTGCGGCCCGGTATGGCTATACCATTCCTGATCTGAATGTCACCTGCACGATGGAAGCGAGCCGGGACATTCTCAAAATCCCGCCGACACCACGCATGCAGGCGGCGGGCTTCACCCAGTACAAAAACCCCAAGCTGGAAGAGGCATACCACCATTTTACCGGGCAGGTGCTTGAGAACGCTCATGATGCCCTGGTCGATACACGGGCCTGCATGGAGGTTTTCTTCGCTCTGAAGCGTGAGGGGGCAACGGATGACTGATTTCATCATCTGCCTGCTGGCACTGTCTCACCTAGGTGTGGGCTACCTATGGCGCACCAGCCTTGTACGAACGAGCAACGGCTACCGCTCCGGCCTGGTCAGTGCAGCCGCCTGCGTCACGCTATGGCCTCTGTTCGGCATGGCCGAACTGGGCGAATGGGCGAAGGAGAGAATGGCATGACGGCAATACCTGAACTTCTTACCATGAAGGACGTTCTGGCACGCCTTCCAGTGGGCAGGACACGTCTGCTTCATCACCTGAAAACGGTTCCCTCATATGAGGGAACGCCTACCCATGGAAGGTGGGGAAGCAAGTACATTTTCACGGAACAGCAATACGAAGCACTGAAGTAGAGCCTGTCATGTCCCTCAAACTCATCAAACGCCCGGGTTCGCCATTCTGGTATATCGTTGGTACGGTCAACGGACAGCGCATACGAGAGAGCACAGGCACTATTGGGAAAAAGCGGGCGGAGGAATACCGGGCCAAGAGGGAAAGCCAGGCGTGGCATGAAAGCGTGTATGGTGCCCGGTCAGTAGTCACGTTCTCCCACGCTGTGGCGGCCTATCTTGAGGCAGAGGAAAGATCAGAGACAACCAAGTTCCACCTTTCCCGTCTTCTGGAGCATTTCAAGGAAACGAGGCTTGTTGATATTGCCCAGCCCCAGCTTGATGCAGCGTATGGGAAAATTCTGAGGGATGGAACGGGAGCCAGCCCAGCAACAAAAATCCGGGGCGTTTTGACACCGCTACGGGCCGTGTTGGAGTTTGCTGCCATCCGGCGTTGGTGTGACCGCCCGGCCTTTGACCGGCCCAAGGTGCAGAAACCCCGGACTGTCTTCCTGTTGCCTGAAGAGGTCAGAGGCATCATCAGGAATGCAGACGATCATCTTCAGCCCCTGCTGGTCTTTCTCATTGGAACAGGAGCCAGAGCGTCTGAGGCTCTGGAACTGGACTGGAACAAGGTTGACCTGAAAGGCCGACGTGCCACCCTATGGCAGAAGCAGGGGACAGAGAGGCGGGTTAAACTGCCCTCAGTCGTTATGACCGCCCTGCATTCACTGTCTCACAGGCAGGGGCGTGTGTTCCGCCCTGTCCATCATGGCAGGGTTACGGATGGATACAGCGACAACGGAAGGACCAGTGGCGGCCAGTTCAAGAAGGGATGGGCAGGGGCCTGTCGCCGGGCAGGTATGCCAGGGCATGAACGTGTGTGGGTGCCTGTAGGCCAGACCATCGAACGGAGGCAGTTCGTCCCTGACCATACACCGCATGACCTGCGCCACACATGGGCAACATGGCATTATTGCCTGCACCGTGATCTGTTGAGGTTGAAAGAGGAAGGGGGATGGGAGAGCATCACGGTCGTGACCCGTTACGCCAAGACCATGCCTGACGTGTACGGCGATGAGATCAGGGCCTTTCTGGAGTGTGACTTCTCAGAATTAACGGACTGACACAAAACTGACGCACTTTCATTTCCTCTTCTGCTACAATCGGCAGAAAATGAAGGAAAATGAGGCTATGGCTCCTGCCTTCACACGGCAGGGGTCACAGGTTCAATCCCTGTCGCATCCACCATGATTTTCCTATGAAAATGTTGTTTTGCTGTCAGTGACGAAGTGTTCTTCGCTGCGGAGGGAAGAACTACCGGTTGGAAGTCGAATGCTGAACGGGCGGAAAGCTGCTGCCTCTCCGCTCGTTCTCGCAGGAGGTCTCTATCCTGACACGAGGCCGGGGATAGAGACCGGGCCATCATGGGGTTGTCAGTCCCATTCCTTGTCCTGCATTTTCCGGATTTCAGGGATGATCTCCTTGGGGGAGACGTTCCGGGCCTTGGAGTGGTCATCCAGTATCACGTCCACCATCTCGGAGATGTCCTTGTCGGGGTCAATCTGAGGCTTGGTGAACTCAAGGCCTTCGTGAGAAACGAGGCTTTCTTCCGGGCAGTACCAGTTCTTGTGCGCTTCGACCATCCGGTCATTGAAGCCGGTCTCGTAAGGCCCAGGGTTGATGCAGGCCACGGAGACACCAAGGTCTTGCAGTTCATTGCGAAGGCTGCGGGCTGATGTTTCCAGAGCATGTTTGGAGGCACAGTAGGCACCCGTGAAGGGGCCTGTGATGACGCCAGCAATGGAGCTGATGAAGACGATCCGCCCCCGTTTCCTCTCCGCAAAGCGGCGGATGAAGGGGTGTGAGACCTCCATTGTTGCAAAATAGTTGACCTCGAACTGACGGCGCAGGACAGGCATCGGCATGTCGGCCAGGGCACCGCCTTCACCGATGCCGGCATTGTTGACGAGAATGTCAACGTCGTGCCGGGCCAGATAGGCACGGTCAACGGGGTCCGTAATGTCAGCCTTGATGACGGAAACGGTCACTTCTGCTTCCTTGGCGGCTTCTTCCAGGCAGTTCATCTGGCTGTGCAGATGAACTGCCCCGATGACATGATGGCCACGCTTTGCCAGTTCGATGCTGAAACGCAGGCCGAGCCCACTGCCCGCACCCGTGACCAGAATTTTTCGCGCTTCATTTGTCATTTCTGGATGATCCTTTTGTTGAATCGGAGCTGACATCAGACAGCCCTGAGACGAGATTCTTGACAAAGACTTTGTCTTTATCAGGACGGTTGGTTGACAGCCCTATGAAAAGGGAAGGGGTGCTGCTATTGCCCGGCTGGTAGATGTCACCACCGGGAAGGAAGCAGTAGGGGGCGTCCAGAAGCGAGACGTGCCCAAAATTGGAGAGACCGGCAATAACGCTGTCACTGGGCATCCGGAAGACATAGCTGGTATACGCCTTGCGGCCGCTGAGACTGAGGCTGACGGGCAGGATGTCGCCGCAGGTCAGGAACAGGCGACGCTGCCCGACAGAGTCAAGAATCTCCAGACATGAGGAGGCCTGGTGTTCTTTGAGGAGGTTTTCGAGAAACCCCCACAGATATGAGATCATCTGCCCGTTCATAAGGTAATGCTTTCTCTTTATGAGGTGGTGTGTGGGCTGTTTTCACTCCTGAAGACCTTTGCGAAGGAAGAGTGACAAACGGTGCTCCGTTTTTACGGTAGGATTGAAAATATAATTTTGAGTTACTTTCTGGAGTATTGAACTATTTTTCATGTCACGTGTCTTGATGCTTCTGTCATGTCCGTAAATTGAAGAAAGACGGACTCATATATTCAGGATGAGCCGTCCCAGCTCAGGACGCTTCATGATTTCTGCCTGTCAATGTTCGGGTATGTCGGATGGGGTTCCCGCTTGTTTCAGGGAATGATGTCTGGTCTAGTCAGTTGGGAGCCTCTTCACGCCAGCCAAGAAATGCATTTTCAGCATAGATTATGCCCGCATCTGGCCCCGCTCCTGCAGGGCAGAAGCTTAGAAACAGGCCACGGGCAGCTTGCGTCAGGTCTTCATCAAATCCTCTGGGGGGATAGATCACCTTGATGCCGAAATAGAGTTCCTGTGAAGGTTTACAGGCAGGGCCGCCATCTTCCTGCGGGTTAAGATATTTCATCAGGCAAAGAGCGGCCTCGCAGGCAATATTCGGGCCTCCAGAGAGAGCGGGGCTTCCGCCTGATGGGGGAGCGGAGCCTTTTTCTTTTGCTGCGTCAAGGGCGTCCGCCATGGAATGCTTGGCTCTGTTTGGAACGTAAACACGTTGACCGTTCACTTCCCACCATGAACCTGCATGGGCGGTGTGGGACATCAGCAGGGCCGAGATGACGCTCAGGAAAAAAAATCTATTCTTCATGGCAGCAGATACAAAACGACCAGGCATTCCCTGTTCCTTCATGATCATGTTCAGCGTGAGGTATCTCCTGAAATGTTGTCTGAAATAAGATCGGTACCGTCATGTGATCCATGGTTCATTCAGACACTGCGGGCCTGTGGCTGGATTCCTGAATTTTCACTCGGACGGAGGGTGAAGGACATGGCCATTGTATGGTGTGTATGATCTTTTGACAGGGGTTAATCATGATTCAGGCAGGAGATCATGTCATATGGACATCTTGTTATATAAAAATGCTTCCTTAATTCCCTTCAGTCTGTTCTGATAGGGAAAGATAAGAGGAGATCGTTATGTCTTTTTCATCCAGGCTGGCCCGTATGTTCCTGTTAGGTGGGATGCTTGTGGGCGTGTGCAGTGCTTCCGCAGGATTCGCCAGTGCTCAGGATGCCGTGCCCCAGGCGGGCCTAAAGAAGATCACCACACCTTTTTCTGGTTCCGTAAGCCCCGCCGGTGCCGTGGAAAACAACCAGACGGGGAAGATCATCGGAGAAGTTGATCGTACCGGGGTCGTGTATGACAATACCGGGACCGTCGTTGGCTCCATTGATGCGAAAGGCATCGTGCGGAACGCCAAGGGGGTGCCGGTGGCACAGGTTGCCCAGAACAACCGCCTTGCAGGGGTTGCTTTCCTTCTCGGCCAGTAAGGGGCTATCCCGGCGTGCTCTCCTGTTCCGTCCCCTGTTCAGGGGCGGCATAGGAGTGGGCCATGTGGGCCAGAATTCCGGTGATGTCCTGCTGCATTCTGGTGAAGTTGCGGTTGGGCTGCAATGTCTGCAGGTTGAGATAGCAGGCCCGGTTGATCTCGATCTGAAGGCTCTGCCGGTTCTGCTCCATCCGTCCGTACCGTCCTGTTATGTAGCCGCCTGAGTAGGGCGTGTTGCGCTGGACATGGTACCCTTTTTCAACAAAAAGTTTCTCTGCCAGACCGATGAGTTCGCTGGAGCAGGTTTTTCCATGCCTGTTTCCGAGGACGATGTCGCAGGGGCGTGACTGTGCCAGTGGAGGCATGGAGTGGATGTCCAGCAGGATGGTGAAACCGAACTGCTGGTGCAGAGTCTGCTGTGTCTGCCTCAGGGCCGCATGATATGGTTCCCAGTACTGCGAGAGACGGCGTCCGGCCTCTTCGAGAGGCAGGCAGTAGCGGTAGATGCTTTTTCCGGGAGAGGCGCAGCGGGGGATGACACCATAGCCTGCGCTGACCTTCTTGCTGAGCAGGAGGTCCTTCTCGATGAGTGGGGGGGAGAACATGCTGGCATCCAGTTCTCTCCAGTCCCTGTTGACGTCACAGAAACTGCGGGGGAAGAGGGCCTGCACGAGACTCAGGCCCTGCTCGGGGGCCTGTTCCAAGAGCTGGTCCGTGAAGCGGTCTTCCATGCGCTCAAGTTCATTCATGGGAAGAATGGTCATGTCGAGAAAGTCCTGCGGGTAGTTTCGCCCCGAATGTGGCGAAGAAAGCAGGAAGGGCGTCCGTTTCCGACAGGTGGGGAGATGTACCCCAACGGCAGAGGATGAAAGGGCAGGCCCGGCGCATGGAAGTTTCTGAATTTTTTTCACATTAGAGGCTTGCCACAATCCATGGGCTGAGGTAAATACCATTTCACACCAGACGGGGGCGCATAGCTCAGCGGTAGAGCACTACCTTGACATGGTAGGGGTCACAGGTTCAATCCCTGTTGCGCCCACCACCCCTCTGGTGATTTTCTTCCTGAAAAATAAGAGATTTTCTTCCAGATTGGAAGGGGAAGTCGTGCTTTCGATTTTCCCTTTTGTCCCGTCTCTTCCCACGAGTCTCCGTAGTTTTTTGCCCACTCATTTTGAGGGACGGGAAAGGGTTTCAAGGCCTGCTTTTCCCCTAGCAGGCCGCATTTCCCCGCAAGGCATAATCGAGACCAGCCGCCTGAATACGGAGGTTCTTCAGATTAGGGTGGGCGATCATCTCGGCATAGACTCCCTGCTGCTGTTCAGCTGTGGACGTCTGCAGGTTCAGGTACTGCTGGCGGATGCGGACCTCGCCGCATCCTGCCAACAGGACAACGCCACAGGCCAGCACCAGGACGCATGAGATGTATAACCAGAGCGGGCTTTCACTTGGAGACATCCTGCGTGTCTCCTGTTGAGACCCAGAACACGAACCCGTCTACCGGCAGCACGGTGCGCTGATACCGGGTGAAGCGGACGGTCTGGCCGTAGGAGATGTCATTAAGACCCGCCGCCAGAGCATTGGTTAGCGGCGTCCGGTCGTGCGGGTGACTTTGTCCAGGGAAGGCATGGCAAGCCTCCGTGCAATAACAAACCTCCCGGTGAAGGGAGGTTTTTTTGTTCAAGGAGATTAAAATACTCGGGGCAAAAGACTGTCTTTTGACCGCAATCTGTTGTGCTATCGGCAGGAATGGTATGAAACTGGGCGTTAGGCCGTTTTGAGACACGAAAGCTTTTTTTACCCGTTTCCTGTCGTCAGCCACTCGGATCATGAACATGGAGATACATCATGCCTGATTTACGTGTTGAAGCGATTGATCATCTTGTGCTGAATGTTGATGATATTGATGTATCTTTCGAATGGTATTCAAATGTTCTTGGAATGCACGGGAAGAAAATCATTTCAGGAAAAAGCGGGGTACGGAAAAATTTACTTTTCTTTGGTAATCAGAAAATAAATCTCAGACAGAAGGATATATCGCAGAAAGACTGGTTTACAGCGAGACGGCCCCTTGAGGGAACAGCAGACCTGTGTTTCCTCGTCAGTCTGTCGGCAGATGATGTCGTAAAGCATCTGACACATCACAACGTAAAGATTGAATGTGGACCTGTAATAAAAGAGGGAGCCCGTGGAAAAATTTCCTCCGTTTATTGTCGTGATCCTGATGGCAACCTGATCGAACTGTCCTCTTATAAAGAAGAAATTCCTTGAAGGTGTGATCAGCTCTTACTCAGCCCACCCTCCATACGTTACCGTACTGCTGTATGATGGAAAGATAGAAGTGCCCTAGGGGTTCTTCGTGGCGTCCAGATCAGCCGGTGAGAAGCTCTTCAGGGTGTCGGGGATCATCCGCTCTGGGAGGTGTGCCGTCGTCGCTGTTGGACTGGATGAGGCCCGGCGTGGTGCTGTTCATGCCCAGCTGTTCCAGTACCTTGGCCCAGTAGCCGGGTGGCGTGCTGCTGGTCGTGTCCTAGGCGAACCTGAGCAGGTAGGAGGCTGCCATATTGTACACGCAGTCCGCATACAGGGAGCCGTCAATCAGCCGTTTAGTCTGCCTGATCTCCTAGTCTTCTGTGAGCAGGGTTGCTGAAGTACGACGCTCCGTCAAAACTTATTGCCATCAGGATCACGCAATCAGCATTTCCGTCTGGCATGGCCTTTTCCTTTCCTATGCAACGTGTGTATTTCATCTATTTCGTTGAAGGAAGACCGTGATCTGCCAAGTCGGAATCTACCTGCCAATTTTTAGTGCGATCCAGCAAGTCTGAATCTAAATATACATCCATGGAGTTTATTGTTTCGTTTGATGTGGACTTACAGTGTAATTCGGCACTGGCGTCTAACTGTCCTACAGGTTGGATGAGAATACCGGCATACATGAAATCATTATGGTCCATATCGTAACCATCTATCTCGTACAAAATATATTTCGTATCGGCGTTTATGAAAGAATATGCCTCTCCTGACGTGGGACCCATATACATTAGATACGACGATTGGAAATTGGTTGTGTATTTTGTATTGGATGGGTAGATCAACTCTGGATGCGAGGAGGTTCCGAAAACATAGCGTGCAGCAGGAGGATTGGTTTTGCCTGGAGCCAAACAGAGCGAAACGATCTTGTGGCTTCTGGCGATATGACAGCTGAAGGCGACCTGTTCGTCTGGAGCACACAGAGAGGGTGCCGGTGCAGCCTTGGCCTGACCAGACATACAGAGAGCCAGCGGCACGACGGGCAAGGCACGGCGGAGCATGTCAAAAAAACGGCTGCTCATGTTAAACTCCCATTCCCAAAAGTTTCGGTTGCAGTTCTTCTGTCGGCCCGTCATGGGAAGACAGGACCCGGATGGGGCCCCAGATGGCAATGATCTGCATATGGCTCAACATGGAGAAACCTCCCGGCCAGAAAACCGCCCCGGTATCGGGGCGTGCGGCTTCCTGATAGAGAGCATGTGACCTGTGAGATGGCTTATGGTCAAGGGCCATTCCAGCACGGGCGGGGCACAGTGTAAGTCGCCCGTGAGGTGGTCATGTGCGTCTCTCTAGGCGAATGGTTTCGGGCGGGGAGCGTGTGAATCTACAGACCGGCATGTAGGCCGGTTGTTCTGGTCTTTTCCGGTGTCTGGGTGGCACCCTGACTCTGCATGGTGGGCTGCCTGATCTCCTGTTCTCTGCGGACAAGGTTCCTGAAGTATGAATCTTCGTCAGGCTTACCGTTCGATGATGCGGCCGTCTGGGCAGCTTTTGCTTCAGGAACGAACGTATGGCTTTTGGCTTCGGCTGGAGTATTGTCAGGGGCAGCGGCTTTGGTGCTCTGGTTGGCCTGGTGTGCTTCGTCGAGCCTGTGGCGGGTTGTGGGACCAATGACACCGTCGGCTTTCAGGCCGCTGGCCGTCTGGAACGTTTCAACCGCCTGTTTTGTCGAAGGGCCGAATTTTCCGTCGGTGGTAAGCGGTCGGCTGTCCTTGTCCATGTAACCAAGGTCTCTGAGTTCGTTCTGGACCTGCGAGACCTGGCTGCCATGAGAGCCCTGCCGCAATGTTGGCGTGGGGGCCAGCGGGTCCGCCATCCCGGGTTTGTAGCCCATCTCCAGACGTGCCTCCCACTCATGCACCGCCTTCATGCGCTCTGACAGACCGTTCTGTCCGCCGTTAATAATGTGCGTTGCTAGAGCAATGTTTTCTTGACCTCCTCGTGGAGCCACGACTGTCTTCCAATAATCGACTGCGGCTCTGGCGGCAATTTCTGGTTTGGCGGCGTCGTCCGGGTGATTGACCAGATCTATATTTAGATGTCGACTTGTTTCTTGATAATTGTTACGTCCAGTTAACTGAATGAATCCACGACCACGATATTTATAGCCGTCTCCTGGCTCAGGATTACCGTTTAGTTGTCCCCACTTACCACCATAGACAGTATTACCTATAGCCTCAGGACCACCTTCGACGATTGAACGAGCCTGGTCCAGGGTTTTCACTCCTCGTTTTGAAAATACTTCCAGAAGCCTCTCTGGAGAATAGTGCAGGTTCTCTTCAAGATGCTGGAAGTTTCCGGATTCGACCTGCACCTGGCCCATGAGATTGGCGAGTTCTTTACGACTGGTGATGCCTGAATCCATGGCCGCTTTCAGGACAAGATCAGCATTTTCTTTCGACATTTCTTTTTCCCAATCCGGTCAAGGTCACAGACCCACCCTGAGCCTCAAGACTTAGGGCTCAGGGCAGCCTGTGGAAGGCACAGGTATTCCTATAATTATAAAGATGTATTTTAATTTTTTGTTACAGGAAGTGCCATCCCATCTAGCTCTGGGTCAGGTCCCCAACTTCTTGTGATCTCCAAGAGGAGGTCTCCATCTAATGCATCGAACGCTGTGCTGGGTCGGCAGTCCAATTCAACGGAAGCATATATCTGATTGACAGGCTTTACTATTACTCCAGCATTTTCTAAACCGGCACCAGATATATGGAACAGGATATATTGAGTACCGTCTTTTACAAAGGAATAAGCGTTGCCGCCTGTACCTCCAGCATATCTGAGACGAGATGTCCGAAAATTGGCACGTGCCCGCCCTTCGGCTGGATAGATCAGTTCTGGGTGCGAAGCAGTTCCAAAAACATAGCGTGCAGCGGGAGGGGTAGTTTTGCCTGGAGCCAGGCAGAGCGAAACGATCTTGTGGCTTCTGGCGATGGGGCAGCTGAAGGCGACCTGTTCGTCTGGAGCACACAGAGAGGGTGCCGGTGCAGCCTTGGCCTGGCCGGACACGCAGAGAGCCAGCGGCACGACGGGCAAGGCACGGCGGAGCATGTCAAAAAAACGGCTGTTCATGCTAAACTCCCATTCCCAAAAGTTTCGGTTGCAGTTCTTCTGTCGGCCCGTCATGGGGAGACAGGACCCGGATGGTGTCCCAGATGGCAATGATCTGCGTGTGGCTCAACATGGAGAAACCTCCCGGCCAGGAAACCGCCCCGGTATCGGGTCGTGCGGCCTTCTGGAGGGAACATGTGACCCGTGAAATGGCCTGTGGTCAAGGGTCATTCCAAACACGGGCGGGGGGGCATGACAGCAAGGCCCCTCCGCCTTGTTGTATGGTTCTTACGAGCCTGTCTTGGCTGCCGTGCCGCTGCTGGCCGTGCTGGCGGTCTGTGTTGCCTGCGCTGCCTGGGCGGTGTTCAGGGAGAACTCGTTGCCATCCGCCACGGGAATGGAGAGGATGGCTGTGGCCTCACCACGCAGGGACCAGCCGGAGGTGACCGTCATGAAGCTCACCGTGTCCGTCCCCTCGGCCCCGATAGGCCCGGAGATCTCGGCGGGGACTTCACGGTCCACGAACAGGGCGTTGCAGGCCCGCTCGTCAGGTTGGAACTCGTCGCCAAAAACGTTGGTGTCAAACTGTCCCTGTGCGCCCATGTCGGGCAGCTCCGGGATGGTCAGGATGACCGCATCCGTGCCGCTTTCACCATGGCCCCGCAGCGTGTCATCCGGCGCAAACTGTACGTCCACGTTGGAAGCCTTCATCACGTCGATGATGGGCTGGATGATGCTGGCAGACCCGGCACCGGGACGTTGGTAGGATGTCAGGCGGCACGCTGTGCCGTGATGACACGGACAGGCAGACCCGGCACCGGGACGTTGGTAGGATGTCAGTTCCACGATGCGGGAGGTCAGAAGGCCCAGCACACGCTGTGGGGTGAGGAAGACAATCCGGACCGGCGGTCCGCCCGCATTGTACTGGGCGGAGAGGCCCAGCAGGTTGCAGGCATTCAGGCGGCCCGTAATGGCCCGCAGGAAGGACTGCAATGCCTGACCGGGGTCGTAGTCATCCAGCGTGGTCTTTTGCCGTTGTTGTCGGCCTGCAGCCGCTTCCGCCTCATGATGGAGGCACTGTTGATGAGGCCCTCGCTAGGGAGATGTTCCAGTTGGAAGCCGTATTGAGGTCTTCACGGGAATAGGCGACACGGGAGCCAAAGCGGCCTTGCAGGCTTCAGATGCTCGGTTTCTGACCCTGTTCTCACTTAGTTCCGGCCAGTGTGACCGTCCGATTCTTGAGAATGAGCAGCCATGAGTGAGCGTCTGGACCAGAAGCCTGCGTGTCCTCTGTCCTGCATAGCGGCAGAATTCCGTCATGAATGTTAGGGGAAGTAGTTGCTCAAAGGTGAGGTGTAGACTGATGGTTCTTGGCTGCTCCATCTTCTCTTTAAGATTGGAGAGAAGATGGAGTGTCTGGTTTTATTTGGGTGTTTTTGATGTTATTAGCCCGACCGGGACTGGACCGAGGATCTCTTTCAGTCGGACCAAACCTTTCTGTGTGATGAGGGATTGTGCCACCAGTCTTACAGGAGCTGCCTTTTGGCGGATGGGAACACTGCGCACCGTCATGTAGCCGGCTTTGATTTTATCTGCATAGGCACATTTTCGACCCGTAGCAGGATGAGTGTAGAGCCATTTTAGTTCTAGTAGACGTTGAATGAAGCGTCGTTCAGGCCAGCCGCACTGTTTGGCACTGTCCCGTAGGCTGTGTGCTTCGGGCAGGGTAGTTGTCTCATCAAAAGATATGCCGTCTACTTTTACTGTGGCTGCTTTGATCAGTACGTCATGGACAGCTTCTGACGTTTCCTTCTGGGGAGTGATTCCGAGGGTATTTGCCTGATGGAGGATAGGAAAAGCTGTCATTTTCAGCCATGTCCGAAAACGTTTTGCTTCAGGCTCGTAACTTATGGCAGCGAGAAACCATAGATCCGAGTCGTTGATAATGGTGGTGTGGAGATGTGCTGCGGTTAGGGGGATGGTAGTGCTTCCGCCGCCCATTCGGGAAACGGTCAGCTGCCCCTCATTGATCCTTAAGATGGCACAGACATCTGCCAGTATCCAGTGGAATATGGTTCCTTGTTGAAGGACACGGACAGGTTTTTCTTCAAAGGAGAGGGAAAATAGGGTAGCTTGGTCCACGCAGTATTCCTCTTTGTTAGAGTGATTACGGAACGGAAGGAAGGCCTGTCGTTTGAGGTGGGACTCTGGGCAGGTCTTCTTTCCTAGTCTTAAGTTTAGGCAGGGATATTTTCTCTTGCAAGATAAAAATGGATATATTCTCAACATATTTTTGGGTTCATTCTCAAAAGGAAAATTATTCCCTCATCATCGCAAAACTGTCCCATTTCGTCTGATAGGCTGCCTGAGTGCCTGCGGGATGGATTCCTCAGGGCATTTCCTCTGCAATGAAGGAGAAGGCAGATGAGCGAGGCTGACAAAGATGATGGCCCTGTAGGCAAATTTTTCAGTGCTGTCATGGAGGAGCTGAAGGGGGAGGCCGATGGTGGGCACGGCTCTGAAGGGACCTTCGACGATGCCAGGTCCATGCTGGATTCTGTCTCCCAGTCTCTGGGAACCAGCAATTTCAGGAAAGCCATCATGGATGCTGCCGTGGAGAAGAAGGAGTCCGAATAGGGACAGTCTTCAAAGTATGGGTAGTGTCCACCGGAAAGCGGAAGGCAAGGTTCCTGTCTTCTGATATGTGGGACATGTTCACCGTCAGGGGTGAACGTACGTTGAAAGGAAGATTCTGATGTTGCTGAGTCATGTAGTCGTCGGATCGAACGATCTGAAAAAAGCGAAGGCCTTCTATGATGCCCTTTTTGACGTCATGGGAGCGGAATTCTGTCCGCAGGATAATCCGGACCGGGTCGTGTATCAGAAAGACGGACAGATCTTCATCATCACACGTCCCATCAATGGTGAGGCGGCAACGGTGTCGAATGGTGGGACGATCGGTCTGGCCCTTCCCTCGGCAGAGGCGGTGCGGGCTTGGCATGAGGCCGGTGTCGGAGCCGGTGGAAAGAGCATCGAGAATCCGCCGGGCGAACGTACGGTGATGGGCATGAAGCTCTATCTGGCCTATCTGCGGGATCCGGATGGCAACAAGCTCTGTGCGTTCCACAAGCTGTAACGGATCAGAATAAGGACAGTGTGTTCCTGATCATGGCTGCATTTCCTGTGATATGGAGGTGCAGCCATTTTTCATGGCATGAGTAAAACGCAGCCCATCCATACGGGGTGGAGATGAAAGCAGGACCAGTCCGTATCTAATTGTAATCACATGTAAAATAAAGATTTTTTATATAAAATAGATTTTATCTATTCTATGTAATGCAAGCAAAAAGAATTCCTGCCTGACGGCTGATTGCAATCGCCTTTCAGGGAGCTTTAACTTTCGGCTTACGGGATGGAGACAGTAATGCCCTCCATCCGACATCAGCCTCTGTAATCGTGCGGGGCTGCTTGTTGAGTGAAAAGGATGTATTCAGATGAGCTCTCACTCACCATCTCACAAGCCGGTAAATGCAGGCCGTCGTCATGTTCTTGGGGCACTTGGTGCGTCCATCCTGGCAGGTGGGGCTGGCAAGGCCGTGGCGCAGTCTCTTGGCTTCCCGGCCCCGCCGGCCGGTCTGGGGCAGCGTCCGTACCCGAACCTCCTCCGCCCGCTGAATGACGGTCCCCGCAAGTTCGGCTATGCCATCGTGGGGCTGGGCAAGTATGCCGTCAACCAGATCCTTCCTGCTTTCGCCGAGTGCGAATATGCCAAGGTGACGGCACTGGTCAGTGGTGATCTCGACAAGGCCCGCCGTCTTGGCCAGCATTATGGGATTGATGAATCGCACCTCTACACCTACGACAATTTTGACAAGATTGCGCAGGACCCGGAGGTTGATGCCGTCTACATCATCCTGCCCAATTCCCTTCATGCCGACTTTACGGAACGGGCCTTCCGTGCGGGCAAGCACGTGCTGTGTGAGAAGCCGATGGCCGTCACGGTTGAGGAATGTCAGCGCATGATTGCTGCCGGCAAGAAGGCCGGCAAGAAGCTGATGATCGGCTATCGCTGCCATTTTGACCCCGTCACCCAGAAGGCCATCGAGCTGGCCCGCAGCAGCATCGGCAAGCCGCAGATCATCACCACGGACAATGGTGACAATACCGATCCGACGGACCCGACCTACCAGTGGCGTCTGACCCGCTCCCTGTCCGGTGGCGGTGCGCTGATGGACCTGGGCATATATGGTGTCAACGGCTCACGCTACATGCTGAATGAAGACCCGATCGAGGTTCAGGCCACCATCATGCCGCCGTCTGACCCGATGTTCCGTGAGATCGACGAGACCATCGTCTGGATCATGAAGTACCGTTCTGGTGCCGTGGCACATGGCAGTGCCTCCTTCAACGTGAATGCCATGTCCCGCTTCAACCTTCAGGGGACGGATGCCTCCCTGCGGATGGATCCGGCCACGAGCTACTGGTGCAACAGTGTCAGCCACTGCACGAGTGGCGACACGCATACATGGTCCACGCCGATGTTCACCATCCCGGCCCTGAACCAGTTCTCCGCCCAGCTGGACCATCTGGCCATCAGTGTTGCCAACAACACGCCGCTGGCAGCCACGGGTGAAGAAGGCATGCAGGATGTCCGTCTGATCCAGGCCATGTACCAGTCTGCCAATTCCGGCAGCCGTCCAGTCTCCACCGACTGGGGCGACTGGCGCAAGACCATCTGATCATTCCGGTTGGATGTCATGCAGGAGGGGAGGCCGCATCCGTGCGGTCTCCCTTTTCTGTATCGGCAGGATCAGGCCGCAGTGGCGTCCAGCCAACCCTGGAGCATGTAGGCTGCGGCCATCTTGTCCACGACCTCGCCACGCCTTTTGCGGGTCATGTCGGCTTCCTGAACGAGGAAGCGGTTCACGGCACTGGAAGACAGCCGCTCATCCCACAGGCAGGCTGGCAGGCCCAGACGGTCGCTGAGATCACTGGCCCAGTCGCTGGCGGCACGGGCCGCCGGGCCAAAGCTGCCATCAAGTGAAAGGGGAAGGCCAACCACAAGCCCGCCAATTTCATGCTTCTGGCAGAGGGCCTGAAACTGGGGGATCATCTGCTTCATCTTGCCACGGGTCAGGACGGTCAGGGGAGAGGCCAGCATGAGAGCCGTGTCGGAGAGGGCCACACCGATCTGTCTGCTGCCGGGGTCCAGCCCCAGAATGGAATGTGCTGCCGTGAGCTGATTACGCAGGTCATGTGGATTGAATAGTGTCATGGCAAAGGGGTATGATCGCTTTCATGGCCGTAATAGGCTGATGTGATTGATGTCTGAAAGCAGGATTATACATGTCGCTTGATGCGAAAACAGTGGCAAAAATGGCCAGGCTGGCAAGGGTCGGCCTCTCGGACGAGCAGGTCCATACCTATCAGAAAGAGATGCAGGGGATCATCGGCTGGGTTGACCAGCTCAATGAGGTGGATGTGACCGACGTTCCGCCGATGATCGGAACAGGCCTGGCCCAGCCACGTCTGCGGGACGATCAGGTGACGGATGGCAACTGCCGGGACGAGGTGCTCTCCAACGCACCGGACCGTGAAGGCCCCTTCTATACCGTGCCGAAGGTGGTGGAATGATGAGCAGCATTTTTGATCATACTCTTGCTTCTGCCCGTGAGGCTCTCCGGTCCCGCAAGATTTCTGCCGTCGAGCTGGTCGATGCCCATATCGACGCCATCGAACGTCTTGATGACGGGCTGAACAGCTTCATCACCCGCACGCCCGAGCAGGCCCGTCTTGCCGCCAAAGAGGCGGATGCCCTTCTGGCGAAGGGGGAGGGGGGGAGCCTCTGTGGCCTGCCCATCGGGATCAAGGACCTTTTCGCAACGGAAGGCGTCCGCACGACGGCGGCCAGCAAGATTCTTGGCAATTTCGTGCCGCCCTATGAAAGCACCGTGACGGCGAACCTGAAGCGTGATGGGGCCATCTCGCTGGGCAAGCTGAATCTTGATGAATTCGCCATGGGGTCCACCAACCTGACCTCTGCCTTTGGCGGTGTGGAAAATCCGTGGAAGCGTCGTGATTCCGATGCGAAGCTTGTTCCGGGCGGTTCTTCTGGCGGATCTGCTGCGGCTGTGGCGGCAGGGCTTGTCCTGGGGGCGACTGGGACGGATACGGGTGGTTCCATCCGCCAGCCTGCAGCCTTCTGCGGGATTGCGGGCATCAAGCCGACCTATGGCCGCTGCTCCCGGTTCGGGACGATCGCCTTTGCCAGCTCTCTGGATCAGGCGGGGCCGATGGCCCGTACCCTTCAGGACTGTGCCATTCTTCTTGAATCCATGGCCGGGTTTGACCCCAAGGATTCCACCAGCGTGAACAGGCCCGTCCCACATTATGAGGCGGCTCTCGGGCGTGGCGTGAAGGGGCTGAAGGTTGGTATTCCCAAGGAATATCGCATTGATGGTCTGCCTGCCGAGATTGAAGCCATCTGGCAGCAGGGGATCAACTGGCTGAAGGAAGCTGGCGCCGAGGTGGTGGACATTTCTCTGCCGCATACGAAGTATGGTCTTCCGGCCTATTATATTGCTGCTCTGGCAGAGGCATCCTCCAACCTCGCCCGGTATGATGGTGTCCGCTTTGGGGAGCGTGTCAGCGGTGCGTCTCTGGATGCACTTTATGAAGCCACCCGTGCTGCCGGGTTCGGGGATGAGGTGAAGCGTCGTATCCTGCTGGGTACCTATGTGCTGTCTTCCGGCTATTACGATGCCTATTATCTCCGTGCCCAGAAGGTTCGTACGCTGCTCCAGCGTGACTTCCTGAAGGCGTATGAGACGGTTGATGTCATCCTGGCCCCGACGGCTCCTTCCGGGGCGTTTGCCTGGGATGAAAAGCCGACTGACCCGGTTCAGGTCTATCTGAATGACGTCTTTACGGTGCCGGCCAGCATGGCAGGCGTCCCGGCCCTGTCCGTTCCGGCCGGGCTGGATGGCCGTGGCGTGCCGCTCGGGCTTCAGCTGATCGGCCGTTTCTTTGATGAGGAAACGCTGCTGGCTGCCGGTTCCGTTCTGGAGCAGGCCGCTTCCTTTACCCATCGTCCCACCATTCATGCAGGGGTGTCAGCATGAGCGCATATCGTATCACGGGTGAAACTGGCGAATGGGAAGTCATTGTCGGGCTGGAGGTCCATGCCCAGATTGTCAGCCAGTCCAAGCTGTTCTCCGGTGCCTCTGCGGAATATGGCGGGGAACCGAACACGCATGTCAGTCTGGTCGATGCCGGTTTTCCCGGCATGTTGCCTGTCCTGAACCGTGAGTGTGTGGCACAGGCTGTACGGACGGGCCTTGGGCTGCGGGCACAGATCAATCTTTTCAGCCGCTTTGACCGGAAGAACTATTTCTACGCTGATCTGCCGACGGGCTATCAGATCAGTCAGTTCGAGCATCCGATCGTTGGCAAGGGCACGGTGGAGATCGAACTTTCTGATGGTGAGATCCGCCATATTGGCGTGACCCGGATGCACATGGAGCAGGATGCGGGCAAGTCCATTCACGATCAGGACCCGACACGCTCTTTCATCGATCTGAACCGTGCGGGTGTTGCTCTCATGGAGATCGTGAGTGAGCCGGATATCCGCTCTCCGGAAGAGGCTGGAGCCTATCTTCGCAAGCTTCGTCAGATACTGCGTTATCTGGGGACGTGTGACGGCAACATGGAGGAAGGCTCCATGCGTGCAGATGTGAACGTTTCCGTCCGCCGTGAGGGGGAAGAGGGGTACCGCACGCGCTGCGAGATCAAGAACGTCAATTCCGTACGTTTTGTCATGCAGGCGATTGAGGTTGAGGCACAGCGTCAGGTGGACATCTGGGAGTCTGGTGGAGAGATCGATCAGGAAACTCGTCTTTTCGACCACGTGAAGAGCGAGACACGGTCTCTGCGGACGAAGGAAGATGCGCATGATTACCGCTACTTCCCGGAGCCAGATCTCCTTCCGCTGGTCATCGAACAGTCCTGGGTTGATGAGCTGAAGGCAGCCCTGCCGGAACTGCCAGAGGACAAGCGTGCCCGTCTGGAAAAAGAATATGGCGTGTCCCGGTATGAGTCCGGCGTGCTGACGGCGGAGCAGTCCGTTGCCGACTTCTACGAGACGGTTGCCCGTGGGGCTGACGCCCGTCTGGCCACGAACTGGATTCTGGGTGACTTCTTCGCTGCGCTGAATCGCACGGGGCGTAGCATCGAGGACAGCCCTGTTTCTGCCGAGGCACTGCGTGAGCTTCTGTCCCTGATCAGTGATTCCACCATCAATGGGAAGATTGCCAAGGAAGTCTTCGAGGACATGGTGGAGACAGGAGAGAAGCCCTCTGTTATCGTGGACCGCAAGGGCCTGCGGCAGGTGACCGACACGGGAGCCATCGAGGCGGCCATCAGTGACATCCTGGCGGCCAATGCAGACAAGGTGGAAGAGTACAGGAGCGGCAAGGACAAGCTTTTCGGCTTCTTTGTCGGGCAGACGATGAAGGCGATGAAGGGGAAGGCAAATCCTGCCATGGTGAACGAGTTGCTGAAGAGGCTGCTTGCCTCCTGAAAATTATGAAAAAGAGTGCTGTAGGGGGGTTTACGTCAGCGTCATTTCCCCCTACAAACACTCCTGCAAACGCCGTGTAAAAACCGTTTACAGCGGAGGGGTGGCCGAGAGGCTGAAGGCGGCGGTTTGCTAAACCGTTATACGGGTAACTCCCGTATCGTGGGTTCGAATCCCATCCCCTCCGCCACGGTTTCATGTCATACAGTGACACTCCACGACAGAAACCCTAGAAAATAGCCAGAAATGAACGCTACAATGCGTCGCATTGTGACATGTAGCGACATTTAACGACACGAAAATGCGGGTATTTTTGTGGGTAACGGTCGGCTATGGTGGGTAAATGCTGACTGACATTGCTGCAAGACGCCTGAAACCCCAAGAGAAACCCTATAGAAAAGCCGACTCAGGTGGTCTGACCATCAGGGTCTTACCCAACGGGTCGAAACCCTAGCAGTCCCGATACAGGGTAGGAGGCAGAGAGAGTACCCTATCAATCGGGCCATATCCAGAGGTTTCTCTGGCGCAGGCACGGGCCGCCCGTGATAAGGCGAAGACCGAGCTCACTCAGGGCCAATCGTGACCCAAACATTACCGGAAAACAGGAAAAGGCCGCCGCCGCTGGGGTAAAGAACCGCCTCCAGAACATCGGGGAAGACTGGCTGAAAGTGAATGAAGGCCGCTGGACACCGAAGCATGGGGCCAGGTCCGCTCGACCCTTGAGTAGCTTGTCTGGCTGAAGCTGGGGAATGTCCCGGTAGCCGAGATCACGCCTCCCATGATTCTGGCGGTCGTCAGGGATATTGAGAAAAGGGCCGCCATCGAGACCAGCAGAAGAGTATTGCAGCGCATTAGTGCTGTTTTTATACATGCTGTTGCTCACGACCTGACGGACAGCAACTCGGCGGCAAATCTCAAGAGTGTTCTGGCCCCGGTCGTACACCAGAGACGGTCGGCCATTACGGAACTGCCTAGGTTGTATCAGTTGCTCGCAGACGTTGAGAGTATGCCTGCTAGGCCGACCACGTTGCTGGCCTTGCGCTTTCTGGCTCTGACCGGGGTAAGGTCGGGAGAGGTTTGCGGGGCACTTTGGAGCGAGATTGATGGAGACCTTTGGAATATCCCGGCCCAGCGCATGAATATGAAGCGGGCACACGTGGTTCCGTTATCTCGGCAGGCTTTGGAGGTTCTGGCGGTTCTGAGGGAGTTGACGGGTAACGCCCTGTACCTGTTCCCCTCCCAGCACAACGTGAATAGACTCCTATCAGGGAACGCTCCAGGGTATTGTCTCAATAGGGCGGGCTATCAGGGCGTTCACTGTCCACACGGGTTCAGGTCGTCCCTCTCCACGATAATGAATAGCCGCCACCCACAGGACGGGGCTTTCATTGAGCTGATCCTTGCTCATGAGAAAAACGATAAAATAGCAGCGGCGTATAATAGGGCGCAGCACATAGAGGAACGCCGGGGCATCCTTCAGGAGTGGGCCGACCTCATCTGTGAAGGTATAGGAAACCCCCGCCATCTACTAGAGGTGAGGGCGAGGTGATTTGCCCTCTACCGCCCTGCACTCTGCCCGCTCGTTCCCGTAATCTGTCAGGAACACGGGAACCTCCCATAGATCGGGATGCGCCCGCAGCTCCGCAGCTAGGGCGGCCTGTTCCTGCGGGCTGTACTGCACCAGCGGCGGGCAGATGAGCCGGGCAGGAGCAGGGGGCATCCGCCTAGAAGGGCAGCCACAAACGCCGCCAAGAGGGTCGTCCCTGCCAGATAGAGAGTTGTGTTTCTCTCCCGCATCCAGACTGCACACGGGCAGCGTTCCGGCCCGCCCCGCCCGATAGCAGAACCAGATCAGGCCGATGATGAAGGAAAGGGCGGCAATGATGATGCCGCCCCAGAAATAGAGATCCATGGTCCATCTTTCAGGTGATTCCCATGAGTGAATCACTTTGGCCTTTTCGGCAGTATTTTTGTGAGTTCTCCGCCGATAAAGGGGGTGATTCACCTTGGTGTTTGCAGGATGGTTTATGCCGCTGGGCCGACCTGCTCCGCAGGCGGGACGGCCTTCTTCTCCTTCACGGCAGCCATCATGTCCTTGATGCCGCCTTCCACTTCGCTCAGGCCGCTCTCGACACGGCTGATGCCAGCGAAGAGGGCGGAGGTGTCAAAGCGGTCCGCCAGAAGGGGAGCAGCCTCGTCGGCAATACCGCCAAGGATGGTGGAGGCCAGATGCTCGCCGGTCTGGCTGGCTCCGGCGGCCTCCGCACCATAGAAGACGGCCTTGGAGGGGCTGGCTGTCAGGCTTCCAGCCTCATCCTTTCCACTGCAGAGGAAGAAGTAGATGCGGGCATTGTTGCCACCCTGGTTGCCCAGAAAGGAGGCCAGTCCGGTATCCGTCTTCTGGGAGCCACGGGGGAGGACATAGCCGTAGAAGGTGAGCGGGTTGCTGGCGATGAAGCTGCCAAGCCCGTCCGCAATGGCCTTCGTGCTGCCCATCTCCAGCACCCAGACACCGAATGAGGAGTTTGCGAACCATGATGAGGAGTTTGCGAACCATGAGGCCACCATGGCCTGAAGTTCCTGCGTGGCACTGGAGGGCGTGGCCGCCGGGCTGCCAGCCTGTGCCGTGCCGGAAGTTTCCCCGGTGCCGGATGTGGTGGCTGTCTGGCTGGTCTGTGTCGAGGGGAGCAGGGCCGTCAGGTCGGCGGCCTCGGAGAGGAAGGACAGCGTCCCGGCGGCCGTGTTCGTGCCGCCCAGCGAGACGAGAACGCCCTTCTGCTGGAGCAGGTTCGGGGCTGCGCCTCGGACGACGCTTTCATTGATGGTGACGATCTGGGGCATCAGGAAGACCTCGTGAGGGTAGGTGTGACATGGCGGATGAGCTGCAGGGCCGTGTCCCGCAGGGCGGTCTGGCTGTACATCACGTCCAGCTCGATGGTCTTGCTCATGGCCAGCGCATTGATCTCGGCACTGGCCTGCTTCTCATCCCGGACATGCGGGCTGTTGGTGATGCCCAGCCGGTCATCATTCAGCAGTGCCCAGTGCAGGATGCGGCTGAGCAGGTTTTCCGCCTGCTGGTGGGGAAGGCCGTAGAGACGCAGCCGGACCCGCTCGGTCATCAGCCGGTGCGTGGTGGCGGTCTGCGGGGCCAGCGTGCCCATGCTGACGGCTCTGCCGCCATCCGGCGCATTATGGACGGCGATGTAGGGCGGGGGCTGGTTGTCCGGCACGGCGAAGGAGGGGAAGACAGGCACGCCCGGCGGCCACGGGCACCAGTCCAGGGCGACTGACCCCAGCGTGGGGAGGGCCAGAAAGAGGGCAAGGCTGGAACTCGTGACCGGCTCCATCTGCTGGAGCATGGCCGCACTGTCGATGAACTGGCTCTGAAAGGCCGGTGTGACGGTACTGCCCAGATAATGGAACAGCCCCGCCTGATTATACCGGCTGGAGCGGGAGCTGATGGCAAAGCGTACTCCCTCGAAATCGCCGATCCAGACCGTGTCCAGGGCGAGATCATGGAAAGGATGGACCTCCGTCTTGGTGGTCAGCACGATGCTGCTCTGGTCGTAGGCTTGGTCCTCTGTCAGCTCATTGCCAGTGGTGACGTGGATGGCTCCCTGTACGTCCTGCGTTTCCCCTGTAGAGACCCAGAACACGAACCCGTCCACCGGCAGCACGGTGCGCTGATACCGGGTGAAGCGGATGGTCTGGCCGTAGGAGATGTCATTAAGACCCGCCGCCAGAGCATTGGCCAGTGGAGTCCCGGTCGTGCGGGTGATTTCGTCCAGGGAAGGCATGGGGGATGATCCTTACTCAGCCCAGCCCCTGATGCTGCCCAGCAGGATGCCGGTATCGACAAAGGAGGGGCGGCGGTCACCAACGGGGCGGGCATGCTCGCCTCTGGGAAGTTTCTTCTGTTCCTTGAGGAAGGCGGCTTTCTGGCCCGGTGAAATGTTGTTCAGACCAGATTTGAAGCGGTGATTGATGCCCATGAGGGCGGCCCGTGTCGGCACCGTGCCCGGCCCGAGGTCCAGACGCTCGATCTGGCCGGTGGCGATGGCCTGCTGGAGGCGGTGCGCCAGATCGGCCGCCACACGCTCCAGAGGCAGGGCCACGCCCTCATCGCTGACAAGGGCGGAGGCAGCGGCCCCGGCCATCGCCTCGGCAATCTGCCCGTTGATCCACTCCGCATTGGCCGCCACGAAGCTGGAGAAGATGCCGTATTCCTGCTCCAGTATCTCGGCCAGCTTGGACGTGGTGAGGGGTTGCCTGCCGCCGCCATGCACCTGCCCGATCACGCCCAGATGGATTTTCATGCCCACCCCCAGACGCTGCCATATTGCTGCATGATGGAGAGATAGAACTGCCCGTAGGGGTTCTTCATGGCGTCCAGATCAGCCAGTGAGAGGTTTTTCAGGCTGTCGGGAATCATCCAGCTCTGGGAGGTACCGTTGTCGCTGCTGGACTGGATGAGGCCCGGCGTGGTGCTGTTCATGCCCAGCTGTTCCCGTACCTTGGCCCAGTAGCCCGGTGGCGTGCTGCTGGTCGTGTCCTGAGCGAACCTGAGAAGGTAGGAGGCTGCCAGATTGTACACGCAGTCCGTGTACAGGGAGCCATCAATCAGCCGCAGGTCACGGATGACGAGATCATTGGCCAGACGGAAGACCATGCCCAGCACGCCATCAGGGGGAACGGCCCCGCCGGGCACCTGCATGATGTCCCGCACGAAGGCCTGAAATCCCGCCAGCGTTGGTGTGCTGTCACCCGGCATGGTCACTCTCCGTCAGCGTGATACGTTTCCTTGGAGAAGGAAGAGGGGGCCGTGTCACTGTCGGACCGGGTGGAGATCTCCACATCAAGGGAGCGTGTCCTGTTGCGGCGGCCCTTTGTCTTGGCGATGGTCTGCCCGGCGATCTGCTCGGCAGAGGCCCGGCGGTTGCGGGCACCTTCCGCCTTCAGCTTCTCATGGTTGTCCTGCACGCCATCGGCCAGGGCCTGAAAATCCACGGGCCGGTCTTCGGAATAGACAAGCCCCCGGTAGGTCGGGTTCCGCAGGGCGTCCCGGATGGTGCAGAAGCCGAAGGCCCGATGCTGGTGGATGATGTCCTGCACGTCTTCAGGGTCCAGATCATCAATGACGATCTGCGCCCCGGGCCGGATGGTGGAACGGCTGGGGTTGTCCACCCGGTCGCCGGGCCTGCGGAAGGTGAAAATGTGCGTCTGGTTGGTTGGATTTCCGACAAAGAGCTTCATGGATGATCCTCAAAAAGAAAAGGCCGTCCTGGTATGGAACGGCCTGATTGAAAGATGGCCCCGCTAAGGGGTAGGGGGGAGCACGTCTGGTTGGTTGGGTTGCTTACGAATAACTTCGGGCCATTCCAGCACAGGCGAGGAGAGCAGTGTAAGTCGCCCGTGAGGTGGTCATGTGCGTCTCTATGGGCAAACGGTTTCGGGACGGGAATGTGTGAATCTACAGACCGGCATGTAGGCCGGTTGTTCTGGTCTTTTCCGGTGTCTGAGTGGCACCCTGACTCTGCATGGTGGTCTGCCTGATCTCCTGTTCTCTGCGGACAAGGTTCCTGAAGTATGAATCTTCGTCAGGCTTACCGTTCGATGATGCGGCCGTCTGGGCAGCTTTTGCTTCAGGAACGAACGTACGGCTTTTGACTTCGGCTGGAGCATTGTCAGGGGCAGCGGCCTTGGTGCTCTGGCTGGTCTGGTGTGCTTCGTCGAGCCTGTGGCGGGTTGCGGGGCCAATGACACCGTCGGCTTTCAGGCCGCTGGCCGTCTGGAACGCTTCAACCGCCTGTTTTGTCGAAGAGTCGAATTTTCCGGTAACAGCAAGCGGTCGGCTGTCCTTGTCCCTGTAACCAAGGTCCC
>NZ_PDLY01000010.1 GCF_014048465.1 Bombella mellum
TGTAGATCTAAAGCCATTCTGGAAAATGGCTGAGGCTAGAGTTCCAAATCAACCTATCAGACGCTTTCTGCATGTTTCGTCTTGTTTCCCACGTAAAGGGATCGATGTTCTGCTTAAAGCGTGGGCCAAGGCATTTTCAGCATCTGATAATGTTGAACTTATTATCAAGACTTTTCCAAATCCACACAATGATTCCGAAGAACAATTAGATAACCTTCGCAAACAAGTGCCCTCCCTTGCACCGGTAATAATCATCAATAAGGATATGAATGGCGAAGAGTTGCGTGATCTTTATGCATCTGCTGATGCCATGGTGCTACCATCGAGAGGAGAAGGTTTTAATCTCCCTGCGCTTGAGGCAATGGCTTCTGGGCTTCCACTTATAGTAACAGCTCAGGGTGGTCAGCGTGATTTTTGTGGTCCGGAACAAGCACGACTTATCCGATATCGGTTTGCACGTTCCACAAGTCATGTCCAAGGGTCTCATGCGATGTGGTTGGAACCTGACGTCGAAGATCTTGTGAATGCCTTACGTGAGCTTGCTGACCCCAATCGACGGGATGAAATTAGTATCCGTGCAAAAAGTGCGCTTTTAGTCTCATATGTCGAAGGAGACACAAAAGCATGGACTCAACGCTTCACGGCCATGTCACGTAGCTTGCTTGAGCCACGTGATACATCACCTGCAAAAATTGCTTGGGTTAGCACTTGGGCTATCCAATGCGGCATTGCCCAATATTCGGATTATCTCCTAATGCGTATGAGTTCAGAACAACAGAAAAACTTAACTATTTTTAGTGATTACCGTTCTCCTACCAGACAAGGTGTATTGCACCATGAAAATGTTTGGAAATTTATTGGAGATAAAGCAATAGAAATTGTTGATGCAGCTTACTCCAAAGGGTCAGAGGCCATTGTTATTCAACATCAGGACGGACTGATTTCATGGGAACAACTAGGTTGCATAGGAAACGATCCTCGACTTTCAACGATGGTATCCATTGCTGTTCTTCATAATGCACGTAATCTTCGACGGGTAAGTGGAGAAGAAGCTGCAATGATCATCAATGGTCTTTCAAAGATGACGCGTATTCTTGTGCATAATATTGACGATATGAATTTTCTTCTAGGTTTGGGGCTGACAAAAAATCTCGGTCTCTTTCCTCATGGTGCATTTGCACCGCATAATACCCCTTGGCCTCGACAAATTGGGGCAAGTGATTCGCCAATTATTGGCTGTCATGGCTTCTTTTTCCGTCATAAAGGGATCGATAAGTTGATCCAAGCGATTGCTGGTCTTAAGAGACGCTGGCCAGGAATAAAATTACGTCTTGTTAATGCACGTTTCCCTGGTAATGACCAAGATAGTTTCATTCAATCTTGTCAAGATATGGCAATAAAGCTTGGAATTGAAGATGCTATTGAATGGTATTTTGATTTTCTTCCTGTCGAAAAAATTGAAAAATTACTTGGTGAATGTGATGTTATTGCGCTTCCTTATTCGGAAAGCGATGATTCAGCTAGTGGAGCTGTACGAACTGCTCTTGCAACTATGGTACCTCTTGTTGCAACGCGAGTGCAGATATTTTCAGAACTTGGGAATGCTGCTGCATGGGCTGAGAATAATGATCCGAATGAGTTAATTCGAGTTATCGGTAATTTACTCGAAAGTCCGGCACTTCGTCGGAATGTTCAAGCTAACATGCATGAATGGCTCGATGCACATGATTGGAATCTTATGGCAACCCGTTTAGAAGATATGATTAATGGTCTTGTACAAGAGCGTCGTTTAGGCTGGAACGTTTCACGTAACCTTTTACACTGATGAAAATATTAGTTGGAATAAATCTACCTTTGTGAAAGTTTGTTTGCCGCCTGAAGAAATGGCAGAAAACAGCCATTCTGTAAAGCGGCAGATTTTTTTTTTTCGCCCATTGAGTTCATTCCTGCCCCGTCTCGCTTTTGCCATCGGTCTCGCGGCTGTCTCCATGGTGGTTCCACCCCACCGTGCCCATGCGCAGTCTGCCGATGAAGCCGAGGCCGAGCA
>NZ_PDLY01000011.1 GCF_014048465.1 Bombella mellum
TTGCTTAACCATGGCTCCTCATTAAGATAACGATCCGTTTTTGGTATCACTTTCAGCTCAGATTGGAGGTGATTGTTTAGTGAAGGTTGTTGGGAAAAGAGGATGGCCTGCAAGCGTTTAATCTCCTCGAGTGACGGAGAAAAATCTTCATTAAGCTTCGCAGAGGCTTGATAGGCAGCAAGCGCACTCTGTCTTCGCCCAAGCAACCTTAATGCATTTCCTGCATGATAGTATTTTTCAAAATCGCCAGGTGAGGCCAGGGCTGCACGACGATAAGAAATGAGCGCATCTGCCACCTTGCCCTGTTCAATCTGGCAATGTCCGAGTTGCATGAGGAGAGCAGGATTGTCAGGGCATACTGCTAGCGCAGAGATATAATATTGTTCTGCACTAGCCCATTCGTGACGACGCCCAGCTTGGCGTGCTTTAGTGCGATATAGCCGTGCACGTATGGTCAGATCAGGGATATATGGCGAGATATCATTTGAAATAGGTAGAAGAGTTGCAGTGAGTATTATAGCATCACGGTCATCTTCTGTCTTTTGTCCGAGTTCTTCTAAAATTTTTAGTAAGTCTGTTGCATTGCCATTCAAAACAAGAGCTCGAGCAAAGAAAGTAACAGCACTTTGAACTTCGGATCTTGAGCGATGAAAAAAACCTGCCTGAAGCTGAGCATCTAGAAGGAAAGGTACACGTCCGGCAGCTTCATGATAGCTATGCATAGCCTCTGCAGCCTGCCCATTTTCTTTATAAGCGTGTCCTAACTGAACCAGCGTTTTGGTATCTAACTGCGCTCGAGGACCTATTGTATTATAAACTTTGATTGCCTCTGCCCAATTGTGAGCCCTAGCTAATGAACGTGCTTTTGCGCGTTTTCTGATACTGATGATCATCATATTTCTTTAAAAAAGACCATAGTTCGTTTGGTTCAGTTACACCCATCGTAGACAGATGGGCTATAAAACCTGATTTTTCTTGTTATCTCAAGTGGGTATCTTGATATGTAAGTAATTGATTTTTATAAATTTAAAAAAACTCTTTTTCATTACGTGTATGGTTGCCTAATGTTAATATAATTAATATTATATTATATTTATCTTAATAAAGATAATTGCCATATGAATAATATACTTCGATATTTTTATTTTTAATACAAAAAATCCTTCTCACAATAAGTAGTAATAAAAACTTATTTCTGGTAACGAAAAAAAATACCATAATGATTAATGAAATATTTCCAATAAGCTGGAACTGCCATGAGGAAAAATAATTTTTTCAATGAAAATAACAGAAACGCTTGACGAAACGACGAGAAAGAAGAAAACATCTCTAATCGTCCGTCGCATGGTGGGCGGGCCTGTTGGTAGCAGTGCCCACCCCAGACAGCCATGCCCAACTCTAAATCACACGGCCATCGTGTGCTGGTATTATATGCTTCCTCTCTTCCGTCTTAAAGCCTTTTTTGAAACCCTTGTGAAATTTCACCGGATTACGCCGCATCAGGGGCGTGTCTATCAGGTGTTGCTATCTTCCTTCGGCCATAAGGGCTGCTTTCCGTCCCATTCTACACTGGCCGTTGAGTCCGGTGTATCAGAGCGTACAGTCCGCAATGCTCTCCGTGAGGCCCGGATGCGGGGCTG
>NZ_PDLY01000002.1 GCF_014048465.1 Bombella mellum
TGTCCCTGTAACCAAGGTCCCTGAGTTCGTTCTGGACCTGCGAGACCTGGCTGCCATGAGAGCCCTGCCGCAATGTTGGCGTGGGGGCCAGCGGGTCCGCCATCCCGGGCTTGTAGCCCATCTCCAGACGTGTCTCCCACTCATGCACCGCCTTCATGCGTTCTGACAGACCGTTGCGTCCGCCGTTAATACCGTACGTTGCTCTAGTGATGTCTTCCTGCTGCCCTTTGGAAACTACGCAGACCCTCCAAAAATCGACTGCGACTCTGGCGGCGATTTCTGGTTTGGCGGCGTCGTCCGGGTGATTGACCAGATCCATATTTAGACGCTGGCCTGCCTCTCGATAATTTTCATGTCCAGTTAACTGAATGAACCCGCGGCCACGATATTTATAGCCGTCTCCTGGCTCAGGGTTGCCCCCCTTTAGTTGTCCCCACTCGCCACCATAGACAGCATTGCCTATAGACTCAGGACCGCCTGCGACGATTGAACGAGCCTGGTCCAGGGTTTTCACTCCTCTGTCAGAAAATAGTTCCAGAAGCCTCTCTGGAGAATAGTGCAGGTTCTCTTCAAGATGCTGGAAATTGCTAGATTCGACCTGCACTTGGCCCATGAAATTGGCAAGTTCCTTACGACTGGTGATGCCTGAATCCATGGCCGCTTTCAGGACAAGATCGGCATTTTCTTTCGACATTTCTTCCCCCCAATCTCGCAAGATCACAGCCCCCCTGAACCTCAAGACGCAAGACCCAGGGTGGCTATGGAAAGCACAGGTATCTTCGTATTTGAAATGGATCTATTTTTATTACCTTATTTTATTTTGGGAGGTACTTTTGTTTGAGGAAGTACGTTTCCATCTAGCTCTGGGTCAGGTCCCCAACTTCTTGTGATATCCAAGAGGAGGCGTCCATTCAATGCATCGAATGCTGTGCTGGGTTTGCAGTCCAATTCAGCAGAAGCATCTAGCTTGTTGACAGGTTTTACTATCATTCCAGAATTTTCTAAACCGGTACCCGAAATATTGAACAGGATATATTTCGTGTTGTCTTTTACAAAGGAATAAGCGTTGCCGCCTGTACCGGCAGCATATGAGAGACGAGATGTCCGAAAATTGGCACGTGCCCGCCCTTCGGCTGGATAGATCAATTCTGGATGCGAGGGGGTTCCAAAAACATAGCGTGCAGCGGGAGGGGTGGCCTTGCCCGGAGCCAGGCAGAGCGAAACGATCTTGTGGCTTCTGGCGATGGGGCAGCTGAAGGCGACCTGTTCGTCTGGAGCACACAGAGAGGGTGACGGTGCAGCCTCGGCCTGACCGGACACGCAGAGAGCCAGCGGCACGACGGGCAAGGCACGGCGGAGCATGTCAAAAAAACGGCTGTTCATGCTAAACTCCCATTCCCAAAAGTCTCGTTTGTGGTTCTTCTGTCGGCCCGTCATGGGGAGACAGGACCCGGATGGTGCCTCAGATGGCAATGATCTGCGTGTGGCTTAACATGGAGGAACCTCCCGGCTAGGAAACCGCCCCGGTATCGGGGCGTGCGGCCTTCTGGAGAGAATATGTGACCTGTGAGATGGTTATGTGAGTCTCTCTGAGCAAACAGTTTCGGGCCGGGAATGTGTGAGGATACATACTGGCGCATATGCCAGTTGTTCGGTCTGTCCTGGTGTTTGAGTGGCTCCCTGACTCTGCATGTCAGTCTGCCTGATCCTCTGTCCTCTATGGGCAAGGTGTCTGAAGTATGGTCTTCCATCAAATTCATTGCCACCTGCATCACGCAATCCGCATTTTCGTTTGGCGTGGCCTTTACTTGATGCGACATATGTATCTCATTTACTTCGTTGAGGGCAGTCCGTGATTTTCCAGATCAGAATCTGTCTGCCAGTTCTTGGTACGATCAATCTCATCTAAATTTAAATACACACCTCCAGCGTTTGCTGTTTCTTTTGAAACAGGAACACAGTGTAATTCGGCACTGGCATGTAAATGTCCTACAGGCTGAACAAGAATACCGGCATTCATGAAACCTGTACCATCTATCTCGTACAAAATATATTTCGTATCGGTGTTTATGAAAGAATATGCCTCTCCTGATGTGGGGCCCATATACATTAGATGTGACGATTGGAAATTGGCTGTGTATTTTTCACTGGATGGGTAGATCAATTCTGGGTGCGAGGGGGTTCCAAAAACATAGCGTGCAGCGGGAGGGGTGGCCTTGCCTGGGGCCAGGCAGAGCGAAACGATCTTGTGGCTTCTGGCGATGGGACAGCTGAAGGCGACCTGTTCGTCTGGAGCACACAGAGAGGGTGACGGTGCAGCCTTGGCCTGACCAGACATACAGAGAGCCAGCGGCACGACGGGTAAGGCACGGCGGAGCATGTCAAAAAAACGGCTGTTCATGCTAAACTCCCATTCCCAAAAGTCTCGTTTGTGGTTCTTCTGTCGGCCCGTCATGGGGAGACAGGACCCGGATGGTGCCCCAGATGGCAATGATCTGCGTGTGGCTCAACGTGGAGAAACCTCCCGGCCAGAAAACCGCCCCGGTATCGGGGCGTGCGGCCTTCTGGAGGGAACATGTGACCCGTGAAATGGCCTGTGGTCAAGGGTCATTCCAAACACGGGCGGGGGGCATGACAGCAAGGCCCCTCCGCCTCGTTATGGCTCTTACGAGCCTGTCTTGGCTGCCGTGCCGCTGCTGGCCGTGCTGGCGGTCTGTGTTGCCTGCGCTGCCTGGGCGGTGTTCAGGGAGAACTCGTTGCCATCCGCCACGGGGATGGAGAGGATGGCCGTGGCCTCACCACGCAGGGACCAGCCAGAGGTGACCGTCATGAAGCTCACCGTGTCCGTCCCCTCGGCCCCGATAGGCCCGGAGATCTCGGCGGGCACCTCACGGTCCACGAACAGGGCGTTGCAGGCCCGCTCGTCAGGCTGGAACTCGTCGCCAAACACGTTGGTGTCAAACTGTCCCTGTGCGCCCATGTCGGGCAGCTCCGGGCTGGTCAGGATGACCGCATCCGTGCCGTTTTCACCACGGCCCCGCAGCGTGTCATCCGGCGCAAACTGCACGTCCACGTTGGAGGCCTTCATGACGTCGATGATGGACTGGATGATGGACGCCGAACCGGCACCGGGACGCTGGTAGGATGTCAGCCCCACGATGCGGGAGGCCAGAAGGCCCAGCACACGCTGCGGCGCAAGGAAGACGACCCGTACCGGTGGTCCGCCCGCATTATACTGGGCGGAGATGCCCAGCAGGTTGCAGGCGTTCAGGCGGCCTGTGATGGCCCGCAGGAAGGACTGCAATGCCTGACCGGGATCGTAGTCATCCAGCGTGGTCTTGCCGTTGCTGTCGGCCTGCAGCCGCTCCCGCACCGTACCGGAGGCACTGTTGATGAGGCCCTCGCCATTCTGCGGGTTGAAGCCGAACAGGGCGGCATCACGCAGGAGCTGGAAATGGGCCTGACGCATGGCCATGGTGTAGGCACTCGCCAGGGAGATGTTCCAGTTCGAGGCGGCGTTGAGGTCTTCACGGGAATAGGCGACACGCACCTTCTGCTCGTAAGCCGGGGTGGTGATGTAGTCGGCCTTGATGCTGACGCTGGGCAGCTCGTTGTAGCCTGTCTGGCTACCCTTTGCGAGGGTGCGGAGGTCCAGCACCGGGACATAGACGGCCTTTGCGCCCTCGGTCAGCTTCACGTCCGGCCCGTCACCGGGAAAGAGCCGCATGAAGCCGGAGCGGACGGCATTATTGAGCAGGAAACGGGGAGAGGTGAATGACGGATTGACCGTCATCCGGGCAGGGGCAATCAGTGCCATGAGCGTATCCTTTCAGAGGGTCAGAGCTGGATGAGGACGAGAACGGAGCTGGCCTTCGGGTCGTCCGAGCGCAGCCAGTTGAGGGTGCCTTCCGTCTGGTCGTAGTTCACCAGCAGGCGCACCGGGATGGTGGAGCTGCCGCCGCCTGCCACCAGACGCTGGTTCTGGAAGTCCCAGCCGAAGGAGCCGTTGGTCAGCTGCCCGACCTGATTGAGCAGGGCCGGATCAGCCGGGACGGGCACCCGCACGTTGGAGCCGAAGCGGGCGAAGCCGATGGAGTTGCCGGGATAGGCCTGCGGGGCACGGCTGGAGGGCGTGATGACCATGTGGTTGGCATGGTCGTACAGCGCAAAGCCGGTGATGTCCGTTGTGGAGGTGGCCCGCTTGAGGGCGGACCCCATGCGGCCATTGTTGGGGGATGTGCCGCTGTTGACGCTGGCCCCCATTCCCGGGATGCGCCCGATACGCTCGGAGACGGCGACGCCGCCCCACATGGGCAGGGTTTCTTTCTGATCGACATAGCCGATGGAGAGGCGGTAGCGGGCTGCCGGGTCGGCCACCATGAGGCCCTGGAAGGCCCCGGTCGTGGAGCTGTTGAACAGGCCGGAAATCCGGGGTTAAGTGATCTGGGACTGTAAGTCGGCCTTATCGCCCATAGGGGCTCCATGTCGGCGATACGAGGAAGCCCTGCCCCTGACTGCGCTGGACGAGCTTTTCATAGCGGGCCGTGTATCCGGGATTTATCATGTCCTGCAGGTGGTCGATCACGCCATATTTTAGGGCGGCACTGATGCCAAGGATGTTGTCGAACGGTATCTGCCTGGAGGTAAAACGGATGAGATCGGCCAGATAGGTGCGGGCCTTTTCGGTGTCGGGGCTGCCGACCAGTTCATCACGGGTGGCGGTGAATATCCCGGCCAGTTGATGTCGAAAATGGTCAGGCCCAGCAGTGTTTTTAAGGCTGCTGTCTCTGATCCGGTTCTGCTGGCAAAGAGGAAATCACCGAAAGTCCCCGCACGGTTGCCCTGCGCCATAGCGGACATCACCCGCATTCTGTGGCTCTTTCCCGGCCAGTATGGAGACGTAGCGCCTTATGTTTCATTTCAGTTGGGTAATGCCGAAGTATTTTGGGCCGACCGCAGCCGTTCATTAAGGGGAGATTCGTGGCACAGATCTGTATTCCGTTTTCTCAGAGAGGTAATATTGTTGAAAAAAGAATCATGCTTCAAATACAAGATGAATTTGTAGCTCCATGATAGCACTCTTGTTGTAATAGTTTAGTATTTTTGTTATAAAATCAACTAAATTTTCCTTATCAAAATAAATTTTCATAGAGTTCCTTTATTTATCTAATACCCAGATAGAAAATTCATGGTATTTTTTATTATACGATTTTCTTTGATAAAGAATAGAAAATAAGTTTTTTGACTAAAGGTATATCATATCCGGTATTTACTCCACTTTCACTTAAAGGATGACCGTGTCACGTATGAACAGTGTTCTTTCGATGTGTGTGTCGTTTCTTTTAATTGATTGGGATTTTTATTGGTTTAGAAGGATCATATACTATCTAATAGAATTAACCATTTAAATTTTTGATATTATCTCTTCTTTTTGGTAGTACCCGAAACAAAACGAGTCTTAAAAATAGAATCAAGCCAAGGAAAGCTAATTGAGTAATTGTGACTTTCATCTTTATAATGATGAAGTAAGTGATGACGTTTCCACAAAGAAAATGGAAATTTTGTCATTTTGAAATTATGGGTAGAGAAATGTATGCAATCATATAGGGTGTACCCAATGAAAAAGCCGCTAAATAAGGCACTGCCCATTCCAGTACCTAGCGAGTAGGAGAAAATGGCCCAAATAATTAAACCAGCAGGAAGGGTAACAATAATGGGCATCAAGGTACGATATGGATGATTGGGCTGAATATGGTGGTTGCCGTGGAAAATATAAACTAATCTTTTTATTGATTTGTTTTCACTTGATAAATGGAACAAAAATCTATGCAAGAAATATTCTGTAATAATCCACAGAAAAATGCCTGCTAAAAAAAGTACGACACCTACGCAGAAATTTGGTTCATAATTAAACGTGATTATTAAAGATATTACCTCAGAAAATATGCAGAATATCAAAAAAGTTCTAAATGAAATTAACGTAAATGCCTCCATCCAATCTTTTTGGAAAATACGGACGGGTGCCGCTTTCTTTGAAACTTTGCGTTTCGTCCTATCGGAAGAAGTGCGGTCAGAGATGTTAAGAGGCTTAGGAAGAGATTCGGACATATGTGCACTATTCCTGAAACTAAGCATTTTAAAAGGAGCCTTGATAGCTCACCTCAGAATTTTAGAGAGTTTATCAGGGCTTTTCATAGGAAGGAATGCCTCCAATGTTACGTCCCCACAAATTCATTTTGGTTGCTATCATAGAAATTATTTATCGAACTCCATAAAGTCCTAAAGTAGCGGCTTGGCCTAAGAAAGTACCTACAAGCATATCGATCTTGTAAATGGCATCAGTTGCGGCATCGGCAATTAGAATAGTATCATGATCTTTCATAGGAATTTTTTGTGCTAAGAAATACTGTGTTGGATTTAGCATATCTATTTCATAAACAACCGGTGCTGATTTAAAACCTTCCTTAACTGGAATTCCTAGGCGCTTGCAGACAGTCTCATCTTCATAGCGAATGAGGTAAACAGCATTGCCGTCAGCTCTATTGTCTGCGGGCCCCCCAATGCGGGCGATAGCACCTGCTAAGCTGAGATTGGCTGTTCCGAATTGGATTTCATTACGCTGTTGTGTTTGTCCCACAGCACCAAAAGCCGTAAATGTACGTGGTTGGTAGATAACCCTGATACGATCACCGGGATCGGCGCGAATATCTTCTTCGGGATGGTTCTCTAGCGTTGCAAGATCAGTTTCTCCAATTTCGCCATTACGAACTAATTCGATTTGAGAATCTTTTGGTGGATATTTTGCTCCTCCAGCAATGGCAACTACATCCGATAAATGTTCATTTGCAAGAGACAAGACTACACGCCCAGGATGTAAGACTTCTCCTGAAACAATTACTGTATTTCCTATATCATTTTGAATTCGAACCATTACTTGTGGATCTTGAGATTTGTCTTTCAAATGATTCTGAATGATGGTTGCCACTTGAGTAGGGGTCTTGCCCAATACATTCATGCGTCCAACATAAGGAACCATAATTGTTCCATCACCTTCAACCTGTGTTGGAGGAAGGTTTTGTGCAGAGATGCGTGGTGCCCCTGCCATTGCGCTTTCGCCACTGACACTGGTTCCCCCCAGACTTCTATCTGAAGAAGAAAAAAGACCATTCCCCAATTCAAATATTGTTATCCCAAGAACATCACCAGCACCGATATGGTCATTTAAAGAAGTTCTGAGATTGCTTTTATCAAGCGTTGATATTAAAGGGCGAATTTCCGATGCTAGAATGTCAGCGATTTCTGGTGTCATTTGAAACAGCTTATAATCCAGTGCTACTTTGTTAGCTGGTGATTTTGTGTATTTATGAACTTGCTTTTGTGTGGGACTGGAACGAGGCACCCAACTGCAGCTCGCAAGTAGAAGGGCTGTCATCCCGGCTATTCCCTTAAGGAGATTCGTGGAGGTTTTAAATTTGAAGGAGAACGATCTTTTGTGCGAGGAGAAGGAAAGCATTTTCGTCCCAATTGATGAAGCGACTATCTGGAGGCAATTCCTGTGTCATTATCCACTTTCTGCTGGTAAAGCAAGTCCAAGGGGTAAGAAGCTGATGATTCAGTAAGTTGGGAGGTAACCTATGTGGGATGCTTGACGAGCAAATGATGCCATTGGTAAGAACTTCACGCAGGACAGATAGCAGATATCTTAAGTCGACGATATGGAGCAAAGGAAGATTAATAGTGAACGAGTTGACTTCGAAACATGAGGATGATGCTTCTGCTGTGTCCGTGTGTGATGATAATGTTCGAGATAAAGTTCCTTCTAAGGTGGAACGGTACAGGGCATATTTGCCTTCTGGCACCGTATTGAAGGAGAATATATTGGTAGGGGTGAGGTGCTTTTCTAGGGGATGGGTATTTTTTACAGTTGTAGTTCTTCCTACTCTTATTATGGCCTTTTATTTATTATTTATTGCGGCTCCTCAATATGTTTCTGAAACGCATTTTTTGGTGCGTGGAAAATCGATGAATAGTTCTGCGTTAGGTGGCATGAGTAGTTTGTTGGAGGGTGGTCATGGCGGCTCACAAGATACATATGCTGTACAGGATTATATGATATCTCGTGATGCTTTGAGGATGCTTGTTCAGCAAGTTAATATAAAAGCCATATTCAATAGGCCGTACGCGGATTTTTATGCCAAATTTCCTTCTTTTTTTACAAGAAACGATTTTGAGAGTTTTTACAATTTCTATCAAAATCACATAAAGGCACAGCTTGACGCAGAGACCGGTATATCTCATTTGACGGTACGGAGCTTCTCAGCGGAAGACTCTCAGCATATTGCTCAGGCACTGCTTTCTGCTGGTGAAAGGCTTGTCAATGAAATGAATGACAGGCAGCGTTATAATACGCTGCATGCTGCACAGATAGAGTTGATTGATACGTTAAAGGAGCTTCATGATACGGAAATGAAGCTGGCTTCATACAGATATACGAATGAAATTATTGACCCCATGAAGCAGGCAATTCCTTTGATGGGAACTGAGCTATCATTGGAGACGACTCTTTCGATGATAGAAGCTGAAAAGAAGCAGCTTGATATTACGACGCCTAGCAGTCCTTTGCGGAAAGTTTATGAGCAGCGTATTGCTTCAATCAAAGCGCAGATGCAAAAAACTCAGTCTCATATAACGGGGAAGGGGATGGGAACGCCTTCTTTGATCCCTAAGCTATTAGGATATGATGAGTTAACGATCAGGAAATCTATTATTGAAAAGAAAATTGTTGCAGAAACAAATGCTTTAGAAATGGCCAAGGCACAAGCTGATCGACAAATGTTATATGTAACAGTAGTTGCTCAACCAAACCTGCCTGATTACCCTGTTTATCCCAGAAATATTGTTTTTCTTTTAATAACATTCTTTACAGCATTGGGCATCTATATAACGGGAAAACTGCTTGTATCTGGGGCACGTGAACATGCGTTACAATGATTCTTCTGGTTTGATAATGAATCGTAGAAGTGCTGCTCGACATCAATTTCCTTCTTTGTGGCAAGCTTTTCTCGCGCAAGGGCGTGTAATTTTTGCTCTGATAATGAGAGAAATACATACACGGTATGGAAGAGAAAATATTGGTTTTTTGTGGGTGATAGGCGAGCCGATTCTGTTTTGTGCAGGCGTTGCTATTGTGTGGACTGCTATTAGACCTTCTTATGAACATGGTGTTCAGATGACCGCAATGGTTGTAACGGGGTATGTTCCTTTGACCATGTGGAGGCATACGATGGGACGTGCGGTGAAAGCTTATGAGGTTAATTCTAGTCTGCTTTTTCATCAGCTTGTGACGCCATTGGATATTATTTTGGCTCGAACTATTTTGGAAGTTGTTGGGACGATTTTGGCGGGTGCTATTGTTCTAGGTGGTGCAGTAGGTTTTGGCTATATGAAAGCACCGGCTGATTGGGGGCTTGTCTATGGAGGGATGGGCTTTATTACTTTTTTCTGTGTTGGCTTCTCTCTTGTGATTGCAGCACTTACAGAATTGTCTGACCTGTTGGAAAAGGCTATGGGGATTATATCTTATCTATCTATACCTTGGACGGGTACTTTTTTTATGATTGATTGGATGCCTGCACATTATCGCTGGATATTAGAGGATACTTCTCCTATGGCTAATTCTATCGAGATGATAAGAGCTGGCGTATTTGGTTTGGATGTAGTTCCGCATTACTCTATTTTTTTTCTTTTTGTTTCGTGTATGCTTTTATTAATAATAGGTTTGTACATGACGAAAAGAATAAGGCCATATATCAAATTGTCTTGAGGATTAAATATGTTGGCGTTGGAATGTAAGAAGCTGAGCAAAGTTTATCACGTAGGTAAGACGAGGCGTGTTGTTTTAGATGAGGTAGATTTACAAGTGGAGATGGGGAAAAAGTTAGCTATTTTGGGAAGGAATGGAGCCGGTAAGTCAACTCTCATCAAGATGTTGGGTGGTGTGGAATATCCTACTGCTGGAGTTATTAAAAAGAATGTAACAGTTTCGTGGCCACTAGCTTTTGGAGGGGCCTTTCAGGGAAGTCTGTCGGGGCATGATAACTTAAAATTTGTATGTCGCATCTACGATCTAGATTATAAGGATACATTGACATATGTAGAAGATTTTGCCCAGTTGGGAAGACAATTCTATGATCCAGTGAAAACTTATTCTTCTGGAATGCATGCACGTTTGGCTTTTGCGCTTTCTTTAGCTATAGAATTTGATTGTTATTTAATAGATGAAGTGATTATGGTTGGGGACGCTCGATTTATTCAGAGGTGTGAAGATGAGTTATTTAATAAAAGGGGTGACAGGACACTGATTGTTGTTTCACACAACATGGATTTTTTAAGGAATTTCTGTGATGAAGCAGTATTAATTCATGACAAGAAAATACATAGATGTAATTCTTTAGATGAAGGAATTGATAGGTACTATTCATTATAGCCATCCTATTTTTTGAATTTCAAATCAACATATTTTAACCAAGTGAATGGAATATTAAATTCATTTACTCTCTTCTGTTTTGGAAAAAATAACCTATTCACATGGTAGGATATTTTTCTTCTTTTTGAAAGAAGATCATCATAAATGCACAGTAAAGTCTGACTCTGGCGTTCATATGTGATTTTTTGAACAGCTTCATGAGCATTTTTTGATATTTCTGCTCGGTGCGACGGATCATGGAGAAGTTTTTCTAATTTAGAAGTAAGTTCTTGGTAAGAGCCAGGAGTAAACGTCACGCCTCTATTTTCTTTTAGAAGTTCTGGAATTCCACCTATATTGGAAGCAATGACGGCACAGGAGGAAGCCATAGCTTCCATAATGGAAACAGGTTGGTTTTCAGCCCATAAGGAAGGTAGGACAAGTATATGTGTTTTTCTATAGAAATAAGGCATCTGATGCGAAGGGACTCTACCTAAGAAATTTATTTGTGCATTTATATTATTTATTTGGCAGTATTTTTCTAACTCCTCTTTCTGGGGTCCTTCTCCTATTATAAATACTATTATAGGCTTGTTTGTCTTGATATTTTGTAGAGCTTTTAGGAGTATAATCGCTCCTTTATGATATCCTAGATACCCAACAAAGCTAATGATAGTTTTCTTACTTCCTTTGAGAGTATTACTGATAAATAGAGGGTTGACTCCATTTTGGAGATGGGAGATTTTATTTTCAGGAAGACCATTTTTTATATATTCTTTTTTAAGAAAGGAGCTTGGAGATATGAAATGATCTATGTGGAGAAAAGAAAATTTAATAAAATCATTTCTAAACTTGTTATGTCTATATTTTTTGTTGTCCCCATATTCATGTTTAAGGCATGTCAAGCACTTATTTCTATTAACACAGATATTATTATCTATATATATTGCAGTATTTCTCAGGCAGAATCCCCAAAAATCATGAAGGGTACATATAGTTTTGATATTTTTTTCTTTGGCAATAATCGGTAATTTGAGCGATAGACCCATTATGTTATGGAAATGCACAATATCTGGAGAGAAATCATCTAAGATATGATTGAAAAATAAATCAACGGGATCATGAAAAAAATTTATATATTCTGGGCTAAAATCTTTTGCATGGAGACCTATTGAAAAAATATCTATTCCTTCGTGTTTGAAGTGTCTCATTTTATATCGATCATTCTGATTCGGAAGAATTTCTCCTGTAAATACGCGCACTTTATGACCTAAAGCTAAAAATATTTTTGCTTGTTCATGCGCAACAAGCTCAGCTCCTCCAATAAAATTAGGAGGATATGCATTAGAACAGATTAAGATACGCATTCTCGTTAGGGGGACCTGTAACCATCAGGATGTTTCTCACGCCATGTGAAAGCTGTGCGAACAATCTCATCTATATCAGAAAAACGTGGCGTCCAACCTGTTTCTTTTTTTATTTCTGTGGAATCTGCTATCAAAATGGGTGGATCGCCAAGACGTCGTTCAGCGGGAATCCAAGGGACTTTTCTACCAGAAACACGCTCAACACTTTTTATAATTTCTAGGTTACTGAAGCCCCTCCCATTTCCTAGGTTGTAGGTGACAGATCTGTTATTAATCTGAGAGATAGCACGAAGATGGGCATCGGCCAGATCACTAACATGAATGTAATCTCTTATACAACTACCGTCTGGGGTAGGATAATCTGTTCCAAAAAGCCGTAAAGGAGGTCGCCGTCCCAAAGCAGCATCAATAGCTATGGGTAAAAGATGAGTTTCCGGTTGGTGATCCTCTCCTAACCGTCCCAGAGGATCGGCCCCTGCAGCATTGAAATAACGGAGAGATGCATACCGAAGGTTGTGTATTTTTTCTGCCCATTTTAAAGTTTTTTCAACAAAGAATTTACTTTCCCCATATGGAGAAGCTGGATTGATGGGAGAATCACTTTTTATGGGAGAAGGAGAAGGATGTGTATTATCAAAAAGAGCAGCCGTAGATGAAAAGATAATTTTCTTTATATTGTTCGCAACGCATGCTTCAATCAAATTAATCGAAGTTATCAAGTTTTGTTTTAGGTAGTAATAGGGGTGAGTGACTGACTCGCCTACTAGAGATAAAGCAGCGAAATGAAGTGCGACATCCCATTTTCCCCGAGTCAGAAAATTGTTGAGTCGATCTCGTTCTATCAGATCGAGCCTCTCGAAAGAGGCTCCCTTCGGGATAGCCTCAATGTGACCTGTGCTTAGATTATCTAGCACGGTAACTTTATGGCCCGAATCAATCAATGCTTGGGCCACGTGACTGCCAATATACCCAGCACCACCAGTAACTAAACAACGCATACTAGTAACTCTCTCAATGCCATTGGGAAAAAATTTTACGTTTCAAGCCTATGAAACGTATGGCTTTGTAATACTCCTTTGGAAGGTGCTTATTTTTATTCTTAAATTCTTGCGAATGCATAATATCAGAGATTATTACATACTTATCACGATCACTTCTCAATTTTTTTGCATAAAAATTGAGGCCTTCCTCATCGGGTCTGCGACCTAACAGGGTGCCATATGCGCCTTGAACAAATTCATTTCCTTCCAAATTTAAAAGATCGCAAAATCTTAAATTTTCTTTTAGAGGCTGAAATGGATCTGTATTTAATGATTCTTCTTTTCCGTTCCAGCGACCATGTATCATATTTGCGTATTTACCCAGTAGCTCTATTAACTCACCTTCGAGAAGAGTAGATTTTGCAGATCTATTTATACAAGTCCGATCAATAACCTGTTCACGGGAGAAATTTTCAGACCCTAGGTTAAGATATGTTCTGGATGTATTGCGAACTCGATAATGTTGCGTCACGAAGGGGATAGTTTCCCCTCTATAGCCTTCGATTGCTAGTTTGCAGTTAAACTGCCAATCTTCAAAATGTAAACGCAGCTCATCATCGAATCCACCTGCCTCTTCAAAAGTACTTCTTCTGATCAGAATGGCACTATGTGTGTAATTTTCATCTAGCGCAGTCATGATGCTGGAATCGCGCGGCATCCATATATGATTCCGGTAGCCGTAGTTGTCTTGAATTCCATATGTAAAATCAACGCAAAGGTTACGCTCCAAGTAAATTTTAGATACTAAGAAACCGGTTCTGTTCAATGCATCATCAGAATCAATAAATTGTATGAGAGGATTTTTTCCCAGTTGACTCCCAGTATTCCGAGCGACAGAAGGGCCTGAATTTTTTTGTAAGGTCTTAACAGTGACACATGACCTCATTTTTTCTGGGAAAACATTTTCGACTATTTTATGGAGTGCTTGTGTCTCTTCCTTACGTGAGGCATCATCTACGATAAATATTTTATCACCTTGCTGTAGTATTTTTTTTATATTAGAAAGGCATTCGAAAAGATATTCTGAATCGTTGTAGTAAGGAATTACAAAATCAACATTCAATTTTTGCAAGATGGAGTTATTTATGCGTTTCTTAGAAGAAAGAGAAACATATTCACTAACGAGATTCTTGTTATTATATTGTGCCATCGTGTCATAGAGACGAGGCCTGTCGTTACATTGGCGGATTGAACAAAAGAATTTTTTCACATCATGCTCAAAATTTTTCTGATAATTGAACACGTGTATCCCGGGAAGATCACGGGAAATGTAAGGCATTCCTCCGGCTGAACTTATAAGGACTGGGTTTGGAGTGTGCAGGATTTCTAGTAGGGCGTTAGGATAGTTTTCAAAAATGGAAGGAAAAATAAAGCCATTTACGTTCTTGGTTGCTTCATGAAGTTCTTGCTGTGACATGTAACCATGAATGACAATACGCCCTCTAAGGGAATCATTCTGTTGCAATCGAAGTATCTGTTTTTGAACGGAATTATAGTATTGATCTGTACAATCTGCTCCAAATAATTCAAATACTATATCAAGGTCTTCGATGATTGATAGAAGTTGAGGAGATTGTGAAATCTTTTCTAAGAAAAATAAAATACCCTTTCTTATTTCCATTCTACCAACATAGGCTATCCGTATGTGTTTTTCAGTCCGATTGTTGCTAACAGTCGTTTTTGAGGCAGCTTCTATTTTAGATATGGGGTAAGGATGCTCAATATGACGGGATTTTGAGCGGATATCAACGCCGAAGCGATTACATTCGAGTTGCACTCGATCAAGCATGGCTGGTGCGCCATAAAGGACAATATCTGCATGTTCGTAGCAAAATAGTTCACGAGACATGCGCGTGAAACGGTTTAAATCATAATGACGCCCAGGAAGGCAATTGTCCCGGAATAACATGAGTTCAGGGGAGTGCAATCTGACGGCTACTGTATCGATTTTCACCAAGCCAGCGCGATGCATCTTTAGAGGGTAGTAAGCCTCAACAGCATAATCAGAAAATTCAAATAAACCGAAACTATGTCCTTGAAGAGACAAGCTTAAAAGATAATGAGAAAGATTCCAACTATACCAATCGTGTTCATTGCCAACCCGTTCTGCGCGCTTGTGATATATCTGCCAGTCATCACCTATTTCAAATACTTTAATGTTAGAGGCTAACTGTCTTTTTATTTCATGAGACATGAATCTGCAAAAAAAAGCAATTTTTTTGTTTTTTGTAGCCGGTGAGCTGCTAAACAATTCCAGCAGCATGCGCGTATATGTCCCTATCCCTCCCGTAACGAGATCAAGGGGCTCGTAACATGAAATTGCAATATCCCAGTGGCATTTTTTATTTTTGTGGATAGGCAACTGCTCGTTGCGGGAAAAATCAAAATCGGTGTAGCTCATATTGGTACCTCGAGCATGAATATCAAGGAAGGTGACTGGTGATATAGTTTAGCTATAAAATAACTTCAATCGAAAAATCTACCTTTCAGAAAGTTTTTTTGTTGAAGTATGTAAATTTTTTTTTTATTAGGATGTCTTTTAAGGTTGGAGGGTTTCACATGGCAATATCAGTTCGTGTGCTTGGGTTAATTCTTTATGATGTTTTATATTCAAAAAAGAGACGTGTTCGTAGGGTTGTTGATAAGGCCTTGTCACAAAGTATTTCAAAAAATAAATATTTGCAGGGAAAGAAAAGGATATTTGTCGATGTGAGTGTTATTATTAGGGATGATGCGGGAACAGGTATACAAAGGGTGGTAAAAGAAATTGCTAATTTGCTGAAATTGATGGATAACTCGCAATGGAGCGTTTATTTTGTTTGTGCTTTTGGTAAAAATCCATATCGCTGTGTTGATTGGATTGGATCTGAGGAGCGTATTGTGTTACCACCATTTGAATCTAAGGGAGGGGATATTTTTTTAGGTCTCGATTATTCTCTCGATACAGTAAGGCGACATAGAAAGCAGCTTGAAGAATTTCGTCAATCTGGAGGAAGACTTTGGTTTTTAATTCATGACATATTACCTATTCGTTTTCCGAAATGGTTTTCTAGGAGAATGGTAGTTCGTTATAAGATATGGCTAGATGTTATTGTTTCTTTATCTGAGGGGTTCTTTTGCAATTCGGAATACACCAAGAGTGAATTGAGAAATCTTATTGAAGATAGATATGGCTTATGTGATCGATTTCGTTATTCTGTGATAGATATGGGGTTCTCTTTTAAAAAGGATGAAAGCATCTTAGTTCCAAGAGAGAGAGTTAATTTTTCATTTGATGAAAATTACATAATCATGGTGGGGACTATTGAACCTAGGAAAGGGCACTTGGATATTATAGAGGCATATTCTTCTTATATGAGAGATTTTAAGAGGGGGAATGATTTTAATCTTGTTCTTATAGGGAAAAAGGGATGGAAAGTTGATAATGTTATATCTTGTTTGGAAAAGAATGAACTTTATAATAAAAAAATATTCTGGTTCTCTGATGTGAAGGATGGAGAGCTCGATTATTTCTATAGGAAATGTAGGGGGTTGATCATGGCCTCGTATGATGAAGGGTATGGTTTGCCGATTGTAGAGGCTTTAAGTTATGGTAAGCCGGTTCTGGCTCGGAATATACCAGTATTTAGACCGCATGCCAAAAATGGAGTTGTTTTTTTTGAAAATGTTACTGATAAAACTGTAATAACGGAAAGTATTTCGATATGGTTGAAAGATATAGAAGAGGGCAAAATAGTTATATCGAAGCCTGAAAGAAATTGGAATGATGCTGTTATGACTATTGTCAACGAGTTTGATCATTGAAATTTTTCATTTGATGTGATGCACAGAAAAATGGCGGTTTCTATACTATCGCTCCAAGGGAAAGGCTGCCAATTTTTTAAACTTTCTTTTTGTTTTTTCCAAAGAGGGCCTTTCCTAGCGAAATCAGAGATCACTTCTCGCCATTTAAGGGCATCAAGGGGATCTAGATAAAATGGAAGATCTTTACCAACTTCTCGTAATGCAGGAATATCAGAGCAAATACATGGAACCGACAAACTTATGGCTTCAGCGAGGGGAAGGCCGTAGCCCTCACTAAAGCTAGGGAAGAGAAGACCGTTAGATTGTTTTAAAAGGGTTACAACATCCCTGTCTGATAAGTGACTCTTTTCATGTACTATACCTTGGAGCGCTGGTGATCGTTCTAGGAGGTCAAGAATATTTTCATTTTCCCAGCCACGTTTTCCAACAAGTACAAGGTGAGGGGTAGATTCTTTCCCGTGATCTTCAATCATCTTACGCCATATATGCAGTAAAAGAAGATGGTTCTTTCGAGGTTCAATTGTGCTTAGGTAAACAAAATATGGTTTATGAATTTTAATGCTTATATTTTCTTCGTGTGGGATAGGAGTTTTTCTTTCATAAACTCCATGTGGAATACTCCATATAGGGACGTTATGTTTGCTTTCTTTGTCAAGAAGAGAAGATAATGATTTTTTTACATAATTGGTGGGTACAATGACGGCATTAGCAAGTTCTAGAACAGTATCAATACGTTTTCTGTGACGTAATTTTTCACGTGGGCGTGAGTATTCTGGGTACTCAATAGGTATAATATCATGAACCATAGGAATAAAATATGCACTACTATTACGGATGAATTTTTGTATACTATCTCTTCTTGTAAGGTGATGATGCGATAGTAAAAAATAAAAAGATACTTTTTCAATTTTTGGACATATAAAATTGATAGAAGATATAATTTTTAGATATACTGATAATCTTTTCGATTTGGAAATACTGGCATGACTGCCAAAGTTCCAGCCCGATAATAAGAGTTGAATGAAGAATATTGTTTTTTTGCGTGGTAAAAAATTGATTCGACCATAAAAAGTAGCGCTAACAAAATGAGTTTGTTTCTCGTAATGGGTTAGTAGATGTTCTGCATAAGCCAGTTCAACGCGATCAATCCCTGTTGGTACGGACTGGCCTGCCCGTGAAAGTAAACGGGAGATATCAAGGATGAAGCAATATTCTTTTTTCATTTTTCTAACTCTCTGCGGTACCCACATATTTCTCCAATCTGAAGATAGTGCTGCGTGTCAGTTTTTCCAAACCTTCTTCAGAGAAGAAGCCACCAGGAATTAAGCATTGATCAATCAAAACACGTCGGAAGGCTGCAAAAATGACTGGGTCTGGTTGTTGAGGGGAAAGCCAAAAATTTTCCAAGGATGATTGATATGTCAGGCCGGGCATATCGTAGATGGCCTGCCCTAATGTCAGTACTGGAACATTACATGCGAGGGCCAGTGTGCCCGTGGTACTGTTGACAGTCACCACGCCACGGGCATGCTGTACAAGTAGGGCAATATCGCCGAGTTCGACGTAATCTACCCTGTTACTGACACCATGCGAAGCAGCAAGACGTTTCACCAGTTTCTTCCAATCCTGGACGCCGTTATCGAGGGGGTGTTCCTTTATTACAAGGCGCATTCCAAGAGGAGCATGTTGCGCAAAAGAAACGAGAACCTCCGTGATGACCTCTGCAACACCGGAATAAGACGAATGAAGGCGTAACTGAGCATCCGCATCCAGCTGAAGAGGTAAAAGCATGTATGGTTTGGGGCCCTCTATCAGCCACTGGATGAGAGCTTGACTACGCTCCCGTGCCTTTCTGCGCTTGGTCAGACGCCGCAGCCAGCCCACACCTTCAACGAGCGGTGGCCAAGGACGATAATCCGTCCAGTGAGGGAAACGCCATTTCATCAGGATGGTTGCGGCATTATAGGCAATTCCTTCCAGCGCACGCCGCTGAAAGGATGATGGAACGGATTCGTGAGGTGCAATGGGAGGAAGTTTGCTGGCCTTCCGGTAATACCAGTCGGGGTCCTTGGGGAGGTTGGAGTTGCCATTGACACCCCCCAGTTCCAGCGTCACCCAGTCCGGACGAATATAACCTTCCTCGAATACATGAACAGCGATGCCTATTTCACGGCAGATGAGAATGGCCTGACGATGGAGTTCCCGGCAGTCACCAAATAGCAGAACATCCGTAATGGCGTGCTTTTGGAGTACGTTGCCAAAAAAGGTAGGCCAAGTGCCGTAGTTATTCCGGAAGGCTATGCCGCCGCTAAGGCGCCAGAACAGTTCGTCACCACCGTTGAAGTTGATTTTCCATACTTTGTGACCGCGTTGTTTTAGAGCGTGACCAATCCGCTGGAAAAAGGGACCCATGAGGCCTTGGAGAAGGAGAAAGTGCCTTTTTGTTTTTGGTGGCTGTTCGAGAGAAGCAGGGACCAGTGTTCCGGCTTCTGTCAGGGCTGGGTCTTCGAAAAGATGAGCGTCGCCTTTGGATGAAAAGTTTTTCCAGGTTGGGGTTGTTTTAATGTGGTCAGGCATGTGGCGTCCGGTGTAAAGAAATTAGATGTGTGAAATAACGGCGCAGCTGGCCTTGTTTCTGCCGCAACTTCATGGCGCATGTAGGCTGCCAGAGAGACGCATTACCGAAACAGTCGATCAATTCTTCCACCTCGCAGCGTTGTTCCGTCTCCGGGCTGACGTAGATCGGATACAGAATAAGAGTTACCGCTGCAAGCTCTGTGATATCCAGTTTCCGCTCTCGGCGGGGAAGAGAAGGTCCTCGATGTGTCGTCAGTCCCCAGCCAGCATAAAAGGGGGCACCGTAAGTTGTTACATTCTTACGGCGGATCAGAGCTTCAAAGCCTGTCAGTGACGTCAGGGTATGAACTTCATCAATATTCTCAAGCAGCTGGCTCATGCTGCCTTCCCGGTGGATCATGTCGGCATATGATAGGATGACGGGATCGGACAAATGGCCAGCACGATGACCAGCTTCCACGTCGGGATGGGGGCGGTAGATGATCCAAGCTTTAGAATTGTGACGGCGCACTTCCTTTAGAAGGGAAAGGTTGTCCGTAATTCTTCCGCCACCTCGTATGACGGAGAGGTCACCTGCCACCTGTCCGGGAACGAGAATGATACGACGGTCAGCAGGCAGGTTCATGACGGGTGCTTGAGAGGTCGTGGCGGCATATTTGGAAATGTGCAGCTGCTGCAGGCGATCTACAAGTATGGCAGCTCGTTGACGGAGGGCCGGGGTAATTTCGGCGTTCTGTAACATATCCTCCAAGTCACTGGGGTGGGACGGATCAACGTAGGCCCCCTGGCTGTCGAGGATTATGGAGCAGGGAGGGAGGAAGCCACTTCCCAGACCCATGGATCGGATGAAACCATCTTCCATAAGATATAGGGGCACATTCATGGCATCGGCTCTGGCCTTCAGGGCTGGTGTCACCCGATTTGCCCAGACAGCCAACCCTCCATTTTTTTTTCTGGCATGAAGAAGGGCACGCCGGGGTAAACAGAAGAACCGGATGGAAGAGTGGATATCTAGAAAGGAGCGGATGCGACGCCGTTTCCACCATGCTATCCCGCTACAGGCTACAATTTTCTTTGTTGTCCTGATTCCGGAAGAGGAAAAGGAAGATGGCATGGTAGAATTGAGGCCTTTTTCTGTCAGCTTGTAGAGTTGAAAAGTTTAGGAACCTATTATCAGGCAGAAGCATATTGGGAAAGAGATTGTCGGAAAATATACATTAATTTCATATGCAATATTTTAACAAAAAATTTATATTATTATTTACTTTGATATGTTTACAATTTTCATATTAATGTTTTTGAAAACAGAACTGGTCTCAATATTTTTTTTGTCTATATTGTCTTGATCTCGTGGAGGAGTTTTGGAAACTGTAATGTTCACTTGTATAATGTCCATATTGATAGTGATTGGAGTGGGTTTCGTAATAGGCGAAGGAATGGACATGTTCGTTTGTCCTGTCCGTTTTTTGCGGAGGCGTTCGCTTTTCTTCTTACGAAGTATTCCTGTCCTGTTTTCAAGTAGCTTCTTTCTTGTTCTGACAGGATCCACTCCAATTTCTCTTCTGATCAGTGCTGTTCTTCTTGGGATTCTGGTGACAGCTTCAAACCTCAAGTTGAGGCTTTTGAATGAGCCTCTTGTTTTTACTGACTTTTCTCTTCTGGGTGCTTTTGTAAGACATCCACGTTTTTATCTTCAGGGTATACCAGTATTTCTAAGGGTTGTTGCCCTCACGGGAGGAGCATTTCTCGTGTATCTCCTGATACGGGCTTCGTCAGCAGCGATGCTTCCACGTTATGCAGGGTTGGCTGGTACAGTGATTTTTGCGATCTTATTGTGGGTGCTTGTTACTAGGGAGGGGCGTATTAATGATGAACCGCCTGCACTGTGGGATGATGTCCATAACCACGGCCTGCTGCCTGTTTTGATGTCATATGCGGTGCGGTGCCGCAGCCTGCCAGCATTGTCGCCACGACTGCCCTTGCCACGGGCACAGGGAGCGCCGGACGCCGTCATCATCGTCCAGTGTGAGTCATTTGCTGATCCTGCTGAATTGAATGCTGTCTGGAACAGCCTGCCTGCTCTGACGCACTATCAGAATGAAGCGATACAGTGGGGGAAGCTCCTGCCTAGTGGGTTGGGCGCTTACACGATGCGCAGCGAATATGGCGTTCTCTGTGGAGATGATGAAGAGTGTCTGTCCTATCGCCTGTTTGATCCGTTCCTGACAGCAGACCAGTCACCGTCTCATGCCCTGCCACACCGGCTGAAGCAGTTCTATGAGAAGGCTCTATTCCTGCATCCCTATGACATCCGTTTTTACGGGCGGGACCGGATGATGCCCCTATGGGGGTTTACCGATATTGTCAGCCGGGAGAGCTTCTCCGATGATGACAGAGTTGGGCCATATGTGAGTGATGATGCCGTGGCAGATTGCCTTCTGAAACATCTGACGGAGAATGAACGGTCTCTGGCCTATTGTGTCACTATTGAAAATCATGGCCCGTGGAAAAAAGGGCGGCTGGGCAGGGTCAGTGGTGAAGAGGCTTGGTATGAACATGTCCGGCACAGTGATGCCATGCTGGATAAACTTGTGACAGGTATCAGGGAAAGTGGCCGAGACGTTCTTCTCGTGTTCTTCGGAGATCACCGGCCAGCCTTGAAAGCCCTGCCACCTATTGAGGGCTTGGAGAGAAGTACCCCCTATGTCATGCTACGCCCCAATGACCCCAGAGGGAGGGACGTGTCGTCTGAACCTGTCGATGTGACACCGGCTGAACTTCATCGAAGTATTCTGCGGCACGTCAGTTCCTGACATATGCGGCATGAAAAAAGCACCTCACGAGGAGGTGCTTTTTTCTGTCACATGCAGAAGGAGGGCGTTACTTGGCTTTGCCCTGGTTTGCGACGGCAGCGGCCTTGGCGGCGATTTCTTCTGCATCTCCCAGATAGTAGTGCTTGACCGGTTTGAAGTTCTCGTCGAACTCATAGACCAGCGGCACGCCTGTCGGGATGTTCAGGTTCAGGATTTCATCCTCTGTCATGTTGTCCAGATATTTCACCAGAGCACGCAGGGAATTGCCGTGAGCGGCAATGATGACTTTCTCACCCTTCTTGATGCGGGGCAGGATGGTCTTTTCCCAGTAGGGGATCACACGTTCAATGGTAAGGGCGAGACTTTCCGTGACAGGAAGTTCGTCAGCAGTCAGTGCAGAATAGCGGGGGTCGTGACCAGGGAAGCGTTCGTCAGAGCGTTCCAGAGCAGGGGGGGTGACGGCAAAGCCGCGACGCCACTGCTTGACCTGTTCGTCACCGTATTTCTTGGCTGTCTCGGCCTTGTTGAGGCCCTGGAGAGCACCATAATGACGCTCGTTCAGACGCCAGTTTTTCTCGACAGGCAGCCAGGCCTGATCCACACCGTCCAGGATGTTCCAGAGCGTGTGGATGGCACGCTTCAGGACGGAGGTATAGGCGTAGTCGAAGGAGTAGCCCTCCTTGTGCAGCAGCTGGCCGGCAGCCTTGGCTTCGCTGCGTCCTTTTTCGGACAGGTCCACGTCGTACCAGCCGGTGAAGCGGTTTTCCTGATTCCACTGGCTCTCGCCGTGACGGACCAGAACAAGCTTTGTGACGGCCATGATGAACTCCTTAGTACATAAGCTTTTGGTAACATCGGGAGATTGCGCCACTATAGCCTGAACTGCAAGGGGCCTCTCCCGGTTCATGTCCTCCATGAGAGCATGGCCGTTATGAAAAAGGCCGTTCCTGAATGGAACGGCCCGTAGATTGTGTCGCTTCAGGGAAGCTTCATGAAACGGCGGAGCGTTTCTCCTGTTCTTCCGTGTGGCGGCGGGCCTCCGGAGAGACCGTCAGCATCATCGTCAGACCGGCAGAGAGCAGATAGATGATGGCAAAGGCCCAGATGACATAGGCCATTCCAACGCCGAAGATCATGCCACAGAGTGACACGATGGCGGGACCAACCCATGTGGAAGCCCCGGCACCAAGGCCCAGGATGGACAGGGCGGCTGCCTTTTCCCGTGGGCATATCTGGGGCATGAGGCCGGAGAGAGGGACGAAGGCGGCAACGGATGCCCCGTAGAGGATGCCCACCACGGCGGCGGCTGCAAAATTGCCCGGGTACCAGAGGGGAACGTAGTAGAAGAGCGGAATGGTGATGAAGCCCCCGACGCCGCCAAAGGCCGCAACGACGAAGCGGTAACCGATCCTGTCAGCAATCATGCCGGAGATCAGGTTAACGATGATGTTGCTCAGGAAAATGAGCGACAGCAGATTGAGCCACTGTCCTAGGGTGAAGCCGAGATGATCGACGAAGAAACCAGGCATGATGGCCAGAAAGGCATATTCTGATGACGTGTCGATTGTCCGCACGATACCGGCGATGAGGGTCTTCGGTTCACGCCAGATGATGCTGATGGAGCCCAGAAAAATCTGGCTGGCTGGCACGTCAGCGGGAAGCAGGCGTCTGTTCCCTGTTGGCTCATTTGTGAAGAGAAGGGCAATCAGCCCCCCGATGATGACCAGGCCCAGAGCGCACCAGAAGGTATTGATCTCACCGATGGCCGGGATGGCGAAACGGGCAAACTGGGAGCCAAGGGTTGGCAGGCCGGCGGAGAAGGAGAACCAGAACCAGCCTGCGGCCGCTCCCAGCATGGAGGTTGGTGTGGCAGCGGCGATCCAGACCAGAAAGCCATAGGCGAAGAGTGGGTAGGCGAATCCACGCAGAGCGTAGAAGGTCAGTATCCAGGTGCTGTTGTTGGGGGTCAGTCCGAAAATGAGGAAGCCAACCTCCAGAACCGCCCAGAGGACCAGTCCCATCCACATGACTTTCTTGGGGCCCATGAGGTCTGAAAGCGGCCCGGCAAACCAGGCGGCAATCATCACGGTGATTCCATAGAACGTGAAAAGTTCGTTGACGAAGCTTTGTGGATGACCGGTATGGAGCATGAACGTGTCAAGATAGCCGGCCTCCACGCCATCACCGACCATGAAGAGGAGCTGACCGACAAAGGCCCAGAAGAGGGCACCCGGTATGCCTATTTTTTCAACAAGACTGCGTTTCGTGTCTGGCGCATTCGCCATGAGAATCTCTCCGTTTGCGGTTGGAAGGAGGAGAAACGCTTTCAGGTTCCTTCATGCCTTCGCAGATGATTGTTGGCCCTACGAGAGTGCTCGGGCCTTTAAATGATCGTTCGTACAGGGGGTATTATTATATGCCACGAAGAAGGCAGGTTGTATGAAGCCCCATACGAGAAAGAAGATGCTTTCTATCATGAGAATGGTTTTTTTTCAATTTTACGCTTCTTGAGGTGTTCCTGAAGGTTTCAGTTCCATTTTTGGGAGTGAAATTCTTCTTTCTTTTCATGGATTATTTTATCTCCGATGAATGTTTCCATTTTTCAGATTCATTACGGAATGAGTATGACATGTGCGATGGGACGGCGCAGGACGCTGGAATTTTTTAGTTGCGAAAGAATGTCATTATCATTAGCGTCTGAGCGAGGTCATAGTGGAGGCGGGACCCTGATGATTATATGCTCGTGCAACGGACTGTCCGACAGGGACGTACATGCAGCCATCCAGGCGGGCGTGGTGAAGATCTCCGAGATTTATTCAGCACGTCAGTGTCGGGTGAAATGTGGGAACTGCGTGAAGGGTGTGGCCTGCCTTCTGAAGGAGGCCAGACAGAAGAGCTGCCCCTGTCCCGGCACGACGGCTATTGAGGAGAGTCTGGCCGTTCCGGTTGTCAGTCATGATGACATGATGCAAAAAAAAGAAGCCTCCCTGTAGGGAGGCTTCCTCTCATAGAGACAGCTCTTTATGGCTATCAGTGACCGCTGTTCTGGTCTGCACTCTCTGAGTTCAGAGTGATGTAACGTTCCAGACCGATCTGCTTGATGAGGTCCAGCTGGGTGTCGATGAAGTCCTCATGGGCTTCCTCGTCAGCAAGGATGCGGAAGAGCAGGTCGCGGGAGACGAAGTCACGCACGCTCTCGCAGTAGGCGATGCCTTCGCGGATCTTCTCCAGAGCCAGAGCCTCTACTTTCAGGTCGCACTCCAGGATTTCCTTGACGTTCTCGCCAATGTGGAGCGGGTTCAGATGCTGGAGGTTCGGCAGCCCACCCAGGAAGAGGATGCGCTCGATCAGCCAGTCGGCATGGCGCATTTCTTCGATGGATTCTTCGTATTCTTTCTTGCCCAGCTTGGTGACGCCCCAGTGGTTCAGGGTGCGGGAGTGCAGGAAGTACTGGTTGATTGCTGTCAGCTCGTTGGCCAGCTGAGCGTTAAGATATTCGATGACCTTCGGGTCTTTAGCAGCCATTCTGGCCTCCATCTCATGAATTTTGAACTGTAGGACTGTATCCGACGGAGCCGGGTATAGTGATCAAAGAATATGAATGCAATAAAAAAATATGCTTTCCATGTATTCGTATTTGATAATCATTATCATTATGTGTTGTTGAAAAGGATTATCAAATTCAAGATATGATTCTGTAGGCTATTCCTGTGCTTTCTATTTAATATTTACACATCTTTTGATGGAGATAGATTTTTCTTTGGAGGTTGCGTGACGGGGACGCTTTACCGGAGTTTCTTTGTTTGATACCCATAGAACATAGATTCACTGAAAAGGAATGAAAGTCATGGATCTTCTTCAGGCTCTGAGAACACGGTATGCAACCAAGGCGTATGACGCTGCACGGCGCATCCCCGAGGAAACGGTCAAGCAGCTTCTGGAGGCCCTCCGTTGCAGTCCGTCTTCCGTGAATGCACAGCCTTGGCATTTCATCGTGGCGGATGACGAGGCTGGCAAGCAACGCATGGCCAAGGCGACACCGGATAGTGGCTCTCTGGCCTACAATCGGTCCAAGATTCTGCAGGCCTCGCATGTCGTGGCTCTCTGTGCCCGTGACGGGCTGCCGGCTTCCTATCTGGAGGAAGTGCTGAACAGGGAAGAGCAGGACGGTCGGTATGCGGACCAGGCAGCCCGTGAAGGGTTTGCTGCTGCCCGGGCTGGTTATGTCCAGCAGCATGTCGATGCAGGTGACGTGGCACACTGGAATCAGAAACAGGTTTATCTGGCGCAGGGTTTTCTGCTTCTTTCTGCTGGGCTGCTTGGCGTGGACGCCACACCGATCGAAGGTTTTCTGCCAGAGGCGTTTTCTGAAGAGTTCGGGCTGAAAGAGAAGGGGCTGACGCCACTGGTGCTCGTATCGCTGGGCTATCATTCTGATAGGGATGCGAATGCCAAGGCACCGAAGTCCCGCCTTGCACCGGAAGTGCTGTTCTCGAAAGCGTAAATGATTCCGTTTACTGGAGAGGGTCTGCCTCTCCAGTAAGGAAAGAAACACTAGGAGACATAGCTTTCAGAAGCTACTACTTCAGAATTTTTCGGGAAAGTGGCGGAGAGAGAGGGATTCGAACCCTCGGTACGCTATTAACGTACACACGCTTTCCAAGCGTGCGCCTTAAGCCGCTCGGCCATCTCTCCGTCGAGCAGTGAGGGAACAATATCATCATTTCTGATGAACGCAAGACCCTTTCTGAGAATTTTTCACAAATTTTTCAAGGAGAAGGGCAGACTTGATCCCGGGTTGCTCTTCGACACCGGATGAGACATCCACGGCAGGGGCGCAGCTGGTCTGTATGGCACTAGCCACATTGTCAGGTGTCAGTCCGCCGGCCAGAAGCCACGGGGAAGGAGCCTGCCATTTTCCTGTCAGGGTCCAGTCAAAGGTCCGCCCCAGTCCACCAGGGCGGGTATCTCCCTTGCGGGCTGGGGCTTCAATGACATAACCATCCAGAGCCCCAGAGGTGGGAAGATCCACTTCCTGTGAGATGCCACGGGCCAGCCAGACTTTCAGTCCTGTCTGGGCCTTCAGGGCAAGAGCCGTGGCTTCATCCGTGTAGAGCTGAAGTATGTCGAGTGGTACCCTCTCCAGTGTTGCAGCAACCTGCTCATGGTCGGGCCGGACAAACAGGCCGACCCGGAGCGGTCCTCCATTCGTAGGGGATGGAATGGAGGCATGGAGTGCTGCAGCTTGCGTGGTGTCAACAAAGCGGGGAGAAGCGGGATGAAAGACCAGCCCGACCCAGCGGACGCCCAGTGCAGCACATGTCTGCATGTCTTCCGTACGGGTCAGGCCGCATATCTTGACTGAAACCGTCACGCTGTAACGGCCCGCAGTTCGTCCTGAATGGCCTGTGCGGCAGCGGCGGGGTTCTCGGCACGGGTGATGGGCCGGCCCACCACGATCCAGTCGGCCCCAGCCTGCGCTGCCTGGGAGGGGGTCATGATGCGTTTCTGGTCATCCGTGCTGCTGCCAGCAGGACGGATGCCAGGAACGATCAGCTCCGGCCCGTCGCCCAGAGCCTCACGCAGGGCGACAAGCTCATGTGCGGAGCAGACCAGACCATCCGCACCAGCACGGATGGCCATGCGTCCCAGACGCACCACTTCTTCCAGAGGCGTGGCGTTGATGCCAACCTCAGCAAGGCACTTTTCACTCATGCTGGTCAGCACGGTGACGGCCAGAAGACGAGGACGTTTTGCCTGCTCCCTGAAGGATTCCTCCAGCACGGCCCGGGAACGGCTGATCATTTCAGGCCCTCCGAGGGCATGAATGGTCATCAGGGCCGGGTGGATGGGGGTGAGAGCCTTCAGGCCGGAAGCGACCGTATTGGGAATGTCATGCAGCTTCAGGTCCAGGAAAAGCTCCTGCCGCGCAGAGAGCTTTTTTACGGCATCGAGACCGCAGGCATAGGTGAACTCGAGACCCAGCTTGATGGCATCCACCCGGCCTTCCAGTTCGGAGGCCCAGTGCGAGGCCTGATCGTAGGATGGTGTGTCCAGCGCAGCGATGAGGCGGGTACGGTGAAGAGACATCGGGATGTCTTACTTCTGGGGAGCAGCCGGAGCTGCTTCCGGTGTGAGGGGCGTGTTGTCGGCCTTGAGCTGGTCCAGACGCTGGTGCAAGTCGATCAGCTGCTTCTGGGATGCACGAAGTTGTGATTCTGCCTTGCGTGCACGCCTCCGCTGGCGGAGCTCACCCGTCAGGCCGAGCAGCAGCCCCAGTATGAGGGAAGGTACGGAAAGAAGGGCGATGAACTTGCCCATCTTGATGGAGAAGCCAAATGAAGCCAGCCAGATGGTCGTGTCATCCAGGTTGCTCATGGCAAAAATGGCGGCAAAAGCCAGAAAAAGGACAATAATCAGAAGTCGTATCATGGGGCTATACCTATCCTGCCTCGTAGCAGGGGACAAGATGGACGAAGAGACACGGGGCTGCCGCCCGGTGCCGGTGGATTTTAGAAGAACTGCTCTGCCCTGTCATCTCGAGGTTCCCTGCTTTAATGTGAAGCAGATGAATATAGTGCAGCGGTGCGTTCCCTAAGAGGGCTGATCTCTGATATTAAATGTTTATATGTCTTCCTGATGGTTGAAGGGGCTGGTGGAAACGGTATGGGCACGGACGGGACTTTTTTCGGGGCGATTGCCAATGACCGGGCGAAGACTCCTCTCTGGTATGGGTTTGACGCTGCTTGGTACCGTCGCCGCTATGCCCGGCAGCTGGAGGAGGCAGGAGCAGTGCCGGATGATGCCAGCCTGACTGCCGGCTGGCAGGCTGATGAGGGAAGCGACGGCACATCGCCCAACCGGTATTTTGATGAAGAATGGTATCTGAAGAGTTATCCTGACGTTCGGCGGAGCGTGCAGGACAAGGGCATCTTCCGGAGCGGCTTTCAGCATTATGTGGATGTGGGCTGTCAGAGCTGTGCAGGGCACTGGCTTTTTTCTGCCGAGCATTATCTCAGGGAGAATGCCGATTATGGTCTGAGAGCCATACGGAATGCAGGTTATGTCAATGCCTACGATCATTTCCTGTGTGTCGGGGATCATGACTTCAGGTCTCCGCATGTGTTTTTTGATGCGGAGCTGTTCACCCTTGAGTGTCTGGGGCGGGACATACCGTTCGATCCGTCTCGGGGAGCCTTTTCTCAGTACCTGTCTCTTGAAAACCCTGCCATGGGGACGGTCAGGACGTCATGGTATTTTGATCCTGCTTGGTATCTTGAGAAGTATCCTGAAGTGGCGGAACTTCTGGAAACGGGCCAGTTCATCGGTCCCCTGCATCATTATCTGGCCTGTGAGGAGCCGACCCGTTACAGTCCCAGTCCTTACTTTGATGAAGATTATTACCTGACGCAGTATCCGGATGTGGCAGATGCGGTTGCCAAGGGGCTGTTCCGCAACGGGTACATCCATTTTGTCCGGGCGGGTATCGGGGAACAGCGCAATCCGTCCGCTGCTCTGGACATGAAGGCCTTCATCTCCACGCTGGATCTGCCTGACGTGCTGAATCAGGCTCATGTGGATAATCCGTTCCTGCTCTGGGTTCTCCAGCAGGAAGGAAGGGTGGTGGATGAGGCGTCCGTGTCCTCGGTCACGGCAGCCAATACCCTGGCCCTGAGGAAAGTTGAGGCGGGGCTTCCTTCACTGTTCCGCCAGCCTCTGCGGTTTGCTCCCGTATCACGGGCTTCAGTGCAGCTGAGTGTTGTCCTGTTTTCTCGGGGCAATTATCTGCTTGATATTGCGACGCTGACCTCACTACGGGCGCAGGGTCTGTCGGGTCTGCAGGTCATCGTGTCCAGCACGGGTAACGCTTTGGCACGGCAGCGTCTTGAACAGGCGGTAGAGGGCCTGCGTTATTTTACCTGTGATGAGCTTCTGTCTCCCGTCCAGCAGTTGCAGAGGATTGTTCCGATGCTGCTGGGAGAGCGTGTCCTTCTGCTCGAGGCGGGAATGCAGCTTCTGCCCATGGCCCTGTCTTCGGCCATACAGGCCATGATGAAAGACAGGACGGGTGGCACCGGCAGGATCCTGACAAGTACGAACAAGGTTCTGGAAGCCGGGAGTGCTGTCTGGCGGGATGGCAGCGTGACGTCCTGCGGGCAGGGAGATGTGGCCCGTTCGCAGTCGCTCAGTTTCCAGCGCAGCGTGGATGCCGTTCAGGGTGGGCTGCTGTTCTGTCATCGCAAGGGCATGGTGGAAGCTCTGGCTTATCTGGACGGGCATGTGGCAGAACCTTTCTTCACCTGTTTTTCCATGGCGTTGCGGGTGCAGGGTGAGACTCTGTCTTACTGGCCTGCAGTACAGGCCAGAATGCTGCATGCCACGGTCGAGACCTATGCGGGCGGACATGGAGCAAAAGAGGCCATGCGACGTCTGTTCCCCGTGTCTCTTTCGGAGCAGGCCATTGTACCAAGTGGTCATACCGTTGTGGCTGAGGAACGTCCCGGTGTCATGATGGTCTTTTCTCATCTGCCACGTCTTGAGGAGGGTGGTCCGACCAGGAGGATCATGCAGCAGATCGAGGCGTTCCGCTGGCTGGGATGGCGTGTTCTGGTTGTTGGTCTGGATCGGGGGGGCGAGGACAGGCTCGTCGTGCCTCATGATTATCCGGCGGATGTTGAATGCCGACGGGACGTCAGGGATTTTCCGGCTTTCCTGCGGGAGAGACAGGCTGGGCTGAAGATACTCTGGCTGGGTGGAACGGAGATCCTGTCCCGTATTGGTCCGTGTCTGGCATCTGGAGAGTTTACCCTGCGGAAGGCAGCCATCGTTCTGGATACGGTCAGTCAGAAGGGCATGGGCCTCAGGGCTGTCGAAGAACATATGCGGCGGCTGGTCGGCGTGGTGGACAGGCCGGAAATCCTGATGAGGGATGCCCGGAAGGAGCTGGAACACGCATGGCTCTGTCAGGGTATCGTCACGGGAGATGCCAGGGAGACGGACCTTCTGCGCCGTCTGGGGTATGACAATGTCAGGCACCTTCCTTATGCCGTGCTGCCCAGGCCGTTCCTTCCGGAGGATGATTTCGAACGTCGCAGGGGTGTTCTGTTCCCTCTGTCCATTCATCAGGCTGGTGACGCCGGGCATGATGGTTTCGACTGGCTCTGCCTTTCCGTCATGCCGGACATGAGACGCCATTTTGGTGAAGACATACCTGTCGGTATCGGGGGGTATCATCATCCGGTGGTTGATCTTGGCTTCTATGAGCGTCTCGCCACTCTGGATGGTCTGGTCGGGAAGAAGACATGGCCCGTCATGTTCCGGCAGTGCCGTGTTCTTGCTGAGCCGTCACGGGTTCCATCCCGTCAGGCGACCGAGATTCTTGAGGCCGCCGGAGAGGGGATTCCGGCCGTACTGAGCAGCCCCCAGCTCGAGCGTCTGGGCTGGAAGGATGGCAGGGAGGCACTGGATGGTGGTTTCAATGATCCCAAGAGGTTCGCCGGGCAGCTGATCCGTCTGTATGAGGACCGGGACCTATGGATGACACTGAGGGATAATGCGTATGCGGCCGTGTGTCAGACACATGATGACAGCCATCTCCATGCGGCTTTTGGCGGTTTCATCGAGTCACTGTTTGATGGCGTGGATCGGGTTGAGCGTCCTTTCGTGGAGGAAGACGTTGCCTGCCGCCGTAGGGTTTTTGCTCCAGCCCCTCTGAAAATTGCACTGAAGGCAGTGTCGGAGCCAGTGACGGATACGGGAGAGTCAGTAGGGGATGAGGCGGAGGAAGAGTTCATGCCATTGCCGACCCATCTTGGCGTGATGCTTCCGCAGGAGAATCAGGACCAGAAGGATGAGGCCAGACATGACTGAAAAGATGGAAGCGGTTCTTCAGTATGTGGACGGGAATCGGGAGGCGGCCTTGGAGCGTCTCATGGCACTGCTCCGTATTCCCAGTATTTCCACGCAGAAGAGCCACAGGGATGACTGTCGCAGGGCGGCCGGATGGCTGGTCAGGGAGCTTCAGGAGCTGGGTTTTTCGGCAGGTCTGAGGGAGGTGTCATGGGCTGAGCCGGGGCACCCCATGGTGGTGGGGCATGATGAGCGGAATGTCGGCAAAGTGAAGTCCGGGCAGAGGCACGTCCTCTTCTATGGTCATTATGATGTTCAGCCGACAGACCCCGATGCGCTCTGGAAGACTGATCCGTTTGAGCCCTGTATCCGGGAAGATGAGGCAGGACGGAAGGTCATCGTGGCCCGTGGGGCCAGCGATGATAAAGGACAGGTGATGACCTTCATTGAGGCCTGCCGTGCCTGGAAGGCGGTCCATGGGGATCTCCCAGTTGCCGTTAGTTTTCTCCTGGAGGGTGAGGAGGAATCCGGTGGTGAGAATCTTCTGCCGTTCCTCAAGGCGAACAGGGACGAAATGCGGGCTGATGTTGCCCTGATCTGTGATACGGCGATGCCAGACCGGAAGACACCGGCCATCACGACGTCCCTGCGTGGGACGGTGGCTGAGGAAGTGGAGCTTGTGGCGGCCAGTCAGGACCTGCATTCTGGCATGTACGGCAATGCGGCCGCCAATCCGGCCTTTCTGCTCTGCCAGCTCATAAGCAGCCTGAGAGATGAGAAAGGACGCATCACGCTGCCGGGATTTTATAATGGTGTGAGTCTGCCAGATGAGCAGACACGGCAGCAGTGGCGGGAGCTGTACCCCGATGATTCGGCCCTTCTGGGAGAGGTTGGTCTGTCCCGTGCCGCTGGGGAGCAGGGGTTCAGTGCCATCGAGCAGACATGGTGCCGGCCGAGTTTTGAGGTCAACGGTTTCAAGGGGGGCTATCAGGATGACGGTTTCAAGACGGTCATTCCGTCACGGGCTTCGGCCAAACTGTCCTTCCGGCTGGTACCGGGGCAGGACCCGGTGAAGATTCGGGAGACTTTTCGTGCTCATGTTCGCAGAGCACTGCCGGAAGATGTTGATGTGACGTTTACGTCTCATGGGGCGTCGGCTGGTTTCTCTGTCAGTCGAGATAGTGAATGCCTGCCAGCCGCACTGTCTGCGCTGAGTGAGGAGTGGGGGCGGCAGGCCGTGATGACAGGGTGCGGTGGCTCCATTCCGGTTGCTGAGGAAGTGCGTGAGGCTCTGGGAATGGACGCTCTCATGATCGGGTTTGCCCAGGCTGATGACCGGATACATTCTCCCAATGAGCAGTATGGCCTTGATTCGTTTCATCATGGAATACGTTCCTGGGTGCGCATACTGGCTGCTCTGGCCCGGTAGGAATCATGCAGGATCGTGACATGAGCTTGCCTGTCGCTCTGACCATGGGCGATCCCGCTGGCATCGGACCTGAGCTGACGTGGAGGGTCTGGAAGCATCTCAGGGAGAGTGGTCGTGCTTTTTTCTGGATAGGTGATCCTGCTCTTCTGGGGCCAGATGTTCCGTATCGGGTGATACGGCATCCGTCGGAAGCGGCAGCCTGTTTTGCGGAATCCCTGCCCGTGCAGGTGCAGTCCTGTCCGGAGGCCGTGTACCCCGGTCGGCCATCGCTGCATAATGCGTCAGCCGTGGTCGGCAGCATAGAAAAGGCCGTGCGGCATGTTCTGGCCGGGGATGCTGGAGCGGTCGTGACGAACCCCATCGCCAAGCATGTTCTGGCGGAGGCCGGTTTTCCGTATCCGGGCCATACGGAGTTTCTGGCCGCCCTGTGTGGTACGGTGGGGCAGGAAGTCATGATGTTGGCCTGCCCGGAACTCAGGGTGACGCTGACAAGCATCCATGTGTCCCTGCGTCAGGCTGTGGAAAGCCTGTCGATCGAGCGTATTCTGGCGGTAAGCCGTCTGACGGCGGCTGCCCTGCGGCGTGATTTTGGCATCAGCCAGCCCAGACTGGTGGTCGCCGGTCTCAATCCTCATGCAGGCGAGAATGGCATTATGGGGGACGAGGAAATACGGGTCATCCGTCCTGCTGTCGAGATCCTGCAAAGGGAGGGGCTGGAAGTCATTGGCCCCATGCCGCCGGATACCATGTTCAGTGCGGCGGCCCGACCCCGCTATGATGCGGCAGTATGTCTGTATCATGATCAGGGTCTGATCCCCGTGAAGACGCTGGACATGGCGGGAGGCGTCAATATTACGCTTGGTCTGCCCATCATTCGCACGTCACCTGACCACGGTACGGCGTTCGATATTGCGGTTGGGCCGGGCGAGCAGGGAAAGGCTGATATTTCAAGTCTTTTATCTGCGCTGGGCATGGCTCATGATATGGCCTGTCGGCGTGCCGCTCATGATGCGCAGACTGCGTGAAGAGGGAAAGGAACGGTCCATGATCCGTCTTGGTATCAATGTTGACCATGTTGCGACGTTACGGAATGCGCGAGGAGAGCGTTACCCTGATCCCGTCAGGGCGGCCGAGCTTGCGCTGGCTCACGGGGCGGACGGAATCACGGCGCACCTGCGTGAAGATCGACGTCACATCCGGGATGATGATATCAGGCGGCTTCGCACCCTGTCGGCTCCTCTCAATTTCGAAATGGCCGTAACGGATGAAATGGTGGGTATGGCCTGTGAACTCAGGCCTCATGCCTGCTGTCTCGTGCCTGAGCGACGGGAGGAACTGACAACCGAAGGCGGTCTGGATGTGGTGGGGCTGAAGGATAGCCTCAGGGCACCGGTGGTCCGTCTGCTTGAGGCAGGCATCCGGGTTTCACTCTTCATTGACCCTGAGCCGGAAGCGATCCGTGCGGCGGCGTCTCTGGGAGTGCCGGTCATTGAACTGCACACGGGGGCTTATGCCTTGGGCAGACAGGGGGAGCTGGAACGGCTTCAGGAAGCGGCGCACGTTGCGGCGGAGTGTGGGCTGGAGCTGCATGCAGGGCATGGCCTTACCTATGAGAACGTACCACCCATTACCGCATTGCCCGGTCTGAAGGAACTGAACATAGGGCATTTCCTGATTGGCGAAGCCGTTTTTGTCGGGCTTGGAGCTTCAGTCCGGAGGATGAAAGACCTTCTGGTCTGATCGGTCAGGAAAGCGGATGGGAAGAAGGCCGTCCCGTAGGGGACGGCCTGTCTTTCAGTGATATGTGCTTATGATCGGGAGGCCGTTGTCGCCCTGATAGAGATTGATCAGCCCATTGTTGCGGCGGACCTTGGGGATGGAGCCATCCTTGGGAGCGGGCTGGATGAGTGGTTCCCCCCGCTTGTGATCGTAGTTGGGAACGAACTTGCCAGACTTGTCGGAGTAGGTCGCATCCGTCCGTTGCTCTTCCGTTGGCATGGAGTGGAAGGCGGAGATAGGCCCCATCGGCCAGATGCCCGGAGCATCCCGCATTGTTCCTTCAGGCTGCCGTGCACAGCCACGGGTGATCATGGAGCAGATGCCATCCTCACCGATATATTCATCATCATCTCCAGCGTAATGGACCTCGGAGATGCGGTCATGGTCAATCCGTACGAGCATGCGGCAGGCTGACCCGGGTTTGCCAAAGAGCTGCTGATATCCGTTGATGATATCGGGGATATTGATGGGGAAAAGGGATGTACCCTGTGTGCTGCTGATCGTGGCGACCGAGCGGCTGATGTCATATTCCCATATGGCTACGTCGCTGCTCAGTGTCTTGGTCGAGTTGGGGGCTCCTGCACAGGCCTGCAGGTCATAGGTCGTCATGCCCACCATTTCATACTGTGCCCGGTGCGCCTCCAGGGCATCCCAGTATCCGCAGGCGGACAGGCCTACGGGTAGCAGGCAGGTAAGCCGGTACAGGATTTTCCGAAACGTCATTCTCTCTCCATTAGAGGGTAGAAAGGAGGCTGTGCCGGGATGCTCTACCATGTTTTTCTTTCTATCAGAAAGATGGGTTTTAGTCTCAAGGCCAATGAGTTAGAGAGGAGAAAGATTTTCCCTTTTAGGAGTTTGCTCTATGGCCGATATTTCAGCTGCTGAAGTTCACCGTTTGCAGAAGGCATTGCGGCGTCTTCTCGGTTCTCCTGAGCTGACGGTGGAAGTTCCGCCCCGCAAGGGAATGAGCGTGGAAATTGCAGTGGCTGGTGAGGTTGTCGGGACCGTGTACAGGGATGAGGATGAGGGCGAAGTCTCTTACGCCGTCAACATGACCGTGCTGGAGGAAGACCTGCCTCCGGCCTGAGAGGAGCCGAACGGGCAGCGTCTTTATCTTTTGATGGGAAAACACGCTGTCCGTCTGTATCTTAACAAAGAGGAGCGCAGCTGCGTTCCAGCCATGGGTGCAGCTCTTCCTCAAGCAGGGGCAGGAGTTTCCTGCGAACCGTGGCATGGTATTCGTCCAGCCACTGCCGCTCCTCATCTGTCAGCTGGTCTATGTTGATCAGCCTGCGGTCAATGGGGGTATGGGTCAGGACCTCGAACTCCAGACCGGTACTGGGTGCATCCAAGGTACTCTCCCGTACCAGAAGCAGGTTTTCGATGCGGATGCCATATGCCCCGACCTCATAATAGCCAGGTTCATTGGAGAGGATCATGCCCGGCACCAGTCCGGTAGGGCGTGGGGCGACCGAGATGGACTGAGGGCCTTCATGTACGGAGAGATAGCTTCCTATTCCGTGTCCTGTCCCGTGATCGAAATCCAGCCCCAGATTCCAGAGGGAGGCACGGGCAAGGGTATCCAGTCTGTATCCCGGCAGTCCTACGGGAAAGCGTTGACGGCTGAGGGTGATGTTGCCTTTCAGGACGGCTGTGAATGCCTGTCTGATGGCGTGGGGAGGCTCATCCGGTCCGTTCCAGATGGTACGGGTTATGTCCGTGGTTCCAAAAGGATATTGTGCGCCACTGTCTACAAGATAGACGGTATTGGGGTGGAGGACACTGTCCTTGCCCTTTTCGGCCCGATAGTGAGGGTAAGCCCCATTGGGGCCGGCTGCTGAAATCGTTTCGAAACTGGGTCCCTTATAATCAGGGGACATGGCACGGAAAGCCTCCAGTCGGGCTGCCAGCTCAGTTTCGTGTTGTCCTGTGCCATGCTCCTCCAGCCAGTGGAGGAAGCGTGCCAGTGCGATGCTGTCCAGCATGTGGGCCTGACGGTTGCCATCCTGCTCCACCCTAGTCTTGATGGATTTGGGCAGGGTGCAGAGGTCTGGCTCATCAGCTATCATGGCTCCGGCTTCTTCCAGCACCATTCTGAACCAGATGGGCGTCGTTGCAGGATCCAGACGGATGGTCTGTCTGGAGAAACTTTTCAGCGTCTGGATGAGGCTGGCCGCCGGGCGTATCCGGATGTCCGCATCTTCAGGATCATCCTGAAAGCGAGAGGCCTCGGCAAAGATGTCGGCCGTGCTGTCGGCGTGCAGTATCCCATACGCATGTGCCACTGGGGTCATGGCGATATCATCGCCTCTTATGTTCAGCAGCCATGCAAGCGATGTGCAGTCGGACAGGATCATGGCGGTCTGTCCAGCATCCCGCAACTGTCGGGCCAGCCGGTCACGTTTGTTCCTGCTGGTTTCTCCAGTGAAATCCAGTGGCTGGTGGTGGATTGGCCCGGCGGGAGATGCTGGCTGGTCAGGCCAGGCGAGATCAATCGGGTTCTCTTCCAGAGGGATGAGCGTTACCCCGTCAGCCTGCCATGAGGAAAGATCTCGCTGGCTTGTCAGCCGGGGATCATAGCCAATGCTTTTCCCCTGTGCTTTCTGCGCTAGCCATTCCCGGGGGGACACCTGGCCACTGTGGTGGGTTGTCCATAGAGAACCAGGGGCCTGCTCGGCCATCTGGACGGTGTAACGGCCATCTGAAAAAACACCGCCGCTTTCTTCCAGCAGGATGGCTAGCCCTGCGCTGCCGGTAAACCCTGTCAGCCAGGCCAGTCTTTCAGAATGGGGAGCGACATATTCTCCCAGATATTCATCCCCCCGTGTGATGATGAAACCAGAAATGCCCAGTCTGCTGAAATGCTGACGGACGAGAGCGGGGCGTTCTTCTAGTGGAACAGATGACAGAAGCACGGGTATACCATTCTGGAGGAAATTTGTGAGTGAAGGTGATCAGGCCGGTTTCCGCAGGATGAGTGTACTCCACGGACCTTCCTTGAGCTGTTTTTCAAGCACCAGTCCCTGTCTCTGATGGGCGACCAGTACCATGCGGGCCTGCGTACTGAGCAGGCCGGCCAGAATGGCCGTTCCGCCCGACTGAAGGTTTCTGGCAAGGTCTCTGGCCATGCGGCAGAGGGGGCGAGCCAGAATGTTGGCAAAGACGAGGTCGTAGGGAGCTTTCTGCCTGACAGCCTCTGTATGCCAGCCATTGCCGAAGCGGCAGTCAAGTAGGGGGCCAAGGCCATTCAGGCGGGCGTTGGAGGCTGCGACACGGACCGACCATGGTTCGATATCCACGGCCAGAACAGGGCGATGAAGCAGGCGGGCAGCCGCCATGGCGAGAATGCCGGAGCCGCATCCCATGTCCAGAACGTGGTGAGGTCTGCGATGGGCGATCAGCTCGAGTGCCCGCAGGCATCCGCGGGTTGATCCGTGTTCACCAGACCCGAAGGCAATGCCGGCATCCAGCGTGATGTTCAGCCGATTGGATGAGGGGGTGTCTTTCAGGTGTGTGCCGCGGATGCAGAAGCGGCGGCCTACATGCTGTGGCGGGAAGGCTTCCTGTGTACGGGCAAGCCAGCCTTCCGCTTCCGTGTGCTGCCGGTGTAGGGGTGTTTCTACACCTGTCATGGCACGGACAAGGGCCAGGGCATTGTCCAGCTCTTCCTCGTTCCTCCCTTTTTCCTTGACGGCTTCCAACCGCCAGTAACGCTGTTCGTCATCTTCTTCAAACATGCCTACGGTGTCACAGACGCCCAGCAGGGCCTGTTCGAAAAGCGGAACATGTGCTTCCTCGACGACGATCGAGAGCGTTTCCAGAGTACGGGCATGGCGGGAGCCGATATGAGACGGAGCAATGAGGTTCTGCTTTGTCTTCATGATATAACCTCTACAAAACCGGCCATGATCCGTTTCAGACCGATATTTTCAAAATTGATGGACAGACGGTCATCTTCCACAGCTATGACAACACCTTCCCCATAGCGATTATGTCGTACCATTGCTCCGATGGGAACCGTTGGCCCTGTGGCAGAAGGGAGGGGCTGACGTCGCTGCGTGGTTGGGCGTGGCGGACGGCTGAAGAAGGATCCTGACTGTTGCTTTCGATCAGGCGATGGACGTGTTCGGGTGATCTGGTTGTCAGGCAGTTCATCAAGGAAGCGGCTGGGAATGGAATCCTGCCAGTTGGCATAAAGTTTTCGACTATTGGCATGCAATATGACCACCCGCTCACGGGCACGAGTAAGACCAACGTAAGCCAGTCGTCGCTCTTCTTCCAGAGCTTGATTCCCACCTTCATCCAAAGAGCGTTGGGAAGGGAAGAGACCTTCCTCCCACCCTGGAAGAAAAACAGTCGGAAACTCCAGACCCTTGGCCGCATGCAGGGTCATCAGACTGACCCTGTCCTGTCCATCATCCCGGGTATCCGTATCCATGATGAGAGCAATATGCTCCAGAAAAGCTTCCATCGTGGGAAACTCACCAATGGCCCGGAGAAGTTCACGAATGTTCTCAAGCCTCCCCGAAGCTTCCACCGTCTTGGGATCATCACGCCACATGGTAAGGTAGCCACTTTCTTCCAGAACCATGTCTGTCGCCATGACATGACCTTCTTGCGTGACCATTTCTCGTGCCTGCGACAGAACGGCCATGAAATCAGCAAGCGTGGCAGCCGTCTTCCCCTTCAGTAGTCCCCGTTCCAGCTGATGCTGGAGTGTCTGCTGAAGAGAAAGCCCCATTTCTTTTGCAGTTACCCGCAGTCTGGACAGGGCCACGTTACCAAAGCCCCGTCTGGGAAGATTGACTATTCTTTCAAAGGCCAGATCATCCATTGGATAGAGGACAGCCCGCATGTAAGCGATGGCATCCCTGATCTCAGCCCGTTCATAGAAGCGCAGGCCACCGATGATCTGATAAGGAATACCCATTTTCATCAGGGCATCCTCGAAAGGACGTGTCTGAAAGCCGGCACGCATCAGGATTGCCATGGAGCCATAATCGTGATCCTGCTTATGCAGGTCCTGAATACGCTTGCCAACAATCCTAGCTTCATCGTCTGAATCCGGTGCATTGATGACTTCTATGAGCTCTCCATCATCCGCATCAAGGCCGGGTTGAAGGACCTTACCAAGCCGTCCTTCATTGTGAGCGATGATCCGTGAGGCTACATCCAGTATGCGAGGTGTTGAACGATAGTTCTTCTCAAGACGGACCGTCTTGGCGCCGGGAAAATCCTTTTCAAAACGCAGGATGTTGGTGATGTCTGCACCCCGCCAGGAATAGATGGACTGGTCGTCATCACCGACGCAGGCAATGTTGGCAGGCGTTCCATCTTGACGCCGGGCCAGAAGACGCAGCCACAGATACTGGATGGTATTGGTATCCTGATATTCATCCACAAGTAGATAGCGGAAACGATTCTGATACTGTTCCAGAACTTCAGTATGCTGACGGAAAATAGTGACCATATGGAGCATCAGGTCGCCAAAGTCACAGGCGTTGAGTTCTTTCAGACGTGTCTGATAAGAGGCATAGATGGCCCTTGTCTGACCATTGGCAAACTCCGTCACCTGGGCTGATGTAATGGCCTCCGGCAAGAGGGCCTGATCTTTCCAGAGCTGTATCTGGTGCATGATCTGGGCAGGGGGCCAGCGTTTGATATCCAGATTCCACGGCTCAATGACCTGTTTCAGCAGGCGTATCTGGTCATCCATGTCAAGGATGGTGAAGTTGCGCTCCAGCCCGACAAGCACGGCATGCTGTCGCAACATGCGGGTACAGAGGGAATGGAACGTTCCCACCCAGAGTCCTTCCACAGGCCGGTCGAGGATGACGCTGATGCGTTCTCTCATTTCCCGGGCGGCCTTGTTAGTGAATGTGACGCCCAGAATCTGCTCCGGCCATGCCAGTTTTTCCAGAATGATGTGAGCAAAACGTGTTGTCAGGACACGTGTCTTGCCTGTGCCGGCTCCGGCGAGAATCAGCAGGGGGCCCTGCGTTGTCTCCACGGCCAGACGCTGCTCTTCATTCAGGTCGACTAGGTGGTCGGGAACAGAAGACGAAAAACGGGGGGAAAAGAGATCATCCATCACGATTATCTGGTATAATGTGCAACACATTCAATGGCTAGGACATAACCTCCGATTGTGAAGAAAGCGGTTTCATCCAAACAGGGACATAGGGCCCGCATGAGGGAACGTATTCTCGTTCATGGTGCCGAAACCCTTGCTGATTATGAATTGTTGGAGGTTCTGCTTTTCTATGCCATTCCAAGGCGGGATACGAACCCGCAGGCCAAGGCATTGCTGTCAACGTTCGGAACGCTCGGAAAGCTTCTGCAGTCTTCTGCTAATACCCTAGAGAAGCATGGGCTGAGCAGACGGCTCATCTCCCTTCTGGAACTTCCTGTTCTGGCAGCGCGCTCCCTGATGGAAAATGATGATGATGTTCCTCTTCAGCTGAGCGATGCAGGGGCTTTGATGAAATACCTGCAAGGTACCCTGCACAGGATGGATGGCCCGACCATCGGGGTGATCTGTCTGGACAGTAATAACGGTCTCATCACTGAGAAAACATTTCCGGCAGGCAGCAATCTTCATGCTCTTCATCGCCCGATTGCCTGCCTCCTTCTTTCCTGTCATGCGACAGCCGGGATCATCGCCTATTATCATCCACGGAGTCCGGCAACGGCCTTGGCTCCCGAGGTGCGAGGCCTGAAGCAGGCCTTGCAGAGTTTGGGCATTACTATTCATGAAAGTGTACTGATAGGGGAGGGGTGGTATGTCAGCATGAGTGAAGCGGGGCTTCTGTGATACCGTGACGGCAACGACACGAGAGACATTTCACAGAATTGCTTCATTCATTGTCTCCGGGGAGGAGGCGAGAGAGGAATTGACGAAGGAGCTTCTCAGACATCATTCATCGCTGTCCCAGCTCATTTTTTCACATCCTTCAGACCGAGATCATGTATCGAAAGATAATGTTTCATTGGTCGTGTTCTGCGCCGTTCTGAAAGAACTGGCGCATCGTTACGGGCGGTCCCTGCTCCCTGAAGGAGATCTGCTCCAGCAGCCTGAACTGCTGCGGGATTATCTTATGGTCCATATGGCCAGAGAGCGGGTTGAACAGTTCCGTCTTCTGTTTTTGGATGTAAAAAATCATCTTATCCGGGATGAGATACAAGGCCGTGGGACGATCAACCATGTTTCAGTTTACCCAAGGGAAATTGCCAAGCGTTGTCTGGAGCTGGATGCCGCAGGCATCATCATGGTCCACAATCACCCGGCTGGACAGCCCAATCCATCCCGGGGGGACATCATCATGACCCAGAATATCGAGATGGCCCTGCAGGTCATAAACGTGAAGCTGATCGATCATTTCATCATTACGAAAAAAGCCCAAACCAGCTTGCGCCAGCTTGGGCTCCTTTCCTCAGTTTTGGAAGCCGATCAGCTGTCCAGTTCTGGCTGATAGTGTGACAGTACCATGTCGCCGGGCAGGCCGCCACGGGGGAAAATACGGTTCACATGCCCCATCTTGCGACCGGGACGGGCCTCTTCCTTGCCATAAAGGTGGATGGATGCATTTTCTTCCCTCAGAATCTCGGGAAGGAGAGCCATGTCGTCCGGGCCAATGAGATTATGCATGTAGGCATCGGAGTGACGCCGGGCCGGGGGTAGGGAAAGGCCTGCCACGGCACGGATGTGCATTTCGAACTGATCCACCAGACAGGCATTCATGGTCCAGTGCCCTGAATTGTGAGGGCGGGGAGCAATCTCATTTACGAGAAGACTGCCATCCGTGCCTTCGAACAGCTCAACACCCATGATGCCAACAAGATCCAGTTTTTCGGCCAGCGTGGCCGCCAGAGCCTGTGCTTTCTGAGCCAGTTCTGGCATGATTGGAGCGGGTGCTACAGAAACCCGCAGGATACCCTGACGATGGTGGTTTTCTGCGACATCAAAGCAGCGGACGGTTCCGTCCAGACCACGGACGACCATCACGCTGATCTCACGGGCGAAATCAATATGCTGCTCAGCGACGAGTGGATAGGGGAGGCTGTCGGCTCTCTGTAGAAGGTCTTGGAAAGCCGCTTCATCAGGAAGACGGAACTGTCCTTTCCCGTCATATCCAAAACGGGTAGTTTTCAGGATACAGGGGAAACCGAAAGACGGGAGGGCCTTCAGGTCATCGGGAGAAGCGACCTCTTTCCAGGGAGCTACGGGCAGACCATGCGTCCCCAGCATCTTCTTTTCCGCAATGCGATCCTGACTGATTTCCAGAATATGCCCAGACGGACGGACAGGACAGAAACTGGCCAGATGTTTCAGGCCGGCAGCACTGATGTTTTCAAACTCGAAGGTGATGACATCACAGGAGCGGGCGAATTCTTCCAGAGAGGTCGGATCATCATATGACCCGACCGTAAGCCTCGCAGCCGTTTCGGAAGCGGGGCTGGCCTCGCTGTCTGAAAGGATATGAACTTCATAACCCAGCCGAGCCGCCGCCACAGCAGACATACGCCCCAGCTGACCGCCGCCGATAATGCCGATTCTGGCCCTTGGGGCCAAAGGAGACGCAGTCATCTGGCAGGTACCTCGGCAACTGAGGCTGTCTGTTCGGAGCGAAAGGTCTCCAAGGCTTCTGTCACTTTCCCATCTGAGATGGAAAGGATCGAAGCCGCAAGAAGAGCCGCATTGACAGCTCCGGCTTTTCCGATGGCAAGCGTACCGACCGGAATACCCGCCGGCATCTGCACTATGGAGAGCAGACTGTCCTGCCCTTTAAGAGTCCGGCTTTCTACAGGAACACCCAGAACTGGCAGGGATGTCCAGGCTGCACACATGCCCGGGAGATGGGCGGCTCCACCGGCACCGGCAATGATGACCTTCAGGCCCCGGTCGCGGGCCGTACGGGCATAATCGGCAAGGCGGTCAGGAGTCCTGTGGGCAGAAACGATGCGGACCTCATAAGCGATGCCCAGCCTGTCCAGCTGCTCACAACCATGCTGCATGGTGTCCCAGTCGGACTGGCTGCCCATGATCACACCTACAGAAGGCGTTGATGAGGCATTCATGGTGTCGTTCTCCACCGGTTTTAGAAGCTGCTGCCCGTTTCGTCATGGGAAGGGAAGAGACTGTTCGGATCGAGGTTCTCGTGTCCTTCCTGAAGGGGTTTGCCTTCCCTGACAAGACGGTCATTGGCCGCCTGTACGGCAGCATTCAGGTCCGTCTGCGTGCAGAGACCGAGAATGACCGGGTCGCGGGGTTTGATGTTGGTGCTGTTCCAGTGCTCACGGTTGCGGATCTTGGCAATCGTGTCTTTGGTCGTGCCCAGAAGACGGACAATCTGCGTATCGTTCAGCTGCGGGAACTGCCTCAGTATGAAGGCGATGGCATCAGGACGGTCATGACGCTTTGCCACGGGGGTGTAGCGGGCCCCCTTGGCCCGGCGGGCGACAGGATTGGGGCTGGCAATCAGCTTGAGGCGGGCAGAGGGGTTGGCCTCACAACGTTTGATTTCAGCCTCGGTCAGCTGGTTATTCTTGACGGGATCGTAGCCGTTGATCCCACCGCCAACCTCACCATCTGCGATGGCCTGAATTTCCAGCGGGTGCATCCCACAGAAAACGGCTATCTGGTCAAAGGTGAGGCCAGTTTTTTCAATCAGCCAGACGGCGGTCGCTTTGGGCATTAGCGGCAGGGTCATGTACGCAGTCCTTTGCAGAGCGGTAAAATGGTCCGGCATCTGGCAGGGCCCGGGCCACTCTGGAAAAGAATCACCCGCCACCCTCGTGAGGGGCGGTGCCTGCACAATGCACGACATTGCGGGCAGAATGCTCCAGAGTGTAAGAGAGGTCAAGACAGGATGTCTGACTGCTGAAAAAAGAAACCCTCCTGTCTCCGGGCAGGAGAAGGAGGGTTTTCAGGCGTTCGGGAAGAACCGTCCGTCTTACTTCTTGATGTTCCCGATGCCGGAGAAACGCTTGTTGAACTTGGCAACCTGCCCCCCGGTATCCAGAATACGCTGGACGCCCGTCCAGGCCGGATGAGTCTTGGGATCAACGTCCAGACGCAGCTTTGCGCCAGGTTCGCCGTAGCAGGAGCGGGTCTTGTACTCGCTGCCATCAGCCATCACGACCGTGATTTCATGGTAGTCGGGGTGGATGCCGGATTTCATAACATTTCCTGAATCTGTAAGAGAGAGCTCCGATACCGACCGGAGCAGACGGTGTCCTCATATAAGATTTTTCCTGAAAAATAAAGGCTGGGTGTCTTCTTTTTCCGGTCTGTCGAAGGTTAAGAATGTCATACAGTTTTGCCATATTGTCCTGTATGATAAGGTGCGGTTTATGTTCATGACAGCAGCCTGTCATTGCATCTGTTCTTCACCCTAGGGAGAGGGTTCATAATGAGTCGTGTCAAATCACCCGGTTGGCTGACGGACTTTCACAAGTTCATCATGCGTGGAAATGTTGTGGATCTGGCAATCGGTGTGGTGGTCGGTGCTGCTTTCAGCTCCATCGTCAACAGTGCCGTGAAGGATCTTCTGACACCGGTTCTTGGCTGCTTGACGGGGGGCGTTGATTTTTCCAATGTCTTCATCACCCTGAAGGGACCGGTCAAGGCCACTCTGGCAGAGGCGCAGAAAGCCGGAGCCGTGACCATCAATGTTGGTCTGTTCCTGAATGCCGTCATCCAGTTTCTGATCATTGCTTTCTTCATCTTCTGGGCGATGAGGCTGATCAGCAAGCTGCATCGTCAGGAAGAGGCCAAGCCAGTTGCTCCGCCGGAACCTTCCAAGGAAGAGGTGCTTCTGACGGAAATTCGTGACATCCTGGCTTCACATTCCGTAGAGAAATGAAACGTTTTCTGGTCAGCCTATCTGGTGTTGCCTTGTCAGTCGGCCTGTGGGGTGGACATGTGAGGGCGGATGATGCTGCCTTTGGTGTGCCTCTGTCACCGAATGCGCATCTGTATTCCTATTTCATCATAAACGGGATGGCCCGGGGAGCTTTCCTGATGGGGAAGCTCCATCAGAAGGACATGCCCGTGCTCATTCAGATGGATGAGGCAACCCGGAAGGCGGTTGTACACAATCTGGACTCCCAGACCATACGATCCGACTTTCGGGCGGATCAGATACTGACCCGTTATCTTGGTCTGATACAGAAATAGCTTCCATAAGCCTACATTTCATCTGCATGAAAAAGGGGGGACACTCAGGTGTCCCCCCTTTTTCATGGTGGTCAGAACTCTGGAAGCTCAGCTTCCCCGACGCAGTCTTTTCTGGCCCATCAGAAGCAGCAGCGGGGCTGCGATGAAGATGGAAGAAGACGTTCCCACCACGATGCCGAACAGCATGACGGTGGCAAAGCCAGTCAGGGTGCTGCCACCAAACAGGGCCAAGGGGAGGGCTGCAAGGAAGACGGTCATGGAGGTTCCCAATGTCCTGTTCAGGGTTTCATTGATGGAAAGGTCCAGCAGTTCCCGCAGTGGCATGGTACGGTATTTGCGCAGGTTCTCACGGACACGGTCATAGACGACGACCTTGTCGTTCGTGGAATAACCCAAGATGGTGAGCAGTGCTGCTACCATGACGAGGTCAAACTCGAAGCGGGTGACCACCAGAAAGCCGATGGTTTTGGTCAGGTCCAGAACCAGCGTGATGACGGCACTCAGGGCAAATTCACGTTCAAAGCGGAACCAGATGTAGATGAGGATCATCCCGAGGCTGAACAGGAGGGCCAGCACGCCATCCCGGAACAGTTCGGAAGACACGGAGCCTCCAACAGCATCGGCCCGCTGTATCTGTACGCCCGGGATGGCCTGAACGATTATGGTGCGGACATGATCCACCAGCTGCTGGGTGACGTGTTCATCCTCACCACCTCGGGGAAGGTTGATGGCGATGCGCATGTCCTGTGGAGATCCGAAGGTCTGCACGGAAGCGGCATTGACATGTCCGGCCTTGAGGATTTCCCGCATGTGCGCCGGGTCTTCAGCAGTGGGGGAGTGGGTCTCCACGATGACGCCACCACGGAAATCCAGGCCCAGATTGAGGCCTGGTGTGAAGAACAGCACCACCGAGGCGATGGAAAGAAGGGCGGAAATGATCAGACCGGCATGACGCCCACGCATGAAGCGTATCTGTCGGTCATCACGTACGAAACGGAGAAGAGGACGAGAAAACATGGCGATCAGACCGGCAGTTCCTGTGGGCGTTTATGGGCATACCAGCGGACAATCAGCATCCGGGAGAGGACCAGCGTCGTGAAGAGCGTGGTGGCAATGCCGATGGTGATGGTCAGGGCGAAGTTTCGGACAGCTCCCGTACCGAAAACGAAGAGCATGACATGGGCAAGAAAGGCCGTCGCATTGCTGTCGATGATCGTGCCTGTTGCCCGCTGGAAGCCAGCCTGGAGAGCCTGAAGTGGTTTGCGCCCCTGCCGGACTTCTTCCCGGATGCGCTCGTTGATGAGGATGTTGGCATCCACGGCCATGCCGAGGGTCAGCAGGATGCCTGCCATGCCCGGAAGAGTCAGGGTTGCCTCAAAGAGTGACAGGATGGCCAGTATCATGACGAGGTTGGCAAAAAGGGCGATGTCCGCATACAGGCCGAAACGGCCATAGAAAAGCAGCATGAACAGGACGACCAGCACGAAGCCAACGGCCAGACTGATGACGCCTGCATGAATGGAGGCCACGCCGAGGCTGGGCCCGATGCTCCGCTGTTCGACGACGGTCAGCGGGGCGGGCAGGGCACCAGCCCGCAGCAATACGGCAAGGTCAGAGGCAGACTGGGCGGTGAAGCTGCCGGTGATGATGCCACGGCCGGCCGTGATGGGGCCATTGATGACCGGACTTGTCAGGATATGACCGTCCAGTACGATGGCGAAAGGCTTCCCTACGTTCTGTGTCGTGATGCGGGCGAAGTCATCCGCTCCCTTGTTGTCGAATTTCAGCTCGACGACCCACTGTCCTTCGCTCATAGTGGCGGCGGCGTCGGTCAGGTTGGCCCCATCAACATCGATCCGATCCTCGACGGCAATCTCTCCGCGCCCGTTGGGCAGGGGGAGCATGGTCGTGCCCGGTCCTGCATGAGTCGGATCCGGGGACACGAGGTGGAACGTCATGCGGGCGGTCGTACCCAGCAGGGTCTTGATGCGCTGTGGGTCACTGATGCCTGGCAGTTCCAGGACGATACGGTCTTCCCCCTCACGGGCGATGCTCGGGTCGATGGCACCGGTGCTGTCGATGCGGCGGCGGACGATCTCGATGGAGCGGGAAACGGCTTCCCGGGCCCGGGCGCGGACAGCCTCTTTTGTCAGGCTGACGATGAAATGCCCGTCTTTCTCATCGACCGCCAGCTCTCCGGGAATGGAGGGTGTCAGGTCGTTCAGGACCTTCCGGTCATTTTCTTTTTCACTGTCGGAGCGTGGGGTGACCAGTACGGCGGCAGCCGCATCATCCCTTTGGATATCACGATATCCCAGATGGGCACTGAGCAGCCCCTGTCTGATTTCACCTTCAAGGGACTGTAGCCGATCGTGCTGGAGTGTCTTGGTATCCAGCTGCAACAGGAGATAGGAGCCTCCCCGCAGGTCAAGGCCAAGATGCACCTGATGCCAGGGTAGGGATTGTGAAGGGGCTTTAATGAAATTAGGCAGGCAGAGCAGGACACTTATCAGGCAGATGCCCACCACGCCTAACATCCTGAGGCGGCTGTAATACAACATAGGGGGTTAGAGAACCTCAAAAATGTGGAAATGGAGAGGTCAGGACCAATCTCACAATTGGGTGCTGACCATGCCCTTTTAAGGGTTTTATTGCAACCATTATGCCGGGTTGGCTGGTGCCTTGCACCGCTTCGTGTCGGTGCTATGCTCAGAGCCATGAAGAACAGACAGGTCCTTGATGTAGCCATTGTAGGGGCGGGATATTTTGGTCGTTTTCATGCCCTTCAGGCTGCCCGGCATGAAAGGGAACAGTTGGTCGGGCTTTATGACCCGGACCAGATACGTGCCCTGACGGTTGCCCAAGAGGTCGGTGCGGCCGTCTTCAGGACATATGAAAGTCTTCTGGAACGCTGCAAGGCGGTCATCATAGCTTCCCCGGCCGAGACGCATCATCGTCTGGCACGGCAGGCTCTTGAGGCCGGGTGTCATGTTCTGGTTGAAAAACCTTTGGCGTCCACGGAGGAAGAAGGGGAGGAACTGGTCCGTTGCGCGAGTAGGCAGAGACGTGTTCTCCAGGTGGGGCACCTGCTGCGTTATTCAGCAGAACATGCCGCCATCAGGAGCCGCATAAAGCACCCGCTCTACATCGAAGCAACAAGGATTGCTCCATACAAGACACGTGGGACGGATGTATCGGTCGTTCTTGATCTCATGATACATGATCTCGATTTCATCTTGTCACTCGTGGACAGTCCCATTCTGGATATCGATGCGATGGGGGCTACTGTTTCCAGTCCCAGTGAAGATATTGCGAATGCCCGCGTGCGTTTTGAGAATGGATGTGTTGCCTCCATCACGGCCAGTCGTATTTCCTTCAAGACGGAACGGAAGATGCGTCTTTTTGCACAGGAAGGATATCTTTCGGCAGATTTTGTAGGGCGTAAGCTGGTTTTCATCAACCGTGAGACAGGCCTTACTCTACCAGAGGCCAACGGCTTTCGGCGGGAGAGTGTTCACTGGAAAGAGCATGACAATCTGGCAGCCGAGCATGATGCCTTTGTAGCCTCATGTCTCGATGGTAAACGAATTGTTGTTGACGGACGGGCCGGATTGAGAGCACTTGAAGCCGCCCTACTGGTGGGGAGAAAAATAAAGGCTGCGCAGGAGATGATCCGGCGTTCAGGCCTGATTGACTGACCAGACCACGATCATAAGGAATATCGTCATGAACGTGACGGAGTACACACAGCAGGTCAATGCGATCAATCCGTATCTGAGTCTGCTTATTTTTGCCATTCTGATGCTTTCCATGCTGGCCATGTACTGCCTGCCCAGCATCATTGCCATCATGCGGCAGCACCCGCAGAAATGGCTGCTTGTTGCCCTCAATATCCTTGCAGGATGGACCGGGCTGTTCTGGATTGGCCTGCTCATCTGGTCCTTGTGGCCAAGGGAGAAACTGGTTTCTTCTGATGGAAGTCAGAACTGGGGGCCCTATCAGGCCCATGACCGGTCACAGTCCCTCGGTGAGACATTTGTTCGCCCTGAATATACTCTTGAACAGCTGCATCAGATGAAAGAGCGTGGAACTTTGACAGAGGCAGAATTTGTCAAGGCCAAGGAACGTATCATCAACCGGCTCTGATGTCTGTTGTCCTCCCGGTCTGTGGGACAGGCCGGGAAGGACATGTCAGTTTTCCAGTTCTTCCCGTTTGCTTTCCAGCTCTACCCAGCGTTCTTCTGCCTGGCTGAGTTTTTCTTCCGTTTTGCTCAAGGCAGCCGTGATTTTTTCAAACCGGGCAGGATCACGGTTATAGAGTTCAGGATCAGCCAGTGCGTTCCGGCATAGAGCTGCGTCCTTTTCCAGCTTTTCAAGAAGCTCAGGCAGCTGGTCCAGTTCCCTCTGTTCCTTGTAGCTCAGTTTGGTCGAGCTCCTGTTCATTGGGCGGGAAGATGGCTTCTGTCCATTCTCGGGGGAAAAAGGATTGGCTTCTTTCTGCTGACGTTCGGCAGGAGTGCGGCCTCTGCGCTGGGCCAGCATGTCGGAATAACCGCCAGCATATTCTATCCAGCTGCCGTCACCTTCAGCCACAAGGGTGGAGGTTGCCAGCCTGTCCAGAAAGTCACGGTCATGGCTGACGAGCAGAACCGTACCTGTGTAATCCCCCAGCATGTCCTGCAACAGGTCCAGAGTTTCCAGGTCCAGATCGTTGGTAGGCTCGTCCAGCACCAGCAGATTTGAAGGACGGGCCAGAGCGGAGGCAAGAGCCAGCCTTCCCCGCTCCCCGCCGGAAAGGTGGCTGACTGGTGTGCGGGCCTGCTCCGGACGGAACAGAAAGTCTTTCATGTAGCCGATGACATGACGCTTTTCCGTGCCAACCTCTACCAGCTCACCATGTCCATCGGTCAGGAAGTCCGCAACGCTCTGATTCCCGTCCAGAGCACTGCGCTGCTGATCGAGTGTGACCATCCTGATGGATGGACTGCGGCGTATGTCACCTTTCTGTGGTTCAAGATCGCCTGTCAGAAGGCGGAGAAGGGTGGTTTTCCCGGCACCATTGGCTCCGCAGATGCCAAGCCGGTCTCCCTTGGTGATTTTGAGTGTCAGGCCGTTTATGAGAGACCGTTCAGGATAGGCCCAGCCTATCCCGTCTGCAGCGACGACAATCTTGCTGGTGTTCTCGGCTTCGCTGGCCTCCATCTTCAGGGTGCCACGCTGCCGGGACGCTATGTCACGTCTTTCAGCCCGCAGGTTGGCAAGCTCCGCCACACGTCGGACGTTCCGTTTGCGCCGGGCGGTGACACCATAGCGCATCCAGTCTTCCTCACGGGCAATCTGCCGGTCCAGCTTATGAGCTGCCCGTTCTGCCAGTTCGATCTGTTCATCCCGCCAGGCCTCGAAATGGACGAAACTGGCGTCAAGCCTCTGTGTCCGGCCCTGTTCGAGCCAGATGACGGCCCTGCACAGGGTTTCAAGAAAGCGGCGGTCATGGCTGATGATGATCATGCCGGCCCCGGAGGCCAGAAGTTCTTTTTCCAGCCAGGCAATGCAGGGGAGATCCAGATGATTGGTCGGTTCATCCAGCAGTAGAAGGTCCGGCTCTACGGCCAAGGCACGTGCCAGTGCACTGCGGCGGGCTTCTCCTCCTGAGAGACTGGCACAGCTTTCCGTGCCCTCCATGCCCAGTTCACTCAGCATGGCCCGGGCACGGTAATGGGTCGTTTCATCCAGGTCTGCCGTCACGTAGTCGAAGACTGTCTCCCAGGCGGAGAGGTCCGGTTCCTGTGGAAGATAATGAACCTTCAGGCCGGGCTGAAGAAAACGCTCGCCATTGTCCTGTTCCAGCTCTCCTGCGGCAATGCGCAGAAGGGTGGATTTGCCAGAACCGTTCCGTCCGACGAGACAGAGCCTTTCACCAGCTGATACCGAGATGTCGGCTCCATCCAGCAGGGGACGACCGCCAAGCGTGTAGGAAATGTTCTGTAGATTGAGAATTGGTGCAGACATGGTCCCCTGATGTGAGGAAGACGGACAGGATTTGCAATACAAAACAGGCAGTAGAGTGGAGAAAGATTTTTCCGATGGAAAACTTTTACTCTGTCTGTTTTTCTTTTGTCTGCTTCGCCTGTATATGTCTCCGCATGAAGGCAGACAAGAAAATGCTAAAAAGCTGGGTGCGGCAGCAAAATCGCGCCAATCGCTCGGCTACCCTGTTGCTGGCTCTGGTAGGGATGTTCAATGTCCTTGCCGGAATGGTGCTGGTCTGGAATCTGGCTATCATTCTTGCCGAGGTGCTGGCTGGTGGACAGAAGGTGGGGATGTCCCATCTGTTCCTGTTCATTCTCGCATCTGTTGCCCGCATCATTCTGGGATATGTGCAGGAACTTCTTGCTGCGGCCAGTGGTGAGAAAGCCCGTAAACGCCTGCGGCGTGAGCTGCTCGCCCGTTTCTTTGCGCAGGGACCTGCGCTTCTCCGGCACCAGCATAGTGCGTCCCTGGCTGCAATGTTGACGGATCGTGTCGAGGCTCTGGAAGGGTATTTTGCCCGTTGGTTACCTGCCTCTTCCCTCTGGGTTGTGGCCCAGTGGTCTGTGGTGCTGGTGGTGTTCTGGCAGGATCATAGGGCGGGTTTCATTCTTGGCGGATGCTGTCTTGTCCTTCCGGTTTTCCAGGCCGTTTTTGGTATTGCTACAGCTATCGCTTCCCGTCGGCAGATTCTGGCACTTAACCGTCTTCAGGTACGTTTTCTGGATCGTATCCGTGGTATTGCCACCATCGTACTGTCCGGTAATGCGGAGAAGGATGCCCAGGGGCTTGGGCAGGCTGCGGACGAGCTGCGTCGCCGGACCATGAAGGTGCTGCGAGTTGCGTTCCTGACCTCCGCCTCAACTGATATTGCCATGATCGTTGCTCTGGTCTGGATCGTGATTGATCAGCGTCATGGTCTTCTCCATGCGGGTTCCGTCCATCAGATGGCGGGCATTCTTTTTGCCGTTCTCATGGTGCCTGAAGCTTTTGCACCATTCCGTGCTCTTTCTGCTGCCTATCAGGACAGGGCACAGATCACCAACAGTGGTGAGGCCATACAGAAGCTCCCTGCCTTGCCCGAAAGTATGAACCAGGTGGTTTCCGGTCAGGCCGTTCCGGAACATACCCGTCATGGAATTGCACTGGATGTGCGGGGCGTGTCTTACCGATGGGTGAATGATCATCCTCTGGCTCTGGATGATGTATCGTTTCATCTTGAAGCTGGAGATGTGGCCGTGCTTACCGGTCCTTCCGGTGCTGGTAAGTCGACCCTGATAGAAATGCTTCTGGGCTTCATCCGCCCTTCTCAGGGAGAGATACTGCTGGGCGGTGCTGATCTTCAGACTCTTCATCCGTCCGACGTGACACGCCAGATAAGCTGGATTGGACAGAAACCCGTCATCTTCGCCGGTACGCTGCGTGACAACATCATGTTCGCAGCTCCAGAGGCCTCCGAAGATCAGCTGAGGGATGCTCTTGAGGCGTCGTCCGTCAGGGATTACCTGCCACTTCTGCCTGATGGGCTGGACACCAGACTGGGAGAGGGAGGTTTTGGACTCTCTGGCGGACAGGCACAGCGTGTTGCCATTGCCAGGGCTTTTCTGAAAAATGCTCCTCTGCTCATCATGGATGAACCGACAGCCCATCTTGATCCGGCAACGGAGCGGGACATTCTCGTATCCCTGCGGCGGCTCCTGAAGGGGCGTACGGCCCTGATTTCCACCCATTCCTCCCAGTTCCATACCATTGGTGAGACAAAACGTCTCATCATTGAACGTGGAAAGGTCACGGTACAGGAGACATTGTCATGACGCAGCTGCGCTCTCTGTGGAATGTATGGAAAGGTCGTTGGGTTCGTCTGTTCGTCGGGCTGATACTGACAGAACTGTCTGTCTGTTCCGTTTTTCTCCTCATGGGGCAGACAGGGTCCAGGCTGGGGCTGATTGCTGTGGGGGGAGCCGCTGCTTTCGGGCTTCTGCGTTTTGCCGGGGGCTTGCGTGTAATCCTCCGCTATTTTGAACGGCTGGTCACACATGATGCTACATTCCATGTGCTGGCAGACATCAGGTTATGGTTCTATCGTCAGCTGGCCGGTGGTGCCGCCGCAGGTCTCGGGTTCCGCAGGTCCGGCGATATGCTTTCCCGCCTGGTGGCTGACGTGCAGAGCCTGGACAGTCTCTATCTGCGCATACTGGTGCCTCTGGCAGCGGCTCTGCTCAGCCTGCCCATCGTCATTCTGATCTGCCTGAGAGGAAGCTTCCTGTTGGCACTCTGTATCGGTCTTCTGTTCTGTCTGACCGCTTTCGTGCTGCCTGCTCTCATGGCGAGGCTTTCCTATCGCTGGGGACCAGAACTCCAACGGACGCAGGCTGACATGAACAGTCAGGCTCTCGATCTAGTAGGAGGAATGAGAGAGCTTCGGATTTTCGGACAGGAAGATGTGGCCACAGAGCGGTTTCTGGCTGCTGAAGAGGCTTTCTACAGGATGCAGCGTCGTCGGGATCGGGCCATGGCGCATGTTCATGCTCTGGCTCTTCTGCTGACACGTCTTGGTGTCGTCTGTGCCCTCTGTGGCTGCGCCGGGCTGGTATTCCCGAAGGAACAGGCCGTGATGGGTATTACCGTCCTGTTCGTGGTCATGACAGCTCTGGACAATATCGTCGATCTACCGCGGGCTGGTCTTCTCTGTGGTCAGGTGCTTCATGCAGCGGAGCGTGTGGCAGAAGCGACTGCCATGCCACAGGGGACACCGGATGAAGGGACGCTTCCTGCACCGGCCGGGCATGAGATTGAGGTCCGGAATGTCACGTTTGGTTGGACAGAGGACAGGCCTGTTCTGAAAAATGTCAGTCTTCGGTTGAGAGAGGGGGAGCGCACGGCCCTGATCGGTCCTTCGGGAGCTGGGAAGTCCAGCCTAGCTGCTCTGCTGCTCAAGGTGATGTCTCCCGGGCAGGGTAGCATCACGCTCGGCGGGGAGAACATTGCAGACGTCAGAACCGAGATGGTGAGGGAAAAGGTGGCCTGGTTGTCCCAGGCCAGTCATCTGTTCGATGATACGATCCGGTCCAACCTGCTTCTTGGCAGGGATGACATTTCTGATGATGCCATGTGGGCTGCTCTGGAGCAGGCCCAGATTGCTGATTTTGTTCGTTCCCTTCCTGATGGTCTGGACAGCTGGATAGGTGAGAATGGCTCACATATTTCTGGTGGGCAGGGGCGGCGCATCGCCCTGGCACGAGTTCTGCTGTCGAAAGCTCCGGTCCTGATACTTGATGAGCCGGGAACTGGGCTGGATGCGGAAACCGAAAGAGCCTTCCTGTCCACCCTGAACGGACTGGACCGTTCCCGTTCCATTCTCCTGATCACGCATCGTCTGACAGGAGTGGAACAGCTTGATCATCTCTGGACCATCCAGGATGGAAGTTTGACCTCCCGGAGCCTGTAGGTGTGTTTTTGCCGCTTTGCTTCGGAGCATATTGACCACGGGGCAAAGCAAGGGCAGTTAGGGGAGGTATTCTCTATGGTTGATGGAAAGGATGCCCCATGAAGAGGGTCTCTGCTTTTGTGCGTCGTTATGCTTCCTTGGGAGCTGTTTCCCTCATGGCAACAGGGCTGCTGGCTGGCTGTGTCTCCCATCCGCCGCGGGATGATTATGTTGTCTTCTTTGACAAGGATTCCGTGACACTCAGCCCGACCGGTGAGGCGATTGTGGCGAGTGCTGTCAGTGCGGCACAGAAGCGTCATATCTCCCAGATCACCGTTTCCGGTTCTGCCGGGAAAAATGAAGATCCTGACGTATTGAAGAAGCTGGCCGATGCCCGTGCGGAGAATGTGATCGATGTGCTGGTAAAGGATGGGATTGGTCGTGATGACATCCGCAAGGAAGCCTTCGTCCCGACGTCGGTTGAAGAATCACGCGTGGCTCTCCGTCGTGTCACGGTCCATCTGGGTTCACATTGATTCCTGACCATGAACAGCCTGACGATGAGTTCCATGAGGGGATAGGCAACCCGATTGACCGTTTTCCCCGTTACGTTGGAGAGACTCCGGAGACCGTTCTTCATCGTGTCTTTGGTTTCCCGGCGTTTCGAGGATTACAGGCGGAAGCTGTTCAGGCTGTCATGGAACATGAGGACGTTCTCGTTCTCATGCCTACAGGAGGCGGAAAAAGTCTCTGCTATCAGGTTCCGGCCCTGTGTCGTAAAGGTGTGGGGCTGGTCGTATCCCCCCTGATTGCCCTCATGGAGGATCAGGTGGCCGGGTTACGGCAGCTGGGTGTGAGGGCGGCCGCTCTTCACTCGGAGATGGAGTATCAGGATCAACTGACGGTTCGTGAGGATCTGACGTGTGATCAGCTTGATCTTCTCTATATTTCTCCCGAACGTCTGCTTACCCCTTATATTCTTGGTCTGCTGGGACGGTGCGCACTGTCACTCATTGCCATCGACGAGGCGCACTGTGTTTCGGCATGGGGACACGATTTCCGGCCAGAGTACCGGGAGTTGGCGAATCTGAAGAAACTGTTTCCTCAGGTTCCCAGAATTGCTCTGACGGCCACGGCTGATCCTCGGACACGGCGGGACATACTGTCTGCGCTGGATATGCCGCAGGCCCGCATCCTTATGGGCAGTTTTCATAGGGAGAACCTGTTCCTTCAGGCTCAGCCGAAACTTTCTGAAATGCGGCAGGTCATGGATGCACTGCGTCTTCACATGGGGCAGGGGGCGGCCATCATTTATTGTGGCAGCCGCAAGAAGACAGAGAGCATGGCTCGCCAGCTCAGGGAGAAGGGATATACGGCCTTCCCATTTCACGCCGGCATGTCTCCGGCGGACAAGAAGAACGTCCTGATGCGGTTCCGGTCTGGTGAACCAATGGTCGTTGCAGCCACCATTGCTTTCGGCATGGGCATAGATCGGCCTGATGTGCGGACGGTCATACATCTTGACATGCCGACCTCACCGGAAGGGTATTACCAGCAGATTGGCCGTGCTGGCCGGGACGGAGAACGGTCGCATACACTTCTGCTATATAGCGGTGAAGGAGTTGCCAGGGCACGATACTGGCTGGAAGAATCCCAGGTGCCGGAGAGTGAGAAACGGGCGATGCAGGGGCGTCTGGAAAGCATGATCTCGTTGACGGAAACGACGGGCTGCCGGACGCAGGCCGTTCTGGCCTGTTTTGGGGAAAATCTTCATGAACCCTGCGGTCATTGTGACAACTGTCTGCATCCGCCATCTACCTTTGATGCTACCGAGGCGGCTCAGAAGGTTCTTTCCACTGTTTACAGGACAGGTGAACGCTTTGGTGCCATGCAGCTGATCGCCGTCCTTAAAGGCAAGATGACGGAGGCTGTGGAACGTCATGCCCTGCACCATCTGTCCGTCTTTGGAATCGGGAAAGACAGGACGGATGTGTGGTGGCGTATGGTTATTCGGCAGCTTATCGCCCGGGGGGCTATCGGCATGGTGGGAGATCATGGGGGTCTTGGGCTGCGACGGGAGACCGCCCGGCCTATTTTACGGGGTGATGAGTCGGTCAGTCTGAGAGAGGATGCGTCCCTGCGTCATCTGACAGCGATGGGAGAAAAGACAGGGAAGGGGAACTTCGCAGATGACCTGACTGAGGAAGAGCATCGTTACTTTCTGGCATTGAAAATGTGGCGGCGGGAGGAGGCTTATCAGCAGGAGATTCCACCTTATATCATTTTTCGGGATGTCACATTGAAGGAGATCATCCGTGCCCGCCCTACTAGCCGGCAGGAGCTGGGGGAGGTGCGGGGCGTTGGCCAGAGCAAGGTTGACCGCTACGGTGAAGCTGTTCTGGCCATATTGCAGGAGACTGTCTGACGATGTTCTGAAAAGAGTCTCTCAGGGACCGACGTGTTTTTCTTCCACGATGGGCTGCATACGGAAGGGAACGGTAACATCGCCGACATTCTGAAAATGAAAGACGAAGTCCAGAGTATGGCCCGGCTGGTATGTGACTTTCAGCCCATGGCAGATCAGGTGGTAGCCGCTTGTCGGGAAGAACAGCGTTCCTTCATGAGGGACAGCCATGCGCTGGAAAATGTCGTATGTCTGGCTCGGGGATTGGATGGCAACCTGACTGTTCCGGTTGGAGGTGACTGACTGGCAGCCGGGAGAGGTGATGCCACGGAGCAGAAAATCCGTCGTTCCGTGATTGGTCAGTGCAAAAGTACCGAAGGCAAAAGGTGCTTCTTTGTACCGTGTATGCAATGCGGTGTCGTCAATGGAAATGTTCTTGAGAGAAGCAGGCGCAGTATTTTCGGTGGCTAGAGCGGCTTCTGCACTTAGTCCAGCCAAAAAAACTGTCATTGCGAGGTGAATACGCATCATTCTGTTCATTATCCTTGTTCCCGCTACCGGAACCGGAGGGCAGTATAAAGAAAAAAGCCCTGCCATATTCCTCAATGCTGCTGTTTCCGATAGACTGTGCGGCAGACAGGGTCAAGGAAGACCCTGTTTTGGTTTTTCTTTTTGGAATATGCCATGCACTGCCCCTTTTGTGGAAATCAGGAGACGCAGGTCAAGGACAGCCGCTCGGTTGAGGATGGCACGGCCATCCGTCGCAGGCGTTTCTGCTGTTCCTGTACCCAGCGTTTTACGACCGTGGAGCGTGTGCAGCTGCGTGAGCTGACCGTTATCAAGGCGGATGGCCGCCGTATCCCGTTTGATCGGGACAAGCTGGCCCGTTCCATCCGTATTGCACTGCGAAAACGTCCTGTTGATGAGGTCCGTCAGGAGCGGTTGCTCAACGGTCTGGTACGGCAGCTGGAATCATCTGGCGATCAGGAAATCCCATCCTACAGGATAGGAGAGCTTGTCATGGATGCGCTACGGGATATCGATGGTGTGGCTTACGTCCGTTTTGCCAGTGTTTATAAAGATTTTCGGGAAATAGAGGCTTTCTCAAAGATTCTTGTTGATATGAATCGGCCTTCTGATCCCTCCTCTCAGGAGACACCATGACTGAACCGTCGTCAGCCACATCCCGCACACGCAGCCGGACCATTGCCCGCATGGCAGCGACCCAGGCCCTTTATCAGTGCGAACAGACGGGAGCCAATCCTGAGAATGTCATCATGGAATTCATCCGTCACCGGCACATTGCATCTACGGCAAGTTTTGATGATGGACACATTCCTGATGCAGACCTGAATCTTCTGGAGGAAATTGTTCGGAATACGGTGAAACGGCAGGACAGTGTGGACAGGGCACTGGGGAATCTTCTGCCAGAGAACTGGCCGATGGACCGTCTGGATCCGGTTCTGCGTGCTCTGTTACGGGCGGCCATTGGAGAGATGATGACGGAGCTTCCAGCCCAGATTGTCATTAATGAATATCTGGATGTGGCTCATGGTTTTTTCAGTGGTGATGAGCCGAAAATGGTCAACGGGATACTGGACAGGTTTGCCCGTCAGAAAGATGGGGACCAGAACGCCTGAAAAGGGAGGGAATTGTGGGAGAATTTGATTTCATAGCCCGACATTTCCGTCCTTTGGCTGGTGAGGGTGCCATGGAACTCCGTAATGACGGGGCAACCATGTCTCTTCCTGAGGGCGAGGAGCTTGTCCTTTCCAGTGATACCATGGTGGAAGGCCTGCATTTTCTCCCTGATGACCCTGCGAGGACCGTGGCTCAGAAGCTCCTGCGCTGCAATCTTTCTGACCTTGCGGCCATGGGCAGCTCTCCTCGACATTACATGCTGAATGTCAGTGTCCCGGTAGGGCGGCATTACGATGAAGCCTGGTTTGCTGAGTTCGCCGCTGGTCTGGCTGAGGATCAGGAACGGTTTGGCATCACCCTTCTTGGAGGAGACACGACAGGTAGTCCTTCTCCATTGATGCTGAACGTGACCATACTGGGAGCTGTCCGTCGGGGAGAGACCCTGCGGCGGGACGGCGGTCGGCCAGGGGATGGTGTCTGGGTAACGGGTACTCTTGGCCGTGCTGCACTCGGTCTGCAGGTACGGTTAGGCAAGATTGATGCTTCTCCGGACGGGATTCTTGTGCAGTCTTATCGGATACCTTCCCCACGTGTCGGACTGTCCCTTTATGGAATTGTCAGTGCAGCCATGGATATTTCTGATGGCCTTGTCCAAGATTGCGGCCATATCGCTGAGGAATCGGGGACGGCTATCACTCTTTTTGAGGAAGCTTTGCCACTTTCTGCCGAGGTGAAAGCGTATCTACCTGACTGGCGGGAGACCATTCTTCTGGGGGGGGATGATTATGAACTGCTGCTGACCTGTCCTGTGGAGCAGGAAGAGGCCTTGCAGACTCACTGTCGTGCACATGCTGTACCTGTCACAAAAATAGGGAAGGTCACAGAGGGACAGGGAGTGACAATGCTGGACAAAAACCATGAACCTATCCGTTTCACACGGACAGGATGGCAGCACTTCTAAAAAGAGATTTTATTGTAGGAGAAAAGAACCTTCTTCCCTGAGGTCAGGAAAGAAGGTTCTTTTCGTATAAACGATGTGTTTTGTGCGGATGAGGCACGAGTGATTCGGCCAAGTTACGCATGCCCGTATCGCTTTCCAGAACCCATCCCAGTTCGACCCATCGGTAAGGCAGCGTGTGGCCACGTCGCATCAGCTCCACGATGGCCAGCGACGGAAGAAGGGAGCCCAGCATCGTGCCACGCATTTTGCTGGAGACACCTAGAAGAATGACCCGAGCCGAACGAAATTTGTGCGTCGCAAGCCGATAACCCAGACGCATCCATCCGAGCGGTGAGGGGGAGCCGCCAAGGTCTCCTGCAATATCGTACAGATTGGGAAGCACCATGGCCATGGCGACGGGTTCGCCGTTCTGGTCAATCTGGACATAATGTTCAGGACGGAGAAGTGGCTTGATCTGCTCGATCATGGCCGTCATCTCGTAGTCCTGCATGGGCACAAAATTGTATTTGTGCGACCATGCATCGTTGTAGAGTTTGCGAAGAACCTCACCCTGAGTGGTGATTTCTTTTTTGGAAAGATCCCGGGTCGTGATGCTGCTAAGACGCCCCTGACCAAGTCTGAGATTGCCGGGAACCTTGAAACGTTCCTCCGTATTGCTGTCCAGATCCAGACGGTAGCTGAGCAGATTCTGGGCTGTCTCGTAGCCAGATTCACGAATGAGCGCATCCAGCCCTTTCGGGTGCCACGGAATGGCGATCATGGGAGCGGACAGCTGCCCCTCCACCATTGTGCCAGTCTCCGCATTTCCGCTCAGTGTGACCGGGCCGCGAAGCTTGGAAATCTGCCGTTTTCTGAACCAGTCTTCAACGGCCTGTAGAAGAGATGATACGATCCCTTTTTCAGGGATGGCATCAAGCGCACCAAACTGGCCGATAACTTCCTGCCAATGCTCAATTGCCTTATGATCGACTATGGCAGCGATTCGCCCGACAGGGCGTCCATCGCGCCAAGCGAGGAAATACTGGATTTCAGCGTGACGGAAAACCGGTGATTCCTTGGGGCTGAGCAGATGTCTCTGCTCCATGTCCAGTGGAGAAACAAACCCTTCCATTCCCTTATAGATATGGCGTGGAAGTGTGATAAAACGACGTAAATCTCCCCGTGTGTTCACGGGGCGAACATCGACCTCGGCATATTGAGAGTTTGGCGCTTCGCATTGCATAGCAATGGCTATACTCGTACACGGGCTTTCTCGCTAGAGGGCAAAAAAGAAAGGGGCCTCATGTCCAGACCAGAAAAGAACCCAATGACGCATCGGCATCATATCCTCATAACTGGGGCTTCCAGTGGTATTGGGGCTGCACTGGCAGAATATTATGCACGTCCTGGCGTTCATCTGACATTATGGGGACGGAGTGAAGAGCGTCTGGAAAAAACGGCGTCTGTCGTACGCACGAAAGGTGCAAGTGCAGACATACTCAGCATTGATCTGACAAAGGCTGATGACGCCCTGAAATCTCTCATTGAGGCTGATGATCAGATTCCGGTTGATATCCTGATCCTTTCCGCAGGGATGGCTGACATACGGCCTCATAATGCCCTGGCTGAGTCAGCAGAGACGGCTCTCAGGATGTCCATGGTCAATTTTGCCACTCCGGTGGCCATGTCTACCGAAATGGCCAACCGTATGGCCGCCCGTCGGCGTGGGCGCATTGCCATGATGGGATCGGTCGCTTCTTTCCACGATCTGCCACTGGCTACGGTCTACAGTGGATCCAAGGCAGGGCTTGGCCGTTTCAGCACTGCCCTTCAGGCAGCCATGACTCCTTACAATGTGCGGGTCTGCCTGATTGCCCCTGGATTCATTGATACTCCAATGAGCCAGCGTCTGGATGGTGAGCAGGCATTCCTTGTTCCGGTAGACAAGGCAGCCCGCAAGATCGCGCGGAGCATCAATCAGGGTAGGGGAGTTCTGGTTTTCCCGTGGGTATTCCAGCTGACCCGTCTTCTGGAAATGGTTCTGCCTCGTCCGATTGCTCATAGGATTTTGCGGAAGTTGGATGTCATGCAGCATCCGGAGAATGAGACTGGCGGTAACTGATAATTAATTATTGCCCTGTCGGCTGGACTCTTGCAGCCGCAGGGAGGGCGTGGGAAAAGGAAGCAACGCATCTCTCTGTGTAGTGAAGGGATAAATTGCATGAAAGAAATTGTTGCCGTTGACATTGGCGGAACTCACGCCCGGTTTGCAATTGCTGAGATCAAGGATGGTCATGTCTTTTCCCTCGGGGAAGCCACGACACTGAAATGTGCTGAGCATGCGTCCTTGGCTCTGGCGTGGGAGGCTTTTGGCCGTTCTCTAGGACGCCCTGTCCCGCGTGAAGCTGGCATCGCCGTGGCCTGCCCGATCACGGGTGACATTCTGAAAATGACCAACAATCCCTGGATCATCCAGCCGGCTCAGTTGGGTAGCCGACTGAAGCTGGATGATTTTGCTCTGGTCAATGACTTTGGGGCTATCGGTCATGCCGTGGCACAGGTTGGTCCTGAATACATGAATCATCTCTGTGGTCCGGATGTTGATCTGCCGGCCAAAGGGACAATCACCATTCTTGGCCCAGGCACAGGGCTGGGGGTTGCCACTCTCCTGCGTGGAGAAAATGGGTATCATGTAATTGAAACAGAGGGGGGGCATGTTGATTTCTCTCCTCTGGATGCGATTGAGGATCATATCCTGCGTGCTCTGCGTGACCGTTTTCGTCGTGTTTCCGTTGAGCGAATCGTTTCTGGTCCGGGGCTTACCAACCTGTATGAAGTGATTGCTGAGTTGCAGGATCGTCCCATCACCATCAAGGATAACCGGACATTGTGGACCACAGCAATGGAGGGAACAGACACTCTGGCTGCTGCTGCTCTTGAACGTTTCTTTCTGAGCCTGGGGGCTGTCGCAGGTGATCTGGCTCTGGCGCATGGTGCGCATGGTGTCGTGGTTGCCGGTGGTCTGGGTCAGCGTCTGGCTCATATTTTGCCTCATTCCGGTTTTTCCGAGCGTTTCATTGCCAAAGGACGCTTCGAGTCCATGATGAGTGATATGCCGGTGAAAATCATCACGCATCCTCAGCCGGGGCTGTATGGTGCTGCGGCCGCTTATGCGAGCAAGGATGCTCGTAAAGTCATCTCGTAATATGTTGCAGGTGATCATTCCTTTTCAGGGATGATCACCGTCCTTATCTTATGGAAAACAAAAAACGAAAGAGATGCCTGCTGCCCGTCCTCATGATGGGTGTAGCGGTTTTGTCGGGATATTATGGCTGGACGGTTGGACGTCACAAGCCGCTTCTGCAGGAAGCATGGTTGCAGCCTCCTCCAGACATGGCTTCTCCCGAAGCGAAAGAGGATAGTCGGGTTTATTTTGAGACCAGAGGTATGGCTGATTCCGTTCGTTGGAAACGGGCGGCATATGAAGCTGGCATGAATGATGATCAGACTGTTCAGAATTTTATTGATCTGAGTCAGATACGGTTGACTCCCGAGGATGAAAAAGAATTGACTCGTCGTATCGGGAAGGCTCAAAAGTTGGCCCGTAATGCAATGGAGCGTGAAAAAAATATCTGGCAGAGAAGGCGGCCTTTCATAGATCGTGGAGGTAAGACTTGTGTTTTCGATTACAAAAATTTTGTCACCAGTTGGTCCTACCCGTCGGGTCATACAGTCAGGGCTTATATCATTGCCTTGATCTTGGGAGATATGTATCCCTCACATAAGCAGCAGCTTTTGAACCAGGCTCGTGAATTTGGAGAAAGCCGCATTATTTGTGGAATGCATTGGGCTTCGGATGTCAGGGCAGGGAAGCAGTTTGCTTATATGTTGGCTAGCAGATTGAGGTGAAAAGGAAGGATTTTGTGTTATACTGAGTTGGCATAAAGTTAATTTTTTATTTAATTATCTTCCTCCTTCCTTAGAGGAAGAGGAAGGACTACCAAAACGATCTTTTTGGAGGAAAAGAGCAATGGAGGTCTGGGCGGGAATCGAACCCACATACGCGGATTTGCAGTCCGATGCATAGCCATTCTGCCACCAGACCTCATGTGCTGTCCCTTTAATAAAGACTATTATTAAAAGGTCAAGAGAGAAAACGTCGTAAAGCATTTTTCACTTATTTTCAGACAGATTCTACCCTATAATCCGCCTCAGCAACGAACAGTCAGCCCGGCAGATTACGATACATGAAACTCTCCTCCAATTTTTTTTCAAAAATCAAACTGTCAATTCAGTGTGGAATGAGTTTCTGCATCATAACTGCGATGGGAGGGCAAGAAGTTCATGCCCAAGAGATGATCAGAACTCCAAGTGACAATCCAGAATTCATCCCACATACCCTCAAAGAAGCTCTTTCTCTTGCATATCTCACCAATCCACAGCTGAGAGAAGCACGAGCACAACTTCGTGCCGTTGATGAACAGATGTCTGTTGCTCAGGCGGGCTGGCGTCCTACAATATCTGCGTCAGGTTCTTTAACCTACTACAAAGGAAGCAATCGCTACTCGCAGCAGACCATAATCGACGGAAAGAATGTAAAACTACCTTACACCCAGCACTATAATAACGGTGGATACAATACATCAGTATCACTGACCCAACCAATATATCAGGGCGGTAAGACTGTTGCTGGCATACACATGGCCAGAAATCAGATATTCTCTCAACGTGCCCGCCTCATCGAAACAGAGCAGGAAGTTCTTTACAACACGATGAACGCTTACGTTCGTCTCGTCGCAAACATCCAACTTTTACAGGTTAGCATCAACAATGAACGCTCTCTTCGTCAACAACTGGACGCTACAAACCGGCGTTTCCGTCTGGGAGAACTGAGCCGAACCGAAGTCGCACAGGCACAAGGGGCCCTGGCCTCAGCCACGGCTGAACTCCACCAAGCTGAAGGAGCGGTCCAGTCCGCCCAAGCCACTTATCTGCAAACGGTAGGTGTTCCAGCTCCACCTGATCTTGTACCTCCACAACCTCTGGCACTTCCAGTTCGAACCGAACAAGAAGCTGTCACAGAAGCAATTCGTAATAATCCCAACGTCATTGCAGCACTTTTCAACGAAGCACAGCAGAAAGATAATATTTCTGTCCAGATGTCAGCTATCATGCCGAAACTCTCGGCAGGGCTAACATACCAGCGATCAAAAGATCAGGGGCAGGACCAGTCTCTTGAAGATAACAAATATGCCACCCTGAATCTTCAAATTCCCATCTATCAGGGTGGTGGTGAGTATGCAGCCATCAGACAGGCCAGACAGACTGCCATTGCAGCCCGAAATGAAGTTGATGTGCAGCGTAGGCTCGCCCTTCAACAGACCTCGTCAAGCTGGCAGTTATACGAAGCTGTCAAGGAAACCCTTCAGAGTCATAAAATGGCTGTCACGTCCAACATGGCCGCCTTGGCTGGAGTAGAAAGACAGGCACTTGTCGGCACGGCAACAACACTATCCGTTCTTCAGCAGCAGGCCACACTACTTCAGTCCCAGCGCGCTCTGATCCAGAGTGTAATTTCTCTCGTTACGTCATCATACGATATTGCACGAGCTATCGGACATCTGACAGCAGTCGACCTCAAACTGAATGTTCCGCTCTATGATGAAAAAGCCTATTACTACGCCGTCCGCAACCGCCTGTGGGGGATAGGCGATTACAAGACAAATCTTCCAGGACGTTGAAATACGAACTGTTTTTCAACCATGCCTATCGGCAAGTGTCATGCCTGATGATATGAAATTTGCCACCTGAAACGAACATGAAAAATCGGGAATCTCATGACCATTCAGCTCACAGATACATCCCTGACACCATCCACTTTGGAAAAAACGTTCATCCCTGCCGATTACGAGGATACCCTGTACAGACAGTGGGAGAACTCAGACCTCTTTGCGGCTGATCCTCAAAAAAAAGGCACACCATATTCCATCATGTTCCCGCCACCCAATGTGACAGGAACACTTCATCTCGGACACGCCCTGACCTTCACATTGCAGGATATTCTGATTCGGTGGCAGAGGGAGAAGGGGGCCAATGTTCTGTGGCAGCCCGGAACGGACCATGCCGGCATTGCCACACAGATGGTTGTGGAACGTGCCCTTGATCAGGAAGGCATTGATCGCAAAACACTTGGCCGTCCCGGATTCATTGATCGTGTCTGGGAATGGAAAAACGAATATGGCGGAACCATCATCAGGCAGCTACGTCGTCTAGGTGCTTCCGCAGACTGGACACGTGAACGTTTCACCATGGATGAAGGACTGTCCCGGGCTGTCCGAAAAGTATTCGTTCAGCTTCACAGGGAAGGACTGATCTATCGGGACCGTCGTCTGGTCAACTGGGACCCGGTATTCCGTTCAGCCATTTCTGACCTCGAAGTGGAAAACAAGGAAACCAAGGGTTCAATGTGGCATATCCGGTATCCGTTAGAAAACGGCGGAACCATAACGATTGCCACGACACGGCCGGAAACGATGCTGGGCGATGTTGCCGTTGCCGTCAATCCGGACGATAACCGCTATACAACTCTAATCGGGCAGAACATCATCCTGCCTATGACAGGCCGTCTTATCCCTGTCATAGCCGATGAACATTCAGACCCGGAGAAAGGAACCGGAGCCGTCAAAATTACGCCCGCTCATGATTTCAATGACTTCGAAGTCGGCAAGCGGCATGATCTTCCATCTCCAACCATTCTTGATGAAGGTGCCTGCATCTGGCTGGATGAAATCCAGGCAGAGCTATGCGAGCATGACGGTGTGAGTGACCTTGCTTTTGTGCGGTCCCTTGCAGGGCTTCACCGGGATGAAGCACGTAAGAAAATCGTCACACAGCTGGAAACGATGGGATGGCTGGAAAAAATCGAACCGCATACTCTTCAGATTCCAACAGCTGAACGTGGTGGGGCCATCGTAGAGCCTCGCCTGACTCTACAATGGTACTGTGATGCTCCCAGACTGGCCCAGCCAGCTGTTGATGCCGTCAAAAACGGTAAAATGGTTTTTGAACCTCGACAGTGGGAGAATACCTTTTTTGCGTGGATGCGGGATCTGCAACCCTGGTGCATCAGTCGACAGCTCTGGTGGGGACATCAAATTCCGGCCTGGTATGGTAGTGACGGGAAGACCTATGTTGCCGAAACGGAGGAAGAAGCCCAGAAACAGGCGGGAGACTCAGTTACCCTGACCAGAGATGAGGATGTTCTAGATACCTGGTTCAGTTCTGCCCTTTGGCCATTCACCACTCTTGGCTGGCCTGACAAGACTGAAACTCTGGAATTTTATTACCCGACAAGTACACTCGTAACCGGATTCGACATCATTTTCTTCTGGGTATCCCGGATGATGATGATGGGCCTCCACTTTATGGGGGATGTGCCTTTCCGCAAGATACTGATCCATGGACTTGTCCGTGACGAGAAAGGGCAGAAGATGTCCAAATCTCGTGGTAATGGCATTGATCCTCTCGATCTGATTACAGAATACGGAGCAGACGCCACACGTCTCGCCATCGCTGCTGGAGCCGGGCTGGGCCGTGACATCAAGCTGGGACGGGGACGTGTCGAAGAACACCGGGCCTTCATCACCAAACTGTGGAACGCCTCACGCTTCCTCCAGATGAATGGCGTGGAACCAGAACCGAGCTTTACTCCATCTGCCGTTCAGTCCACTCTGGGTCGCTGGATACTGGAAGAAGCTCGCAAGGCTATCAATCAGGCTGATGCAGCACTGGAAGCATCCCGTTTCGACGAATATACACGCTGCTGTTATGGTTTTGTCTGGAACATTTTCTGTGACTGGTTCGTGGAATTCTCCAAACCGGTATTCCGGTCTGACGGAGCCGAAGCCGATGAGCTGAGAGCAACAGCCGCTTACGTTCTGGGCATCATTCTGCATATGATGCATCCGGTCATTCCCTTTGTGACGGGCGCGCTGTGGCAGAAACTGGGCTATGAAGGAGCGTTTGGCATCGACAGCTGGCCAGAGCTTCCCAAAATTGCCGGAGCTGAAGACGCTGCTGATGAAGTGAACTGGGTCATTCGTTTGATCAGTGATGTTCGGACCATCCGTGCGGAAATGAATGTCCCTCCCTCCCAGAAAGCTCCCCTGCTTCTGAGGGATGCTTCTGAGAAGACAATCGTTCGTTCCCGCCAGTGGCAGGCTGCCATTGATCAGATGGCACGTGCTTCCGAGATTGCACCGCTGACAGGTGAACCTCCCAAAATGGCCGCCCAGCTTATTTTGGATGAAGCGACAATTTTCCTGCCTCTCGAAGGAATCATTGATCTGGAAGCAGAAAAGGCCCGCCTGATCAAAGAAATATCACGGCTGGAAAATGAGATCGGCAAAATTGAGAAAAAACTGTCCAACGAAAATTTCGTAGTCCGGGCGAAACCTGACATCGTACAGGAAAATCGTGACCGTCTTCAGAGTTTCCAGCAGGAGCTGAACAAGCAAAAAACAGCTCTAGGACGCATCAGCTGATCGATGCACTTTCGGCCCACAGAAAAGCCTGCCCTATAGAGGGCAGGTTTTTTTATTGCCTGGCAGGCAAAGGAGGGGGAGGAATGATTCTCTCCCCACAAAAAATTTAGCGTTTCTTTACAACGATCTGTGACAGATCACGCACTGCTCCATGGGCGGCGCTGGTCGTCATGGCGGCGTAAGCCTTCAGGGCAGTGGAAACAATACGTTCACGCCGTGGTTGCCAACCTGCGGTTCCTTTTTCATGCATGGCCGTACGACGGGCTTCCAGTTCCTGTTCACTTACATCCAGATGCAGCAACCGCGCTGGAATATCAATGATGATGGAGTCTCCTTCTTCCACAAGACCAATCAAACCACCTTCGGCGGCCTCTGGTGAAATATGGCCTACTGAAAGGCCTGAACTGCCTCCAGAAAAACGACCATCAGTAATCAAAGCGCAGACTTCACCCAGTCCCATGGATTTCAGATAGCTGGTTGGATAGAGCATCTCCTGCATCCCAGGTCCCCCTTTGGGCCCTTCATAGCGGATGACGACAACATCACCGGGGATAATTTTTTTTCCCAGAATGGCATTCACGGCAGCGTCCTGGCTATCAAAGACACGGGCACGGCCGCTGAACTTCAGGATATGCTCCGCAACACCTGCAGTTTTGACAATCGCTCCGTCCAGAGCAAGATTTCCATACAGAACAGCCAACCCACCATCCTGTGAGAAGGCATGAGCCTTGTCCCGCAGTACACCACTCTGACGATTCTTATCCAGTTCCTTGTAGGTGCTGTTCTGTGAAAACGCCTCAACCGTCCGCACTCCACCCGGTGCAGCCCGGAACAATGCTTCCGCTTCTCCATCGCCCTGCACGACATCCCATTTCTTCAGAGCATCAGCCAGAGTGGGAGAATGCACCATAGGGATGTTCGTTTCCAGCAGATCTGCACGATCAAGCTCACCCAGAATGGCCGGAATTCCGCCAGCCCGATGCACATCCTCCATATGTACGTCTGCAACGGAGGGAGACACCTTGCAGAGATGCGGTACTTTTCGGGAAAGAGCGTCAATATCATCCATCGTGAAGTCAACACCAGCCTCACGGGCAGCTGCCAGCAGATGAAGCACCGTATTTGTTGAGCCCCCCATGGCAATATCCAGTGTCATGGCGTTCATGAAGGCTGCCTTCGTGGCAATGCCTCGGGGCAGAGCCGTACCATCTTCATGTTCATACCACCGTCTGGCCAGCTCAACGCTCAGGCGACCTGCTTCCAGAAAGAGTCCTTTCCGCTGGCTATGCGTTGCCAGCAGGGAGCCGTTGCCAGGCAGGGACAGACCAAGTGCCTCCGTCAGACAGTTCATGGAATTTGCCGTGAACATTCCAGAGCATGACCCGCAGGTAGGGCAGGCCGAGCGTTCCACCTGCTCAGATACATCATCACTGACACGATCATCCGCTGCGGCAACCATGGATGTTACAAGGTCCACAGCCCGCTCAATGCCACCCATGTCAGCCTTGCCTGCCTCCATGGGGCCACCAGACACAAAAACGGTCGGAATATTCAGCCGCAGGGAGGCCATAAGCATGCCCGGCGTTATCTTGTCACAATTGCTGATACAGACAAGCGCATCGGCACAATGGGCATTGACCATGTATTCAACAGAATCAGCAATAAGCTCCCGAGAGGGGAGGGAATACAGCATCCCTCCATGCCCCATGGCGATGCCGTCATCCACGGCGATCGTGTTGAATTCTCGTGCCACCCCGCCAGCTTCTTCCACTGCGGAGGCGACCAGTGCACCCATATTCCTGAGATGCACATGGCCGGGTACGAACTGGGTGAAGGAATTGGCTATGGCAATGATGGGCTTGTTGAAATCATCATCCTTCATGCCCGTTGCCCGCCAGAGTGCACGGGCACCTGCCATGTTACGGCCATGGGTGCTTGTATGGGAGCGGTAGGCGGGCATCGGCAAAACCTCTTGCAAAAAACGTACCATGGCGTCTTATCGTAAGAAACGGAACTATAAAACATAAAAATTGAAATATATGAAAAGCATGACGATTTTCCCCTAGGTTTCCAGTCCTTAGGGAACCATATGCAGCGTACCCATTGTTTTATATGAACAGGACAGTCATGACACAGACATCATCCATCATCCTTGGAGGCGGCTGCTTCTGGTGTGTTGAGGCCATCTTTACAGGCCTCAAGGGAATTATTTCAGCCAAGCCAGGATATGCTGGTGGTCATATGGAACATCCCAGTTACAAGGATGTCTGCACAGACAAGACAGGTCATGCAGAGGTCGTAAACATCGTTTTCGATCCGGATGAAATTGGCTTGGACGATATCCTACGGGTATTTTTTACAACCCACGATCCAACCCAGCTCAACAGGCAAGGCGATGATGTGGGCACCCAGTACCGGTCCGTCATTTTTGGAGATGAAGCCCAGCGGGCTGTTGCCCATAAAATCCGTGATGAAATTGCGGGGCAGAGCATATGGGAAGCCCCCATCGTAACGGCAATTGAGGGACCTGCGCATTTCTGGGAGGCCGAGGCAAGCCACCACGATTATTTTGCCCGGAATCCAGATACAGCCTACTGCGCCGCCGTTGTGGCACCAAAGGTGGCCAAGGCACGTAAACTCTATCGCGATCGACTGAAGTTAGCCTGACAGAAAAATGAGCAGGAAGTCTCGTTTTCAAGATCAGAATTCCTGCTCATTCATCCTCCTCCAGCAGAACCCTGTCCGTCTCTTCATCATAACCAAATAGATTCGCATAGCGGGCCCAGGAAATGGCCGTATTCAGGGTCTGACGGGCATAGGTGGTGGACATGGATTCTTCCAGTCTGCGACGGAAAATGTCGGCATCCATGGCGTGACTAGCTCGTTCATCCAGTGTCCCACGAATCAGTTTCAGAAGAGGGACGGAGTGAAGCAGGGCCGTTCTCATGATATCCCGTCGTGCGTCAGCATCTCCCTCCACAAAGATACGCCCCGTACTGGTCAGCATGATATCCCCATCTTCCAGCTCTGCCAGATCAAGAAGCTGCAAGGTTTCCCCAAGCGGAAAAAGATCATCAAGAGTCATCTGCAACTGGTTGGCCAGTTCTGGCAGATCAGCCCGGCCGGATGAGGGAGCATGATCCAGAGCTTCCATAAGCCCGACCAGAAGTTCGATGGAAATGTCCGGCAACACGATGAAAGATCCAGTGTCATCCTGAATCATTCCTGCCTCAGGTGAGGCAAGTTCCGCCTCGGAAACACTGGGGGCACGCAGTGTCATGAGCGTATATATCTGGTCCACAAAATGCCGGAAGGCGTCGTCCTGCCGATTACGGGGATGAGGGAAGGGAACGACAATTTCATGGGTGATACGCCCCGGCCCAGACGAAAAGAGGAGTATTCTGTCGCACATCAGCACAGCCTCTTCTATGGCATGTGTGGCAAGAACCATGGCTTTCAATGGTCCCAGCCGATGTTCCTGCCAGAGTTCTATCAGGTCGGTCCTCAGGTTTTCTGCGCTCAGATGGTCTATGTTGAGGAATGGCTCATCAAGCAGCAGTATTTCAGGCTGTCGGGCAAGGGCACGGATCAGCGATGTCCGTTCTTTGAGAGCATCGGACAGTTCACGAGGATAGGCTCCTTCATACCCATCCATGTCAAGGACCTCGATGATGGCTCCCGCGATTTTCTCTCGTTCGTCTCTAGGCTGGCCTTTTGCTTCCAGGGCAAGAAGGATGTTTTCCCGCACTGTCAGCCAAGGGAACAGGACATCATCCTGAAGAACAATGGAAACCTTTTCGAGGGCTTGCGGTGTAGCCTTTTCTTCCCGCCAGAAGACTTTTCCTTTTCTGGGCGTTTCCAACCCGGCCATGATCTTGAGAAGACTCGACTTCCCAGACCCTGAACGTCCAACGAGACCCAGAATCTCTCCCTCCCGAACCTCCATGTTGATCTGCTCAACAATCGGCACATCTTGATTACGGGATTTGTGTGCAAACTGGGCACAGTCAGCGAGACGTAAAATACCACCCATGAGCTAGATCCTGTAACGATGAGCCATACGTTCCTGCAACGGAAGGAAAATCCCCCAACGCACGGAAATGGCCAGCAGTGTCATCAGGCAAAGAAGCACTGCCTGCATTCCGTAAGCATGGGCACGAAGAATGGGAAGATGAAGTGTCCCTTTTTCCAAGAAAGCTGCCAGATAAACATTATCCCAGAAGAAGGGCAGGGACACGACACTTGCCTGCAGCAGAGCCGGACACAGTAAGGGAAACCTGACATCCTTCCAGGAAGACAGCAGCGGTAGACGCAGATATTTACCCATCATGACAAACTGTCTGCCAGAAGAGGCGGAATCGTACTGAAAAAATGTCCAGCCACTCAAACCAGTGACCGCCAGAGCCGGCATGAAAACTGTCGGTATGGGAAATGGCGAGGCCAGACAGAACAGGAACAGGGGTACGACTCCTCCTATCAGGCAATACTGTCGGCCCAGTTTCTTCACACCATCTGAAGCCCCCAGAAGTAGACCTCCGGCAAAGCCCCAAAATCCACCAATCATGCAGACCGTAATGACCAGTAGACTCAATGGATCGGGATTCCCCCAAAAACCGTAAGAAAGGAGGATGGATGTCAGAACCGTTCCCAAGATTCCAGCCACACAATGCTTCCGCCATGAAAAAGTACGGTCATCCCGCCTGTCCTTGCCAAGCTGAGTCAGATCGCAGACAGCATAATGACGCCCATACCCACGAAGAGGCCCGATAAGACCGTGCTGCACCAGAAGGATGAGTCCCAACATGAGGAACAGGATGATCAGACGTACCCCTGTCTCTCCTCCCTTCAGGGCAGACAGAAAAGCTCCCCCAAGTCCAGGGGCTGACTGAGAGAGGAACAGGGAGATAATCAATTCCCCGCCCAAGATCTGTAGCCAGAAACCCGGAAGGTCACGCAGTACGGCACGAACCAGCTCCGGAAAGGCAAAAGGTACATGAAGACGCCAGAAACTCTGCCACCGCCCCAGTCTCAAAGCCCGGGCCGTTTTCAGAAAACTGGATGGTATCCTGTTTCCGGCCTTTAGGGTGGCATGAACACTTCTGGTCAGAAGGCTGAAAAAAGCCAGTCCTGCCACACTCCAGAAAGGGGAAAGGACCGCACAGCAAAATCCAAGAAGACAGAACGAGGGAATTTCAGCCAGAAAGGCCGTAATCCTGATCAGGACGTGTCGCACATCCGCCGAACAGGCGGCCATGGACAACAGGACACAATGCCCCAGCGCAGCCAATAGAAGAGCTGCAGCCACCTTGCCTAAGGTCCAGAATACATCTTCCCACGGAGAGGAAAGTGGAGGAAAAAATGTGAAGCCACAGCCCCGATAAAGACCATACAAGGCCCCGACAACCAGAAAACAGCAGGACAGCCCACGGCCATGATAGGCCATAAACCAGCGTAAACAGCGGTTCTCCAGTCTGGGAAGATAGGCCAGCGGCCAGTTCCGTCTCTTCATGACAGGTCCAGACACAAATGGACGTCCATAACCAGACCTTAACAGTTAGTCCTATGGTCCAGGCAGGAAGGTCAAACCAGCTCAATGACCGGTGCTGCCAAAACCGCCATGCCCTCGTTCGGTTGTATCAAGGCTGCTGCACTCCTGCCACTTCATTCTCACAACAGGAGCCAGAACGCCCTGTGCCACTCTCATGCCCCGTTCGATGACAAACTTTTCCATGCCAGCATTGATGAGAATGATGCGGACTTCTCCACGATAATCCTCGTCAATGGTACCCGGGCTGTTCGGCACCATGATGCCATGTTTCAGGGCCAGTCCTGACCGGGGACGTATCTGGAGCTCATACCCTGTCGGAAGCGCAAGGCACAGCCCTGTCGGAACGAGAATGCGGTCACCGGGTTTCAAGGTAAGAGGCGTTTCTATGGCAGCCTGAAAATCAACACCCGCAGCCCCAGACGTACCATAGGCAGGCAGGTCCAGTCCCTCAGAATGAGGAAGACGAAGAACACGGACAGTCACATCGTTCGACATAATTTACATTCCAAGGATCAAAAATCAGGATTGGCCCCTGAAAAAGAAGGCCACCCGCTCAGCCAGCTGATTGGCCAGAGCCGTCTTATCCATTTCAGGCCAGCATTCTACACCATCTCCGGTCAAGAAGAGAACCTGATTACGAAGCCCACCGAAATGGTGTTTCGATACATCATTGGCAAGGAGCCAGTCACAGCCCTTTCGCTGCCGTTTCTGTTCGGCATGTTCCTGCAGGTTGTCCGTCTCTGCTGCAAAACCAACCACCAATTCTGGCCTGTCCGGGAGATGGGACAGCGTCGCCAAAATGTCCGGATTTTCGACAAGCCGAAGAACAGGCGGCTCCTTCCCGGTTTTCTTCATTTTGCTTCCATGAATGGACGCTGGCCGCCAGTCGCTCACGGCAGCAACACAGACGGCAGCGTCAACCGGAAGCTGTTCCAGACAGGCTGCTTTCATATCTTCCGCTGTCTTCACATTAATCCGTTTCACGGCGGGCGGCGTTGGCAAACTCACAGGCCCACTGACCAGTCTGACGTCAGCTCCTCTTCCGGCCAAAGCCGCAGCGACGGCATAACCCTGAAGACCGGAAGAATGATTGGAAATGAAGCGGACCGGATCGACAGGTTCGACTGTTGGCCCAGCGGTGACGAGTATCCTGCGGCCTTCGAGATCACCCCTATGCAGGGCAGCATGCACCGCAGCCATCATGTCTTCCAGCTCAGCCAGACGGCCCGTCCCGGTTTCCCCACAGGCGACATTTCCATGAGCTGGACCGACAAACATCACTCCCCGCTGCAGCAGCAGGGACATGTTGGCCTGCGTTGCCGGATGTGCCCACATATGTGGGTTCATGGCCGGAGCAAGAAGAATCGGCGCATCCGTTGCCAGCAGAAGAGTTGTGACCAGATCATCGGCCATTCCATGAGCCATCCGGGCCATCAGGTTGGCCGTTGCAGGACAGACCAGTACCAGATCAGCCGAACGGGCCAGACTTATGTGACCTATTTTGCTTTCCTGCCCTGGCAGGAACAGTTCATCATGAACGGGACGACCACATAATACCTCCAGAGACAGTGGCGTCACGAACTGGCGAGAGGCCTGTGACATGACGGGAACGACCTCCACGCCATTCCGTCGTAGCTGTCGAGCTACGTCCAGAGCCTTGTAGGCGGCTATGCCGCCTCCCAGAACAAGCACAACTCGAGGCATGATGTTAGAGTCTCCAGCCTGGATGTTAGAGTCTCCAGCCTGAATGAATGGCCACGATGCCACCAGACAGGTTGCTATAGGATACACGCTCCATCCCAGCTTTCCGCATCATCCCGGCAAGCGTCTCCTGATCTGGAAACATGCGGATGCTTTCAGCCAGATACTGATAACTTTCGGCATCACCGGCAATCATATGCCCCATACGGGGTAGCACCTGAAAAGACCAGGCATCATAAACAGCCGAAAGAGCTGCAACGTCCACTTTTGAAAATTCAAGACACAGAAACCGCCCGCCTGGTTTCAGTACACGTCGGACCTCCCGCAGTACAGCATCCTTGTCCGTACAGTTTCTCAGACCAAAAGCCATGGATATCCGGTCCATGGAGGCATCAGGGAAAGGAAGGGCCTCGGCGTCGGCCACACAGACATCCATCTTGCCGATCAGTCCAGCCTTGATGGCCCGTTTCCGCCCCACCTCCAGCATGGCCTCGTTGATATCGGACAGAACGGCCTGCCCACCACCACGACGCAGCCAACCAAAAGTGATGTCACCTGTTCCGCCAGCCAGATCAAGCAGACGATGCCCAGGCTGAGGAGAAAGCATGGTCACGAAAATGCGCTTCCAGACCCTGTGGATGCCAAGGGACATCGCATCATTCATGACATCATATTTGCCCGCAACGCTTTCAAAAACCTGACGGACAAGAGGCTTTTTCTCCCCTCGGGGCACGTCCCGATAGCCGAAATCAATCGTGTCAGCCTCAAAATCAGCTGACGGAGAAGAAAAGGTGTGGGAGGAATGGTTTTCAGTCATGTGACCATCGTTATCTCATTGTGGATATTTATGCCAGAACTCCCCGAGGTCGAAACCATTCTCCGAGGCTTGAAACCTGCTCTGGAAGGGCAGAGCATCGTCGCCATGAACATTAACCGACCCAATCTTCGTACACCTTTTCCACCCGATCTTGCCACCATACCATTGCATCAGACGGTCACGGGGTTACGTCGCCGTGCCAAATACATCCTGATCGATTTTCAGCATGGATGGAGCATGCTTATCCATCTTGGCATGTCTGGACGACTGTTCATTGACCCGGCAGAGCAGAATGTTCCTCCACGTAAGCATGAGCATCTCGTGATATGGACGGACAACAACTGCCGCATCGGCCTGGTAGACGCCAGACGGTTCGGTATGGTCGACCTTTTCCGGCAGGGTCAAGAGGAGAAGCATCCTTCTTTGCGCTTTCTGGGAATGGAGCCTCTCTCGGATGAATTCACGACAGGACATCTGGTCCCCCTTTGCGATACGAGCAGATCAATCAAGGATGTTCTACTTGATCAACGTAAAATTGCTGGACTGGGCAACATCTACGTTTGCGAGGCCCTCTTCAGGGCACACATTCATCCTGCCAGAGCAGCCAACAAGCTGACCTACGCAGAACTGAACTGCCTGCATGGTTTCATCAAAGACATTCTCCAGTCAGCCATTGATGCAGGAGGCTCTACCCTGCGGGATTATGTCCATACGGATGGCCAGCCAGGAGCCTTTCAGGAGCTCCATCTTGTTTATGGCAGAGAAGGGCTCTCATGTCCCGTCTGCCTAGAGGAAAAGAGGTGTTCCTCCATACAACGCATGACGCAGAGCGGCCGGTCCACATTTTTCTGTCCACACTGTCAGAAAAAACAGGAGCGACTAACCTGTGATCTCCAGAAGAACCGAAGACAGAGCTTGACGCCATGCTGACAGGAGAGTAGAGGAGCAAGCATTATTTTTTAGCGAACCATCCGCAGGAAACCTGAAGTCCATGGCAAATAACGCATCTGCCCGTAAACGCATCCGCCAGAATGAGCGTCGCCGTCTGCGCAACGCTTCTCGTCTGTCCCGTATGCGTACCTTCATCAAGAACGTTGAGAAGGCCATCCTGTCCGGTGACAAGGCGGCAGCGGCAGAAGCTCTGCGGGCTGCCCAGCCTGAGATGCAGCGTGCAGCAGGCAAGGGCGTCATTGCTCGCAACACGGTCAGCCGCAAGCTCTCCCGTCTGTCTGCCCGCATCAAGTCTCTTGCTGCTGCCTGATCAGCTTCTAGGGCAGGGAAAACCGTCTCTTCTTCAAAAAAGGGACGGTCTTGAACGCGCCTGCGGGCGCGTTCTTTTTTTGTCGTCTCCAGTCAGACAGACATGACCGCAGTGACCTGCTTTTCCTGAGAGAAGCAGTTAACGGACAGTCCATCATTGCGGGCAAAAATACTTGATTACTCCTCCGGGCGGGCTTTACCCTGCCTGAAGATATACGGCTCATAAGTACGGAGATCAGAAGTGGAAAAAGCTCAGTCCCAGGACGCTGCTATGGCCTCTTCTGATGTGACGTCTCTTAGAATATCCTGGTTGCGTATCTGCGAACGCCTGAAGGGCGAAGTAGGGGATGTCGAATACAGGATGTGGATACAACGCATCACGCTGGGTCCGCTTGATGAAGACGAGATCACGCTTTACCTGCCGGAACGTTTTTTACGAGACTGGGTCCGGGTCCAATATGGACAGCGTCTCCAGACATTGTGGCGGGAGGAGAGTTCCGTCGTCCAGCACGTCGAGTTACGTGTTGACAAGAGAGCCCAGCGCACTCCGATAACAACGGAAACTGTCTCCGCTGCATATGGCACACATGGTGCCAGTACAGACATACAATCCTTGGCTCGAGAAGATGCTGCAGCCTTGGAGAAGGAGACAGCCGTCACGTCAGCTCCTTCAGTCAATGAAGTCCGCAACGATCTGGCCGTACCTCTGGACCGACGTTTCACCTTCGACAATTTTGTCGTCGGGAAGCCCAATGAATTTGCCTATGCCTGTGCCGGCCGTGTTGCAGACCATCCGGCCAGTCCAGGCTTCAATCCGCTTTTCCTGTATGGCGGGGTAGGGCTGGGGAAAACGCATCTCATGCATGCCATTGGCCTCAAGCTGATGAGCCGTGGCAACATTTCAGTAGCCTACATGTCTGCTGAGAAATTCATGTACCGTTTCATTGCGTCCATGCAGTCAAAATCCCAGATGGAATTCAAGGAACAGCTACGTTCCGTGGATGTGCTGATGATTGACGATCTTCAGTTTCTGATCGGTAAAAACAGCACTCAGGAAGAATTCTTCCATACGTTCAATGCACTGGTGGATGCTGGGCGGCAGATCATCGTCAGCGCAGACAAAAGTCCGTCAGACCTTTCGGGGCTGGAAGACCGGCTGCGTACACGGCTGGGCTGTGGGATGGTGGCTGATATCCACGCTACTACATTTGAACTGCGCATCTCCATTCTGGAGGCCAAGGCCAAGGCTTCGGGCACGCCCGTTCCCCCCAAGGTTCTGGAATATCTTGCCCATAAGATCACGACCAACGTGAGGGAACTTGAAGGCGCACTAAACCGTCTGATCGCCCATGCGGATCTGGTTGGTCGCCCCGTCACACTTGAATCAACACAGGATGTCCTGAAGGACATGCTGAAGGCTCATGAACGCCGTGTCACGATTGATGAAATCCAGCGCAAGGTTGCTGAACATTTCAACATCCGCCTGACTGACATGTCTTCTGCCCGTAGGGCACGGGCTGTAGCCCGGCCGAGGCAGATTGCCATGTATCTGGCCAAACAGCTTACAAGCCGCAGCCTGCCCGAGATTGGACGGAAATTTGGAAACCGGGACCATACGACCGTGATGCATGCAGTCAACCGTGTCTCGGAGCTCATGGAGCAGGATCCCGGCCTAGCGGAAAGTGTAGAACTTCTGCGGCATATGCTGGAAAGTTGATCCTGTCTTTTCAAACGTGTCCTTATTTTGCTAGAAGCAGACGCTACTCTTACCGATAAGGCTCTGGGGTTTTCATGAAGTTCACGGTTGATCGCGCGCCGCTTCTGCGTGCACTGTCTCACATTCAGGGTGTCGCCGAAAAACGGAACACCATCCCCATTCTGGCCAATGTGCTGATGAAGCATGATGGTGAAGTTCTGCAGCTGACGGCAACAGACATGGAAATTGCCGTTGTGGAAGAACTGCCTTCCGAAGCGACACGGGCAGGTGCCGTGACCGTACCTGCCGCCGTCCTGTTCGAGATCGTCCGGAAACTCGCTGACGGAGCCCTGATCGAATTCGAACAGGAGAGCACGGAAGAGCCGCTTCACCTGAAGGCTGGTCGCTATGAGACCAACCTGAATGTCCTTCCAGTTGATGATTTTCCGGCCATGGTGGCAGGTGACCTGCCTCATCATTTTTCCATTGATACCACTGATCTTCGTGGGCTGATCGACCGCACCCGTTTTGCCATGTCCAACGAAGAGACCCGTTATTATCTGAACGGCATCTATCTGCACGTTGTGCTGGAAGAAAAGAAGAATTATCTACGTGCCGTCGCTACTGATGGACATAGGCTTGCCAAGGTCGATACTCCAGCTCCTCTGGGAGTCAAATCGATGCCAGGCATCATCGTACCTCGCAAGACAGTGACTGAAGTCAGGAAGCTGCTGGACAGTGATGGCTCCTCCGTGGAGGTCGCCCTCTCCGAGACACGCATTCAGTTCCGCATCGGGACCATCCTGCTGACCTCCAAGCTGGTTGACGGGACCTTCCCGGAGTATTCCCGGGTCATCCCCCAGAACAATTCACGCATCCTGCGTGTTGCCAAGCAGGACCTGGCAGCTGCGGTAGGACGTGTAGCCGCCATCAGTCAGGAGCGGTCACGCCCCGTGAAGCTGACCGTTACCAAGAACCATCTGACACTTTCTGCCGTCAGCCCTGATCAGGGCATCGCACAGGAAGAGCTGGATGAAAACAGCGTCACTTACGACAGCGATGACGTGGAGATCGGTTTCCAGGCCCGCTACCTGACCGACATCACAGACCAGATTGATGTTGAGGCGGAGTTTGCCTTTGCTGACAGTTCATCCCCCACACTGATCCGTGATACGGGGCAGCCAGACGCCCTATACGTTCTCATGCCCATCCGGGTCTGATCTGCTCCCTTGAGAGTGCAGCGTCTGACATTAACGGATTTTCGTAATTACAGACGCTGCACTTGGGAACCGTCTGCTTCCATATCTGTTCTGACAGGTGAAAATGGCAGTGGCAAAACCAATTTTCTGGAAGCCCTTTCCCTTCTTGCTCCAGGCAGGGGACTTCTGGGATCGGCTCCTCAATTACTCCCCCGATATGGAACATCCCGGTGGGGCATTGCTGCTGAGCTGGAAAAGAATGGACAGCATTTGCATCTGTCTACCGGACTGACAGAAGGACGTGGGCGGCGTGTATTTCTGCTGGATGGCGAGAAAACACGTACGCTAGCCGAAATTGCGCAGCTTTATTCCTGCATCTGGCTGACCCCACAGATGGAACGATTGTTTCTTGATGGAGCATCAGCCCGACGTCGTTTTCTGGACAGGCTGACCGTTGCCCTCATTCCTGACCATACCCAGCAGCTCATGGCTCATGAACGTTCGGTCATGAGCCGGAACCGTGTTCTTCTGGAACAGTCTCATGAAACTGCCTGGCTCGACTCTCTGGAAGAATCCATCAGTCGTCATGCCGTCGCAGCAACGGCAGGTCGCCTGCATCTTATTGAAACATTGAATGAAACGCCATTTGGGCATGATACATTTCCTCACACCGTAATGAAGCTGAACTGCCCGATTGCCGCCTCCCTGAAAGAAAAGCCCGCACTTGAAGTAGAGGACTGGCTGCGCCACCTTCTGAAGCAGTCCCGTCATCAGGACAGGCTCAGAAAGAGCACGTCCACAGGTGCCCACAAGGCTGACGTGACATTCAGGGAAGCTCTTACCGGCAGAGATGCCTCCCGGTCCAGCAGTGGGCAGAAAAAGATCATGCTCCTGAGCGTCATCCTGTCTCATGCTCACGCTATAGACAGGATATGGGGGCAGCCCCCGGTCATTCTTCTGGATGAACCGTTGACCCATCTGGATGGAAAGCGGCGCATGTGTCTGATGGACAGCCTGTCCAGTCTCAGGACGACAACGCTTCTGACAGGAACTGATGCAGAGCTTTTCTCCACGATCAGAAAAGTTGCTGATTTCTTTCATGTTCATGATGGAACCATTCAGCCGATCTGAAGCATCCAGAATGTAGCTTCCAGTCGCAAGGTTTCCCCTCATAAACCGGGGAATGCACTGGTCAGAAGAGGGTTCTCGCAGTATATTCAGCTTTCAAATCCGTCAGCTAACCGGAGTAATGCCTAGGCATGTCAGAATCCCATATCCAGCCGGAAATCAAGCCTTCCGATCGTGAGGAGTATGATGCCTCTTCCATCTCCGTCCTCCGGGGGCTGGATGCGGTCCGCAAGCGGCCCGGCATGTATATTGGGGATACGGATGACGGATCCGGCCTGCATCACATGGTCTTCGAAATCATCGACAATGCGGTTGATGAGGTTCAGGCAGGTTTTGCGTCCTACTGCATCCTGACCCTTAATGGAGACGGGTCTGTCACTGTTCGTGACAATGGCCGGGGCATTCCTACGGACATGCATGAAGAGGAAGGAGTCAGTGCTGCTGAGGTTGTTCTCACGAAACTGCATGCCGGCGGCAAGTTCAACCAGAATTCTTACAAGGTGTCCGGTGGTCTGCATGGAGTGGGGGCCGCCGTGGTCAACGCCCTTTCTGAGACCATGGATGTCCGTATCTGGCGGCAGGGCAAGGAACATGCCATCCATTTCCGTCATGGAGAGCGGGTCACCCCCTTGGAAGTGATTGGCGATTCAGACGAAGAGAATGGAACGGAGGTCACCTTCAAGCCCAGCGCAGAGACATTCTCCAAAACCGAATTCGAATTCAGCATTCTGGAGCGTCGTGTCCGGGAGCTGGCCTTTCTGAATTCCGGGATGAAGATCACTCTCCGGGATGAACGACACAGCGAGACACGGGAGGTCGTGTTCCACTATGAGGGTGGTCTGACCGCTTTCGTAAAATGGCTCAACAGCTCCAAAACTCCCCTGATAGATCCTCCCATCACAGGTGAGCTTCAGGACGAAACATCCGGCATTCGGGTTGAGTTTGCACTGTGCTGGAATGACAGCTTCCATGAGACCATGCTGTGTTTTACCAACAATATTCCACAGCGGGATGGTGGAACACATCTGGCCGGCTTCCGGCAGGCATTGACAAGGGCCGTCGGAAAATACGCTACCCAGCTTGGCAATAAAAAGGAAACCAGCAACCTTACCGGCGAGGACATGCGTGAGGGGCTGTCAGCCGTGCTATCCGTCAAGGTGCCAGACCCCAAATTCTCGTCACAGACGAAAGACAAGCTGGTTTCCTCGGAAGTCCAGCCCGTGGTCCACACCATTGCGGCAGACATGATCAGCCACTGGTTCGAGACGCATCCCAAAGAAGCCCGGATCATCATTGCCAAGATTGCCGATGCTGCCAGTGCCCGTGAGGCTGCCCGTCGTGCGCGCGAACTGACACGGCGCAAGGGTGTGCTGGATGTCTCATCACTGCCGGGAAAACTGGCAGACTGTCAGGAGCGCAACCCCGAGGGAGCGGAACTCTTCATCGTGGAGGGTGATTCCGCAGGGGGAACTGCCAAGCAGGGGCGGGATAGACGTTTCCAGGCCATTCTTCCCCTGAGAGGGAAAATCCTCAACATCGAACGGGCCCGGTTTGACCGTATGCTGGGGTCCGCTGAGATTGGCACCCTCATTACGGCTCTTGGCACCGGGATTGGTCATGGCCCTGCGGAGCAGGGGGGGTTCAATATTGACAAGCTCCGCTACCACAAGATTGTCATCATGACTGATGCCGATGTGGACGGATCCCATATCCGGACTCTTCTGCTGACCTTCTTCTTTCGCCAGATGCCACAGCTTATTGAGAATGGGCATCTTTATATTGCCCAGCCGCCACTTTTCAGGGCCAAGCGAGGGCAGGAAGAACGTTACCTCAAGGATGAACCGGCTCTTGACGCCTATCTGCTGGACAAGGCCCTTGCCAATGCCTCCTTGACCCTTCCTGATGGACAGGTGCTTGAGGGCACGGCCCTACGGGATATCGTTGACCGGTTCAGCCACGTTGCACAGGACATGCGGGCCCTGTCATCTCGCATTCCACTCTGGATTGTCGAACAGGCGGCCGTCAGTGGTATCATCAATGTCGATGCCACAGTACGGCAGCAGAAAGTGGAACAGTTCGCAGCTCTTCTGAATGCCACTTCTTCTGAAAATGAGAAAGGCTGGGAAGTGGAAGCTGACGCACAGGGGGTTATCTGCCGGCGCTTCCTGCGTGGTGTCGGGGAGCGTTATACATTTGAAACCACACTTCTGCGTTCCAGCGAGGCCCGTCGCCTTCAGAATCAGGCAGACTGGCTGGCATCCTTCTTCAGGGAACCTGTCCTTCTGACGCTGGATCAGAAGAACTTTGGATTTTCTGGGCCAGGCATGATGATGGAACAGATACTCGCCCAAGGGCGTCGTGGTCTGGCCATCAACCGCTTCAAAGGGCTGGGCGAAATGAATGATGAACAGCTGTGGCATACCACGCTTGATCCGTCCACCCGTACACTGCTTCAGGTCCAGATTGGCGACGTGGAAGAGGCGGGGCAGGTCTTTTCCACCCTAATGGGAGATGTTGTTGAACCACGCCGTGAATTCATTGTGGACAATGCTCTGAAGGTAGCCAATCTTGACGTCTGATTCTTTCCCCTCATTCTGGCGATCCATGACTCGCAGGCTGGCGGTTCTTACGGCAGTGTCTGCCTGCCTGTTGGGTGACGCCGGAGCGTACGCCCAGTCGGCTCTTCCTGTTATTCCGCAGCCATCAGGAATCGTGAAGACGTCCTCTACCCAGAACGTACATCTGCACTTTGGTGTTTTCATCCATGGGTACCACGCACTGAGTGCCGATGCTGATTATGTCCTTCAGCCTTGGGGTTATGGTGTAGAGACGCATCTCTATACCGTCGGGCTGGCAAGCTGGTTCCTGACCCTCAATCTTCTTAGCAATGCTCAGGGGCACTTCAAGGGTGAAGAAATTGCCCCTGTTGCCTTCAGCAACAACGGGTTTTCTCATGGTGAGGAACAGAAAGCCCATATCGACTTTGATCTGTCGGGGCCACATGTCACGACACTGGTACCGCCGGACAAGCAGAGAGAGGCCCTTCCCGAGACTGAGCTGAAACAGTCCATCGACATGCTGAGTTACATCGTCTTCCTAACTCATCGCATGAGCATGAAGGGTGACTGTACCGTTAGAAAACCTGTTTTCGATGGCATCCATCTTTCCTATCTGGAATCACACGGCCCAACCCAAGCCATCATCCCCAAAGATCATGGGGCGTACTTCAAGGGTGACTCCCTAAGATGTGATTTTACCGGACGCCAGATTGGCGGGTTCTCCATTGGCTCCCGCTTCAAGGCTGCCCAGTCAACCCCACATCCCGGGAGCGTATGGTTCGTTCAGGATCCGAAGGCGGGAATGCTCCCTGCACGTATTGAGTTTGAGCATTACAAAATGGGCGAGATTCTGATCGTGCTGCAGACAGAACCTAAACTCTCTGCCGTATCCCACGATCAGGCCCACTGACCTTCCACACTCACAGGAGGCATCTCGCATGAGTTCCACGACCACCGCCGTCATTCTGGCTGCCGGTATGGGGACACGCATGAAGTCTCGCCACCCGAAAGCCATGCAGCGTCTGGGCAATCGCCCCATGATCTCACATCTCATCGAGACAGCCAGAAAAGTGGTGGATCGTATCGTGGTTGTCATCGGGCCCGACATGGACCAGCTCGCACGGATAGTTTCGCCCCATGAAACTGTCATACAGACAGACCGTCTGGGCACGGGGCATGCTGCCAGGCTGGGTGTAGATGTTCTGGAAGAAGGGAAGGCTGTCATCCTCTATGCAGACAATCCTCTTCTGACAGTTGATACCATGCAGAATCTTCTCTCCGCTCACGGAGATGGCAATGCTCTTTCCCTTCTGGGCATGCGCCCCAGCAATCCCGGCTCTTATGGCAGAATCGTTACGGGATCAGATGGTGGAACAGAACGTATCGTTGAATATAAGGATGCTTCAGAGGATGAAAAAAAGATCACCCTCTGCAATGCAGGCATGATGTGTGCAGACGTCACGGATCTGAAAGAATGGCTGGGCACCATTACGCCCGACAATGCCCAGAAAGAATATTACCTGACCGACATAGTCGCTCTGGCCACCCGAAAAGGTAGGGTCAGCTGTGTGGAAGGTTCGGAAGAAGAATTGGCTGGAGTAAATTCCAAGAGTGAACTGGCTCAGGCCGAAAAACGACTGCAGAGGCGTCTTCGTCAGCAGGCTATGACACAGGGCGTGACATTGATTGATCCGGACAGCACCTTTCTGGATTCTGATACAGTTTTTGCGCCCGACGTCGTCATTGAACCCAACGTCTTTATCGGGCCGGGTGTCACGCTGGAAGAGGGCTGCCTGATCCGGGCCTTTTCTCACCTCGAAGGCTGTGTCGTAAAATCCGGTGCCAAAATCGGTCCCTATGCCCGGCTGCGTCCAGGCACGATCTGCCATGAGAACAGCCACGTCGGCAATTTCGTGGAACTGAAGAATACCGATCTGGGTGTCGGGGCGAAAGCCAACCATCTGACCTATCTGGGAGACAGTCAGATAGGTGCGAAAAGCAATGTCGGCGCAGGAAGCATAACCTGCAATTACGATGGTGTTTTCAAGCATCGGACCACCATAGGGGAGCGTTGCTTCATCGGGAGCAACAGCATCATGGTAGCTCCTGTGAGCATTGGAGATGCGGCAATGACAGCCGCCGGCAGCATCATCACAAAGTCCGTGCCGTCTGGTGCTCTCGCTTTTGGTCGAGCCAGACAGGAAAACAGGGCAGACAAAGGACTTGCTCTCCAGCAGGCCTTACGGAAGAAAAAGGAGCAGGGCTGATGTGTGGTATTTGTGGCGTCGTAGGGCACCGTCCCGCTACTCCAATCGTTTTTGAAGGTCTCCGTCGTCTGGAATATCGTGGGTATGATTCTTCAGGAATCGCCACGGTGGAGCATGGCAGGATTTCACGCTGCCGTGCAGCTGGAAAGCTGGACAATCTGGGTAAAGCTCTGGAACAGACACCTCTCACCGGTACGACAGGCATAGGTCACACCCGGTGGGCCACACATGGTGCCCCGACCACAAACAATGCTCACCCCCATCGGGCCGGTCAGGTCGCCATCGTGCATAATGGCATCATTGAAAATTTCTCCGATCTGAAACGGGCTCTGGAAGCGAAGGGACGCACCTTTGAAACGGAAACGGATTCAGAGGCGGTCGCCCATCTGCTGGATAATCATATCCAGCAGGGCATGTCTCCCGAGGACGCCGCATTCGCAACCATCCGTCAGCTTCAGGGAGCCTATGCCATTGCCATGATCTTTGAAGGTCATGACAATCTTCTCATCGGAGCCAGGCATGGCGCACCACTCGCCATCGGTTATGGCAACGGAGAGATGTTCCTTGGGTCAGACAGTCTGGCTCTGGCCCCACTCTCCAACCGGATCACCTACCTGGAAGATGGTGACTGGTGCGTGCTGACCCGTGACAATGTCAAAATCATGGATGGGCAGGGGCGATCTGTAGAGCGCCCCATACAGACCACAGCCCTCACGGCAGGTCAGATTGGCAAGGATGGTTATCGGCATTTCATGGAAAAAGAACTCCATGAGCACCCCGTGGCCATTGGCCAGACTCTTCAGCGCATCGTAGACCCTGTGACACGTCGCATTTCCCTTCCTGAGATGCCGTTCGACGTTGCCAGCCTTTCCCGTGTCACGATCACGGCCTGTGGTTCAGCTTTCTATGCTGGCATGGTTGGTCGTTACTGGTTGGAAGAACTGGCCCGCCTGCCCGTGGACATTGATGTGGCTTCAGAACTGCGGTACCGGAATCCACCGCAACTGGACAGAGGATTGGCCCTGCTGATTTCTCAGTCTGGTGAAACGGCCGACACGCTCGGCGTGCTACGGGAACTGAAATCTTCTGGACAGCATATCGTCTCCGTCCTGAACGTGGAGCATTCCACCATGGGACGGGAAAGTGATCTCGTTCTTGGCATGGTGGCTGGTCCCGAAATTTCAGTCGCTTCCACAAAAGCCTTCACCGCCCAGCTTTCTGTTCTGGCAGCCCTGACCATTGATTTTGCCCGCAGGCGAAAACTGATTGATGAGGCGAAGGAGAAGGAACTCACCAGCAGCCTGCTGGACCTTCCATCCCATGCCATGGAGGTTCTTGGCCTTTTTGATCAGATACGCACGATGGCCCGTGTCATCGCCCAGGCCCGGGATGTTCTCTATCTGGGACGGGGAATCTGCATGCCGGTCGCACAGGAAGGGGCGCTGAAACTCAAGGAAATAAGCTACATTCATGCCGAAGCTTATGCTGCTGGAGAGCTGAAACACGGACCGATCAGTCTCATTGATCCGGATGTCCCTGTGGTGGCCATTGCACCGTCCACCATCCTTTTTGACAAGACGCTTTCCAACCTTCAGGAAGCACGGGCCCGTGGGGGCCGTATCCTTGTCTTTACGGATGCGGCCGGTGCAGAAAAGCTGGAGACCGTCGCTGAGCACATCATCGTTTTGCCTGATGTGAATGCCTTTGCTGTCCCCATCCTTTACACGATCCCCGTGCAGATTCTGGCCTATGAGGTCGCCCTTCTGAAAGGGACTGACGTTGATCAGCCACGGAATCTGGCCAAATCCGTTACTGTGGAGTAAATCTTTTCAACCCGTTGTGCTTCCCCAGTGAAGAGCAGGGGATATCGTGTGAGACTTGCCTGAAAATGGTTTTGTTCGTACCCTTCGGGGACTGTGACTGGATGAATGAGAAAGGGGATGTCAGATGGAAATAGGGCTTGCCGCTGTTCTTCTGACCCTCGCCTTTCTCCTCTTTCTTATCAGCTTCATTCCGCCGCTGGCCAAAAAGATCAATCTGCCTGAAACGGTCATCATTGCCGTTCTGGGTATTGGTCTGGGGGCATTGTCTTCGCTCATCAACAGTTCAATGGGACTCGACCTGCTGGAAGGGCCGGCCGGGGCCCTCCTGTCATTCCCCATCAACAGTGAAGGTTTCCTTCTCATCTTCCTGCCGCTTCTGGTCTTTCAGGGCGCAATGGGGATCAATGTCCGCAGTCTGACACATGAGATCGCTACCGTCCTGCTGCTGGCAATCGTGGCGGTGATCGTGTCCACTGCGACAATCGGTTTCGCCCTGTATCCTTTTGCGCAACAGAGTCTTGTGGCCTGTCTCCTTCTGGGGGCCATTGTTGCCACGACTGATCCCTCTGCCGTGGCCAGCATTTTCCGTGAAATTGGTGCAGCAGCCCGTCTGAGCCGCCTGGTGGAAGGGGAGGCCCTCCTGAATGATGCGGCTGCCATTGCCATCTTTACAATTCTTGTGTCGGCCATCACGGCCCATCACCAGATCAGCTTCAGTGAAGCCTGCATTGATTTTCTGACCAGTTTCGCCGGTGCTGTCATCATCGGGGTTGCCGTAGCCAGGCTTGCCCTGTTCATGATTACATCAATCAGCGGGTTTCCTGCCGCCGAGATCACACTTTCGCTTGTGTTGCCTTACGGTGTTTATATCCTCTGCGATGACATTCTCGGCTTTTCTGGCGTTGTGGCCACAGCTTCGGCAGGTTTGACCATTTCCGCCTTCGGGCCTTCCACTTTCAGGCCGCAGACATGGCGTTTCCTCAGGGAGCTGTGGGAGCAGATCGAATTCTGGGCAAGCACGCTCGTTTTCATGCTGGCGGCCATGCTGGTTCCCCGCATGATGATTGGCATTACGAAATGGGATTTTTTCCTGATTCTCATTGCCAGTCTGGCCGGGCTGGCAGCCAGAGCCGCCGTCATCTTCGGTCTTCTGCCTCTACTCATCGTCACGCGTCTGTCACCTCCCGTACCGATCCGGTTCAAGATGACGATGGCATGGGGTGGCCTGCGTGGTGCCATCACACTTGCTCTGGCTCTTGCCGTCAATGAGAATCCTCATATCAACGATTCCATCACCCATTTTGTCGGGATTGTTGCCACGGGATTCGTACTGTCCACACTTCTCATCAATGGTACGACGCTACGTTCACTGGTCCTTTTCCTAAAACTGGACAGGCTGTCACCTATCGATGAAGCCTTGAGAAATCAGATCATCGGCATCGGCCTCAGCCACGTGGCCCAGCGGGTCGCCCATGTGTCGGATGAACTCAGTTTTGGTGCTCGTACTAGAGGAGGGGTCATCAGTCGACTGGAACAGCGGGCTGAAAAAGAAAAAGCCAGCAACAATTTTGAGACAGCCCTTAATGACAAGGACCGTGTCAATATGGCTCTTCTGACAATCGCCAACCAGGAGAGGTCACTTCTTCTGGACCTTTTCAGAGTCCAGGGCATGTCCAGTCGCCGGGTCATCGAGACATTGCTGCGGGCTACAGAAGCCATTGTTGATGCGACCCAGCTTGAGGGGCGTTACGGTTATGTGAAAACCCGACGCAAGAGTCTCCAGCCATCTCTGAGGCTGCGCATCGCACAGATGCTTCACAAACGTTTTCATATAGATCGTCCTTTGACCGTCTGCATGATGGAACGGTTTGAAACGCTGATCATCTCCCATCTCGTATCAACGTCCCTGATCCGTTTTGTTCGTGAACGGATGGAACCGACGCTCGGTCTCCGCATCACGGAAATCGTGTCTGAAGTTCTAGGACGTCAACGCAAACTGTTGGATGATGCTCTGGCCACACTCCGGCTGCATTATTCCGGATACTCCGAAGCTCTGGAAAGTCGGCTTCTTCGGCAGATCGCTCTTCGTCTTGAAGATGAAGAATATGCAACCTTGGCTAAAGACAATCTCATTTCACAGGAATTGCATCGGGAGCTCCACAAATCCATAGAAAGACAGAGAAACCGTCTTGATACACCTCTGCGTTTCAACCTGCGAAGTGGTATCGAACAGCGACTGAGATCTTTTCCGGCTTTCAATGGTGTTCCTGATGGAGCACTTCACGATCTGGCCGGTCGTGTCTTCATCTGTTTTCTGTCCCCCGGAGAAATTCTTATCAAGAAGGGGGAACGCATTCACACCGTTTATGCTCAGGTGGCCGGTCTTGTTGAAACCTCCACCAGTGCAGAAACACAGGAAGTCATGCTGGGGGCAGGGGACCTTATCGGGGCCAACAGTCATATTCAGGGAAAACGTGCCCAGAATACGGTCAGATCTCTACAGTTCTCCCACATGCTGGCCATTCCCAGAACGGACTTTGACAGACTTTTGCAGAACTATCCCATCGTCAAGCGTCAGATCATGAAAAGGCATGACATGCGGCTGAAAGGGTCTCTAGAAACCAACGTGGTCATTACCAAAGAAGGTAATACCATCTCTCCTGCCCATGAAGCCGGCTTCATCATTTCACCGATCATGGAGAAACGGTAGAACTTCAGACTGTTTCCATTTCAATGGAAAACAGCCTGTTTGCCATCCTGCTGGAAGCAAGCAGGCCGAGCGTGGAGAGAAGTGCGCCTCCTGAATGTAGAAACCAGAAAAGTGAATCCGGTATCTGATGGAGCATCCCCGCAAGTTTACCGACCATCAGGTTTCCTAAAAAAATATGCAGGGTGAAGCAGGAAACAAGAGTCGTATTATGCTGGGCTGGCGCATGACGAGAAAATAAGGCCATTCCCATCGCAAAAGTCATGCTACAGCCAATATCGTTAAATGTATGAAAGGCCAGCCCCCACCATAAAGAAAGCTGATGGGGTTCGGGATGCAACCATTCTCCACAGATCAAGAAGAGGGGCCCTAATGTGGCAATCCCGCTACCAATGATGATCTTCGTCATGTCACAGACGACACCATACCGCCCATCATACCAACGCCAGAACCACAGAACCAGCAGGCCTGTCACCATGCTTACCACACTATCCAATGAGACAAGCGTACTGACAGGACAGACGATTCCCATCACCGTCAGCTGATAATGCTCACTGCCCCACAACAGGTAACCATCCATGATTTCCTGATTGGGTAAAATTCCCACGGCGAAAAGACCAACCAGCCAGATCAAAAATAAGATACGTTTCTTCTCAAGACTGGTGCATCTGATCCGCTTCTCTGTTGATTGTCTCGAAAGGGCAGCTTCTTCAGGTAGATAACGACGTCCCCCAACATAACAGGCTAGGCCGATCATCATGGCGCAGCTTGTAGTGAAGAAAGCCCAATGCCAGGCAATCGTCCCCAAAAAAGAGCAGAGTAGGGGAGAGATAATCGCCATAATCTGGATGCTCTGGCTATATATTTGGTAAGCATCCGAGCGACGACGGTCGGTAAGTTCGTACAATGCTCCAACCTGGGCTTTCAGGCTTCCTGAAAAAGCTACTCCAATAAGAAAAATGACGAGTGCCAGCACAAAGAGCTGTTCCATAATCATGCAACAGAAACTAACCGTCAGAAGAACGATTCCAATCATGCCAGATCGTGTTCGTCCCAGTCCTCTGTCTGCCAAAAAACTTCCTAAAAATGGTGCGGCAAAAATGATCGCCATGATCAGCCCCGAAAGGCTGCCCGCCGTCGCATCCAGTCCTTTTGGTGAATAGAGTTTTGCATCAAGGGTGAGTAGGGGAGGGAGGCCTACAATCCTTGCAGCCCGTTCGGGATGCTGAAGGATATCTTTCAGATAAATCACCAGTATCGAAAGCATTCCGTACTGAGCAAATGAAAGCCAACCTTCCGTCCAAAAAAGCACCCACAGGCCTCTGGGATGTCCCCAAAGATTGTTGGTGCTGGAATGAGGAATTCGTGTCTGATGATCGGTCATATAGGATCCTATATCATTAGATGGCCAACCACAAAAGTCGTATAATATATATTATGACAACTAAAACACGCAAAAGAAAAACACTGGACAACAACCGCTCTGAGGTCCTCAAAACTGGTGCGTCAATCCTGATAAAGACGATCAAAACGATCCCCCAGAGATGTCAGGATTTCATACCCAATCGTACCTACGGATTTGGCCATCTGATCAAGAGCTTGGTCATCACCAATGACATTCACCCAGTCACCCTCCTTTAATGATCCTGCAGGAATATCTGTCAGGTCAACTGAAAGGCTGTCCATCGAAATACGCCCAAGAACAGGAAGACGCCTTCCTTTTATCCACAAGGCTCCGGATTCAGAGAAAGACCGAAAAATTCCATCCGCATAGCCAATGCCTACCGTGGCCACGCACATGGGACGTTTTGCACGATAAGTCAGTCCATAGCCTATGCGATCTCCCTGCTTCAGATGCCGTATCTGTAAAATCCGTGCATCCAGTGTCACCGCTGAACGAAGCTGCCCCTCTTCTTTCCCCGGGGCCAACCCATACAGGGCTATTCCCGGACGAACCATTTCAAAATGATAGCTTTCCCCTAAAAAAATACCTGACGAAGCTGCCAGAGACCGCGGAACACCTGGAAAAACTGAACTCATTTCAAGAAAGCGTCGAAGCTGCTCCTGATTGGCACAATCCGAGGAAATGTCAGCACAGGCAAGGTGACTCAATACAAGCACCGGCTTCAAGCCGATCACGGCATCATCATGCATTTCATCAGATGATATTCCAAAACGGGACATTCCCGTATCAAACTGCAAGGCAGCAGGATAATTTCTTCCTTCCCTCTGACAGAAAGACCGCCATTCCCTTACCTGCTGTAAGCTGTTGAGCACCGGGATTAGTCCGTGTCTGATCATGAACTCCGACTGCCCGGGCAAAAAACCATGAAGGACGAAAATTCTTTTATCTGGCAGGAAGACTCTGAGCTGCCTACCCTCCTCCGGCTGAGCCACAAAGAAAGTCTGCACACTGCCAGCCAGACTGCTGGCCACTTCTCTCATGCCCAGCCCGTAGGCATCCGCCTTGACGACGGCAGCGCACTCTGCCTTGCCAACCCTTCTGGAAAGGTCGGCATGATTTTCCCTGATGGCAGAAAGATTCACCGTCAAACGTGTGCTCGTCTGTTTACAGGAATATCTCACACCCAACCTCTCATTTCCGTTACGATTTTCCTATCAGTTTCCCTGATTTTACAAGAAGGTTCTTTCAGAGAAATTATTATTTAATGCTGGACCAAGCCCGCTCTGTCATCATTTTTCCAGACTTTTCTGTCAGTTTCCTACAGGGTGCCTGTCCATGAGTATATGGACCCCGCAATTTTGTCTGCGAAATTGATGACATATGCTTGAGGCAAAGGGGGCTTTTGTATTAGAGACAGGGCACACCATGCTGCTCTGCCATGTGTGGAGCGGCCTTTACCCTATGCACAGGGGTTAAGTTTTTTTGATTTCGCAGGGGCCTTAAGATTTCCAGTCTGATGGTCCAAACGGAGCTAGTCCAGGTTTGACCGAGGCCAATCAGAAACCCAGTCCCACCCTTTCCATCACGCCGAGCCGTTCGGGTATTGAGCGTCGGTATGGAGACTTCCCAAGCTTTCCGGCCGCTCTTGACTATGCGGCGCAGGGGAAGAGTGGCTTCAACATTTATTCCGGACGTGGCACCCTGCTTGAGGTGCTTCCCTACAGTAAACTACGCCAGCAGGCACACGCTACGGCACGCCGTCTGCTTGGCCTTGGCCTGAAACCGGGCGACCGTGTGGCCATCGTGGCTGAAAGCGATGGTGACTTTGCCCGTATTTTCTTTGGCTGTCAGTACGCCGGCCTTGTCCCTGCTCCCCTTCCCCTACCTGTCGCTTTTGGTGGCAAGGAAGGCTACATCAATACCCTGCGTGGCATGATCACCAGTGCCGATGCCAAAGCCGTCGTCGTGCCGGATGTCATCGGTGGATGGACTGCGGATATCGTTGCTGATTTCCCTCTTCTTTTCGGTGGCTCCCCTGCTGAACTGATGGCTCTGGAAGAACAGGACATTCCCCTTCCAGAAATTCGGGAAGATGGTCTGTCCTATCTTCAGTTCTCCTCCGGCAGTACCCGTTTCCCCATGGGAATCAGCGTGACGCAAAAAGCAGGAATGGCAAACGCACATGCCATTGCCCGTTATGGCCTGCAGGTCTATCCGAGTTCAGATGAACGGGACGACCGCTGTGTTTCCTGGCTTCCCCTATATCATGACATGGGGCTTGTCGGATTCTTCCTGACACCAATGACATGCCAGCTCTCCGTTGATCTTCTGCCCACACGGGAATTCGCCCGTCGTCCGCATATCTGGCTGGAGCTGATTGCCCGTAATAAAGGCACCATGTCCTACAGCCCCTCCTTCGGCTATGAACTCTGTGCACGCCGTGGAGCACGGGAAGACATTGATCTTTCCTCATGGCGGATTGCCGGCATTGGCGGCGACATGATCCGCCCCCACATCATACACAATTTCGCAGAAACCTTTGCAAAACGTGGTTTCGATGCACGAGCTTTCGTCGCCAGCTATGGAATGGCCGAAACAACACTCGCCATCAGCTTTGCTCCCCTCAATACGGGACTGTGCACCGATACGGTTGATCTTTCCGTCATGGAACAGAGAGATTACGCACAGCCTGCCAAGGAAGGGACGGAAACGGCCCGTGACTTCGTTCTCTGCGGTGTCTGTCTTTCTGGCCATCAGATTGAGGTGCGTGACAGCTCGGGCAAGGTTCTTCAGGATCGCGAAGTCGGTACCGTCCATGTCCGTGGTCCCAGCCTGATGTCAGGTTATTTCAATCGTCCTGATGAAACGGCGCAGGCCCTTTCATCTGATGGATGGCTGAATACCGGGGATATCGGCTATATGCTGGATGGGCAGATCGTCATCACAGGTCGTGCCAAAGATCTCATCATCATCAATGCCCGCAACATCTGGCCGCAGGATCTGGAATGGGCGGCCGAACATGAAGTGTCTTCTCTTCGCTCCCGTGATGTGGCCGTATTCTCGGTAGATGACAGCCAAGGAGAGCGTGTTGTCGCTCTCGTGCAGTGCCGCTATACGGATGAAGAACCTAGGACCAGACTGCAGGATGAGCTGGTAGCCCTTTTCCGGCGCCTTCACGGTATTGATGTGGATGTCGTACTGGTTCCACCACGCTCCCTGCCGCAGACTTCCTCCGGAAAGCTGACACGGGCCAAGGCCAAGGCCATGTATCTCAACAAGGAATTCGCCTGAACACCGAAAAGGCTATCTCCCGGCTTGGGAAGATTATATAATTCTTCCTTCTTCGCTTGGTCACAAAGGGACAAGACATGACAGACAGTGTTGCCGATATCTCTCATCTCATTCTCCAGAAACTTCTGGAGAACCCCAAAGTGCCACGTGACATCTCTGGAGACAGCCGCATCGTTGAAGATCTGGCTTTTGACAGCTTGGCCGTCATGAACTTCGTGATGGAGATTGAAGACACTCTTGATGTCTCCGTCCCGCTCGATAAACTTGCCGACATTCGCACGATCAATGACTTGGCCGCCTGCCTGCATGCTATCAAGGCAGAACAGGCATGAGTGCTGGACTTTTTGACAAGTATTCTACCCTGAAGGGAAACTATGAGTCCCTCATGGCTGCCAGCCCGAGGAATCCTTTTGGAGTTGTCATCGAACGCCCTCTTTCCGCTACCGTAGGAATTATCGAAGGGCGTGAGACACTGCTATTCGGCACCAACAACTACCTTGGTCTCAGCCAGTCCGGTTTGGCCCGAGATGCTGCCATTCATACCGCCGAAACCATGGGTGTGGGCACCACGGGCTCCCGTATTGCAAATGGTACGTTCGGTCTTCACCAGAAACTGGAGAAGGCTCTGGCAGATGTTTTTCAGAAAAAACATGCCATGGTTTTCTCCACGGGTTATCAGGCCAATCTCGGCACGATTTCGGCTCTGGTCAACAAGGACGATATTCTCTTCCTTGATGCGGACAGCCATGCATCCATTTACGATGGTGCCCGCCTTTCCGGCGCGCAGGTGATCCGGTTCCGTCACAATGACCCGGCCGACCTTGAGAAACGTATCGCACGGACAGACAAAACCACTGGAGCACGCCTCATCATTGCCGAGGGCATCTATTCCATGACAGGGAATATTGCCCCTCTAAATGAATTCGTGGACGTTAAAAAACGCCACAATGTTCCTCTGATGGTCGATGAGGCACATTCCTTTGGCGTTCTCGGTGATCATGGCCGTGGCGTCGCTGAGATGCAGGGGTGTGAGAAAGATATCGACTTCATCGTTGGCACATTCTCCAAGTCATTGGGAACGGTCGGGGGTTACTGCGTCACAGATCACGATGAAATCGATCTGATGCGCCTCTGCTCACGTCCGTACATGTTCACGGCCTCTCTTCCTCCCGAGATCATCGCCGCCACGTTGGCTGCTCTTGAGGAAATTAGCAACAGACCAGAGCTGCGTCAGAAACTTCAGGACAATGCGGCCCGTCTGCATCAGGGCTTCAAGGCCGTTGGCCTGAACACCAGCAATTTTATCTCACCGGTCATTGCCGTGACACTAGAAGATATTCCACAGGCTATCGCCTTCTGGAATGCCCTTCTTGATGCTGGGGTGTATGTCAATCTCTCCCTCCCCCCGGCCACTCCGGACAACAGACCCCTGCTACGCTGCTCAGTCATGGCAGCTCACTCTGCCGCTGAAATTGATCGAGCAGTAGATACCTTTGGTTCCATTGCCAAGGAACTGAAACTGGTCTGATATCGCCGACCAGTTCTGAATGTTCCTTTCTGCGTCTGAAAACATTACAGGCAGAAAGGAACACCACCTTTAAAATTTACTGTCTGCTGTCACGGACATGGCGGGCACGCCAGAGAAAGAGTGGTAACGTCAGAATGGGATGTTTCCTCTCAAACGCAGACACTTGGATTTCTTTCCCTGTGTGCCGCCTTATCTTCCAAAGAAGATAAGATACCCCATCCCTGAACGTAAAGGCAGCTTTGATCAGCCTGATGACATTCAGAGGCTTCCCACAGCTCTTTATTGTCTGCCAGTTCTTCCTAGCCTTACTTTTGGCTGTAGCCGTCAACTCGGGATGAAGCAGATCACCCTCTTTCCGATACCAAAGGGAAGCCTGAAGCCACGCTTCTTTCAACATGACTGCATAGCGATCCTCCTTCCCCTGTAACAGATTGTAACTGCGTCCCTTTTTCTCGACACGCAGTTCAACCTCATATGTACAGGCAAAAAGATGATGCCAGTAATCGGCAGCCCTGCCCTTCTCAGGCCCCAGAAGGGCAGCCCAACAGGAAGCAGTGACTACACACTGTCTCACACTCTGCAATATCTGATCAGCACTTACAGAATCACGCACCCAGACCAGCCGCACAGGCTGACAGAACCGAGCCCAGATGGTCGTATCCACGGAAAAAATCGTGCTACGCTTCCTGAACTGTCGGCTGGACAGAAAGGCCACCTTGGCCCGCATGACCCGTCCACCCACTTCATGTTCCATGTAATAAACATTCGGTGGAAGAAGCTGATTGGCCCAGCTCGCCAAATGATTCCCATTTAAACTGGCAGGCCGGTCAGTGATGACGTAAAAATCCAATATACCTTCAGGATCGACCTTACGGAGGACAGAACCGTAAAACAGAACACCTAACGGACGTTGTTTCAGCCTGCTGACAATGAACTCCGCAAACTGCCCAACCTGACTAGGAACGATCGTCGTCAGCTCACCAGCGAGCATTTTCTCCAGAGCGTCAGACATAAACAAACCGAAAAGCCGGTCCCTCTTCCAGCTTTATGTGGCCTCCAACCGAGGCTGGAAACACTTCCCCGTCCAGTACAAAATTACTATCCGTTTTCAAAAGCATCTCTTTAGCCACTGCACTGACATAGTCCTCATGAGAGCGAAGCCAGTCTGGTGCCTGTCCTCTTAGAAGATTGAAACAGGCTCCGAGCAGATTTTTGGGGAAAGCCTTCACGTTCAGAAAACGAAAACCATCATTTACATCGGAGGTCGCATTCCAGAATGGCCAGATACCATGTGACAACTTTTCCAGTGCCGTTGCCATGAACAGAAAGCTGCGATCGTCCGCTTCCGTACCTGTAACCGCTCCATTCTTTGCTGACCACAACAGCTCATCACCACGCATCCATGACTCACGGCTCCGCCTGAAAAGAAGGCTGGCCATACTGCTGAACAGGGTGAAAAAAACTGCGAGATCATGAGGTGCAAATTTCAGAACACTGGGAGAGTGAGCTATCCGCACAGCCCGAGCGTACCCGGTACACCCCCCGAACATGCCCAGTACTGATGGCCGCTCATCCTCTGGCCAGGAAAGTCTGATCGGGGTACGGATGCAGCTTCTCAGTCCTTCCGGCCTCAAAAGACGGTCTATGGCCTCCGCACCATGAAGACCGAACCCTACATCGCCAGCGATGAGGTTCGTATTGCCAGATGGAAGAATAGCTACGGCAGGCAGCGGAACATCATGATAAATGTTGGCAATCGTGGTCAGGCAGGCACTGACGGTGCCGTCCCCCCCACTGATGGCAATCAGATCGACCCCCTTGTTTTTCAGGTCTGTCAGATGGGCCGGCAGATGACTGTCATTCAGAGCAGAAACACAGAAATCCCCCATCTTGCGTCGTGCCATCCTCACGAACTGACCGTGATCCTGTGCATTTTTGCGGCTATTCGGATTATGTATCAGGGCTGGCTGTATAATCTTCTCTAATCTCTGCATCTATCCACCACAAATCCGCCCAGAAACATAAAAACCAGACCATTTCATACGCTGGTCGAATTCCTTTAACATGGCTATGCTAAGGGAGCCAGCAGGGAGTTCCCCTGAAAAATCATCCCCATCATGAACATGGTGCCATAATGTTTTCCGACCCGTCCGCCACCTGTTCCAATCGGCGCGACCTCTCCATCTGTCTGGCACACATGTCAGACCCGCATCTTCCACCACCCCATATTGCGTGGCCTTCTTTTCTGAACAAACGTTTACTCAGCCGTATTCTCTGGATCAGCAGACGCCGTCATGTTCTGCGCCCATCAGTCACCGCACAGCTCTTGGACAATATTGCCACCCACAAAGAACTGTCGGCCCTCCTGATCAGTGGCGACATCACCAATTTTGGCACGAGCGAAGAGTATAAGCAGGCTGCCATCTGGCTGAAATCACTTCCACTCTCCCCCGTGGTCATCCCTGGAAATCATGATCTGATGGCCCCCATCGCTCATGACCGTAGCCTTGCCCTGTGGGAACCTTGGTCGGGAAAAGAATTTCCCTTCGTTCGATATTTCGGGAAGGTCGCCGTCATCGGCCTGAACTCTGCCCTGCCTACCCCTCCCTTCACGGCCTATGGCCGCATTGACAGGAAACAGCTCACGAAACTGGCAAGACTGCTTGCAGAATTGGGTGAAGAGCGATACTGCCGGGTGATCATGCTCCATCACCCTCCCCGTAAAGGGCTGCTCCCCTACAGGAAATCCCTCATCAACACGCCAGCCTTTTCCAGAGTGCTGAGCACTCATGGAGCGGAACTTGTACTTCACGGTCATTCCCATGACGCCACGGTAACAACAGTGGAAGGAACCAGCATTCCTCTTCTCGGGATCAGTGCCGCTGCCATGAACAGCACGTCTCCCGAGCGCAGGGCCTCCTGGAACCATCTTACCTTCACGCCGCAGGATACTGGCTGGCAGATCGAACTGATGCGCAAGGATCATGAGGGAGAGACGCTGTCACACCTGACATGGCTCTCCAATACTCCGGTAGGACAGACTGCATGCTGATAAAGAGCAACCTGCCAACACTGGACCGATATCTGCTCCGTCAGCTCGTCCCCCCCTTTGCTATCGCACTGGGGACCATGCTGGTTGCCCTCCTTCTGGAACGGCTGCTGACGCTGTTCAATCATCTGGCCAGCAGTGGCAGCTCCATTGCGACGCTGCTGTCGCTCCTCAGTGATCTTTTACCCCATTACATGGGGCTGGCCCTGCCGGCAGCTCTCTGCATCGCCATATTCATGACCGTCAATCGCATGAGTGATCATAACGAGATTGACGTCCTGTGCGCTGGCCATATTTCCCTTCTGCGGATCAGTCAGCCTTACATCAAGGTCGGGGCCATTCTGGCCGTGCTCAGTGTATTTCTGTACGGTTACATCCAGCCGATCGCCCGCTATGATTACCGGGAAGGTTTCTACTTTGCCAGACATACGGGCTGGGCACCTCATCTCCAGTCCGACATGTTCGCTTCCACATCATCCACCACGATGCTGACGGCTGACCATGTCGATCAGGGAGGCTCCCGCCTGAAAAACATCTTCATCCGCAACCTGAAAAACAATGGCAAGGCCGAACTGATCACGGCTCCCCGGGGGCTTCTGACCCTGTCAGAACGTGATCAGGCCACCCAGCTTGACCTCTGGGACGGTGTAATCGTGCACGTCAACACACCTGACCTGCCCGATGACAACCATGTCACCATCACCCACTTTGAACACATCGCCCGGATCATAGAACGGACCAGAAGCCGTCAGGCCTTCCGCTCCCGCGGTGATGACGAACGGGAAATGACCACTCCTGAACTCCTTCAGGCCCTTCATCATGGCTCACCCCGCATTTCCTACATCGTGCTGCGATCCGAGCTGGACTTCCGGCTGACCAGAGCCATCAGCATCATGTTCATCCCGCTGCTGACCATTGCCTTCGCAGTGGGACGCAAAAGACGGAAATCCGTGATCGGACAGATCATGCTGGCCATCATCCTCGTCGGTTTCAACGAGATACTGCTTTTCGGTCACAGCATGGCCACCAATGGGAAGGCCTCCGTCTGGCTGACGCTCTGGGCGCCAGAAATCATCTTCTGTGTTGGCTGCACAATCGCCCTGCTTGCCCGCTCCCAGGTCTCCTGGCGTCATGGACACAGGCACACGGCGCAGGAGGCTTAAATCATGAGGCTTCCCCTTTCCCATCCCACGCTGCTCAAGGTTTTCCTCAAGCCACTTCTCGCCAAGATTTTCATATGCTGCGGCGTCCTGACAGCTCTCCTTGAAATTCTGGCCCTTCTTGATGATGCTTCCACCATTCTGGACCGCCATCTTGGGATGAGTGGACTTTTCAAATATATCGGTCTTCATCTGCCCACGCTGATCGTTGAAATCATGCCACTTTCGGTCATGATCGGTGGCCTGTTCACCCTGCTTCAGATGGCACTTTCCAGCGAAATTGCGGTCCTGAAAGCGGCGGGGCTCTCAACCATCAACATGTTCCGCTATCTCCTGCCGGGCCCCATTTTTCTGGGCTTTACCTGTATGGCCGTCCAGTTCTGGGTCATCCCTTCCTGCGAGCAGGAACTCAACCGCTGGTGGAACGAGGGTGCCACACAGGCCAATGCAACGGATGACCTTCACAGTCTCTGGTTTCATCTTGGACCGGACATCATCCATGTCGAGACGGTCAGTCATGGGGGAAACAGTCTGTCAAAGGTCGTTTTCTACAGTCGGCGAGCACAGGATGGGATTCTCATCGGCTGCCAGTATTATGAAAAACTGGTCTATGAAAATGGACACTGGGCACCTCAGGGAAGCGCCAAACAGCTGACTCTTTCAAAAGAACAGACCCAGGCCAAAGTCAGTGACCTTCCTGTCCTTCCTGACCTAAGAGCCACCCCACAGCAGATCATCAACATGACATTGCAGGGCGTCTATTACACGCCCCATCAATTCAGGAAGATATTTTCCCGGGAGGCTCCATCCAACCTGCCCAGATCAAATTATCTGATGGCCCTGTATGCCACCCTGCTTCTGCCTATACAGATGGCTGTCATGCTTCTCATCACCCTGCCCATCACCTACATCCCCCCCCGTGCAGGGCTGCGGAACCCGCTGCCTGTCTACGTCATGGCGGCAGGACTGGGAGTGGTCATTCTTCAGGGTATGATCTCCGCACTGGGAAATTCAGGTTCCCTTCCCATATTAATCGCTATAAGTTCAGGCCAGATCGTGGCAGCGCTGGCTGGTCTGGCCTGGATACTGCGAATGGAGGAAAAATGAGTACGTTGAAACAGTTCTTCCAGGGAACGACTCTCATGCAGAAGGGCAGGAGTTACGACCTGGGGAAGATGAATCTTTCGCAGTTATGGGCGGCCTATCTGACCTATCCAACCATTCTGCTCTATTTTGCCCTCATCATAGGCACGGCCATACTCAGCCTGCATCTGCGTCACAGCTGGTGGGGTCTGATCATTCCCATCCCGGTCATCGTTGCCGTCTATCCTACAGCCTGGTACATCATCCACCGTTATATCCTGCACGGCCGCTGGTTCTACCGTAACCCCATCACGGCTTCCATGTGGAAGCGTATCCATTTCGATCATCATCAGGACCCCCATCTGCTGGAAGTGCTGTTCGGTTCTCCCCTGAATACGGTTCCAACCATGATGGTCATCACCATGCCCATCGGCTGGCTGATTGGCGGCTGGGGTGGAGCATTTTCTGCCCTTTCCACGGCTCTGGTCATGACCTGCATTTACGAATTCTTCCACTGCATCCAGCATCTGGCCTACAAGCCCCAGTGGCAGTGGGTGGTCTACATCAAGCAGCTTCATGTCCTTCATCATTTTCATGATGAAGATGGCAATTATGGAATCACCAACTATCTGCCGGATAGGCTGATGGGAACTTTCTATCGGGCCGCCAAGGAACGCCCCCGTAGCCCGTATGTGTTCAATCTGGGGTACACGGTTGAAGAAGCGGAGCGTTATCCATGGGTCATGCGCCGGACGGGAGCCCCTCCCCGTGACCGGCCCGATCCTGCCCGTGCACCGAAAAGTGAAGAGCTTTCAAAGAGCGCATGAGTACCCCCGTACTGATACTGGCCGGGTCACGTGATGGAGAACGTGACCCGCTTGCCCGTCTGGGAAACGTATCCCATAAGGCTCTTCTCCCCATCCAGGGCGTTCCCATGATTGAACGTGTCCTTCGGACTCTGGAGCAGGTTCCTGAAATCGGGAAGATATGGATCAGCATCGAGCAGCCGGATCTGCTTGGACATTTAAGAAATCGGGCCACCCTTCTGAAGGCGGCTCCATCTCCCAGCGAAAGCGTGGCCCAGGCTCTTGAAACGATCGGAATGCCCTGTCTTGTCACGACGGCAGACCATGCCCTGCTTTGCCCTGCATGGGTAACGGAATTCATTCGGAACAGCCAAAAAACCAGAGCGGATCTGACAGCTGGCATTGCCCTGAAAGAGACCATCCAACGGGATGTTCCTCAGACACAGCGCACCTATATCCGTTTATCTGATATCCATTTTTCGGGATGCAACTTGTTCTGGATGGCCACGCCCCGATCCGGGGCCGTCGTTGCTCTCTGGCAGCGGCTCCAGAAATACAGAAAACAGCCACTACGGATGGCCATGATCTTGGGATTGTCCACCATCCTGCGGGTACTCACCCGAACATTCAGTTCCGACCTGCTGGAACAGCGCATTCAGGCCCTGACCGGTGCACGTGTCCGTCTTGTCCCTCTCTCCGACGGCCGAGCTGCTGTTGATGTTGACAAACCCGCCGACGCCGCTCTCGTCGAACAGCTGCTCTTTCAAGAGTAGAAAACGTCCTGCCCGACAGTTCTGGTCGGGCAGGACGCCACTTCTTTATTTCAGAAATTTTGTCCTGATATTGATGAGCGCAGAACCCAGACCACGTCTGATTTTCTTGAAATCTGCCAGCGTCACATCACCTGCCGCTGAAAGCGTATGTATGCCGTCCGGGTAATCCTTCATTTCTGGAACGTGTAACGGAATGGCATCCCCACCACTGATGGACGGCCTGCCTTTGCTGAACCCGTTGATGCGCAGCAGGCGCAACCCTCCCCCATAGGTCTCGGAACAATCCTGTACGGGAAGAACAACGTCATCCCCTTCTATGAAGGGTGTTCCTCCTGGACGGGCTCCGCTCCGGTCGATAAGGAAACGGCCCATGTCGCACCACGGCCCTGTCAGCTCCTCTGCCAGAGCGATATGCAGCGTACTCTGCCTAGCCGGTTTGGGAGTCGGCGGTGTCCAGAAAAGCCACCAGCGGCCAGCATGATGAAGTGGCGTGGCATCGATTGCGCCAATGGGAAAGTCGAACGTGGGTACCTTCTCCCATTCATAGGGAAAAGACGTGGCTTTGTAGAGCGTTAGACGCCCCGATTTGTACGCCTCAGGAAGCATGTAGACCGCCCCCTCGTACCGAAAAATCTGTGGATACGACAGATGCCAGTTCTCACTCAGAACAGGACGACGTTCCTGAAGGGTGAAGTGCCTGTCATAGATCAGCACTTCTATGATGCCCTTCCCCTGATTGTAATCATAAAATTCAGCAAAAACATACAGGCAGTCATCCTGCCATATGCCGAATGGATCGGCCAGAAAGCCCTCCTTGCCGCAGGCAGGAAGAAACGTGACATCAATATCATCCAGACTGTTCTGCCTGATGATCTGCTCGAAAGGAGCGTGGAGAATGGCTGACCGCCAGTAATCCGTCTTAAACAGCTTCATAATCTGCCATCCCGTAGAGACATATTCATAATTGTCCCTCATCATACATCCGTCCCTTCACCAGTAAAAGGGCTTCATGCTCTGCTGACATTTCTGTAATCTTCCTTTATTTTGCAATGGATACACGCCCAGACGGCTTCCAGAACAGGGATATCTGAATGACTGACATATTCGATCTTGAAACAGCCATTGACCTTCGCTTCCATGCTGCCCACAGCATCATCAGGAAAGCTGCATCTCTTGCACAAGCCATGCAGCCTGCGCCGGGCAAACCTGTTGCGGACCTCAAGGGTCATCAGGACTATGTGACAGAAGCTGACAGAGCCGTTGAAACGTTCGTCACGACCCATCTGGCTGCACTGTTTCCCGAAGATGCCTTTCTGGGGGAAGAACATGGAGGGGCCTCCTCCGGCCTGTTCCGTTGGATCATCGACCCAATCGACGGCACATCAAACTACGCAAGAGGCCGGAACAGATGGTGCATCTCTCTTGGTCTCATGTATCAGGACGTCCCGGTTGCCGGCATCATCGAGGCCCCTGCCCTTCAGGAAACTTTCATCGCACGAAAGGGCAAAGGGGCCTTTCTGAATGACAGCCCCATCAAGGCGTCCACAACCTCCAGCCTGAAGGAAGCCATGGTGGAAGTGGGCTGGTCTCCTTACGTACCGGAAGGATGGTACCCAGAAAAAATGCAGGCCCTTCTGAACAAGGGAGCCATGCCTCGTTCCCTCGGCTCTGGCGCACTGGCATTGGCTGACGTCGCCTGTGGACGCTCGGACGGGTATCACGAATTTGTCATCTTCCTGTGGGATGTAGCAGCTGCTCTGGTTCTTCTGGAAGAGGCTGGAGCATGCGTGTCGCCATTTCTGAAAATGGGTGGCCTGACGCAGCGTACGACCATACTTGCCAGTGCGCCGACAATCGCCAGCACCCTGTCGGATACACTAGGCGTTCCGTTTGATTAAGTTTATAACAGTTACGTCAACCGTTATTACCCACAGGAGTTTCTCCATGTTCAAATCTTTCTCCGTTGTCTCCCGGACACTGGCGGTTGCTGCCGGTCTGCTGGCCGTGAATGCTTACGCTGCCGAGGCCTCCAAAATCTCCAAGGAGCAGTCTCTGATCAATCAGGCAACCTTTGCCGTGCAGTCCGCTTTTGTGGACTCCCAGGTAAAACCGGAAACGGCCCGCATTCTTGCTGAGACGAAGGCCGTGGTGGTCTGCCCGGATGTCACGAAAATGTCCCTGATTTTTGGTGGTAGCGGTGGCCAGTGCCTCCTGCTGGCTCGCGGGGCCAGCAATTCCTGGTCAAACCCGGCTTTCTATCGCCTCAGCTCCGGCTCCTTCGGCCTTCAGGCTGGGTATCAGCACAGCCAGCTGTTCCTCTTCGTGACCTCTCAGAAAGCCCTGCTGAACCTGATGGACCACGAATACTCCTTCGACGCCAAGGCTGATGCAGCGTTCGGCAGCGGAACCAGTGCACAGAACACCCCCAAAGAAGTTTATGCCATGCAGAAGAGCAATGGCGTCTTCGCCGGTGTCTCCCTTGGAAGCAGCAAGCTGAAGGCCGACAGTACGGCAAACCGCAGCTACTATAAGCAGATCGTTGGTCCCGAAGACATCGTTGTCCGTATGCAGGTCAACAACAAGGCTGCTGATCCGCTTCGTCGCGTTGTGATGAAGGTTTTCAATAACCAATAAGGGAAAGTTCTTCTGGTTCAGGATAACCTGACGATGCAAAAGAGGCCGCTCTCCAAAAGAGAGCGGCCTCTTTTTTTACCTGAAACAGGCTAAACCTACTGTGCTCCCGTCGCCTTGGCCCGACGATAGGCACGAATATTCTCCGTCTGTTCAGACAATGTATGGGCGAACCTGTGTCCCCCATGACCTGTCGCAACAAAATACAGCGCATCTCCTTCCGCCGGGTGAGCCGCTGCCTCCAGTGAGTCACGCCCAGGAGAACATATTGGCCCAGGAGGTAAACCTGAATGCTGGTAACTGTTGTATGGACTGTCAAACTGAAGATCTTCATGCGTCAGGGAACGTGACAGGACTCCTTCTCCGTCACTAAGGGCATAAATGACCGTCGGATCAGTCTGCAACTTCATCCTCTGTTTCAGACGGTTCAGGAAAACCCGGGCGACCTGAGGTCGTTCTTCTGGCAGAGATGTTTCCCGCTCAATCAGGGAGGCAAGAACAAGAAGCTGCTCCGGCGTCGTGACAACCCCTTCAAGAGCAGACTGGTCCCGCCGTGCCCAGACATCCTGCACGGTATCTTTCATCAGACCTGTCATATGCTGGAGAAGAGCACTCCTCTCCATCCCCCAGACATAGAAAAATGTCTGAGGCGCAACAGATCCTTCGGGGATGGGGGGAGTCTCTCCCTGCAAGGCTGGGGCCTGCGTCAACAACGTCCTGATACGTCGGGCTGTCAGCCCTTCCGCAATGGTCAGACTGTGGGTAACGGGACGACCATGCCGCAGAATATCCAGGCTATGAGCCATGGATACCCGTTCAGGAAATTTGAGTTCGGCAGCATGAATGCTTCCCTGTGAATGGGTCGCCAACATGGCCGCCTTAAAGAAGAAAGAAGAGACGACGCCTCGGGCAAGAACGCCATTGTCCTGCAGGACAGTGATGACACGATCCGCACCGCCACGAGGAATGACAACCACACGTTCCGTCTGCAAAGGCCCTGGGTCCGTATAATGACCATAGCCCGCAAACAACATTCCACCTGCGGCAACAATCAGAAGGGCAAAAACCCGTCCTTTCGTCACAAGGCGGAAACGCCGTTTCCCCCGATTTTCTTTCCCCTCCTGGACCGGAGGAGAAGACCCATCCTGTCGGCCCTCTGATGCAGATTCCTGTGTCATGTCAAAATCCTTAAACCGACAAAAAACTGCATCAGATATTCAGGTCAGTCCTTGAATTTCTTCAGGATCAGGCTGGCATTGGTTCCGCCGAAGCCGAAGCTGTTGGAAAGAGCCACATCAACCTGCTTTTCCTTCGCCTTGTGAGGAATACGATCAATGACACTCTCACTGGCGGGATTGTCAAGATTGAGGGTTGGCGGAAGGATTCCATCCCGCATGGCCTGAAGGCAGAAAATGGCCTCCACAGCACCAGCTGCTCCCAAGAGATGACCAATGGCCGACTTGGTGGATGACATGCTCGTCTTGGCCACAGCCTCCCCGAACAGCCTTTCCACAGCTCCCAGTTCCAGATCATCCGCCATGGTGGACGTACCATGAGCATTGACATACCCGATTGCATCCGGAGTGACCCGGGCATCCTTCAGGGCTGCCTGCATGGCCCGATAGGCACCTTCATGATTCTCGGCGGGTGCCGTGATGTGATAGGCATCACCCGACAGGCCATACCCGCCGATCTCTCCGTAAATCTTGGCCCCACGACGTTTGGCATGTTCGTACTCTTCCAGCACCAGCACGCCAGCCCCCTCGCCCATGACAAAGCCATCACGCTCCTTGTCCCATGGACGGGAAGCCGCTGTCGGATTGTCATTAAAACCTGTTGAAAGGGCACGGGCGGAGCAGAATCCGGCAATACCCAGCTCACAGATGGCCGCCTCTGCACCACCGGCGATCATGACCTTGGCGTCACCGTGCTGGATCAGACGGGAGGCATCACCGATGGCATGAGTACCGGAGGCACAGGCCGTCACGACTGCATGATTCGGCCCCTTGAAGCCATACCGGATGGAAAGATGGCCAGCCGTAAGGTTGATCAGAGAGGACGGGATGAAGAAGGGGGACAGACGCCGGGCCTTCCCCGTGGAGACCGCAACAGAATTGTCGTAAATCGTTTTCAGCCCACCGATACCAGACCCCATCAGCACGCCGGTGGCGCAGCGGTCTTCTTCAGTCTCGGGCTTCCAGCCCGAATCTTCCACCGCCTGGATACCAGCCGCAAGCCCCAGATGGATGAAGCGGTCCATCTTCTTCTGTTCCTTGACCGGAACCCAGTCAGACAGAGTCAGGCCACCTTCCGCGGTCGGACCTTCCGGCACCTCACCTGCAATCTGGGCCGGCAGGCCAGAAGCATCAAAATGTGTGATCGGGCCAATACCGGATCGAGATTCAATAAGGCGTTTCCATGTCAGTTCTGCACCAACAGCCAACGGGCTTACTACGCCTATTCCCGTAACGACCACACGTTTTCTGTTCGTTCCAGAGCCGCTCATCGCCGCCTTACCTCATCATTCCTAAATACGCATAAAGCGAAACGGGGAGTCCGCTTCGCTCTTCTTTATGACGGGAACGGTCCGGTTTGACCAGACCGCCCCCTACCATCCGATTCCAGTAAGCAGGAATCAGGCGGCCTTCTGCTTGGTGATGTACTCGATGGCATCATTCACGGTAGCAATCTTCTCGGCTGCATCTTCCGGAATCTCAACGGAGAATGCTTCCTCGAAAGCCATGACCAGCTCAACGGTATCCAGGCTGTCTGCACCCAGATCATCAATGAAGGAAGCATCAGGCTTCACCTGATCTTCCTCGACACCCAAATGCTCGACAACGATTTTCTTCACCTTGTCAGCGATTTCGTTACTCATCTGCCTTAAATCCTTGCTACCCTACCGGGTGTACCTAAGAAAAAACCTGCCTGCTTGTCAGCTTCAAGACATGGAAATGCCCGGCAACGAAGCCATACTCTGATCTTTGGTCAGGCCAAGCAGGCCGCGCTTAGCATGTTTTCCTGCAAACGCCAAATTTTTCAGACCATGGCCATCCCACCGTTAACATGAAGCGTCGTTCCCGTCACCCATGCGGCTTCATCCGAAGCCAGATATACCACGGCGGCAGCCACGTCTTCCGGGCGACCCATGCGGCCCAGAGGAATGCTCCCCAGAAGCTTCTCCCGTACGGATTCCGGCAGGACATCCGTCATGGCTGTTTCCACGAAGCCCGGGGCAACCACGTTCACCGTCACGCCACGACGCCCGGCTTCCTGCGCAAGAGACTTGCTCATTCCCACGAGACCAGCCTTTGCCGCAGAGTAATTGGCCTGCCCCGGATTGCCGGTCGTCCCCACGATGGACGCAATGGAAATGATACGGCCACTCCGGCGACGCTGCATTCCCTTCAGGGCCGCACGGGCCAGACGGAAGGGGCTTTCCAGATCAACCTTGAGAACCTGTGACCAGTCCTCATCCTTCATGCGTACGGCCAGCGTATCCCGCGTCAACCCGGCATTGTTGACGAGAATGTCCAGCGGCTGACCCGCCTCCTCCTCAACACGGGCAATCAGCCCGTCTGCCTGTGCATCATCGGACAGATTTGCCGGGACGACATGTACCCGCTCACCACCCAGAGAACTGGCCACTTCCTGAAGGGCACCCTCCCGGGTACCGCTCAGGGCCACCGTCGCTCCACGCTCGTGAAGCTGACGGGCAATGGCTGCACCGATACCACCAGAGGCCCCTGTCACGAGGGCCAGTTTACCAGAAAGAGAGAACATCAGATTTACCCCTTACAGGCTTTTCAGCATTGTTTCGATTTCTGCTGGCGTACCAGCATGATCAGCAGACATATCCGGCACGATACGACGTGCCAGACCTGTCAGAACTTTTCCGGCCCCCAGCTCATGCTGGCAGGTGATTCCCTTTTCCGGCATGGCCAGCACGGTCTCACGCCAGCGGACCTGCCCGGTGATCTGCCTGCCCAGCAGGTTCCGGACATCATCAGGACGGGAGACTTCCTCTGCCGTAACGTTGGCAATGACAGGAATGGCAGCGGCATGAAGTTCTGCTTCCTGAAGAGCCGTCTTCATTTCCTCCGCAGCCGGAGCCATCAATGACGAATGGAAAGGTGCCGACACGGGAAGTTTCACGACACGGCGAATGCCCCTGTCCTTGGCGGCAGTCATGGCACGCTCCACGGCACCGAGGTGACCGGAGATGACAATCTGACCACCACCATTGTCATTGGCAATTTCCAGCACCTCACCCTGGGCACATTCCTCACAGATTTCCCGGGCGAGTTCTGGTTCCACACCAAGAATGGCCGCCATGCCGCCCTGCCCTGCCGGGACGGCCCGCTGCATGGCCTGCCCACGCAGACGGAGCAAACGGGCCCCTTCAGAAATCCCCATGACACCTGCTGCCGTAAGGGCTGCATACTCTCCGAGAGAATGCCCTGCCAGAAGGGCAGCCTTCTCCTCCAAGGCAAATCCTCCTTCCTGTTCCAGCGTCCGCACCACAGCCATGGAGACAGCAAACAGGGCCGGCTGGGTATTTTCCGTTGCGGTCAGTTCAGCCGGGTCACCCTCAAACATCAGGCGGGACAGATTGACCTTCAGGGCCTCATTCACTTCCTCGAACACGGCACGGGCCACGGGAAAAGCCTTGTACAGCTCCAGCCCCATCCCGACAGACTGGCTTCCCTGGCCGGGAAATACAAACGCATGACGTGTCATACAGACACCTTCCATCTTCAGTTTATCAGCAGCGACAGTAAAAATATCAGCGGGGGATCAGACGCCCACGCTGCCATGATTCAGCAGCCTCTTCCGGCCCCATGCCATCAACACTGACGGCATGGTCAAGAGCACTCATGACCTTGTTGCTCAGCATCATGATGGAGAGCTCGTCAATCAGATCCTCATCCACCTCATCACGAAACCCTTTCCGCAGAACCAGCCTGGCCGTCTGTACCTGCCCATCGAGCAGATCACCGTCAGGCAGGCTGTCCAGCATGTCCGTATGGAAAACGGCGTGCGGCTGCCACACGGCGACAAGGGGACATTTTCCTGCTTCTTCATCCTGCTTCAGGCGGGACAGGACATTCTCTGTAGCAACGACTTCAAAAGGCAGCTCCTTGAGATCGGCACGCCGTTCCAGCACTCTTTCCACGAAAGGTCTGGCCTCCGCCGTCGTCACAAGAGAGGAGAAATCACCTGCCGTCCATCCCTGCCCCTTCCCTGCGCTTGTCAGGGCCGAAAAGTTGAGTTCCGGATGATACAGGCTGCCAATGACCTCATGCCCATGTTTCAGGATGTCTTCATCCTGCGGGAACCAGGCCGAGACAAGAATGTCGATCTCACCCTCATCCAGTGCCTGAAGACGCTCTTCATTCCCCAGATCAGCATAGGCGACGTCCTCACCATTCGCCTCGATGACACGGGCCACGCCACTGGCACAGGCGGCATGCAACGCCGTGTAGAGATGACCAACAGTGAGATACGACATGAAAGAGCCTCGCATGATGAAAAAGCAGATCTGGGGATAGCCACCACCCGATGGTTTGTGAAGCCCTGCCCCCGCTTTTCCAGCAGGAGAAGGCCTTCACACGATGACCTGTCCAGCTTCCTTACCAGATTTTGACCCGCTGCTCTGGTGCAAGATACAGCTTGTCCCCGGCTTTCACGCCAAAAACCTGGTACCAGAGATCAATATTATGAGCCGGCATGTTCACCCGGCTTCTGGCTGGAGCGTGCTCATTGGAAAGGACCTGACGCTTCAGGGCATCAGGCCTGTCCTTCTCACGCCATACCTGTGCCCACCCCAGGAAGACGCGCTGGTTGCCTGTCCAGCCATGAACCGTCGTGTCCGGCTTCCCTTTCAGGCTGTCATGATAGGCCTGAAGGGCCAGATTCAGCCCCCCGAGATCAGCGATGTTTTCTCCCATGGTCATGTTGCCATTCACATGCAGGCCGGGAAGCACTTCCTCTGCATCATACTGTGCCCCAAGCTTCTTGGCTCTGGCCTCGAAAGCAAGTGATGATTCGTGGCTCCACCAGTCATGAAGGCGACCATGTTCATCATAGTGACGGCCCTGATCGTCAAAACCATGACTCATCTCATGTCCGATGACCCCACCGATGCCACCATAATTGACCGCCATGTCTCCCTTGGGATCAAAGAAGGGAGGCTGAAGGATGGCCGCCGGGAACACGATCTCATTCTTCACCGGATCATTGTAAGCATTGACCGTCTGAGGTGTCATGTCCCACTCATCCCGATCCACCGGACGGTCCAGCTGATCCAGACGATGACGCCAGTTGAAGGCGGTACTGCGGACCGCATTGCCGTATACGTCACCCGCCTTGATGACCAGTGCCGAATAATCCCACCATTTTTTGGGGTAACCAACCTGCATGGCAAAATGGTCCAACTTGACCAGAGCGGCCCGCCGGGTGGCGTCATCCATCCAGTCATTATGTTCCAGCCGCCAGCGGAAAGCCGTTTTCAGCTCATTGACAAGGCCGGTGATCCGCTCCTTGGCTTCCGGCGGGAAATAACGCTGTACATAGAGACGTCCCAAGGCCCAGCCCATGGCGGCGTTCGTAACCCGGATGGCCCGCTTCCAGCGGACGGGCTGCTTCGTCACACCTGTCAGGACACGCCCGTTGAAATTGAAGGACTCATCCGAAAAATCATGGGATAGGTAAGGAGCCGCATTGTCTGCCAGATGAAAAGCCAGCCAAGCCCTGACAGTCACCCTGTCGGCCCGGGCAAGGACCCTGGCCATGTCTGCAATGGACTTCGGCTCCCGCACGTCGATGACACGGTCCATGAGGCCGGCTTCCGGAACCCCCATGGTTCTCAGATAGGTTACCCAGTCAATGTCGGGAGCAAGAGCAACAAGCTGTCTTACCGTCATGGGGTTGAACAGCTTGATGGGATCACGTGTCTGGTCACGTGGTGTCTCAACCTTTGCCAGAGCCGTTTCCAGAGCCACGACAGCCGAGGCATTGTTCTCCGGCTCAGGCCAGCCCAGAAGGGCCAGCACTCGGGCAACATGAGCCCTGTATGCATTCTTCTTGGACCCTAGGGCAGGATCAAGATAATAGCTGATGTCCGGGAGCCCGAGACCACCACTGATCCCAATGCTCATCCCCTGGTCCAGCATGAGCATGTAATGCTCCGGATCCTGCTGGTTCTGCTCAATATCGAGGGCAAACGGACTGTACAACAGCGAACCGGCCGCCAGACCAAACAGACGGGCCAAAGAAGGCCTGTCCTCCATCCTCCTTATCTGGTCCAGCTCAGCAGCCAGAGGCGTACCCCCTCTAGCATCCACAGCTTTCTGATCCAGGAAGCTGCCATAATATATGGCCAGTTTGCTCCGCTCATCCCCAACCTCGGCATAAGGAAGAAGTTCTTCCAGCAGGGTCTTCTGCCTTGCCTGTGACAGTTCAAAAAGAACATGAAAGGGGCCGTAACTGCTCATGTCATCAGGAATATGCAGCTGCCTGATGTACCGGCCATTGGCATAGGTGAAGAAATCCTGCCCCGGAGATGTGGACGGATCCATGCCCGCCTGGTCGAATCCCCAACCGTTCCTGTAAGGCTGGATGGCAGCCTGTTTCGCCGCTGCCTGGCCTGTAGGGATCCCCCCTGCAACCAGCCCTGCCCCCAGAGCCACAAGTATGCTGCCCTGTTTCAGAGCAGAACGGAACGATGGAATCTTCATGACACAACCCCGGCTGGAAAATTATGAATCAGGCCGGCTCAGCCTGACTGGCAAGCTGACGGGCAAAGGACCGCTGTTTCCAGGAAATCAGGGCATGAAGTCCTCTGGCCAACCACTGCTGCATTCTGGAATGTGGAGTCAGCCCTGACGTTTTCAGGATCATGGCAGTGACACGGTCAAGGTGCCTCTGCCGATAGAATGACAGAGCCCGGGCCATGTAGGCTGCGATACAGTTCTTGTGGTCATAAGAACTGAACCGCTCACTGTTCGTGATGTAAAAAGCCGTCGCCAGCTCATCATCCTCACTCTCCATGACACGGCTGAGGGCGATACGTAGGCGGAACCACCGGCCGAGCTTCTCCCGTTCCAGATAGCGGTGCATATTGTCATAGAAAAGTTTAAAATGACGATACTCGTCTGCAGCAATCTGCTTGCAGACGGCTTTCAGCACCGGCTCTTCCGTGGCGTCGGCCAGAGCCGTATAGAAAGAAGACGTTCCCGTCTCCACCATACAGCGGGCAATCAGTTCCCCCGTACGTGATCCCCTGATGGAGGCAGACACCTCAGTGTCGATCTTGTAGGCCTCACGATAACGGTCAAAAGATTCGGCATAGTTCCAGTTCGGGTCTGCCAGCATGGCCCATTTGCCCAGTGCATCCCCATGCTGGACCTCTTCTTCTGCCCAGTTCTGGGCCGCATCACTAAAACCTGAATCATCATGAAACACATTCTTAAGATAAAGGGTGTAATCCCGTGCATTGCGTTCCACGACGGATGCCGCCTTTACCAGAGCGAGGATGTCAGGATTCACTTTTGTGGCGTCAAAAGCGTTCCAGTCCATCTGATCAATCTGCCAATGTTTCATAGAGAAACCCTCTTTTCTCGTGACGGCATTAACACTTCATGCATTTGCCATACTTTTCAGATGGCATACTGAACGGCTTTTGGGTAGGTGTAGGCGGCCAACCCTGGAGACAAAAGCTAGATGACTGAACATACCTGCCCCTCGCCACAGACGGCCTCCCTCCGGCACGACTGGACCCGCGAAGAAGCAGAAACCCTTCTTGCGCTGCCATTTCCGGAACTGATCTTTCAGGCCCAGCTGGCGCACCGGCAATTTTTCGACCCGACAAAAGTACAGATTTCCACCCTGCTTTCCATAAAAAGTGGTGGCTGCCCGGAGGACTGCTCCTATTGCCCGCAGAGTGCCCACCACGACAAACGCATGGCTGCCGAAAAACTCATGCCTCTGGAACGTGTCATCGCCGATGCGAAACGCTCCAAGGAGGCCGGGGCTGGCCGTTTCTGCATGGGAGCCGCCTGGCGGGCACCCAAAGACCGTGATCTGGATGCCGTCTGCCGGATGGTAGAAGAAGTCAAGTCCCTTGGTCTCGAGACGTGCCTGACGATCGGGATGCTCACTCCCAGCCAATCCGCCCGCCTGAAAGAAGCCGGGTTGGATTATTATAATCACAATCTCGATACATCTGAAGATTTCTACGGAAAGATCATCACGACACGAACCTATCAGGAACGGCTGGATACCTTGGCCAACGTGCGGGATGCCGGAATCAAGGTCTGCTGTGGTGGCATCATCGGCATGGGTGAAGATGTTCAGGACCGTGCAGGCCTGCTGACCACTCTGGCCAACCTGCCGACCCATCCTGAAAGTGTTCCCATCAATCTTCTTGTCCGGGTTGAAGGAACGCCATTGGCCGATGAAGAAGCCGTGGACCCCATCACCTTCGCCCGGGTCATTGCCACAGCCCGCATCATGATGCCTGCCAGTCACGTCCGTCTGGCCGCCGGGCGTGAGAACATGTCCGAGTCCACTCATGCGCTCTGTTTCCTGGCAGGGGCAAACTCCATCTTCTGGGGCGAGAAGCTGCTGACGACTCCCAACCCGGCCCAGAACAGGGATACGGAACTTCTGGCCATGCTGGGCATGAGCCCCATGCTGCACAAGGCTGCCACTGCCTGACAGGAACAGCCATCACGGAAAAAGGAAAACGCTCCAGAATTTTTCTGGAGCGTTTTTTTATTGTTACTGACCCGCCTGCGCTTTCTCGCTGTCGGTGAACCGCCTCATCACATCATCCGCCGCTCCCTGCTGACCGGCAGCCTGCAAGGCCCTTGCCTCCAGAAGCAATGCCCGACGCATTGCTTCATAGTCCATTTCCTCTTCACGGCTACTGACCAGTTTTCTGGCTTCATCAACGGCCTGAGACCAGGTCTGATCCATCATGGACCGACGAACCAGAAGCTCCTGAAGATCAGTCGGATTGCTGAGTTTTTTACTGGCCGTCAGATGATTGATGGCATCCTCCAGCGTGGCCCGATCAGACAGCTCAACTGCTGCCAGCCCAGTCAAGGCATAAGCCTTGGAGCGTACACTTCCGTCCGTGCTGTTTCTGGCAAGCACAGCTTCGCTTTCCACATCCTGCCAGTATTTTTGAGCATACAGGACGGAAGCACGCACCAGATGGAGGTCCGCCTGCTGCTCCCCTGTCCACCCTCGTGTCGTCAGGGCTGCCGAGACACGATCCAACGTGGTCAGACTGTTCCTGTAGTCTTTCAGCCTCAGCTCACTGGTCGCCAGATTGAATCCAGCATCATGAATGGCCCGAGGATCATCAATCAGAAAAGCCCTGTCCAAGGCTGCCTGATACTGCTGCTGGGCCTGCCTGACATAACCAAGTCTGAAAACGCTATCAGCTGCTTCCATCATCGTTGCATAACGGGGGTCTTCCCATTCAGCATGACCTCCCCCAAAACAGCCGGCCAGCCCTCCTGCACAAAGTGACAGACACATGAAGAGATGACGGAATTTCATGGCCGTACCTCGTGAGCGGGCAACCTACGACTGGGTCTCGGCTTGCCTCCATTGCCGCTTCCACCAAGTATCCACAGGCTCCGCAACTGATCGCTCAGTTTGCGCAGACTGTCCGCTGTCGCTTCAGCCTCCGCCAGAACGGCAGGAAGCTGCTCGGTAGCGTCGGCTACGTTATGGATGGCCCGTTTCATGTCAGGGGTCGCCCCCTTCAGGCTGTCCGTCATGCCATGTACGTTGCGTATTGTGCCATTGGCCTCATTCAGCGTAGTCTGAAGCTTTTTCTCAAGAGGCTGTACGTCCTGGATGGCCTGGTTCAGGGAAGCCAGAATCGTGTTCACCCGCTGGGCCGTTTCTTCCTTTGTCAGCAGGGCACCCGCAGTACCCTTGCCGGCATGAAGATCGACCATGATATCCCGGGCCTGTCTGGTGATCTCTTCCACATTGTCCATGGCCGGCAGAAGGCGGGCACGCAGATCAACCAGGGTCTGGACGATCATGTCGGCGGGATTCGGTTCTACACTGGTGTTCAGCACTGCATAATCCCAGTTCAGTGGCGCACCCTGCCCTCGACTGATCTCAATATATCCGGCTCCCGTGACAACAAGACGACGTTTGATGGTCGCAACGCTGTCGCTCCGGATATACCTTTCAAAATGAGGCTCGATCGTACCTTCCGCATACATGCGTCCAGACTCGTTAAGGTCAAGTTTGCGGATTTCGCCTACACGGACCCCCATGACCTCAATGTCGTTATTGACGGCCAGCCCTGCCACGCCACTCTCTGGCAGAACAAAATGAAGACGTCCGGCTGGCGTCAGCCACTGCTTGAGGAAACCTGCCTCTATCAGTGCGGCCGTCAGAATGACAAAGGACAGCAGAACCAGCAGCCCTACCCACTCATCCATGAAGGAACTTCTGAACAGGGGAGCAGCCAGACCGGAGTTCCGACGTAAACGTAGGGGACGCATCACATATCTCTCACTTTACGAGACCATTACCACCGAGCCGGAAACGCTGCATGCCCGGCCTGGCATAACCAGCCCATGCCGAACGTTCCGCCCCAATCCACAGAACCGCACAGCCCCGCTCCCGTGCTGCCGTCAATTCTGTCAGAAACGCATTGTACAGCTCAACCGGTGCGCCGAGACTGACGGGATTTTCCAGCAAAAGCAAGGAAGGCCTGTTCATGAAAGCCCGTACATATTCAGAACGCTTCCTGTCCAGAGGAGACAGCTTCTCCGGTAACTGTGTCGGCAGCCCCGGCATGCCAAAGGACTGGGAAAGATGAACTGCCTCTTCCACCAGCCTGTCATAAGAGGCCCGACTGTGATGCAGACTAGGCCACAGGATGTTCAGGTGCATCTCATAGAGATCTATCCAGCCGCTCTCTTCCGTTATGCGACCGATCCGACCACGCAGGGCCTGTGCCCGCCTCTCATCAAGTTCAGACCAGTCCAGCCCCATGCATCTGACGGTTCCCTGCTCCTTTCCCGTAACGGCATCCTTCTTGACCGGAAGAAGACCGGCACAGAAATCAGTGAACTGGGATATCCTGAACTGATCGCGGCATTCTATGAACACACACTCGCCGGGCTCCATGGCCAGATTGTATTTCACCGGCGGCAAACCCGTAGAATCAGAAACGGGAACGGCATCATCCAGCTTCAGGACAAAGCCATAATCACTTTCTGGAAGGGATGTATCCTCGGCCATCAGAAACTCCCCAGAATGATGTCGATCAGCACGTTGATGACCAGAATGGACATGATGCCCCGCGAGAATCCCCTCGGCATGAATGTCGTCAGATTGTCGTCCGCCGTCACGTCCATGCCAGAAAGACAGCAGCACAGACCGACACTCGCTCCGCTGAGAAGAAATTTCAGGGGAATGCCAAGATAATCCCCCGGCTCCATGCTGTTGACGACCTCAAAGATGAAAGACCAGATCGACGTGGTCACGATCCCTTTCATCCAGCAGGCGACGTACCCCATGGCCAGAGCGATCACGCTGAAGATGGTCCCCAGCGTAAAACCGCTGACCGTCGTCGCAATGGTCCGTGGCACGACAAAAACCAGAAATGGATCGATTCCCATCCCTGTCAGTATCTTGAGCCGTCCGCCTGTGGTCAGGTTCCCCATTTCCGTCAGCATCAACATTCCAGAACGCCCAAGCAGGATGACACCAACAAGAATGGGTGCAATTTCCCGCAGCAGGACGCTGGAAATCAGGCTTCCCGTCATCTGGGACATGCCTGCGAACCCCAGCCAGTAAACGGCCTGCGAGACAAGACCAAGCCCCGTGATGACGGCCACGACAACGACACTGAAAAAACCGCTACCAACGAGCTGACGCAGGTTCCGCCGGAATTCGATGATGACCGTCCTGCGCCATGCGCTGGGATGTAATGTTTCAAACAGAACTCCCCAGGCCGCTCCAATCATGATCAGAAAGAAGCGGGGCTGGGACCGGGAAAAACGTCCCAGTATGGCCAGCCCGCTGTTGATGATGGCAAAACGCTCGAAAAAATTCATGCGTTCCCTGCCACGGCGGTCTCGCTCCTGCCCGCCAGAATATAGCTGTTGGAAATGCCATTATTGGGCAGGAAGAACTCACCCCTCAGACGGAACAGGAACGCTCCCTGCAATGTCTGGTAGGCCCGCTCGGAAACCTGTATCTGTCCACCGTCAGGGGCATTGTGAGCAAGAGCTTCGGCCATTGTCAGGCCCTCACCCCACAGGTTGAAGATGTCGTTGTTCTCTCCAAAATAGGCAATGAGAACCGGTCCGACATCAATGCCAATGCGGAACATGAGCTGCGTGTTCATCTGGGAAATGATCATGAGACAAGCCTCACGAATCCCGATGGCCGCTTCTGCCAGATGAACAGCCCCTTCCGCATCCACATTCTGGGAGCAGCTTCCCAGAAAAATGAACCGGTTACCTGCCACCTGCGCCGAGAACAGGCCCCGCTCCTTCGCAATGCCTTCAATCTTGCTCACAAGCTCGGCCACCAGCTCCAGCATGGCCTGAGCCGTGTCCTTATTGGAAGAATAGGACTCAGAGAATTCCAGAACCATGATGGGCACAGTTGGATAAAGACCTGCGGCTGGCCTGCTGTCCCCATCATGCTCTTCCGGCTGAAGCAGAAAACCTTCCACGACCCGCATCTGTGGCCTCGACTGATGAACCGCAGACGGCACAGGCACCTGCCCCGGCTGCTGGGAGGCCTGCTTCCTTTCCTCTTCCTGCACATACCCGAAGCGGACCGCCAAGACGGAGGCAATCAGCATGATCACCCGATCCGCCTCACCCAGCTGATATGGGTCCTCCAGCATGATGGCCCCAACAGGACGGTGTTCTTCCATCACGGGCAGAAAAAACAGATGTCGGGAACCGATCATCCGCATGAAAACACGCTGCACGCTCTGAAAACGCTGATCTTCCTCAGCGTTGGGTAGGTCAATCACATGACCGCCGTCCAGACACTCAAACAGGCCGGGATGCCCTGTCCGGGTCAGCTCCATCCCTGAACCATGAGCATCCCTGCCACGATCAAACATGTCCTCGCAGAGAAGCCTGTCACCATCGGAAAGCAGACGCCATACGCTGGCCCGCCGGGCCGATGCCCGCTCCGCAAGTGCTTCACTGAAATATGGCTGCTCACGTCCGGAATTCAGAAGACCTTCAGTGTTGGTGATCCTGAGGAGGACAACATTATCCTCCTTCTTCTTCTCCGCTACGGCCGTCAGGTCTTTCTGGAGTTTCACGACCCGCCGCCCCTGATAGATCAGCCCCATCGCAAGCACCAGAGCCAGCCCGACGATGATGATGGAAAAGTAAACCGCCTGTTTCTGCACCGCATGTGTGAAGCTGGCAAAGTCACTCTCAGGTGCATTCAGCAGCAGAACCCAGGACCGCTTGGCCAAAGGCATAGCCGAGGCAATTGTGACATAGCTCTCGCCCCGAGCCTTCACCATGCCCGTTCCATCTCCCATGATGCGGAACACATTGAGGGCCTTGACGAAAACCGGCTGGGTTTTTGGATCAAGATGCACATTGGTGGCATCAAAGCCGGGCTTGCCAATATCCATCATGTTATGACCAGCAATGACATGCCCGCTCAGATCCACAATCACGGCCTGCCCGCTCTTCCCAACCTTCAGGCTATTGACGAATCTCGTCAGCTGATTCAGCGAGATGCTGATGGCGAACACGATATGATGCCCGTCCAATGTCCGGAAGGCCATCGAAGCCGTCACGATGAACTGGCGTGTCGAAAGATAAGGATACGGGTCTGTCCAGAACAGGCGGTGATCTGGCGCACGATCCTCAAAACGGAGTGCTCCCTTGTACCAGGGACGCAGACGGGGATCATAACCCTCTGCTGACAGACGGTCCGTGGAAATGAACCGGCCATCCTTGTCGGTGATCCTGTGCCGGTAATAGGGAGCACCATCCTCCTGCTGGAGTGTCGTCTCCTCATATTCCCCTTCCCGACGGGTGGACATCCAGAAATGTCCCTGATCATCCGCCAGGTAGAAACTGTCCACATGGGGCATCCCCCGGAGAACGGAACGCCCAAGAGCCATGAAGTTGTCAGCATTGACTTTCATGTCATTACCGGCAAGCAGGCCACTGGCCATGAAGGAAATGCCCGTTGCCGGTGACAGGTAGTGACTGACTTCTTCCGTGATATACCGCTGCTGGCTTCTGAGCAGATTCCGTGAGAGGGTGATCGCCCCTTCCCGCATGGTCCGATAAGTATACAGAGTGACGATGGCGATGGTCACGATGACCAGAATCACGCCCAGAATTGGCCCGATGAACTGGAAGAGCTGCCACCTTCGTCCTGTCGTATCAATGGCAGGATTGATGATCTCATCTGTCGCCAAGGCTTCAAAATCCCCTTTGGTCGTCTGGTATCCTGGAATGATACCTTGTATCCCATGCTGAAATAGGGCGAAGTTCTCTTTCCCTTATTCACCACTATCATGCGGACAATGATGAAGCGCAACCATCTTTTACGCCGTGCTGTCATTTCATTAACAGGGAGTGAACGTACCAGCTTTCTGAATGGCCTCATAACCGGTGATGCCCAGTCCCTCCCGGTCAACAGCACCTGCTGGACGGCCATGCTCAATGCGCAGGGCCGCATCCAGACACTGTTTTTTCTCTGGAAGACGGAAACGTCTCTCCTGTTGGACCTGCCTGAGAATCAGGTCGACTCTTTCATGAAATCCCTGCGCCGTTTCAGGCTGCGTGCCGACGTGCAGATCGAGCGGCTGGATCATCTCGTCCTGACGGGGGCTCCGGACATTCCTCCTCTAGAAAATGCCATCATTCAAGCAATGGACCCGCGCCATCCCGCCCTCGGGTGGCGGGCACTGGTCCCCGTCAGTTCTGGTGATGACAATGATTTTTCAAAGGACCCTACCCTGCTGTCCCGTCGCCTGCTGATCGGCGTTCCGGATGATGAAGACATCATTATCGGTCAGACTCTGGTTCTGGAAGCCAACATGGACCATCTCAACGGTGTCTCATGGACCAAAGGGTGCTATCTGGGACAAGAGGTTACGGCCCGTACCCATTACCGGGGTCTTATTAAGAAACGGATATTGCCTGTCGTTTCAGTCACCGGGCAAACCCTGCCTGATGGCGGTACCGTGACACTGAACGGCCAGGACGTAGGAGAGCTAAGATCTCGTGAAGGTCAGCGTGGTCTGGCTCTGCTCCATCGCAAGGCCTGGTCTACCGAAGCGGAACTGATGCTGGGCGATCAGCCCATCAGACTGGACTGGCCAGACTGGCTTCCCAAAAATGATAGTAGTGAAGAAGGTCAGCAACCGACATGACGTGGACTCCCTTACCGATAACGGCACTGCACACCCTGCTGAATATGGTACAGTTCAACGAGCATGGTCTGATCAGTGCCATTGCACAGGACAGTGAAGGGCATGTCCTCATGCTGGCCTGGATGAACAGGGAGGCCCTGACCGAAACCTTGCAGACTGGTCGGGTCTGCTATTATTCCCGCAGCCGTAAGAAGCTCTGGCGTAAAGGAGAAATTTCCGGTCAGGAACAGCATCTTCTGGCAGCAGCCTTGGACTGTGATGCAGACTGCCTGCTTCTGACTGTCCAGCAGAAAGGAGTGGCCTGCCATACTGGCCGTCGCAGCTGCTTCTACAAGAGCATCACTCCGTCCGGTCTCGTCAGCCTGACTGAACCGGACATTCAGCCAGAATACCTTTACGGAAAGGATGTATCAGCCTGACAGAAAAATCCCCCTTCCATACATCCGATGAAAGGGGGACTCTCCCGAAACTGGGTCAGGACAAGCCTTCAGCGTGATGCTTCAGATGATCCTGTATGAAACTCTGTACGAACCAGTAAGAATGATCATATCCCTTGTGACGGCGTAGGCATAAGGACTGTCCGGCCTCCCGCGCTGCTTTTTCCAGAGCGTCCGGACACAGACGGTCAAGGAATTCATCATCAAGGCCCTGATCAATCAGCAGCGTTCCGGGATGGGTACGCCCACCCTTCAGAAGAAGACATGGGTCATATTGTCCCCACTCCGCCTCATGGCCACCAAAATAGCTGGACGTTACTTTCTGCCCCCAGTCCACCTGTGAAGGTGCTGCAATGGGAGCAAAGGCGGAAACGGTCGTCCAAGCGTCGGCATCACCCAGTGCGACTGAAAGTGCTCCCATACCCCCCATTGAATGCCCCATGATGCCTCGTTTTTCTGTCCTGACGGGACAATGTTTTTCTATGAGAGCGGGCAGTTCATGGCGGACATATGATCCCATGCGATAATGGGCTGCCCATGGGTCTGCAGTGGCATCAACATAATAGCCGGCCCCCGTCCCCAGATCATAGGACGCATCCTCGCCAGCCACATCCGCTCCTCTTGGGGAAGTATCCGGTGCCACCAGAGCCAATCCATGTTCAGCCGCATGACGGATGGCATTGCTTTTTATGAGGAACGTATCCTGATTGCAGGTCAGTCCAGCCAGAACATACACTGCCGGAACTGTCTGCCCGGCCAGTGCCTTCTCCGGAAGAAAGATGTTGACCCTTGCCGTCAGTCCAAGTGTCTCAGACCTGTGGGAGAGGAAGTGAACTTCCCCTCCACAGCAGGCATGACGCTCGATGAGTGTGAATGGCGATACTGTCATAATGCGTAGTTCACGATATTACGGATGCCCTCACCCCGTGCCATCATGTCGAAGCCTTTGTTGATGTCATCCAGCTTCATCTCATGTGTGATGAGATCATCAATATTGATGCGACCTTCCATGTACCAGTCCACGATTTTCGGAACATCCGTGCGACCACGGGCACCACCAAAAGCAGAACCGATCCAGCGGCGGCCCGTCACCAGCTGGAACGGACGCGTGCTGATTTCCTGCCCAGCACCAGCCACGCCGATCACGCAGGATACCCCCCAGCCACGATGGGCACTTTCCAGAGCCTGCCGCATCAGGGTCACGTTACCCACACATTCAAACGTGTAATCGGCTCCACCTCCGGTCAGTTCGATGAGATGACCGACCAGATCGCCATTCTCACCCAGATCTTTCGGATTGACGAAATCCGTCATGCCGAATTTCCGGGCAATGGCTGCCCGTTCAGGATTGATGTCGATGCCAATGATGCGGTTGGCACCAACCATTTTGGCCCCCTGGATGACATTCAGACCGATCCCACCAAGCCCGAATACAGCAACGGTCGATCCGGCCTCAACCTTGGCCGTGAACAGTACGGCTCCAATGCCGGTCGTTACTCCGCAGCCGATGTAACAGACCTTGTCGAATGGTGCATCCGGACGGATCTTTGCCAGTGCAATTTCTGGCATGACCGTGAAATTGGCAAAGGTGGAACAGCCCATATAGTGATGGACCGGCTTTCCCTTGTAAGAAAAACGTGTCGTTCCATCAGGCATGAGACCTTTTCCCTGCGTTCCACGGATGGACGTACAGAGATTTGTCTTGCGGGACAGGCATGACGGGCACTCACGACATTCCGGCGTGTACAGGGGAATGACATGATCGCCGGGTTTGAGGTGTTTTACTCCTGTCCCAACTTCCCTGACGATTCCGGCACCTTCGTGCCCCAGAATGGACGGGAACAGACCCTCCGGGTCCTTACCGGACAGTGTATACTTGTCTGTGTGACATAGCCCTGTCGCCATGATTTCCACCAGCACCTCACCATCACGAGGTCCTTCCAGCTGGACGGTATCCACGACCAGAGGCTGGCCTGCTTCAAGAGCGATTGCAGCACGAACGTCCATATCTTAATTATCCTGATCTGTCGCTGTTTCTTTGGTCCGAATTGTGCCACAGAATGAGCGGGCTTCAAGCCCTGACATATTCACCACTCCATATGTGAGGAATTTGCCACCTTGATCATCAAACGCCGCTACGGCATCTCCATACTGTTCCGGGAAATCCTCCCACCTCTTGTCATCCTCACGGGATGGGACTGCGTGGTGGTCATTCTTTTCCAGATATTTCATCAGGAATGGATGGAACAGCCCGCCCTTCCTTTTTCCCTCATGGGATCGGCCTTGGCCATTTTTCTGGGTATCCGCAACAATGCTGCCTATGCCCGTTGGTGGGAAGGACGGACATTATGGGGATCCATCACCAACAACTGTCGCTCTTTTGGACGAGAAGTAGCCTCCCTCCTTGGAGGACAGCCTGACCTTGTCCGGGCCATGGCTGCCTACCCCTACATCCTGAAGGCATCGCTGAGTGGCAACAAGCCTGATGAGGCCATCAGGAGTCTTCTGGATGCAGAGACATATGAATTTGTCTTTTCCTGCGGCAATCCGGCCAATGCACTCCTTTATCGAATCGGACAGTCGGTGCGTCAGCTTGTAGAGGAAAGGCATGTGGATGGTGCCGTACATGGTACGGTGGATCGCATCCTGTCTGATCTGGCCAATGCGCAGGGCGGACTGGAGCGTATTCGCAACACGCCTCTGCCAATACAGTATTCGATTCTTCCCAATGCGGTGACTCATCTTTTCTGTATTCTGCTGCCCCTTTCAGCCGTGCAGACATTGGGTTGGATCACGCCTCTCGGTTCCAGCATCATTGGCGTTCTTTTCCAGATGCTGGATCGTAGTGGCCGCAACCTTCAGGAACCTTTCAAGGTCAGCCCTCATGCTTTGCCCATGCTGACCATGAGTCGCACGATTGAACGTGATCTGCTCCAGCCTTTAGGGCTGGAATATCACCCATTACCAACACTCCGTTTCGGACAAATGCCCTGAATAACTGAAGATACAGATTACGGGAGAGTAGCTTTTTACGTTATGCAAGACACATTCGTGTTTTTCTGTTATTCTCCCGCACATGAACAACAGCTTCAGAATGCCCCAGAAGGGTGGTGTCACTGACGAGATGGCCCGTGCGGCCGCCGAGCACACTGCCCGTCAGAAAGACCCAGAGCAGGAAAAGAATCCTTTCCGCGAGGGTGATGCCATTGTCTATGCCGCTCACGGTGTGGGTCGTGTTGACAGGATCGGTGAGGAAGAAATCGCAGATACGAAGATCGAAATGATCCAGATTTCTTTCCCCGGGAACCAAATGACGTTGCGCATTCCACTGGCCAAGGCTCGCAAGTCCGGTCTGCGCAAGATTGCCACCCGTGAGATCGTGGACAAGGCCATGGCGGTCATCAAGGGTAAGCCGCATGTCAGCCGTGGGATGTGGGCACGTCGGGCTGTGGCCTATCAGGAAAAGATCAACTCTGGTGATCTCGTTCAGATTGCTGAGGTCCTTCGTGATCTTCGTCGTAATGTCGACAGTCTTGATGGTAGTTTCTCTGAACGTAAGCTTTTTGAGGCAGCTCAGGAGCGTTTCGTTGCTGAGCTGGCCGTTCTGGAAAACAAGGATCCGGCCAAGGTTCTGGAAGACCTGACCCAGACCATGAAAAACGCCTGATCCTCTCAATACCCCCCTCCCCGACCTGTTGTCTTTTCTGAGGGGGGGAACGTCCGTCAGATATTCTGGTGGGAAAGGTTTGAGGTTATGTCTACAATGTCATCGAAGCGTTTCGCCGGTCAGAAAGTTCTGATTACTGGAGCTTCACAGGGGATTGGTGAAGCTGCTGCCCAGTATTTTGCTCAGCATGGGGCACAGGTTGCCATTAACGGCCGTAAAGAAGAAAAACTGAAGCCTGTATTGGCATCTTTGCCAAAAGCTGCTTCTGGTGAACATGTTATCGTTGCTGGTGATATTTCTCAGGAAGATGCCGTGGAAAGCATTTTTCAGAAAAGTATTGCAAGCATGGGAGGTCTGGATGTTCTGATCTGCAACGCAGGTTATCAGATACCTTCACCTTCTGAAGACGTGAAACTGACTGACTTCGAAGGAGTCATGGCAGTCAATGTAACCGGGGTCATGCTCTGCTGTCGTGCAGCCCTACGTTACTGGTTGGAACATGGCATCAAGGGGCGGGTTGTAGTCAACTCTTCTGTACATCAACTGATTCCTAAACCACATTATTTGGGTTATTCGGCGTCCAAGGGGGCTGTGGACAATATTGTCCGTACATTGGCTCTGGAATATGCTTCTCGTGGTATCCGTTTCAATACAGTCGCACCTGGAGCTATCGTTACGCCGATCAATGACTCTTGGGTTAAAGATCCCAAACAGTATGAAGCCGTCGCCAGTCACATCCCAATGAAACGTCCTGGTGAGAGCAAGGAAATTGCTGATGCAATGGGGTTTCTTGCTTCGGATGAGAGTAGCTATGTAACTGGCCAGACACTCTATGTTGATGGGGGGCTGACTCTTTATGGAGATTTTGAGCATAATTGGTCTTCATGATTTAATATGAGTTTTCCCCTTCTCCGTGAGGAAAAGGTTGTTTTGTATGGAGAGAGAGCGTGCATTCACTCTCTCTTCTTTTTTGATAGGTAGGTTTAAGGAAAAAAATAAGCTTTATGCCAACTTATTATGCCAACAATATCTCTGCCTCTCTCCCTCAAGAGAAACATTCCTAAATTTTACATATCATCCGAATTCGTCGAGAGGGCCACATCCTGCCGTTCAAAAGCCCCAGCAATCCGCAACTCCACTTCATCACTGACATACGGAATGAACATCTTAATGCCAAAATCACTACGCTTGATTGTTGCCGTTGCATCGAATCCAACCGTATATTTCTTATCCAGCATATTGACGCCTGCCCCGACAAAATGGACGTGCAGCGTTTCAGGATGAGTTATGCCGTGCATTGTCATGTTACCTGTAACCAGAGCATCATCCCTCCCCGTCAGTTTAACACTGACAGATACAAACTCTGCTCTCGGAAACTGCCCAGCAGCCAGCCATTCACTTCCACGCAGCTCCTCAGTCAGCTTTTTGCTGGTTGTCATTACTGAGGAGACCGGAACAGAAACGGACAGACTGGAAGACTCTGGCTGCTGAGGATTCAGCTGCAACGTGCCCGAAGCACCAGAGAAAAGCCCTTCGTAGACAGTAAACCCAAAATGAAGGACCGAAAAACTGACCTGAGTATGCTGAGGTTCAACCTTATAATAGCCAGGCTGTATCTGGGCGGAATCCGTCACCACCTGCGCCGACGCTGCCACCGGAATGAAACAGGCAAAAACAGCGGCAGCACAAACAGCAGGTAGCCGGAACAGCATGACAGATCATCCTTCCAAAACGGCCATCACGAGACCATGAGGCAACAGTCCCTCCTGTTTACAGAGGCTGCCATCAATAATCTATCCCATAAGACAGCCCGATGCTTGAACCGGGATCATTCTCAGGCGTCGTGAACCCTGTCACCTGTCCACCCGTGCCAACCGTAGTATTCAGCTGGAGCCTTTTCGTGAGGTCTACCTTGACCTGGGCCTGAGCTCCTTTCCCTGACAGACCTTCCTTCGCTCCAACATAAACACCTTTCATGACATATTTCCCCGCCTCCACACTGGCCGCCCCATTCCCCACACTACCACCGCCACCAATGGCAAGGTGATCAAGCCCCAGAGCACCACGAACCTTTCCCATCGGGTCGAAAGCTGAACCTCCACCAATCTGCACGATGGCAAGTCCCAAAGACGCTAGCTGTGTGGACGACAGAGAACTCCGTTCTGTTCCAAACAAAAGGATGGACAGAACCTCATCCCGAGGACGGCTCGGATTGGAGACGAAGTCAATCTTTGGATCACTGGCATAGCCCTTCACAAGCAGGCTGGCCAACGTTCCGTTGGCATTGCGATCCGCCCGAAAATCTATTGTCGGGTCCAGCTTGTGAGCGGCACTGGCACCGCTGAAACCAACCTGGCCATATGTAAAATTGAGGTTGATGCCTGCCAGATTGAAATTACCCCTTTTCAGGTTGATTCCCCCCGTCACGACCGGCGCAGTGCTGACACCACCTATATGCAGTTTCCCCTGCATCTCGGCAAACAGACCATGCCCTCTTACGAACAGTCGTCCCGGAGACATGAAATTGATGTTCAGACCAACTATCATCTTGGGTGCTGCATGTGGTGCCGCCTTTGCCTGTTCCGGCGTTATGATTTCCAGCTGGGGCACCGAGGCCGGCATGGAATCCGGCAACGTTATGGACGCCTCAGGCACCGTAATGTCCCCCTCGACGTCAACGCGTGTCGTGGCCTGGCCAAAAATGTGCAGACGACTGTTGATCATTTCCGTCAGCATGTCACTCTGGATGGGTTGTGCCTTCTCCATGACAAAATGCAGATCCAGCGGCATGCCGGGACGCAGCACACCAACCATTCCCGTCAGGCCCAGCGAACCCTGCCCTGCACGAGCCGTAAAATGATCGATATTGAAGCTGTCTCCCCGGGCCGTCACCAGAACATCGATATCATGCACATGCACACCATCAGCATACTGATCAAATGATCCTTTATGCATCTGTATGCTTCCCGTGACCTGTGGCTGCTTCACAGGCCCTCTTACCCCCAGATCAAGAATAAGCTGCCCTCCAACGCCCATACCGTTGGCACCGAGGAAGGCATTGGCGGCAGAGAGCATCACCTTCCCTTTCGCCGTAATATCCATTGCCCCCGCAGGAGAGAGAGGAACTTTCCCCGCCACCAGAAACGCCATGGGATCCCCAGCCCGGAACTCCGTTCGAAGCAGAGCCTGCTTTCCATCCATATCGGCCTGAACATGTAGTCGCCCGGCGGGGAGAGCCTCCGTCTGCTCACTTATGAAGCGCAACCCCGTGCCATCAAGAGTGACACGCCCCACGGGAGCCGTCATGCTCCCTTTCAATCGGGCCGTAGCCCCCACTTCTCCTGCCACATGCAGAGATGGAATGAACGGTTCCGCCAAGGCGGCCGTGATATGTTCCAGTCGTGCTTCTACATTCAGATCAGGCTTGATGCCCCCATTGAGACTGATCCGCCCCGCAGGACCATGAGGTGGCCGCAATTCAGCATTCAGATGATCAATCCCCAAAGTCCGTCCATATTTCAGTACGGTCGGCGACAGAAGCCGGACCGAATCACCTTTCAGATCGGCAGAAAGTTTTGTCAGTCTGACTTCCTGATCCGGAATATTAGCCTGTGCCGACAGACTGACATGGGCCGGGGATTTCATGACATTCTCGAACGCCCCATCAACCTGTACGCCAAGAGCGGACTGAGGTCCCCTCACAAACATCTTCAGATTGCCTCCAATATCGTTGGCCTTCAGGCCAGAAAGCTGGAGAGCCACATCCGCCACGGGATCTTCCTGAAGGTGCTGAATGTCTCCCTTCATCCGGATCATGTTCACAGCGTAAGGACCCATTCGGAACTGACCATCAAGTCCAAGATTCAGCCGGTCATGAGGAACGTTCTCAGCTGCTCCTTTCTGCACACCCGGCAATGTATGCATGTCCAGTTGAAGATGCCCTGACATCGGTCGCCCCAGAATCAGCCGGTCATGAGGAACGTTCTCAGCTGCTCCTTTCTGCACACCCGGCAATGTATGCATGTCCAGTTGAAGATGCCCTGACATCGGTCGCCCCAGAAGATGACTGAATCCATCCAGCCTGGCGACGTGCAGTTCGACGTCGCCCTGTGGAATATGCCGCCCGGCGGGCAGAAACACGTTCGCCTTCCCCTGAAGGTCTTTCCACGCAAGACTGTCAAGCGTGGCCACCATGTCCCCATCAGCCTTGCGGGCAAAAGCCATGTGCAGATTCACCGGAGAACGGTCCAGCGTGCCGGACATCTGCAACGTTCCCTCCGGTCGTGACGGAAGATGAACCAGCTCAAGATTCAGATCCAGCGGAGCCTCCGGTATAGGCACACCAGCATGAGCAAGGCCAAGCTCTCCACCAAGATGAGCTTTCACCGCAAGATCCGTCAGAGAACCCGTCACATCACTTTCCAGACCCGCCCGCCCACGCAGGGCAGGTGACAGAGCCTTCAGATCGGGCAGGGTCAACTTCAAGGAAGCAGATAGCTGCTGCCTCGGATTCATCCGCGCCTTTCCATCCAGATGAAATGCCTTCCCTCCCAACGAAGCTTCTTCCAAGGCAATCGTCCCATCACCCTGTTTCCTTGCACGGACACGCAGCGTACCCTGATCACCGATCAAGGAAACAGCCTGCGCCGGTCCCTCCCTGAGACCAAAATGTCCGTCAAGCACAGCTGTCATGTCTCCAGCCGCTTTCAGAGGAAGCGTAAAATCCCCACCAACAGAGGCCATCCCCGCCAGCTTCTGTCCTGTGAGAACCGTAAGGTCTGGCAATTTTTCCACGTCCAGATTCATGTGCCCCGCCAAAACGCCCCCCATGGTCCCGGCCACATCCAGTCTCACGGCATCATGCTCCAGATGTATCTGATAGGGCCGATCGGCATGATAGGGCTGCATCGTGGCTTCAAGGACCAGTGGGGCAGCAGCAAGAATGGAAGAGGCCTTCCCCGGCAGACTGATACCGTCCAGTCTGGCCGATAAGGCCAGTCTGCCATCAATATTCCTCCCACGACTGACCTTCTGAAGAGACGCTTCGTCCCGAGCGAGAATGGCCTGCACTCCACCGTCCTGACCCTTCAGCTGAACATGCAGATGCCCGGCTCCGGTCCCCGCTGCCATCAGGTCCGTTCCATCAAGCTGGACAGTCCCCATTGGATCCAGCATGTCACCGTGCAGAGCGGCAGAAATATCCAGTGCCTCCCAACCAATACCCGGCATGACAGTCATGGGAGGAGCATGGAAAGCCAGCGTCAGATCATCCTTCAGATGAACAAGGTCTAGACTGCCGCCCAGAGCCATCACCAGTGGACTGTCCTTACGTGTGGCGGCCTTGGCCCTCAGTTTGACGGCTACGGCCTGGTAGGGGCCAGTCAGGGACAGATCAAAAGCCAGAGGATCCAGAACCCCCAGACGCCCCGGAGAAGTGACGAAACCCTGCGCCCCTTCATCATAATGAAGACGCCCCTCCACCTTATGCCGCCCCGCATCAAGATCAATCAGGAGATGAGCCGGATCATCCAGCCTCTCCGCCCTCAGAAGCAGTTCAATTCTGGACATCTTCCCAAAGGAAGGCATCCTCGTCAGAGCACTCAGACTTTCAAGACGTGCCCTTCCCCCAATCCTGAAACTGGCCGCCTGCCCGAATACGGTCGGTCCCACCGCCAGGAAATCAAGGTTCAGCCTGTCAATCCGCACCCCCCAGTCTGGCAGGCCCGTGGAGGGCTTTGTTTGAGCTGCCGGATCAGGAGGGAAAGACGGATTACGGCTATAATCCAGCCGGTCGGCAGAAAGATTGCGTACATGTACCTGCTTGTGCAGCAGGGCAAGAAGCCCCAGCCGCAGGCTCGCATCACGCCCCTCAAGCCACACACCCTGCGGGTCTTTCAATACCACATGGGACAGGGAAAGATGCCAGGGCAGCGTACCCCGCATTCCTTCCACCTGCACCATCCCCCCCGACCATTCCGGCAGTTTCTGTTCCACAAACCGCTTCACCGGTGGCAGATTGATACCCATCAATGCGATGGCGAGAAGGAGAATCACTCCTCCCAGAAAAATGAGACCATATCTGCATAGCCTGCGCCCCAGTCCCCGCATCAGAAAGTCTCCCCAAGGCCAAGATAGAGTTCCCACTTGTCCCCACGATTGGGACGGTTGAGTGGTACGGCCACATCCACACGCACCGGACCGATCGGCGTGAAATAACGGACACCTCCGCCACACCCCACACGCAGCTTTCCATGTCCAGGCATGGACTTGGAACTGACCTGCCCGGCATCCGTAAACGCTGCCAGCCCAAAGTTTTTCGGCAGACGCTGGCGGAATTCAATGGTTCCGGCGTCCATGGATGTGCCACCAATGGCATATTTGGTCGTACCATATTGTGGTCCGACGCCCTGATAACGGAAACCACGAACCGACCCCGGGCCACCAGCATAAAGCCTCTGGTCAGGAGGCAGATTCCACGTGGATGCTCCCTGGATCGACCCCACCATGACACGCATGGCAATGATGCTATACCCCGGTTTTCCCATCCCCAGATGATGCAGGTCAAAATAGGTAGAGGCCTGCCCGTTCATGGGAATGAAAAACGACGTCTTGTGTTCCAGTGAAACGGATGGGGTGATGCCCAGCGTCATCCGAAAACCATGTGTTGCCGGTTCAATAGGACTGGCCCGATGCGTTCCGTCATAATCCAGCCTGATCGGTATGGAGCCTATGAAATACTCAGCCTTTCTCCCAAACTGGCGAATATGCTCCTGTTCCAGCGTCACCCCCACACTGCCGGAAAAATCTTTCCACAGAGGACGGGACACATGCCCCTGAACCAGAAGAGCCGTCTGGTGATACGAATAAAGAAGCTGCCGCACGGCCTCGACACGTAGGCCCAATGTCTGACTGCGTTCCATGAAGTCAGGCTTCATGAAATCGACATATCCGTCATATCCCAGCCCCTGCTGTGCTGTGCCACCCAGCCCGGTCGCCATGGCCGAGACACGCAGCTGCTCACCACGCCCTAGGAGATTCCTGTGAAGCCAGGAGACACCAGCCCGTCCACCCAGATCGGTTGAATAACCGACATCGCCGGTCACACGATGACGCTTGCCCTCGGTGAAATCAAAATCAATCGGCAGCTCTCCCTCCACTCCGGCAGGCCGCGCAGCAGGTTTCTTTCCGGAGGTGGTCTTCTGAGGCGGCGAGGACAGAGGCAGGACCTTGTCCCCATTATGCTGAACAACTGCCGCAAAAAGACCAGTACTTCCCAAATCAAGACGGGCCTGCTCAATGGCGGACGGCTGATAGAGCTGACCTTCCCTGAGCAGCATCCGTCTCCTGACATAATCAGGCCGGACCTTCTTCAGTCCGTTCAGCGTCATGGGACCAATGACCAGCTTGGGTCCGCGCCTTACCCGCAGCTGGACATCAATCTGCTTTTTCTCCGGGTGAAGAATGGCCTGGGGTGTCTGCACATCTGAAAGACCATACCCTTCCTCCTGAAGATGTGTCAGCAGCCGCCCCTGCATGGCCAGCACATCCGCCGCAATGGCTGGGACTCCTTCCTTCAGTCCCAGGCTATCCCGCTCCTCATCTGACAGGGTCACCGTATTCCTGACAACCGAAAAAGCCGCAGCCTCCCCAGCAGAGCCAGTCTGGCTGGCACCAGCACCGCCATCTTCAGGAGCCACAATGATCCGCCCCACCGTAAACTGGTCACCAAGCACGCCCCCCAGATGAACATGCACCGTTTCACCGGACTTCACGGAGGTCAGAAAAGCAGCGAGATCAGGAGAGTGACCATCAATACTCCTGCCGGCCACCTCCAGCCTGATGGTGGCATGGCCACCGTAATAACCCCGTGACTGCAATGCCCCCTGAAGACGGTCATAATCCGACCTTATCCGCCCCGCCAAGGCATACGGTCCCACCTTCTGGGTCTTCTGGAGGCTGACAAGCTGGGAGGCCGCCTTCAGGCTGTCATTGACAGCACTGTCGGCCGTCGGGTCCACACTGGCGTCATAAGAAACAGCCTGCCGTACCAGCTCATGAACGACAGGCATGTCGCCATCCTCACCCTGCGCTGGCACGATGTCCCAGCCCAGCATGCTTATGCAGAGCAGAAGCCCTGCCAAGTGACCTGACCGTTTCTCCATCCCGCCTATCAAATGACACCCGCTATGTTCACACCTGTTTCTCCAGCCTTCTACCCCATCCGTCATCCGGATATCTGGCCAGTCCGGCCCTTTATGGCAGACCCTTCTACCTTAAAAAAGTTTCTGTTCTGTCATTTGTAACCTTTTCTCCACGCCTGAAGAGGAAGATCAGTCGCACCTGCTGATAAAGATTGTCTCTCCTTCATAAAATGCTTATTTAGTCAGCCATGTCCGTTGCAAAGCCTTATCCAACCAGAAAACGAAACAATAACCGGCCTGTCTTTGATCCAGACCGCCTTTTTGCCGAAGATGAACGTGCCTCACAGGACACCTTCCTGGACCGTCTGCGAGCACGGGTGCGGGCGTGTACCCTGCTGAGCTGGGCCGCTGCCGGCATCGTGGGGCAGGGTTCTAGCCTGCTCATGCCTGGCAAGATGTACCGACGCTTCCCTCTCTTCTTCTGGAGCGTGGCCAACCGCATCCTCCACATAAAGGTGCGTACGATCGGTGAACGTGCCGGCTCCCTGACGCCACGTGCGGATGGACGCCGTGTCATCTATGTCGCCAACCACTGCTCATGGCTGGATGTTCTCGTTCTGGGCCAGGTCCTGCCGGCCTTCTTCATCGCCAAACAGGAAGTGCGCCACTGGCCTGTCATCGGCTACCTGACCTTTCTTGGACGCACCATCTACATCAACCGCAACCGTCAGGAATCCGGGCAGGACGTTCAGGAGATCATCGAGCAGCTGCGCAAGGGATATGACATCGCCTTTTTCCCCGAGGGAACAACATCCAAAGGCAACGGGATGCTTCCCTTCATGTCTTCCCTGTTCGCCATAGCCAAACCTGTCCGACGTCGCAATGACACGACACCTGATGATCATCCATCCTGCATCATCCAGCCCGTGACGGTAGCCTATGACCGGCTGGAAGGGCTTCCCGTCGGGCGGCATCGCCGCTCATTCGTCTTCTCATGGTTTGGTGACATGGATTTCGGCCCCCATCTGATGCAGCTGGGCAAGTGGCGTTCCATGCGGGCCACGGTCCTGTATCATCCCCCCATCAAGCCTGAGGACTATCCCTCCCGCAAAGCCCTTTCCAACGCTGCCCGGGCCATCATCGAACAGGGCAGTGAAGACCTTCGTCAGAACAGACTGAGGGAAGACGCCACGTCTCCCGACCACACACTCTCCTGACCTACAACCATACGGAACAGCTTGTCATAACCATCATGCCAGAACAGATTTCTTCCTCTCCGTCACGCGGTCTGCACATCATCACCTGGGGGTGTCAGATGAATGTCTATGACAGTGCGCGCATGGCGGATGTTCTGCGTCCTCTTGGTTATAGCCCGGTCGACCTGCCTGACAATGCGGACATGATCATCCTCAACACCTGTCACATCCGTGAGCGGGCTGCCGAGAAGGTCTTTTCTGAGCTCGGGCGGCTCCGCCAGATCCGTGAAGCCCGCAAGCTGGAAGGGAAAGACACCCTCATTGCCGTGGCGGGCTGTGTCGCTCAGGCCGAAGGCAAGGAACTTCTGGCACGAGCCCCATATGTGGACCTCGTTCTGGGGCCACAGACCTACCACCGCCTGCCGGAGATGGTCGCCCGCATCGCCCGGGCTGGTGGCAGCGTGATTGATACGGATTTCCCTGTCGAATCCAAGTTCGACCTCCTCCCGGAAGAGGCCGCCCCCCAGAATGAAGGCAACCTCACGGCCTTTCTCACCATCCAGGAAGGGTGTGACAAATTCTGCTCCTTCTGCGTGGTTCCCTATACACGGGGGGCTGAAACAAGTCGGCCCGTGGAATCCATTCTGGCCGAGGCGCAGCGTCTTGTTGCCAGTGGTGTGAAAGAAATCACCCTTCTGGGGCAGAACGTGAACGCCTATCACGGCGACTGGAAAGACCGTACCGCCAGCCTGCCAGAACTGGCCACTCTTCTGCATGAGCAGCTTCCAACCCTGAAACGGCTCCGCTACATCACGTCTCACCCGAGAGACATGGAGCAGTCCCTGATAGACGCCCACAGGGACAATCCAATTTTCATGCCCTACCTTCATCTGCCGGTCCAGAGCGGATCCGACAAGGTACTCAAGGCCATGAACCGGGGGCATACGGCCGATGAATACCGGGACATCATCCGTCGCCTCAGAAAAGCACGGCCTGACATTGCCCTGACATCCGACTTCATCGTCGGCCATCCCGGCGAAACGGATGAGGATTTCGAGGCCACCATGCAGCTGGTCCGTGATGTCCGCTTCGCCAGTGCCTACAGTTTCAAATATTCCCAACGGCCTGGCACACCAGCCGCCGGACAGCCTTTTCAGGTGCCCGAAGACGTGAAGGAAAAGCGGCTGGCTGCCCTCCAGGCTCTCCTGCGGGAGCAGCAGGATGCATTCAACGCTTCTCTTGTCGGGACGGTTCAGGATATTCTGGTGACCGGAATCGGACGCAAGCCGGGGCAGCTGAACGGCCGCTCTCCCTACCTCCAGCCCGTCCATTTTGATGGCGATAAATCCCTGATCGGACAGATCGTCAAGGTCCATATCACAGCTCCCTTCACCAATTCCCTTGGTGGTCACCTCCATGAACAGGAAGGTAAAGCCGTTTGAGCCGTTCCCCCAGAACTTCCTTTTCTTCCGGTCAGGAAGGGCATCGTACGACAACCCTGCGCTTTGAGGACAATCATCGTCTGCAAAAAGTCCTCGGAGACCACGACCGTCATCTCATCCGTCTGGAACAGGGAACGGGGGTGCGTCTGGTCTGCCGTGGCAACCGTGTCGCCATTTCTGGCGAAACAGAGTCCGTGAACCGGGCTCAGGCTGTCCTTCAGGCTCTCTATCAGCAGGCTGGCAAGGGAATGCCCCTCGACGGTGATCAGGTCGATGGCGTCATCCGGCTGACAGCCCTTCCGTCTCACCGCCGAACCCAACGCTCCCCTTCTTTTGAAGAAACGACTCCCGCCATGGATGCTTCCTCCCTGGACAACCTTCCACACATCCAGACAAAACGTGGAGCCATCGCGCCACGCTCCCCCGGACAGAGCACCTACATGAAAGCATTGGCCAGCCAGGAACTTGTCTTTGGTGTCGGCCCCGCCGGTACGGGAAAGACCTATCTGGCAGTGGCACAGGCCGTCGCCATGTTTCAGGCCGGACAGGTGGACAGGATCATTCTCTCCCGTCCTGCCGTGGAGGCCGGAGAGCGGCTGGGCTTCCTGCCAGGAGACATGCGGGAAAAGATCGATCCCTATCTCCGTCCCCTCTATGATGCCCTGCATGACATGATGCCCGGCGACCAGGTGTCCCGCCGCATGGCCAGCGGAGAAATCGAGGTTGCTCCCCTGGCCTTCATGCGTGGCCGGACACTGGGCCATGCCTACGTCATCCTCGATGAGGCGCAGAACACCACACCTGCCCAGATGAAGATGTTCCTCACCCGCATGGGATCCGGAACACGCATGGCCATCACGGGCGACCTGAGCCAGATCGATCTTCCCCGTGGAGTGACCTCTGGCCTGAAGAATGCCATCGACACTCTGGAAGGCGTGAAAGGCATTTCCATCTGTCCACTCACGGCCGCCGATGTTGTCCGCCACCCCCTTGTCGCCCGTATTGTCGAGGCTTACGATCGGCAGGCCACCGATGAGGAACCTGATCATCACCACTCCTACCGGACTCACCATGAAACGCCCTACCGTTCCTCACGCTGAGGTCCTGATTTCTGATCCACGCTGGCGGGCCGCACTGGGGAACGTGCCGCAGCTTGTCCAGCGTGCCTGTGGGATGGCCCAGCGTCATGGTCATGTCTTTTCGGCAGGTGTTCCCGGTCCTTCCTTCGTTTTTGCCGATGACCGGCATGTCCAGCATCTCAATGCCCGCTTCCGTGGCAAGAACAAACCCACCAATGTCCTGACATTCGAGCCGCCGTCCCCCATGCTGGGCGGCGACATCATTCTCGCCTACCAGACCGTGCAACGGGAAGCCCGACAGGCCCGTAAAACCCTCAAGGCACACACGGTCCATCTGATCGTTCATGGACTGCTTCATCTCGCCGGTCACGACCATCATCATCCCGGCGAAGCCCGGCGGATGGAAGGACTGGAAACATTCATCCTGCGCAGGATGGGTTTTGGAGACCCCTGGAAACCACGCCCACACAGTCATATCTGACCTGAGGTCATTCCAACCCACTTTTCTTCTTCTGCCCATCAACAGGAATACAACCCTTCCAATGAAACTTTTCCGTCGCAAGGCACGCACAAAGACCATAAGGCAGCATATCACTGACCTCGTCCGGGAAGCTGCCAGCTTGGGAAAGACAAACCCTGATTCTCAGGAACTGGACAGACAGGAACGTGCCCTCATCATGAACGTGCTGCGTCTGCGCACGATCACGGCCGACGACGTCATGATCCCCCGGGCTGACATCATAGCCATGCCGGATGACCTCTCATTCGATGAGGCTCTGGGACTGATGCGGGAAGAAAACCATTCCCGCATGCCGGTCTATCACAGGGAGCTGGACGACATCATAGGGATGATCCACGTCAAGGATCTGGTCGCTCATATCGGTACGGATGCCCCCTTCAACCTCCGTTCTCTGTTGCGCCAGCCCCTTCTGGTGGCCCCCAGCATTCCCGTGCTGGATCTTCAGCTTCAGATGCGGCAGCGGCGCACCCATATGGCTCTCGTCATCGACGAATATGGCAGCATCGACGGCCTCGTGACGATAGAAGACCTGATCGAAACCATTGTCGGGGACATTTCGGACGAACACGACGAACCCGTCACCACCCCCTGGTTCAATCGTCCGGACGGCACGATCGACCTGGATGCCCGCCTTCCTGTCAAGGAACTGGAGGAACGTCTCGGCCCGGTCCTGACCCGGGAGGAACGGGAAGCCGAAATCGAAACCGTTGGCGGGCTCGTCTTCCATCTGGCCGAACATGTCCCCGCCCGGGATGAGGTTCTGGTCCACCCCAGCGGACTGGAATTCCGTGTCATTGATTCTGACGCCCGTCACATACTGACCCTGAGGATGCGTGTTCCTCCTCATCTCAGACGCCAGCCCGATCCATCCGAAGAGCTGCCATCATCCGGGCCAGCCTCTTGACGGCAGACCCTTTCCTACCATTCATGGCCCAGCGATGCACTCCATCCCGTTGCATGATCCAGCGTAAAGGACCCACCATGACAACCCGTTTCCCTCTGTCACGCCGCCACTTTCTGACCAATGGCTCTGCCCTTCTGGCTACAGGTCTGACCACAGCCAGCCTCACCGTTCCTGGAACGGCTCTGGCTCAGACACCGGCCCCCAAGGACCCACGTCTTGCTCCACGCATCATTGGCAGCGAGCAGGCTCTCGTGCTGGTGCAGGAGTGGTTCTCCCTCACCTGCACCCACTGCGCCCATTTTGCGACGGAAATCTTCCCCAAGGTCAAGGAACAGTTCATCGACACGGGGAAGATCCGCTACCAGTTCCATGACTTCCCTCTGGATCAGGTTGCCCTGATTGCCGCCATGGTGGCCCGCTCCCTCCCGGAAGACCGTTATCTGCCCTTCATCGAATCCCTCTTCTCCCGCCAGATGCAGTGGGCGTTCTCCAGTGGCGATCCTGTCGTCCACCTCAAACAGGAAGCCGCTCTGGCCGGCATCGCTCCTGATGAATTCGACAGGATCAGCAAGGACATGACCTTCGGGCAGGAACTGTATCAGCTTACCCAGCAGGATGGACAGACATACGACATCAAGGGTACGCCCTATTTCCGTTTCAACAAGACGCCCTTCGCTCAGGACCCTGAAACACTGGAAAAATTTGCTGAGCTTGTCAGCAAGGCCTGAGCCTCTCCCCCTTCCTCTCTCCATCGTTCCAGTTCGTGACGGGATTCAATGACACAGCACAAAGCGACCACAACCCGCCTTGATATTGTCGGTTTCAAAAGCTTTGCTGATGAAGTCCATCTGGACATCCTTCCCGGCCTGACCGGAATTGTCGGCCCCAATGGCTGCGGCAAATCCAACATAGTGGAAGCCCTGCGCTGGACGATGGGAGAAACCTCTGCCCGTGCCCTCCGTGGCGGAGAAAGCGATGATCTCATCTTTGCGGGTACGGGCAGTCGTCCAGCCCGCAATCTGGCCCGTGTCACCCTCCATCTGGGCTCAGCGACAGGGCTGGCTCCAGCCCCTTTCCAGCAGGCAGATGAGCTTGAGATTTCCCGACAGGCCGAACGTGGTTCAGGCAGTACGTACCGTATCAACAACCGTGTCATGCGGGCACGGGATGTGCAGACCATCTTTGCAGACCTTTCCTCTGGAGCCCGCAGTTCCTCCATCATCAGCCAGAACCGTGTCAGTCAGCTTATTGCCGCCAAGCCGGAAGAACGACGCCTCCTGCTGGAAGAAGCGGCCGGTATCACCGGACTTTACGTCCGTCGCCGTGATGCGGAACTGAAGCTCCGACAGGCTGAAAGCAACCTTGAACGGGCTGAAGAACACCGTCAGACACTCGACCAGCAGATCAGGACGCTGTCCACACAGTCAGAACAGGCCCAGCGTTACCGGAATGTCTCGAAAGAGATACGTCAGCATGAACGTTCCCTGCTAATCCTGCAGCATGCCAGAGCCGAACAGCTTGTCCAGAGCCGTCAGGCAGCCTTGGAAAAAGCCAGGCAGACCCTGGCAAAAAGCGAGCAGGCTCTTCAGGCAGCACAGGAACAGGTCAAGGCGCAGATCGAAAAACAGCAGCAGCAGGAAAAGGAGCTGGCCACTCTACGTCCGCAGCTTGAGCAGCAGCGCATCCGCATCAACGTCGCCCAGGCTTCACTCAAGCACAGGCAGCAGGCTGCCGAGGACAATGCCCGCCAACGTACCCAGCTGGACGAGGATATTACCCGTCAGGCAGAAGAACTGGCCCAGCTCACGGAACAGCAGGCCAGAACGGCACAGGCCCTGGAACAGCTGACCAGCCAGCAGCAGACACTTGCCAGCACCTCTCCAGCCCTGACCGAGGCATTGAACGCCCTGAAAAAACAGGAAAACGAGCAGCAGACTGCCTATGAGGCCCTTTCCTCCCAGTATCAGGCGGGCACCCTCCAGCAGGAACGTCTCCAGAGCCATCAGCAGGCCCTTGCCAAGCAGATAACCGATGACCGGCATGCGCTCACTCGTCTGGAAAGTGAACTGCAAACTCTTGAACAGGAATGCAAACGAAACACTCCAACCGAACTCTCCCGTCAGCAGGCATCAGACAGTCTGGAACAGGCAGCTTCCTACGAACGTCAGGCAAAGGAAGCCGACACCCGGTTCCAGGAACAGCGTCTCCTAAGCGAACGGACGCAGCGAGACCTCCAGGAAGCGCAGAACCAGCTCCAGCACTTCCAGCAGCGTGAAAAAGAACTGACCCAGACCATTTCCAGACATCAGGCCCGCCTGAAAGCCGATCAGGAGCAGATCGGACAGATCAGCGGCAACCTACTCGACAAGGCCAGGGAGCAACAGCTGCATCAGGCCTGCGAGGACGCACAACAGCAGACCAAACGTGCAGCACAAAATGAAAAGGAACTGGTCCAGAAGCGGGAAAAAGCAGAACAGCTCTGGCTCAGGGAACAGGCTGATCGGGAAAAACGGCAGCAACGTCGTCTTTTCCTGGAACAGGAGCTGGACCGCCTTGAAGAACGGCTGAAAGAACAGCAAAGCCGCCATGTCAGAGCACAAACTGCCCTAGAGGAAGCCGGCTCCAGAGCCGTTAAGGAAGCCGAACTACAGAAAGTCCAATCAGACCTCGACACTCTGCAGGAGCAGGTAAAAACCCGGCATGAACACATCATCCAGACTGAGGAACAGCACGCCTCCCTTCTGAAGCAGGAGCAGGAAACACAGGCCGCCCGACAGAAGACCGAAAGCGACCTGTTACGCTGCAAAGGGGAACATGAAGGGTTGAAGCGCAGCCTTCAGGGCAGCCTGCTCGCCATTCCCCATCCGGTCATGGAACGGCTCAGCATTCCTGATGATCTGACAAATGCCGTTGCCAGTGCCCTGACTGACGGTCTGGAAGCCTCGCTTCCCAAGAAGGGAGAAAAGCTGGCCGACACACCACGTCTATGGTGCACGCTGCCGCCTCTTACAGAGCAGGATACACCCAGAACGGCCCTGTCATCCCTGCCTAGTCTGGCGACACTCATTGAAACACCAGCCCCTCTGAGAAGGGCGTTTCAGGCCATTTTCCTTCTTGAGAACAACCAAGAAGGTGAAACCCTGCAGACACAACTCCAGCCCGGCCAGTCTCTCGTGTCAAAAGATGGGGCACTCTGGCGATGGGACGGCTTCATCCGCCAGCCCAACACGCCCACAGCTGAAATGGTCCGCCTCCAGCAGGCACAGAGACTGAAAAAGACCGAAACGGCTCTACAGACACTTCAGCAGCAGCTGGAAACGCAGACAGAGCTGACAGAGACGGTGCGGCAGCAGCGTGAACAGCTGGAACAGACACTGGCAGAGCAGCGGCAGAAACATGAAGAAAACCGGGAGGAGCAGGCACGTCTCCGTCATCACCTGGAAGGGCTGAAACAGCGTCATGCCCTGCAGCAGGAACAGCTGGCACTCCTTCAGAATGAAGTGGCCACACAGGCTGAACAGCAGGCACACACAAAAGCCCAGCATGACTCAACACGCAAGGAACTGTCCTCTCTTCCTGAGACGGACAGCAGGGTTGCTGATGCCGCCAAAAACCTGAAGGCCCTGCGGGAACAGGAACAGCTGGCACGCCAGACGCTTGAAACAACCCGAACCCAGCTGCAGAAGACCACAGACGAACGGCAGCAGGCTCTCTTCAGAAACCGGTCTCTCATCACACGTCTGGACGAACTGAAACAGACCGTCACCCAGCTGGAGCATGACCTGACGGAACTGACCAGCCAGAAACAGACCCTGCTGGACAGACTGTCACGGATCGACATCGCCGCCCTTCAGGCAGACATGGAAAAATCCCGGTCTGCACTCCAGCAGGCCCGGCACGACAGCGTGAAAGCCGCCCGCAGGGCGGAAGACGTACGCAAGGCAGCCTCCCGGCAGGAAGAGGACCTTCAGGAACAGACCCGCCTTCTTACAGGATTGCAGGCACGATATGAAAGCCTGTCCCAGCAGAAACGGACACTTGAAGCCGCACTGAAAGAACGGCTCACAGAAGAAAAAACCTGCCTGGAAGATCAGGCCAGTCTGCCAGACATGGCCGCCCTGAAAGAATGGCTCGACCAGACAGCCGCAGCCCTGACCAGTACGAGAGAGACCCTGCAACAGAAGCAGGCAGACCATCAGGCTCTGGTACAGGAACTCTCCCTGCTGAAAGAACGTCATGACCATCTACAGGCTGACAGTCTGAAACAGGGAGAACGCCATACCCAGCTTCAGGCCCTGATCACGGACCTGAAGAAACGCCGTGGCGCCCTACAGCAAACGGCGACGGCCCAGACAGACGGCAACGGTTTTGCCCAGCACGAAAAACAGATCCAGAACGACATGAAGGTTCTTGAGAAACTGGAAGCGGAAGAGCAGACCCTTGCCACCAGCCTCTCACAGACAATCGCCACCCTACAGGAGCAGCAGACACTGCTTGACCATCACAGGGAAAGCGGCAGCCGCTACCGTGAAGAGACCATCCGCCTGAAAGAACGGGCTGAGCAGGCCGAAGAGGCTCTTGCCCTCCTGCGTCACGATGCTCCTCTGCCAGAAGACGCAGAAGCTCCGGAAACGGTTTCTGCAGACGCTGAACAGTCCCTCCGACAGTCCCTGAAACGGGCCATGAAGCGGCGGGAAGAGCTGGGACCGGTCAATCTCTGTGCCGAGGACGAATTCCGTACAGCCCAGCAGGAAGCCGAACGAATCGCCAAAGAGCATCAGGACCTGTCCACCGCCATCGCCCGGCTGCGTGGCGGGGTCGGTGCCATCAATCGTGAAGGCCGACAACGCCTCATGGCCGTTTTTGCGGATATCAACGAACATTTCCAGAAGCTCTTCACACGCATGTTCAGCGGCGGCAAAGCCCATCTCCAGATGGTCGGCAGCGACGATCCGCTGGAAGCCGGACTGGAAATTTTCGCCCAGCCACCGGGCAAGAAACTCTCCACCCTGTCCCTTCTCTCCGGCGGAGAACAGGCCCTCACCGCCCTGTCCCTCATCTTTGCCGCCTTCCAGTGTACCCCGGCTCCCATCTGTGTACTGGATGAAGTGGACGCTCCCCTTGATGATGCCAACGTGGAACGCTTCTGCACCCTGATCCGGGACATGACCAGAGAAACGGGCACCCGTTTTCTGGTCATCACCCACCATCAGCTGACCATGGCCCACATGGACCGCCTCTACGGCATCACCATGCAGGAGCGGGGCGTGAGCCGCCTGCTCTCCGTGAATCTTGATGAAAGCATCCGTATGGTAAATGGTTGACCTTCTGCCATTATCATCAGACAATTAGTGCCCTTTAAGGCAACTGGAGGCTGAGTTTCCAAAACCGTGAGCGATCGACCTATCTTTTCAGAACCACGGCTTGATGAATCGGTTTTGTCCCATATTCGCAAGCATGGTCTTCGCATTGTGGGAGACGTGCACGGTGATCTCAATGCCTTCCGTCACGCCATCGCCACGAAGCGTTTCGTCGTCCAGCTTGGCGACCTGGTCGATCATGGACCTGACAGTGCCGGCGTACTGGAAACCATGCTGGACCTGCTGGAAACCCGCCGTGGCATGTTCGTTCTTGGCAACCATGACCGCAAGCTGGGACGTGCGCTGGAGGGCCGACGCCTCCGCCGGGACCTCCCCCTGGAAACCACCCTCAGGCAGATACAGGCCTCCACGGCCGAAGACCTCGCCCGCCGTTCCTACGAGGCCATAGCCCAGGCTCCCGCCTGGCAGCGGCTCGGCAACCTGCTCTTCGTCCATGGAGGGTTCCATACGGCCATGCTGGCCGGGCCACCACCTCCCACAGGTCTGGCAGACATGTCTGCTCCCCTGTCACGTGCCCTTTTCGGGGAGACCACCAGCCGCCTTCAGCCCGACGGCTATCCGGAACGACGGCTGAGCTGGATCAACCGTATTCCGGAAGGGATCACCGTCTATGTGGGGCATGACAGACGCTCCCTAGATGGCCGCCCCCTCCACCGCACGGGACGGCTGGGAGGCAAGGCCATCTTCATGGACCTTGGTGCCGGAAAAGGCGGCCATCTTGCATGGATAGACCTCAATGACTTCTGAACAGCACAATACCCGTCCAGACCCTTCACTGGAGCTGGCTGCGCTCCGTCAGCGTATCGACAATATTGACGCAGCCCTGATCTATATGCTGGCCGAACGTTTCCGCTGCACGGCAGACGTGGGAAAACTGAAAGCCACCTGCCAGCTTCCCGCCTGTGACCCGGCACGGGAAGAAGAACAGCTGACCCGCCTGCATGCCCTGGCTCAGGATTCCGGACTGGATGTCCTCTTCACCAAAAAGTTTTTTGCTTTTCTGGTCAGTGAGGTCATTGCCAACCATAAGGCCATTGCCGCAGAACACGGCCCTGAATCCAATATCACGCCCTGACAGGACAGCAGTTTAATCTGTTCTACCTATTAAACATATAGATTAATCTTATCTATTTATTTTTCCCTCCTCCAGAACTGGCTCCATAGTTACTACATGGTTTCTGCTAGACTGGAGATAGCATTGTGTCGTCGTTATCATCTTCCAGACCAACATTAGGACCTGCAAGTCTGGCCATTCGTGCCCTCGCCCTGCTGATTCTACTGTTCGGCCTCTATTTCGTCATTTTCGGATCATGGCTCATCCTGCTTGGCGGGTCTTGGTATTACACCCCATGCGGCATCCTGCTCTGCATCTCCGGTGTCTATCTCTTCCGCCTGAGCCCTGTGGGAGCATGGAGCTACCTCCTCGCCTGGGCACTGACCATTCCGTGGACCATCTACGAAGTCGGCTTCCACTTCTGGGGATGGCTCCCCCGCCTTTTCGGCCCCACGCTGATCGCCATCGCCGTCGCAACGTGCCTGCCTTACCTTCTCCGTAACCAGAAGGACAACATCCATGCGTAATCAGGCCTATATTCTCGGTCTCCTGCTTGGCGGAACCATTCTGGGAGCCTCCCTGCCAGCCCGTCCAGTTCTGGCTCAGGTCCCTCCATCGCAGGGCACACCCGGATCGGATGATGATGATACGCCCGTATCAAAACAGGCCGAGTCCAGAATCTTTCATGATCCGGCCCCCGGCACACCTCAGCCTGCTGGCGTCAATGCCGCCAACCTGCCTGACATTGACGAACTACCAATCGACCAGCTGCCTCAGGCCGTCCCACAGGAAAGTGCCAACCCCAAACCGGATGACTGGCCGGCCTATGGGCGTGACGACCAGGCAACACGCTACTCCCCCCTGACCCAGATCACACCGAAGAACGTGAGCCAGCTCCAGCAGGTCTTCGTCTATCATACGGGCAGCCTTCCTCCGAAAGGGAAACCCAACAAATGGGCAGCGGAAACAACCCCCATCAAGGTTGGTGACTCCCTGTATCTCTGCTCCGCTACCAACGACATGATGCGCGTTGATGCCGCCACCGGGCAGGAGAAATGGCATTTCCATGCTCATGAAAGTTATGACGCCATCCCCTACACGGCCGCCTGCAAGGCCGTCACATACTACACCTCATCCACCGCAGCAGAGGGGCAGCCCTGCCATAACCGCATCATCGAAGCGACGCTGGACAACCGTCTGATCGCCGTCGATGCCGAGGACGGCAAACTCTGTGAGGCATTCGGCCATGGTGGGCAGGTGAACCTCATGCAGGGCATGGGATGGTCAGTCCCCGGTTTCGTCGCCATGACAACAGCCCCTCCAATCATCAATGGTGTGGTGGTTGTCAATCATGAGGTGCTGGACGGCCAACGCCGCTGGGCCCCGTCTGGAGTGATCCGTGGCTATGATGCCGAAAGCGGAAAGTTCCTCTGGGCCTGGGATGTCAATAATCCGGACAATCATCATCAGCCGGACAAGGATCATTATTACAGCCGAGGAACACCCAATTCATGGGCAGCCATGACAGGCGACAATGCTCTCGGCCTCGTCTATGTCCCTACAGGCAACTCGGCCGCCGATTATTACAGTGCCCTGCGCAGTGAAGCGGAAAACAGAGTCTCATCCTCCGTCGTTGCCCTTGACGTCCGTACAGGTGAACCCCGCTGGGTCTTCCAAACCGTCCACAAGGATGTCTGGGACTATGACATCGGCTCTCAGGCCACCCTGTTCGACTATCATGCCGATGACGGAAGCGTCATTCCTGCCCTCATCATGCCAACAAAGCGGGGACAGACCTTCATTCTGGATCGCCGGACCGGCAAGCCCCTGCCTGACTTCCCCGTCGTCGAAAAACCGGCCCCCAACCCGGGCTTTGTCAAGGATGACCCACGGGCACCGACACAGCCCTGGTCCACGGGTGTGCCCCGCCTTGGCATACCGAAAATGACGGAAGCCAACACATGGGGCATCTCTCCGCTGGACCAGCTGGCCTGCCGCATCAAGTTCCGCAGAGCACATTATGTCGGCGAGTTCACACCGCCCACCATCAAACAGCCTTGGCTTGAATATCCCGGCTATAATGGTGGTAGTGACTGGGGCAGCATCTCCTACAACCCCCAGACGGGCATCATGCTGGCCAACTGGAGCATACTCCCCATGTATGACCAGCTCGTGAGCCGCAAGAAGGCTGACAAAATGGGGCTGATCCCCATTGACTCACCGCAGTACAATCCCGGTGCGGGCGGCGCAGAAGGCAATGGTGCCCAGGCCCAGACACCTTATGGGATTGTCGTCACGCCATACTGGAACAGCTTCACCCAGATCATGTGCAATGAACCTCCCTACGGGATGATCACCGCCATCGACCTGAAAGCCCACAAGATACTGTGGCAGAAGCCCCTGGGAACGGCCCGGTCCAACGGACCATGGGGCATCGCCACAGGACTTCCGCTGAACATCGGTACGCCCAACAATGGCGGATCGGTCATGACGGCCGGCGGCCTTGCCTTCATCGGGGCCTCCACCGACAACTTGCTCCACGCCATCGACCTCAAGACCGGCAAAACGCTCTGGACCGGTGCCCTGCCCGGCGGTGGACAGGCCAATGCCATGACCTATGCCGTCAATGGTCGCCAGTATGTCGCCATCATGGCAGGAGGGCATCACTTCATGCGTAGCCCGGTCTCTGATGCTCTGGTTGTCTACGCCCTGCCAGAAAAGGAGAAATGACGTATTAACATTTCCGGCCACATCATCAATAAAATGTGGCCGGAATACTATGATGGTTAACCTGTCAGACCTATGGAAAGTGGATATTAACCTCATCTATCAATTTCCGTGCCTTTCTTCATTACCCTCATAGTTACATCATGTTTTCTGATAAACTGGAGACAGAACCGTGTCCTTTCTTTCTTATCCCGGGTCCAGGCCCAAGCCTGCCGACCTGGCCATCTGGGCTCTCGCTGCGCTGATCCTGCTGTTCGGCCTCTATTTCGTCATTTTCGGGTCATGGCTCATCCTGCTGGGCGGGTCTTGGTATTACACCCCATGCGGCATCCTGCTCTGCATCTCCGGTGTCTATCTCTTCCGCCAGAACCCGGTGGGAGCATGGAGTTACCTCCTCGCCTGGGCACTGACCATTCCGTGGACCATCTACGAGGTCGGCTTTCATTTCTGGGGATGGCTCCCCCGCCTTTTCGGTCCCACGCTGATCGCCATTGTCGTCGCAGCCTTCCTCCCCCGTCTCCTTCATAACCAGAAAGCACATTTCGATGCGTAATCAGGCCTATCTTCTCGGTGCCCTGCTGGGAGGGACCATCCTCGGTGTTTCCCTCTCCTCCGCTCAGGCCCAGTCACCCGCTCCGCAGGATACCCCTCCCAGCACGAGCCACAAGACCGTTCCTGACTCCCTGACGGCTTCCAGCCTCTTTCATGACCCGGCCCCCGACACGCCTCAGGCTGCAGGCGTCAATGCCGCCAACCTGCCTGACATTGACGAGCTGCCAATCGACCAGCTGCCTCAGGCCGTCCCTCAGGAAAGCGCAGACCCGAAACCGGATGACTGGCCGGCTTATGGCCGTGATGACAGGGCCACACGTTATTCACCCCTGACCCAGATCACGCCGGAAAATGTGGGCAAGCTCCAGCGGGCCTTCATCTACCACACGGGCAGCCTCCCTCCCAAAGGCAAGATCAACAGGCTTGCGGCGGAAACGACCCCCATCAAGGTTGGTGACTCCCTGTATCTCTGCTCCGCCACCAACGACATGATGCGTGTCGATGCCGCCACAGGGCAGGAGAAATGGCGTTTCCATTCCCATGAAAGCTATGACGCCATTCCCTTCACCTCAGCCTGCAAGGCCGTCACCTACTATACGTCCTCAACGGTACCGGAAGGCCAGCCCTGCCATAACCGCATCATCGAAGGAACATTGGACAACCGTCTGATCGCCGTCGATGCCGAGGACGGCAAACTCTGCGAAACGTTCGGCCATGGTGGGCAGGTGAACCTCATGCAGGGCATGGGATGGTCAGTCCCCCGTTTTGTTGGCGTGACCAGCCCGTCCCCCATCGTGAATGGCGTGATCGTCGTCAATCATGAGGTACTGGACGGCCAGCGCCGCTGGGCACCATCAGGGGTTGTCCGTGGCTATGATGCTGAAAGCGGGAAGTTCCTCTGGGCCTGGGATGTCAATAATCCGGACAATCACCACCAGCCGGACAAGGATCATTATTACAGCCGTGGGACACCCAATTCATGGGCGGCCATGACAGGCGACAATGCTCTCGGCCTCGTCTATGTCCCCACGGGTAATTCAGCCGCCGATTATTACAGTGCCCTGCGCAGTGAGGCCGAAAACAGAGTCTCATCCTCCGTCGTGGCCATTGATGTCCGCACGGGTGCGCCCCGCTGGGTCTTCCAGACCGTCCACAAGGATGTCTGGGACTATGACATCGGCTCTCAGCCGACCCTGTTCGACTATCATGCCGATGACGGAAGCGTCATTCCTGCCCTCATCATGCCGACCAAGCGGGGACAGACCTTCATTCTGGACCGTCGGACCGGCAAACCCCTACCTGACTTCCCCGTTGTCGAAAAACCGGCTCCCAACCCAGGCTTTGTCAAGGATGACCCACGGGCACCGACGCAGCCCTGGTCCACGGGTGTGCCCCGCCTTGGATTCCCCAACCTAACCGAAGCGGACATGTGGGGAGCATCCCCGCTGGACCAGCTGGCCTGCCGCATCAAGTTCCGCAGGGCGCATTATGTCGGCGAGTTCACACCGCCCACCATCAAGCAGCCCTGGATCGAAGACCCCGGCTATAATGGTGGCAATGACTGGGGCAGCATCTCCTACAACCCCCAGACGGGCATCCTGTTCGCCAACTGGAGCCACATGCCCATGTATGACCAGCTTGTGAGCCGCAAGGAGGCCGACAAGCTGAAACTCTTCCCCATTGACGTTCCCGAGTACACGCCACGCCACGGCATCACGGCCGGCAATGCCTCCCAGGCCGAAACACCCTACGGTGCCCTGGTTGGTCCGTTCTGGAACACCTTCACACGGATGATGTGCAATGCTCCGCCCTATGGCATGATCACGGCCATCGACCTGAAGGCCCACAAGGTTCTGTGGCAGCATCCTTTCGGCTCTGCCCGCGCCAATGGGCCATGGGGCATCGCCACTCACCTGCCTGTAACGATCGGTACGCCCAACAATGGCGGCTCTCTCATGACAGCCAGCGGCCTTGCCTTCATCGGTGCCGCTACCGACAACCAGCTTCATGCCATCGACCTCAAGACCGGCAAGACGCTCTGGACTGATGTCCTGCCCGGCGGTGGACAGGCCAATGCCATGACCTATGCCGTCAATGGCCGCCAGTACGTCGCCATCATGGCAGGAGGGCATCATCTGATGGGAACGCCCGTGTCTGATGCTCTTGTTGTCTACGCCCTGCCAGAAGAGAAGAAATGACAGACCGTTCCTTCCGACCACCCTTCTACCGGGTGGCCGGAAGGAATGCTGCTGAAACAAAAAAAGCGGAACCTCTGATGTCCCGAGGTTCCGCTTCTCACTGTCTCCGGCTCTGACCGGCTATCTTCAGCGTGGGTGGGTCGGCGGGCAGTTGCAGCCACGTGTAGGAGCATTGGAACGCCGGATGATATGATGATCGATCCATTCCGATACGAGAAGCCGGGCCTCCGGCAGAGAAGCTTCCGGATGGTGGATCCGGTACAGTGTCGTGCAGGCAGCAAAGATTTTCATCTCACTCTGCCCCATGTCGTGCAGTTCCTGATACGCTGTGATTACGGCGCGTTCGCATTTACGACCGATATGTCCGGTATCAACTTTCATATCCTATACCCCTACGATACCCTGTTTCCCTAAGGAAAGACCTCCACTCAGGGAGGATGAAAGCTCTTATCGCCCCCATAAATGACAGAGTAAAGCGTCATCAATAAGAGAATGGGCAAAAAAGGCATCTTTGCCCTACCCCTCCCTTCTTCTAACGGGTAGATGTCTCCAAAGGAACCATTTTTCGAGATTACGGAGAGAATAATGCCTGCATCTGGCACAGCATCCAATCTGGGCATCCGCCCCACACAGTGGGACCGTGATGCTGCGCTGACGACGGCGCGCATTCTTCTGGAAATCAAGGCCATCAACTTCCGCCCCAGCGAACCTTATACCCTGACATCCGGCTGGAAATCCCCCGTCTACATCGACTGCCGCAAGATCATTTTCTTCCCCCGTGCCCGCAAGAAACTGATGGAACTGGCCGTCGAAAAGATTGGCCGCCACATCGGGTATGAAAGCATCGATGCTGTCGTGGGTGGTGAGACGGCAGGTATTCCTTTCTCCGCATGGATTGCCGACCGGCTGATGACGCCAATGGCCTATGTCCGCAAGAAGCCCAAAGGCTTTGGCCGCAACGCACAGATTGAAGGTGACGTGCCGGAAGGCATGCGCACCCTTCTGGTGGAAGACCTGACAACGGACGGTGCCTCGAAGATCCGCTTTGCCAACGCCCTGCGTGAGGCAGGGGCCATCGTGGATCACACGTTTGTCGTGTTCTTCTATGGCGTGTTCCCGGGTGCCCAGAAAACCCTGCAGGACATGGGCATAAGCCTGCACGCCCTCTGCACATGGTGGGATGTGCTGGAAGCCTGTGCGGACGGTCAGTATTTCTCAGCTGAAGACAGTGCCGAAGTCCGCCGCTTCCTAGAAGACCCATGCAGCTGGTCCAAGGCACATGGTGGTGTGGGCAGCGCAGAAGAAGCCCTGGCCTTCAAGCGGGGCTGACGCCTCCTGCTCTCCGTGATGTCCGGCCGGGGAATTCATCCCTTTTCCCCGCCAGACCACCATCCTCAGGGAACAGTCCATGCCGACATCATCTTCGCCCCGCATTCTGGTTTTTGATTCCGGCATCGGAGGGCTTGGTGTCGTTCAGGCCCTGCGCAGTCTGGCTCCCTCGCTGACGGTCGATTATCTCGCCGATACCGCCCTCTTCCCCTATGGGGAACAGCAGGATGATGTGCTGCGGGAACGCATCGTCGGACTGGTCTCACAGGCCTGCGCAGAACTGCACCCCTCACTGGCCATCATCGCCTGCAATACGGCCAGCACGCTGGCCCTGCCCCTGCTACGGGAACGGCTGACCCTGCCCATCGTGGGCTGTGTCCCTCCCATACGCTGGGCGGGACGGGTATCCACCACCCGCACCATCGGTCTTCTGGCAACCAGCGCAACGGCCCGTCGTCCCTATCTGAAACAGCTGCATGAAGAATTCGCTGCTGACTGTCGGCTGATCGTCCATGGCTCCCGCCATCTGGCCAACATGGCCGAACGGGCCTTCCGGGGAGAGCCGCTCGAATCGCTCGAAGTCCAGCAGGAGCTGGGCTGCCTTTTCCAGCAGTCTGGCGGAGACCATATTGATACCATCGGGCTAGGCTGCACGCATTATACGTTCCTGATGCCCTATTTTCAGCGTCTTGGCCCGGCAGGCCTCATGTGGCTTGACCCTGCCCCTGCCGTCGCCCAGCAGGCCCTGAGGCGACTGGAAGAAATCGCAAAACCGCCAGCAGCTTCAAACCCAGCCTCGCCATCGGACCGTTTTTTCCTGACAGCTCCTCCACCAGAAGGGCAGAACCTCGCCAGCCACATAGCATGGCTGGGCTTCACCAGCGGGTGGCAGGTCTTCCCTTAACGGGCCCGTTCGACCGTATACAGCACGGTCTCACGCAACAGATTTTTCAGGGTGCTTTCCGGGAAACAGGCCAGAGCTTCCACGGCCTTCCCAGCATAGTCACGGGCACGTTCGATCGTGATACGGATGGCGTCCCTGCGGGCAATGATCTCCAGAGCATGGGGCAGATCAGCCTCGGTCTGCTCGTTATCCTCGATCACCCGTTTCCAGAACTGCCGTTCTTCTTTCGTTCCCTGTTCATAGGCCGCCAGAACGGGAAGCGTGATTTTTCCTTCCCGGAAATCATCTCCGACCGTCTTGCCCAGCACCTGCTGGTCAGCGGCATAATCCAGCGCGTCATCAACCAGCTGGAAGGCCATGCCCAGGTTGGTTCCATACTGCTCCAAGGCCAGCTCAGCCTTGCGGTCATGCTGGGCAATCACCGCCCCGACACGACAGGCCGCAGCAAAAAGAGCCGCCGTCTTGCCGTGAATGACCTCCAAATAACGCTCTATCGGCGTGGAGAGGTCATTCTGCGTGGACATCTGAAGGACCTCACCTTCCGCAATCGTCGCCGACGCAGCCGACAGGATGGCCATGACCTCTAGGGAGCCGTCTGCTGTCATCAGCTGGAAGGAACGGGCGAACAGGAAGTCTCCCACCAGAACGGAAGCCTTGTTCCCAAACAGGGCATTGGCCGACGCCATGCCCCGCCGCAGCGTACTTTCATCCACCACGTCATCATGCAGCAGCGTGGCGGTATGGATGAATTCGACGCAGGCCGCCAACCCGATGTGCCTCTTCTGCCCTTCCTGCTCGCCATACCCGCAGAGGCGGGCAGAAGCGAGTGTCAGAAGAGGACGCAGCCGCTTTCCTCCGGCCGCCACAAGATGCGCACCAAGCTGGGGAATGAGCGGCACGGAGCTCTGCATCCTGTCTATGATGGCCTGATTGCAGGCTGTCATATCATCGGCAAGATAGGCTGAGAGGGCCTTCAGGGCGTCTTCCCCCTTGACCTCCCTACCCGCAGCCTCACCGCCAGATGCAATGTGGGGCCCTGATGAGGAAGAAACCAAAACGCACAACTCCAGTTCTGCCCATCCCGGCCTGACGGGACGGGCAGTATCGGATGGCTGCCTCCCTGTCCTCTCTGCCTTTTTCACGGCACATCGACAGGGACAATGACGGCCATCCCTGATTAGAAAATAGTTCCATCCATATGAGCAGCAAAGAAGCCACGGTCAAGACAGTCCGCTTCATAAACCGCCCAGCTGGCAGGTATTTCCCTCTGCCCGTCCTTCAGGAGAAGACCCCACTCTCGAAGGCATCTTCCCATGTTCCCTGGGTGGAGGCACGGGAATATTCCGTCGCACGATTCTCAAAGAAATTCGTATGTTCGACGGCATTCAGCATGTCATCCACCCACGGCAGCGGATTTTCCTCAATGCCATAGATCGGGTCCAGCCCCAGCTGGATCAGACGACGGTCCGCAATGAAACGGATGTAACGCTCCACCTGCTCGGCGGACAGACCTTCCACCGGTCCCATCTCGAAAGCCAGCTCGATGAACGCATCCTCATGGGACACTGTCTGCCGACAGATTTCCACCAGCTCGGCCCGGAAGTCTTCCGTCCATATCTCCGGATTTTCCCGGATGAAGGTGCGGAACAGCCGGATCATGGAAAGGCAGTGCAGTGTTTCATCACGCACGGACCAAGAAACGATCTGCCCCATTCCCTTCAGCTTGTTGAACCGGGGGAAGTTCAGCAGGATGGCAAAAGAAGCAAAGAGCTGGAGGCCCTCCATGAACGCCCCGAAGGCAGCCATAGTCTTGGCAATCTCACGCTTGCTGTTAATGTTGAAGGACTGCATGAAATCATACTTGTCCTTCATCTCCTTATATTTCAGGAAGGCGGAATACTCCGTTTCCGGCATCCCGATCGTGTCCAGAAGGTGAGAATAGGCCGCAATATGGATGGTCTCGATGTTCGAGAAACAGGAGAGCATCATCAGGACTTCCGTCGGCTTGAAGACCTGACTGTAATATTTCATGTAGGCAGAATTCACCTCCACGTCAGCCTGCGTGAAGAAACGGAAAATCTGCGTGACAAGATTCTGCTCCGCTTCCGAAAGCTTGCGGTGCCAGTCCTTCACGTCCTCCGCCAGCGGGACTTCCTCAGGCAGCCAGTGCAGACGCTGCTGGGTCAGCCAGGCATCATAGGCCCAAGGGTAACGGAACGGCTTGTACACCGGGTTCTCGACCAGAAGATTGGCCTGCTCGGCAGATTCAGGAGCCTGCGGCAATGGAGTGCCTTCTGTCATCTCTCGAAACCTTTTTCTCTGGAACAGCCCCCTCCGGGCTGGATTCATTCTTCCTCGGCCGGCAGAGACCCTGAAAGGCAGGTCCCCGCCCTCACGCTTCCTGCCTTACTGGCAGGAAAGACATTCCTCATAGCTTCCGGCACCAGTCTCGGCATGACGTGGCGTGGCCTGCGGAAGGTGGTCATCATCACCCTCCATGATGTCACGCTTCACGGCGACGTTGGAAACCGTGTCGGCCCTCTGGATGGAGAGGGAACGGCAGTAATAAAGCGATTTCACGCCCTTCTTCCATGCCTCATAATGGATGCGGACAAGGTCACGCTTGTGCACGTCCGCCGGCAGGAACAGGTTGACCGACTGCGACTGACAGATGAACGGTGCACGATCTGCCGCATGTTCAACCACCCAACGCTGATCAATCTCGAAAGCCGTCTTGAAGACATCCTTCTCATCCTGGGTCAGGAAATCCAGATGCTGGACTGACCCTTTGCTCAGGGTAATGGACGACCAGACCTCATCCGTATCCCGACCATATTTCTGAAGGAGCTTCGCCAGATGGCGGTTCCGCACCGTGAAGGAGCCGGACAGTGTCTTCTGCAGGAACACGTTGGCACTGATGGGGTCGATACCCGGGCTGGCATTGCCCGCAATGATGGAAATGGACGCTGTCGGCGCAACAGCCATCCTGTTGGAAAAACGCTCCTGGAACCCGTATTCCTCGGCATCCGGGCACGGGCCACGTGTTGCGGCCAGCTCACGGGAGGCCTCCGCTGTCTGCTTTGAAATGTGCTCGAAGAACTTCTTGTTCCACACCTTCGCCATGACGCTGCCAAACGGCACCATCCTGGACTGGAGGAAAGAATGGAATCCCATCACGCCAAGACCGACGGAACGTTCCCGCATGGCGGCATAGCGGGCATGAGCCATGTCGTCTGGAGCATTGTCGATGAAATCCTGCAACACATTGTCGAGGAACAGCATCACATCCCTGATGAAATGCGGCTCGTCCTTCCATTCATCCCAGTATTCCAGATTCAGGGACGACAGACAGCAGACCGCCGTACGGGTCTTGCCATGATGATCGACCCCCGTTGGCAGGGTGATCTCGGCACAGAGGTTGGACGTCTTCACCTCCAGCCCCGCCAGCCTGTGATGTTCGGGCCGGGCACGATTCACCGTGTCGGAGAACACGATATACGGTTCCCCCTGCTCCATACGGGCCGTCAAAAGCCGAATCCACAGGGCACGGGCTGACACCTTACGGATGACACTGTGATCCTTGGGAGAAATCAGCGGCCACTCCTCATCCCCGACCACGGCCCGCATGAAATCATCCGTCAGCAGAACACCATGATGCAGGTTGAGGGCCTTACGGTTCGGATCGCCACCAGTCGGACGACGCATCTCGATAAATTCTTCAATCTCGGGATGCCATATCGGCAGATAGACCGCCGCAGACCCACGGCGCAGGCTGCCCTGGCTGATCGCCAGCGTCAGACTGTCCATCACCCGGATGAACGGAATCACGCCAGATGTCTTGCCATTCCGGCCTATGTTCTCCCCGATGGAACGCAGATTCCCCCAGTAGGAACCGATCCCGCCTCCCTTGGCGGCCAGCCAGACATTCTCGTTCCAGAGACCGACGATCCCCTCGAGACTGTCCTCGGACTCATTCAGGAAACAGGAAATGGGCAGACCACGATTCGTTCCACCATTCGAAAGAACCGGCGTAGCGGGCATGAACCAGTGACGGGACATGTAATCATAGATCCGCTGCGCATGTCCCTCATCCGCTCCATACCGTGAGGCCACACGGGCGAACAGCCCCTGATAGGTCTCGCCATCCAGCAGATACCGGTCATCCAGCGTGGCCCGTCCGAAATCCGTGAGAAGGGCATCGCGCTCCGGAACCGTGCGGACAGGATGACGCCCCGGAAGCTGGACGACATTGGGGAAGAGCTCAGGGTCTTCGGCTCCGCCCATCGGCTGAGCGAACGTCTGCGCATCATGCATTCTCATGAATCGAGCCCCTCATTTCGGCATCATTTTCGGCTTAAAAGGTTCCTTCATCTCCCACGGATGAAGAGCACATTTCAAGGCTTGTTTTTCTCTCGCAGTTATGTCTTCGAAGAAGATATGGGGGTGAATGTACACCCCCTGACACTACATCTTGTTAATGACGAGTAGATTTTCAACCGGCTGGCAACAGTTTTCAGAGCCAGCCGCACTGGGCATGGTTACGCAGCAGCTGATCCGCCAGAATGCAGGCCATCATGGCCTCGGCAACCGGTACGGCCCTGATGCCGATGCAGGGGTCATGCCGCCCCTTTGTCCTCACATCCACCGCCTCACCATCCCTCGTGATGCTGGGGACCGGCACCAGAATGGAACTGGTCGGCTTGATGGCCATACGGGCCACGACAGGCTGCCCCGTCGATATCCCTCCCAGAATCCCGCCAGCATGGTTGCTGAGGAAGACAGGCTCCATGGGATTCCCTGATGGCCGGATAGGGTCGGCATTTTCCTGCCCGTACAGCTTCGCCACGGCCAGACCGTCCCCGATTTCGACAGCCTTCACGCCGTTAATGCCCATCATCCCGCCAGCCAGCTCTGCATCCAGCTTGCCATAGACGGGAGAACCGAGACCGGCAGGCACGCCCTCCGCCACGACTTCCAACATGGCCCCGACGGAAGACCCGGATTTTCTGACCGCTTCCAGCTGCTCACTCCAGAGCGGAACCATCTCGGCATCTGGCGAAAAGAACGGGTTCCGCTCCACCTCATCCCAGTCCCAGCGGTCACGCTCCACGCACTGATCCCCGATGCCCGTCAGGGCACCGCGGATGACAAGCTGTGGCCCGACCAGCTCCCGGAGAATGACCCGGGCCACAGCTCCGGCTGCCACACGCATGGCCGTCTCCCGGGCGGAGGACCGGCCACCACCACGATAGTCACGGATGCCATACTTCAGATCATAGGCGATGTCGGCATGGCCGGGACGATACTGCCGGGCGATCTCCCCATAATCACGGGAACGCTGGTTCGTGTTCTCGATCATCAGGGAGATGGGCGTACCTGTCGTCTGTCCCTCGAACACGCCGGACAGGATCCTGACCTCATCCGGTTCCCGACGCTGGGTCGTGTAACGGGACTGCCCCGGCCGCCGCCTGTCCAGCCACGGCTGGATGTCCTCCTCCGACAGTTTCAGGCGCGGCGGACAGCCATCGATGACACAGCCGATGGCCGGGCCATGGCTCTCTCCCCATGTCGTGACACGTAGCAGACGCCCGAAACTGTTCTCAGACATTGACCCTTATTCCCCCGATGAAAGGCTCATGTCGGGAGCGTCGGGATTCTTCATGCCGATGATGTTGTACCCACAGTCAACATGATGAATCTCACCGGTCACGCCCGTTGACAGGTCAGAAAGCAGATACAGGCCGGACCCGCCCACATCCTTCAGGGACACGTTGCGCTCCAGCGGGGCATTGACCTGGTTCCAGCGCAGGATGTAGCGGAAGTCGCCAATGCCATTCGCCGCCAGCGTCATGATCGGCCCGGCGGAGATACCATTGACACGGATGTTGTCACGTCCAAGATCCACCGCCATATAGCGGACGGAAGCCTCCAGGGCCGCCTTGGCCACGCCCATCACATTATAATGCGGCATGACACGCTCGGCACCGAGATAGGTCAGCGTCAGGATGGAGCCACCCTCGTTCATCATCGCCGCCGCACGACGGGCCACTGCGGTGAAGGAGAAGCAGGAAATATCCATTGCCTGAAGGAAGGCCTCACGGGGCGTGTCCACATAACGCCCACGCAGATACTGCTTGTCTGCCCAGCCGATGGCATGGACGACAAAATCAATCTTGCCCCAGCTCTTCTCAATTTCATCAAATGTTGCATTGATGGCCGCATCATCGCCAACATCACAGGCCAGAACCATGCTGGACCCGACACTTTCGGCCAGAGGACGCACACGCTTGCCCAGAGCCTCCCCCTGATAGGTGAAGGCGATCTCCGCTCCCTGATCGGCACAGGCCTTGGCTATGGCCCAGGCAATGGAATTCTTGTTCGCCACGCCCATGATGACACCACGCTTGCCAGCCATGAGCGTCCCCTTGGCCGTTTCCTGCTGTGAATGCGTTTCTGTTTCTGACATGGTCAGCCCCCTTGAGGATAATCTTGCATCTGTAATAATTGGGTCATCTCGTCGCACAAGGATGGTCACACGGCAAGGGCTCTCTTATCACGAGAAAGAGTTTTTCTGCTTCGCTCCCTGTTGTGCCCGGCAGATGATGCGAAAATGCACCACCGTGTCAGGCAGGACGTTCAATGAGCCGCTTTTCCCAGCCTTCCTTCCCGGTCGATCCCGTCCTGTGGCTCTGGTCCCTGATCGGCCACGCCGCCATGCCGTGGCTATACCATCATGCCCACAGGAGGCTCCGGCAGGGGAAAGAAACCGTCTCCCGCCTGCCGGAACGTTTCGGTCATCCCGAGCTGCGAAAGCCCTCTGCCGCCGGTCCACTTCTCTGGCTTCATGCGGCGAGCGTGGGTGAAAGCCGCTGCATCCTCCCTGTTGCCGAACGTCTCCTGTCAGACTGGCCGGAACTGACCATCCTCATGACGACGGCCACCCTGACGGGAGGACAGACCGTCATGTCGCATCCGGCAGTCCAGACCGGGCGTCTGGTACATCAGCTCATTCCCTATGATGTTCCCTGTCTTCTCGACCGTTTTCTCTCATACTGGCGGCCCATCGGACTGGTCCTGACAGAGAGCGAACTCTGGCCGGGTCTCCTCTGCCTGTGCCAGAAGAGACAGCTGCCGGTCATGCTGGTCAACGGTCGCCTGTCCTTCCGCTCCGCCCGATACTGGCAGCTGGCTGCTCCCCTCCTTCATCACCTCCTGCGCCCCATCCGCTGGGTCATGCCCCGCAGCCCGGAAGACGCCCGGGCCTTTTCCCGATTCGGACTGAAAGATCGCCTGCTTCCTCCAGCCGACCTGAAAGAGGATGCTCCCCCGCTTCCCTTCAACAGGGAGGAGGCCATGACCCTGCGCCAGAAACTCGGCTTCCGTCCCGTTTTCGTGGCGACCTCCACACATCCCGGGGAAGAGGAAATCATCCTCGCCGCAGCCCGGGAGGCCCGTGCGACCAGACCTGACCTTCTGACCATCATCATTCCCCGTCACCCAGAACGGGGAGCCGAACTGGCCGGCCAGACTCAGGCACCACGACGTTCCACAGGACAGAGCCCTGCTCCCCATGATACGCTATGGATTGCGGATACGCTGGGTGAGGTTGGCCTCTTCCTTCAGCTTGCCGAGCGTGTTCTCGTGGGCAATTCCCTCCTTGCGCCCGGCGGAGGCCACAATCCTCTCGAGCCACTCCGTTTCCGGCGGCCAACGGCCATTGGCCCCTACATGCAGAACTGGAATGATCTGTGTACCCGTCACGCCGCTTCCCTGCATCCAGTTGAGGATGCCGCCTCACTCGCACGATGGCTGAAAATCCCCTCTCTTCCCCGGCCCCGGCCACTTCACGGAAACCACGCCATCATACAGGCCGCATGTCACATAAAAGACACAGTTAAGCCCGATAAAGCCCACAAATGAAACTGACTGCACCTTCCTTCTGGCAGAAACCTGCCCCAACCACATTATCCAACCTTCTTCTTCCAGTGAGCTGGATAACGGGACATATGGCCCGGCAGCGGCAGAAACAGCCTTCCCTGAAACTGCCCGTACCCGTCCTCTGCTGTGGCAACATCACCGTTGGCGGTGCCGGCAAGACCCCGCTGGCCCTGTACCTGCTCCAGCAGCTGATCAAAAGGGGGCGCACACCCCATGCCATCACCCGTGGTTATGGTGGCCGCTCCCGCAGGACCGGACTGATACGACCGGAACGGGACAAAGCCATCGATGTCGGCGACGAAACCATGCTTCTGGCCCGCATTGCCCCCACCTGGAGAGGGCCGGACCGTCAGGCCAGTGCCATGCAGGCCATCGCTGCTGGAGCAGACTGCCTGCTTCTGGATGACGGCCTTCAGGATCCCTCCCTGCACAAGGACATGAACATTCTGGTCATTGACGGCCCGGCCGGGCTGGGCAACCAGCGTCTCCTGCCCGCCGGCCCCCTGCGTGAAACCCTGGCTGACGCCCTGCCACGTCTGCATGCCGTCACCCTCTTTGGCAAGGATCCTCACCACATCATCAACCAGATTCCTCCAGACATGCCACTGCTCAGAGGAACGCTGTCTGCCGGTCCTGCCATCCGGAAACTGCAGGGCCATCAGATCATCGCCTTTGCAGGCATCGGCCGCCCACAGAAATTCTTTTCCACGCTTCAGGATGCCGGTCTCACGCTGCTGCGCACCCTGACCTTTCCTGACCATCACATCTATTCCAGACGTGAGCTGAAACAGCTGGCCCAGCTTGCTCACGCCCCGGACACCGTTCTGGTCACGACCGAAAAAGATTACGTCAAGCTGCCGCCACTCTTCCAGAATTTCGTGACCAGCCTGGACATCGAACCCAGATGGAACAATCCGGCTCTGGCCAGCGAGCTGCTCGACCGTTTTCTGGCAGCATGAGACATCATCTTGAGGCATGGGGCCTGAGAAGCCTTTTCCAGCTTTCCAGAATGCTGCCCGCCTCCTCAGCATCCCGCCTGGGAGGAGCACTGGCCCGCCATCTCGGGCCTTTCCTTCCCTCATCCCGTATTGCAGACCTCAACCTGCAACGGGCCTTCCCCAAACTTGGAGCATGGGAGCGTCAGAACATCATCCGGGGATGCTGGAAGAACCTGGGCTGTACGCTGGCAGAACTCCCCCACCTGCCAGACCTTCCCTCCAGTCCGGCAACCGGGCCGGGCTGGCGTGTCCTGAACGATCATATCCTGCATCAGGCCCGCAGGAGCGGCAGGCCCGTCATTTTCTTCTCGGGCCATCTGGGAAACTGGGAACTCATGCCCCTGATCGTGGCCCGCTATGGTCTGGGGTTCTCGCCTTTCTACCGTGCTCCCAACAACAGGCATGTGGACCATCTTCTCCGCCAGATGCGCCAGAAGATTGCCGGTGTTCCCACGTCATTCTTCCCGAAAGGTCGGCAGGGTGCACGGGATGCGGTCCGTCATCTGTCCAACGGAGGCCATCTTGGCGTCTTGGGCGACCAGAAGATGAACGACGGTATCGAAGCCTCGCTCTTCGGACACCCCACCATGACGGCTCCAGCCGCCGCCGCCCTAGCTCTCCGCTTCAAAGCCCTGATCGTCACGGGACATGTCTGGCGGGAAGGCCCTGCCCGTCTCGTCCTGGATGTGGCCTCCTGTCTCGATCCGCAGGATGTCAGTCCTGCACCCCGTCAGGAAATGATCCACCAGCTTACCCAGACACTCAATGATGAACTGGAACGATGGATTACCGAACGCCCGGAAAACTGGCTGTGGCTGCATCGCCGGTGGGAGAAAACGTTCTACCAGAATAAGAAAAAGTAAATTTTCCCTAGCCATGCAACAGAAACATGGTAGGATTGCAAAATGCGAACGATATTCTGACTGCCAAGCCCTCCTGACCAGTTTTCACAAAGTGCGCTTCGGTACTCATGGAATTGTTCGGACGATGATGTGACAGGGCTTCCCTGTTCCCATGTAAGGAGACACTGACATGGCTCAGAAAGCGTTCCGCGTGGCAGATCACGCCACGGTCCCTTCCTCCAGCACACGGAATGACAGGACCGGTACCGTCATCCCGTTCCGCCAGAAACTTCTCCCCCGCCATCATCGCTATCTCGCCCAGTGGTTCGCCGCCAGCGAACGAATGGGTATCCTTGATGTCGCCATCGAGAATGCACCAGAACCATCAGCTGCCGACTCCCACCTTGTGGTTGTCTGGGTCCGAGAAAATGCCAATCCGGCTTACGTCATCAGCCTGCATGGCCCGCAATGGGTCCTGACGGACTGCCTGAGGGACAATGAACTGGGACGCTACGGGGACCTCCCCGAGGCTCTCCATACCATCCGTCCCGTCCTTCCCCTGCATCAGACCGGAGTGGCTTCCTGCTGACAGCAGCACCAGATCATGCCCTCATGAAAAAGCCCGCCTGTTTTTTCAGGCGGGCTTTTTCATGAAGAAACCGTTCCAGCCTCCCATCAGGGGACAGGCTGCACCCTCACAGCAGCAGGTCGAGCCTGCCGGGCCGGAGACCACACGGCAACATCAGAAGAGCCTGTTCCCTGTGCCTGCCTGCGAGGAGACCAGACAGGAACATCGGCAACACCAGCTGACGACACAGGAGCTGCTCCAGATGAAGAGGCGGACAGGGACGACGAGGACGTCAGATCACGGGAAGCAGGAACAATCAGCTGACTGCCGCCACCGGGTGCGATCTGATAGATACCGAGAGCCCGTGTCATGCGGCCATCCAGACGCAGATGGAACAGGCCGTTCACGCCGATATACCCCTTCGGCTGGGTGAGCGTCGCCACATCCAGCTTGTTCTGACGGATCAGGGCTCCAGCAAGAGCGGCCGCATCATATGCAAAATCAGCCACAGGCGACGGCTTCTGATGATAGGCATTCTGGTAGCTCTGCACGTAGCCTCTCCGCTGCCTCTCATCAAAGGCCACGTACCAGGCCCCCCGGAGATCGCCCAGCTTGCCGTCAAAAGAACGCCAGAGCATGGGACCGAGGATACGTACCTGCGGCACGAGCAGCTGATCATTTTTCAGGGCCACGATCACCCGCGCCAGCTCCAGCCCGGTATCACCAAGAAGCAGGGCATCAAACGGCGGCGGATTCACGGTGCTGCCTGACGTGCCGGAGCCGGAGGCCTGCGCTCCTGAAGGTGCAGAAACCGCCGCACCACCATCCTCATTCATGGGATCGGCAGCAGAAGGGCCATCCCCGGCCTGAGACGATGACGCCGACCCGGAGGCTGCCGCAGAAGGTCTGCGGCTCAGCTGAGCCATTTTCTGCGTGATGTCATCAATGCTGTCACCATGAAACATGACCTGCGGCACATCAAGTCCGGCTTCCTGACAGGCCAGTGTCAGCCCTTCACCCATGGAATGGCCCAGGGCCGTATCGGGCAGGAAAGCGGCAAAATGCTTCCTGCCATCCAGCCGGGCGGCATCAACAAGACGACGGACCTGCTGCTCCGGCGTCAGCCCCATGACCCAGACACCCGGCCTTGCCTGTGTCACGTCACTGGTGAAGGCAAGCTCCGGCACGTTCGCCGGCTGAAGGACAGACGCCACGGCCTGCGTGTCACCTGCCGTCAGGGGGCCGAGCACGATCCCGTCACCGGCCTCCAGAGCCTGTCGGGCCGCCTGGGCCGGTCCTGCTGGCTGAGCACTGTCAAACACGTCCATCGAAGGCGGCTGGTTGTCCGGCAGGGCCAGACGGGCCGCATCCCTCATCCGCTGCCCGATGGCCGCATGAGGCCCGCTGAGAGGCACGATCAGCCCCACACGGGCCGGTTTCTCCACAGGTACGGGCGATACCACCCGGGGAGCCTCACTGTTTTCATGACCGCCTCCCCCGGAACAGGCCCCCAGAAGAAGGAAAATACCCGCCGCCAATGCGGTCTGGCTCTTTCCTCTCTTGCCGTACCCCTGTCTGTCACGGCTATAAGGGCCGGAGCGGCTCATTGAGGATAGCGATGTCTGAAAAACCATATACTCCCCCCGATCACGGAACGTCTCCTTCTTCTACCGGGCAGCTCATGCTGGTGGCAACGCCTCTCGGCAATCTTGCCGATATCAGCCAGCGAGCCTTGGACACCCTGCGGATGGCCGATGCCATCCTCTGCGAAGACACCCGCGTTACGACAAAACTTCTACGGCATTATGGCATCAGCAACCAGCTCATTCCTCTGCATGACCATAATGAGCAGGACAGAACCCCCGGCCTCCTGACCCGTCTCCATCAGGGACAGCGTCTTGCCCTGGTGTCCGACGCCGGCACTCCCATCGTCTCCGATCCCGGATACCGGCTTGTCCGGGCAGCGCAGGAAGAAGGTCTCGCCGTCACCTCCCTTCCGGGAGCCAATGCCGCCGTCACGGCCCTGACACTGTCCGGCCTGCCACCCCTGCCTTTCATGTTCCTCGGCTTTCCTCCACGGGGAGAGGCACGTCGACAGAATTTCGCAGCCCTGCGGGCTGTCGAACAGGCAGGGCTTGCCGCCACGCTCATCTGGTATGAGTCCCCCCATCGCCTGCTGGAAACGCTCAGAACCCTACAGCAAGTTTTCGGGGCCGGCAGGCCTGCCGCCGTCGGGCGGGAACTGACAAAACATTTTGAAGAAATGGTCCGTGGCACTGTGGCCGACCTGATCGCCCGTTTTGAGGAAACGGCTCCACGGGGGGAAATCACCCTGCTGCTTGGCCCACCGGCCAGGGACGATACCAGTGCACAGGAACTCGACACCGTCCTGAAAGAGGCCCTGAAGAGCCACTCCGTCAAGGATGCCGCAACTCTGGTGGCGGGCATCGTCAGCCTGCCCAAGCGCACCGTCTATAACCGGGCTCTTGAGCTGGCCAGAGAAGAAAAGAACGACTAGTCCTCATCCTTCGGCAGGTCGAAACTACTCTCCGGAATGCTGACTCCCGTCCGGGCCTCAGAAAAATGCACGACCGTCCTGTGGCCCTGGGCATCAAGAACCGTCCATCCTTTCAGACCGAGCGGGCGGGTGGAGAAGAACAGGGTCATCTCCCCCTCACCCGGATTCTCCGTCCTTGTCACACGCAGCTGTATCTCACTGCCATGCTGCTCATACCCCAGAATGGACACGTCCCCTGAAAAACGGGGATTGGGCCGCAGCAGCAGACCCAGCGGCGTGTGGTCTAACGGGATCGTCGTGATCTGCCCTATGCTGCGGTCCTGAAAGACGACCTTCCCGTCATTGGCCACGAGCAGAAGAGGGCTTGGTGGATCATAGGAGAAACGCATCCGCCCCGGACGCTCCAGCAGAACGGTGCCGACCGAACGGCCATCCTGCTCGGTCACCTGTTCAAACCGGGCCTGGAAACTTTTCGTCTCGGCAAGGCTGGTTTCAATCCGACCGACCCAACCCTGCTGTGCCGGTGTCAGGCTCGCCGCCGCTTCCGCCTGTCTTCCCGGCATGACGGTTCCACCCAGCACGAGGGCCAGCCCACAGGCCACAGCAGCACGCCGCAACATCATCATCCCGCTCCTCACCTTACAGGACAACATCCGCTTCCTGGAAAATATGCCGGACATCTTCCTTCCAGACACCATGATAGCGTTCCAGCCACCGCTCCGCCTGCGTTTTTGCGCCGTCGGCAATCTCATAGAGCGGAGCAAGATAATATTCCTCTCCAAAACCACGCTTCTGAAGTCCCTGCTCGGAGAGGTCCAGAATACGCTTCGCCAGCGTACGGAGACCGCCGGGGAACGGAGCATCCATGGCCTGTTCCACGACCAGCTCCGCCAGTGACTGGTAACGCAGCCAGGGCTGTTCCCTCACCACACGCTCCACTTCTGCCAGCACGTCAGGATCATACAGCAGCCCGACCCAGAAGGCAGACTGGGCCACCATCATGTCGGGCCGCCCGGCATCAGCCCCCCGCATTTCCAGAAACTGCTTGAGACGGACATCCGGGAACAGGGTCGTCAGATGGTCTTCAAAATCACCTATGGTCGGTCGCAGGCCGATGAGAGGCTCCTGCTCCACACCATCCAGCCATTTGCGGAAAGAACAGCCGGCAGCATCAATATTCCGGCCATCCCGATGCACGAAGTACATCGGCACATCCAGTGCCCAGTCCACATACTGCTCAAACCCGAACCCTTCTTCAAAGAAAAGGGTCGGCTGGCCGCTGCGCTGGTTGTCCGTATCCAGCCAGATGTAAGCCCGGTTGGAGAGACGCCCCGTCGGCCTGCCATCCGCAAAAGGCGAGTTCGCCATCAGGGCCGTGATGAGCGGCTGGAGGGCAAGAGACACCCGCATCTTGCGGGCCATGTCCGCCTCGCTGGAAAAATCCAGATTGACCTGCACGGTGCAGGTCCGGGTCATCATGTCCAGCCCACGCCGACCAACCTTGGGCATGTAACGGCGCATGATGGCGTAACGGCTCTTTGGCATCCACGGTATGGCGTCACGCTCCCAGAGGGGCTGGAACCCAAGAGGCGCAAATCCCAGACCCAGTTTCCTGGCCGGTTCCGCAATCTGCTGGAAATGAGCGATCATTTCCTGCTCGGTTTCCTGAAGGATCCTGACAGGAGCACCAGACAGCTCGAACTGCCCTGCCGGTTCCAGAGAAATGGACCGGCCCTTGTGCGGCCCCGCCCCTTTCAGGCCGATCAGATGGCCATTGTCGCGGATGGCCTGCCAGTCCGGCCCTTCCAGAGCACCCAGCAGGGCACCGATGCCCTCCGGCTCATAGGCAGGCGGAGCGAACGGTTTCAGCTCCCCTCTGGCACGCTCAGGCAGCCGGAAACCGAACTTCTCATGCTCCGTCCCGATACGCCACTCTTCCTGCGGCTTGCAGCCACGGGCCAGCACGTCAACAAGCTGCGCCCTGCTCTCGATCAGTGTCGTGTTGCTCTCACCTGGATTGGACATTCACAAAACCTTACCGGCTAAATTCCACCACCACATGCCGCAGGACGCTCAGACTGTCCGTAAGCCAGATGTTCTATAGTAGGGGTCACATTTGCCTCCATTCAAGGGAGCATCACATATTCATCATGTGCCCCGCCTTCTTCACATCACCTGACCGGTCCTTCCGATCCGGGCCAGAGCGGCACAGGCGGCCGTATCGGCCCGCAATATGCGTGGCCCAAGAGAAAAGGACTGCACGGCCTCGTGCCGGGACAGACGCACCACCTCTTCCTCGGAGAACCCCCCTTCGGGGCCGATGAGCAGGGCATCACAGTGACCAGGGGCCTCTCCCCCGTCCCGCCGCTCCAGCGCAACGGCCAGTCTGCGTCGCACGGGCCAGCGGGCAAGGACGGTCGCCAGAGGCTCCAGCGGCATGATGGCGGGGACATCCAGCCGTTCGCACTGTTCCGCCGCTTCCTGAGCGATCAGGCCCAGGCGTTCGAGATTCAGACGGTGCGTGTTGGTCCGGGCTGTCAGGACCGGACGGAAACGCGTAACACCCATTTCCGTCCCCATGCGGATGACCAGTTCCGTCGCATCCCGCTTGAGCGGTGCGAAAAGCAGCTCCACGCCTTCGGTTTCCTGCTGGGGACGCAGACAGGACAGAAGGCGTACTCCGGCCTGATTCTTCCCTATCTCATCAAGCGTCGCCTGCCACTCTCCATCCCGCCCATTGAACAGGACGACACCATCACCCTGCTGAAGGCGCATGACCTTGCCGAGATAATGGGCCTGTCCAGCCGACAGGGAAATCACGCCTCCTTCTTTCCAGGGAGACGATTCATCAGGAACAAAAAGACGGGGATCGGTGCGGCTCATGATTTCGGGCATACCGTTTTCCCCGACCAGTTTCCAGCATCCACGATAAAATATTGACCTCCCCCCGTTTCTGTCCAATCACTCGTCCTCATGTCCCTGATACATCCCCACACAGACATCCACAGAAACGGATTCATCGGCCGGCTGAAAGAGCCTTGGCATTCCTACGCCCTGCTGGCACGGCTGGACCGGCCTGTCGGCACATGGCTGCTTCTGCTTCCCGGCATATTCGGCATCTTTCTGGCTGAGAACCCTTCCTCCCTGACACAGCGCATCATCCATACGGTGCTCTTTGCCATCGGTTCGCTGCTCATGCGTTCGGCGGGATGCGTGATCAACGACATGTGGGATCGAAAAATCGACGCCCAGGTGTCCCGCACTGCAGGCAGACCCCTGGCCAGTGGTGCCCTCACCCTGAAACAGGGGCTTGGCCTCCTCGGAATCCTCCTGCTGGGCGGGCTGGCCGTCCTTCTGGCCCTTCCCCCGCTCTGCTGGGCACTCGCTCCTCTGGCCATGCTTCTGGTCGCCTTCTATCCGGCCGCCAAAAGGCTGACATGGTGGCCGCAGCTCGTCATGGGGTTCACTTTCGGCTTTGGTGCTCCGATGGGATATGCCGCCAGCCAGCTCACCATCGACCTACCCGGCTTCCTGCTTTATGGAGGCGTCATCATCTGGCAGCTCGGGTTCGACACCATCTACGGCTTTCAGGACATGGAAGATGACGCCCGCATAGGGGTCAAATCCACCTCCCGGCTGATGCTGGATCACGCCCACCTGTTCGTCGGCCTCTGCTATGCCACGGCCCTCGGGCTGTTCGCCGCATCAGCACTGGCAGCCGGGCTTCATCCCCTCTTCTGGCCTCCCTTCCTGCTGGCCTGCGCCATCCTGGCCCGGCAGACGGTCCGCCTTGCTCCGCATGATGCACCGCTCTGCCTTCACTTCTTCCGGCAAAACGTGCTGGTCGGCATGATCCTGGCCGTCGCCTTCATTCTGGGGCGGCTTGTCTGACCCCCAGTCCGCACAAAAAAGGAGCCTTCCCCACGGGAGGCTCCTTTCATGCCCGAAAAGCCGGAACCACTCAAACTGGCTGGACAGGCCGATTTTTCAGAAGGGTCCGTCCCGCACTCAGGGCCGCTCCACAGAAGGCCACGAACGCTGCCGCCCCAAGACAGATGAAGGCTGGATGGGGAAAAAGCGTGAACAGCCCAGCCACCAACAGCGCACCGGTCGTCTGACCTGAAAGACGGGCCACGGAGAGCATTCCGCTTGCCCCACCTTCCCTGCCGGGAGGGGCCGTCACCATGATGGCCCGGTTGTTCGGCGGCTGGAAGAAACCGAAGCCCATGCCCGCCACGAGCGTCCGCCAGGCAATGGCCATGTTGCTGGCATCCAGCGGCAATGTGCAGAGCAGTATGAACCCTGTGCAGGTCACCAGCAGACCAATGGAGGACAGCATGGAGGCCGGAAAACGGTCAGCAATCCTGCCAACCATGAATGACATCACGGCCACGCCCACAGCCCAGGGGGCGATCAGCAGACCAACCGTTGCCGGATTTTTATGGAAAGCAATGGCCAGCGTGAAAGGCATGGCCACGATATACAGATTGGAAGCCACGAACCCGCAAAAGCTCACCAGACAGGCAACGAGAAACGGAACCCGCTTCAGCAGGTCCAGCGGGACGATGGGTTCCTGCCGTTTTTTCTGCCAGCGCAGAAGCAGCCACCAGCTCACGAGGCTCCAGCCCGTCAGACCGGCCCCCCATCCCAGATCACCGTGCATGAGGCTGTCCAGCCCTATCCCCAACAGGGCAAAGGAGGCAACCGTCAGCAGGGAACCAAGAATGTCGGTTTTCACCTCACTGCGGGGAGTTTTAGGCAGGGCTTTGCTGGCCAGCAGGATGGCCACGCCCCCCAGTGGAAGGTTGATCCAGAAAATCCACGGCCACGAGGAAATGGACAGGATGAACGACCCGATGGTCGGCCCCAGGGCCACGCCCAGCCCGATGAACAGACCGTTGAGCGCAATCCCCTTGCCTATGAGCTTGTGCGGATAAATGAAGCGCACAAGCGCAATATTCACACTCATGATGCAGGAGCTGCCAACACCCTGAAGAGCCCGGGCAAGCGTCAGCTCCAGCATGTTCTGCGACATGGCACAGGCCACAGACGCAATGAGAAACAGGACAATTCCCAGCTGGCTCATCCGCCCAAAACCAACCCTGGCCCCAATGGCGGCCAATGGCAGGAGACAGGCCAGATTGGCCAGCTGGTAGGCATTGATGACCCAGATCGCCTGCGAAGCAGAAGAGTGGAGATCCGTTGCGATGGTGGGCAGGGCCACATTCGCAACGGAATAATCCAGGATCGAAAGCATCAATGCCAGAATGACAGATGACATCGCCTTGAAGCGTTGCATCCCGTAAAGGCCTGCGTGCCTCTCCGGGTCGTATTCTCCCTCAAGGCTAGGATCTGCCATCTTACTGCCCATTACCCTCTGGTTCTCCCAATTTACGCAGGGGCACCCCTGCAAAAAGATTCGCTTCGATCCGCTCCAGCGAAGCACCCTTCGTCTCCGGGACAAAACCCAGAGTAATCAGCACGAACAGGCCATTGAACGCTGCAAACAGGATGAAGGTCCAAGACGCACCCATCGCCAGCATCATCAGCGGGAAAATGCTGGAAACAACCCAGTTGGCCACCCAGTTTGTCACCGTGGAACAGCCGATACCAAAGTCACGGCCACGTGTCGGCTGAACCTCGGAGCACAGGGCCCAGACAAGCGGTCCCTCACCAATGGCAAAACCGGCCACAAAGACAAGGATCAGAGCGCAGAGCAGGATGGAAGCGGCCAGGCTGCCACCACCAAAAGCCAGCACTGCACCGACACCAACCAGCGAAGCACCAACGATGACACAGCTCGTCAACAGCAGCGGACGACGGCCCCACCTGTCGGCGTACCGGATGGCCACACCCGTGAAAACCATGTTGGTCAGCCCGACCAGTGTCGTGGCCCACACGGCAGCATTGGTCCCGAAATGGGCAGCTTCGAATACGCGCGGCGCATAGTAAAGCAGGGCGTTGATCCCGCTCAGCTGCTGCATGATCTGGAGGGTGATCCCCAGAAACACGGAACGACGGAAGTTGGGGTTGCTACGAAACAGCCCATATCCGGCATCACTGCTCTTGGAGAGACGGTCGTCGATATCGGCCAGCTCCGCTTCCGCCACTTCCTCATCAGAACGCAGCATACGCAGCACCTTGCGGGCACGCTCCGTATCACCACGCATCATCAGCCAGCGAGGGCTGTGCGGCAGAATCAGCACCACACCGAGGAACAGGGCTGCCGGAACTCCCATGATCCCGAGCATCCAACGCCAGTGCCCCCCCTCGGACAGGATGCTATCGGACACGAATGCCAGAAAAATCCCGAGCGTAACCATCAGCTGGTAGAAGGAAATCATGGCACCACGGGCCGATTCGACCGTGATCTCAGAAATGTAGAGCGGAGCTGCAAATGCTGCCACGCCAACAGCCAGCCCCAACAGGACACGCCCTGTAATGAGCAGGGCCACCCCGGGAGCAAACGCACAGAAAAGCGTACCAACCAGAAAAAGGATCCCGGCACCCAACATGGCACCCGGGCGACCAAAAGAAACGGAAATGCGACCAGCAAATGTAGCACCAACAGCAGCACCAGCCATCATGGACGACACGATCCACCCCTGCATGGCGGCACCAGCATGGAAATCAGTCGCAATGAACGGCAGAGCACCGGCGACAACGCCTGTATCCAACCCAAACATCAACCCGGAAAGGGCCGCAAGAATGCCAAGAAACGTAGCACGCCCTGTCGTCTTCTGAGACGAAGAGGCACCGCCCCCACTCCTGGCTGCCGGCGTTACTCCTACCATGATAACTCCTCATTCATAAAGGTCATACGCCCCTCCGGCATCAGGGCGTGCAGCGATTATGGACGTTATTGCTCCAAATTCAATAAATTATCGCTCATCCTGCTTCACGAATGGATTACGGCTCCCCCGCAGCAGCAGCCGGATCGGCGTGCCGGGAAGATGGAAGGTCTCCCGCAGCCCGTTGATGAGATAACGCTTGTAACTGTCCGGCAGCTGCTCCGCTCTCGTGCCGAACAGAACGAAGGTTGGCGGACGGCTCTTCGCCTGCGTCATGTAACGCAGTTTCAGCCTGCGCCCATCCACCAGTGGTGGCTGGTGACGCTCCACGGCTTCCTCGAACCAGCGGTTGAGGTCACTGGTCCCCACACGGGCGTTCCAGACCTCGCTGGCCCTGCGGACCGCAGGCAGAAGACGGTGCAACCCTTCCCCGGTCAGGGCCGAGAACGTCACGACCTCGATCCCGCGCATCTGGGCTAGGGAAATTTCAATCCTGTCGGAAATGGCCTTGCGGGTTGCCTGACGCTCCCGCACCGCATCCCACTTGTTGAGGGCCAGGACACAGGCTCGCCCTTCCCGCTCAATCAGACGGGCGATCTGCAGGTCCTGTTCATCCACGCCCCGGTCCGCATCAAGAACCAGCACGACCACCTCGGCCATCTTCATAGCCTCGATGGACGCAGAAACGGAAACACGTTCCAGCCCTTCCTGGACACGGGCACGCTTTCTCATCCCGGCCGTGTCGACAATCTCGATCGGCCCGGCCTCATCCTCCAGCATGACACTGACGGCATCCCGGGTCAGACCGGCCTCCGGGCCGGTAATCATCCGCTCTTCGCCCAGAAGACTGTTCAGGAGGGTGGATTTTCCAGCATTCGGACGGCCGATGATGGCGATACGCAGCGGTTTCTCACCATCCTGCTCGGCCAGTGTCTCCTCATCCGGCAACAGGCTGACGATCTCGCCCATCAGATCGGCCAGCCCTTCACCATGCTCGGCAGACATGGCCAGCGGTGTCCCCAGACCGAGGGAATAGGCTTCCATCGCCGCCTCAGCCCCTGCCCGTCCCTCGGCCTTGTTGGCCACCAGCAGGACAGGCCGGTTCTGACGTCGCAGCCAGTTGGCAAAATGCGCATCAGCAGGAGTGATGCCAGACCGTGCATCAACACAGAAGACGACCAGATCGGCCTGGGCGATGCCCTGCTCGGAAGAGGCCCGCATCCGCCCGAACAGCGTTTCCGGGGCCGCCTCCTCAAGACCGGCCGTGTCCACCAGCCGTACACGACGGCCCCGCAGCATGGCCACGCCGTCCTTGCGGTCTCTCGTCACTCCCGGCTCGTCCGAGACGATCGCCTGACGTCGCCCGACCAGCCGGTTGAAGATGGTGGACTTCCCTACATTGGGACGACCCGCAATGACGACGACAGGCAGCCTGCCTGTCCCAGAATCATCAACCATAAGCGCGGAGAACACCATCTTCACTCAGGACAAGCAGCTGCCCGTCACAGACGATCGGCTGCACCTGACAGGAGGACGGCGTGTCTATCTTCCCTTCTTCCTGCCCCGTCTGGGCATTCACGATCACCATGCCGCCACGCTCCATGCTGGAGAGGCAGACAAGCCTGTTGTTCAGCAGGATCGGCCCCATCCACTGGATCGGCCCCTTCTCCTGCTCTGGCTTCCTGTACCGTGCCAGCTGTCTGACCCAGCGCACCTGCCCCGTCACACGGTCAAGACAGGCCAGCTGCTGGTCCAGGGAGATGAGATACAGCCATTCGCCGCAGACACAGAGCGGTGACTGACCGCTGACCTCACGCTCCCACAGGCGACGGCCCGACCGCATGTCAATGGCCACCAGCACGCGAGAAAGGGAAACGGCGTAAGCCGTTCCCCCCACGACCACGGGACCACCACGCACGCAGGCAAAATCCAGCATGGCACCCAGCCCGTTGCCCCCGCCAAGGCTGTCACTCCAGACGACCTCACCGGAAGCGGCACGCAGGGCCACAAGATCACCACTGCCAAAACCGGCCACCACAATGCCATTGACGATGGCTGGCGCACCGGCCCCGAACATGGTCGTATTGACGTCCGTTGCCTGATAGGTCCAACGCTGCTGCCCCGTGGCGGCATCCACGGCATAAAGACGGGCATCAATGGTCGTGAACACCATCAGCCCGTCCACGACCGTCGGGGCCGAGCGACCTGGCGTCCCGATGTCAATTGCCCATTTCTGATGACCCGTGGCCGCATCCAGAGCAAGGGCCTGTGCCACCCCATCGACGACATACAGGGTATCACCCACCAGAGCGATGCCCCCTCCAAGATTGGTGGAGCGTGTCTTGCGGGCAGGCTGGAGACGCCAGAGCCTTTCACGTCGTGGCCAGCTCCAGGCCCGGATGACACCTTCGGCATCCACCGTGAACATGCGGCCATTGCCGATCACTGGCGTGGACTGGAGGGCACCCTTGCGGTTGGGCACGAATGCCACGAAGGACAGCCAGCCCACACGGTTCACGCCGGACCCGACAGACTCACTCCAGAGTTCCCTGGTCCCGCTCCAGGCCGCATTGACAGCCTCATGGGAGGCCAGACGTCCTTCCTGGGTCCATTCCGTCACGGGCTGAACGGGAGGCAGGGTGACTGGAGCCGTATCCCGTGGGTCCACCGTCAGGCCAGCCCCCGTGGACAGCACGTCAATCCTGCGCCCCGGCAGCACCGTCTTTTTCGGATCATCTGAAAAAGCCCCGCAGCCGGCAAGGCCGGTCAGGGCAGCAAAGGAACAGGCTCCCTTGAGCAGGGCACGGCGGGATGCTCCCATGGATCTGTCCTCCACGACTGAAGAAAAACGATGGTTCATCCGGCCTCTCCCAAAGTCTGTAACAACATTCCGGCCCGCTGCCGCAGCTCATCCGTACTGTCGGGCGAAGCCTGTACCTCGAGCAGAAGACGACGTGCCTCCACATGGTCCGCCTGCGTCGAGTCCGCAGTCAGGTCAAGTACGGCCAGCCCCTCCTTTGCCAGAGGTGTCCAGCTTCCACCCTGCTGCACAAGGGCCTGATAGCCACGGCGCAGCTCGTCCTTCGGAGCCGCTCCCATGCGGGCATTCAGGAGACAATACTGCGCCATCATCCGCAGCGAGCTGTCAGAAGCAGCGTCTTCAGCCACCTGCTGCCACAGTTTCAGGGCAGCCTGACCGTCATGATCCTGCGCCTTCAGCTCGGCAAGATACATGGCCGCATAACTGCGGATGCCCTGCGGTGCAGACCGGGCGAGTTCTGCAAACAGACCTTCCGCCTTCTGGCGGTCCTCAGCCGTGGCCGGGGTCGTGCCATCCGGCCCGACCAGAAGATGCATGGCCTCAAAATACCGGTCCGAAGCCTCCGCCTGCGCCACATGGAGCCGGTGCTGCTGCCAGCCCCACACGCCCCCGGCAATGCCAGCCACCACCAGCACAACCGCAAGAACAACACCCACGCGAAGAGCCATGGACCTGAGCCGCAGCAGACGCTGCTCCTCTTCCACTTCCCTGATCAAATCGTCTGCCACGCCATATCCTTAGCTGGACCAGTCATGAAAATTCTGGACCCCCTATAGCATGACGGTCCAGTAACAAACATCCTCCTTCACAAAAATTCACACCCTGCCCGTCTCCATTCGGCCCTTCAGGGCTGGAAGCTGATGGGACGGCCCACGTTGCTGGTGACGAGCTCATCATCCTGCATCACGACCTGCCCCCGGACGATGGTTCCCACGGGCCAGCCCGTGACGGTCTTTCCGTCATAAGGTGTCCAGCCTGCGGGAGAGGCGATCCAGTCATTGGTGATGGTCCGCTGCTTCTTCATGTCCACAAGGGTGATGTCACCATCAAACCCGACGGCCAGACGCCCCTTGTTCGGCAGCCCATAGACCCGGGCCGGACCGGCGGCCATCACGTCCACGAGCCGGGTCAGGCTCAGACGCCCTGCATTGACGTGACCCAGCATCAGCGGAACGATCGTCTGCACACCCGTCAGGCCGGACGGACATTCCAGCCACGGCAGTTCCTTGGCTTCTCTGGGATGCGGCGCATGGTCGGAAGACACCACATCCACCCGTCCATCCCGCAGGGCGGCCCAGCCTGCCTCAAAATGACGCCGCTCATTCCGCAGCGGAGGGTTCATCACGGCCTTGCCACCCAGACGCTCATAACATTCCGGTCCTTCATTGGTCAGATGATTGACCAGAACCTCCACCGTGGCATGACGGCGGTTCTCACCCAGAAGGATGAACTCCTCTTCCGTTGAGACATGCAAGATGTTGATGGGCCGCCCCGTCCTGCGGGACAGGGCCAAGATACGCTGCGTGCCCCGAATGGCGCATTCCGCATCCCGCCACTCGGCATGACAGTGGTAGGGCTGCCCCGGCTCGAAGAGCTTCCGCCGCTCCCGCAGGCGGTATTCATCCTCCGAATGGAAGGACACACGGCGATGGCCGGAGCGCAGGACCGCCTCGATCCCCTCATCATCCTCGATCATGAGATCGCCGGTCGAAGACCCCGCAAAAACCTTGACGCCACAGACACCCTCTTCCTGCTCGAACTCGGCCAGAAGGGGGGTGTTCTCCCGGGTCGCACCAATATACATGGCGACGTCAATATTAGCCGTCTCCACGATATGCTGACGCTTCCAGTCCAGCATCTTCCTGTCCGTGATGGTCGGGTTGGTGTTCGGCATGTCAAACACGGCCGTAATGCCACCCAGAGCCGCCGCCCGGGTACCTGTCTCCAGCGTTTCAGCCTCCGGCTTGCCGGGATCACGCAGATGCACGTGAGAGTCGATCAGCCCGGGCAGGACATGTAGGCCCGTGGCATCAATGACACGGTCAGCCTCATCACTGGCGGAAACAGACAGGGAAGCGATCCGCTGGTCACGGATGCCGATGTCGGCCTGCGCCTCACCCCATGGAAATACGCACCGTCCATTACGGATTATGAGATCAAAATGCATGATGTCTCCCTGAAAAATCTGTCATCGTTTCATCACAGTGATGACCGGTTCTTACCCCCCTCTGGACCATTCATAAAGAGAGAGGGCGGCCTGACAGACATCTTCAGCCTTCAGACCCTCCATGTTTCCGGTACCCGGCGGGCCGGGAGCCTCAAGCACGGCCGTCCAGCGGCCAGAAGGCGCATATTCTGCGGCACGGCTGGGGCCAAACAGGCCCAGCGTTGGCACATCCAGAGCCGCTGACAGGTGCATCAGCCCTGAATCACTCCCGACAAACAGGCAGCAGCGGGCCAGCAGGGCTGCGACCTGCGCCAGTGAATGCCTCCCGCCAAGGTCCAGAGCCTCCGGCATGGCAGCCCGGGCCGGAGCGGCCAGCCTCTCCTCCCGTTCTCCCGGCCCATAGAACAGGGCAGGACGCATCCCCTCTGCCCTCAGCCGGTCTGCGAGAGCCGCAAAAGATGCAGCGGGCCAGAGTTTCGTCTCCGTTCCCGCCGTCGGAGCCAGAGCCACCCAGCGGACGTCAGCGGGCAGGAGACGGGCGGCCATGCCCTGCTCCTCCGGTCCCAGCCAGACATGCGGACGAAAGGGCTGCCTGAAGCCCAGTGACCGGGCCTGCTGCTCCAGCTTCAGCCCTGTCCGCCTGCCCCCCCTGACGACATGACGGGAACGGCTCCATACTCCATAGGCCAGAGGCGATGAACGAAGATCGACCACCACTTCCCAGCGATGGCGCACAACCTGCCACCACAGGGCCAGCCAGTGCCTGTTATGAGGCTTCTTCTCCACCACGATGATCCGCTCGCAACGGGGCATGTACCGGAACAGGTCCTGCACGGCCGGACCGCAGGCGATGGTGAATCGGGCCTGAGGATGACGCTCCATCATCCCGGCCAGCGCCCCCATGGCAATCACGGCATCACCAAGACGATGCGCCGTGATGAAGAGGATACGATTCACTCCTGCAACCAGATCGGGTCTGACAGGGTTGCGAGAAATTCGGCATGACGGGCCTGGGTGGCCTCATCCGGTGGTGGCATGGGGCGGGCCTTGCGACCCGTCACGACCCTGCGCTTCCCCGCCCCACCCGGGCCGGCAGCCTGCTGCCGGTCACTGCCCAAACCAAGGCCACGCTGCCGCCCCCCGATCAGCTCCACATACACGTCGGCCAGCAGACGGCAGTCCAGCAGGGCATTGTGGGTGCCACGTTCGGAAAGGTCGATCCCGAAACGTCGGCAGAGGGCGTCCAGATTGGCAGGCATCCCGGGGAATTTCTTTCGGGCCATGATGACGGTATCGATGGCCCGACTGTCATAATCCAGAACGGAACGTCCGGCCCGCTTCAGCTCTGCATTGATGAACTTGAAATCGAACGGTGCATTATGGGCGATCATCTTCCCGTCACCGATGAACTCCAGAAACTCATCGGCAATGTCAGCGAAAAGAGGTTTCCCTTCCAGGTCCGCCAGCGTGAAACCATGCACCTTTGTGGCCTCGGGGGGGATGTCCCGTTCGGGATTCACCAGCACATGGAAACAATTCCCCGTCCGCAGGTCATTCACCAGCTCCAGGGCGGCAATCTCGATCACCCTGTCCCCAGTATCCGGGTCCAGCCCTGTCGTCTCGGTATCAAAAAGAATGGAACGGGTCATGTCATCGTCTTTCACGCATCTGCCACAGGGAGGCCAGAATGGCACGGACCTGACGGGCCGCACAGGCACGGGAGAGGCCCGTCCTTATCACGATATCGGCCCGGCGTCGCCGCTCCCTGTCCGGCATCTGCCGGGCCAGCAGGGCTTTCGCATCCGCCTCGCTCATCTGCCCGCCCCTCCTGTAACGCTGCCGGATGCGGGACAGACGGACAGACAGCGGAGCCGACACCACCATGACGAGCGTACAGTCCCGATCCGCCCCCGTTTCCCACAGAAGGGGAATGTCCAGAACACAGAACGGCACCTGACGGGACCGGCAACGCCTCAGAAAAGCCTGTCTCTCCTGCCGGACCATCGGATGGATGATGGCCTCCAGCCGTGGCAGGACAGTTGGATCGGCCGCTATGAGACGGCGCAGGGCCGCCCTGTCCAGCACGCCATCATACACGACACCGGGAAACGCCTTCTGTAGGGCAGGAACCGCCCGCCCATGAGGGGCCTGAAGCTGACGGACGCAGGCATCCGCATCGAAGACAGGCACACCAGCCCTGCGGAACATGGATGCCACCGTGCTCTTCCCGGCGGCCATGCCACCCGTCAGCCCCAGAACCTTCACGAACAGGCCCCGACCATCACCATGTCAGGAAAGGCCATGCCGGGCGAGGTCCTGCGCCAGAAGGTCAAAACTGGCTTCATCAGCTTCCGGCAGCACACCGAACCATTCCTGAAACCCGGCCCGTGCCTGACAGATCAGCATGCCCAGCCCGTCCACGGTGCGGAAGCCACGCTCCTGCGCTGCCTTCAGCAGAGGTGTCTGCCGAGGCGTATAGACGATGTCCGCCACGCTCAGCCCCTCCTGCCCTTTCTGCAGCAGGCTGGACCATGCCATATCCTCACGGCCGCCCATACCGAGCGATGTCGCATTAACGAGAAGACTCATCTCTCCCAGTCGGTCAGGCCATTCTGCCCAGCCCAGAACCGTTCCGGCTCCCAGAGCCTGTACAAGAGCCTCGGCCCGAGCTGCCGTACGGTTGGAGATGAAGACCTCACAGCCCCGATCCTGCAAGGCAGCAGCCACAGCCCGGGCAGCTCCACCGGCACCCAGAATCAGGACACGCCCTTCCAACGCCACGCCATGCGCCAGAAGATTGTCGCAGAAGCCAGTCCCATCTGTGCAGTCCCCCATGATCCGCCCCTCTGCAAAGCGCAGTATATTAGCCGCCCCAGCCCGGCGAGCCGTTTCTGTCAGTTCATCACAAAGACGAAAGGCTTCCTCCTTGTGCGGAATCGTGACATTCACCCCACGGAAGCCCGCTGCGGCCAATCCTCTCAGGGCCGTTTCCAGCTGTCCTAGCTCGACTGGCAAAGGAACATAGGCCCCATTGATCTGATGCACCCGGCACCAGTGGTTATGCAGCATGGGAGACCGGGAATGTTCCACTGGCCAGCCAATTATCCCGGCCAGTCTGGTTTTTCCATCCATTGTCACATCATGTCCTTTCGTTTTTCCCAAAAAAGAGGCAGCAGCCGGGCCAAACGCTCCGCCCAGAGACGCTGCCCCGCTTCATCACTGATGAGGTCCTGCCTTATCTCGATCTCAAGGGCTGGCAGATTCCGCCGTCCGGCGTGATAGGGCACGCTGTATTCATTCTGGCTGTTCAGCACATAAGGCTGGTTGTCCCCCACATGGAGGTCGCCTTCCTCCTCCAGCAATATCCGCATCAGGCGGGCTGAATGAGGGTCATGATCGTGCAGCAGCCCGATGTCCCACGGGCGTCTCCGCCCATCCTGCATGGCAGGAGTGAAACTGTGCAGGGATACGAACAGCGTCGCTTCCGGCTTCCGTCGGGCCAGATGGCGTTCTATCTCATCGTGATAGGCATGGAGAATGGCCTCTTCCCGCTGCCCTCTCTCCACAGCTGACAGGCCCTGATTCCCCGGCACGGGCGCACCGTCACTGACGGGGGGAATGGAAGTCGGATGCCCGGCGGCCCGGTTGCAGTCAATCACGAGGCGGGAATAGACCTGCTCCACAAGCAAGCAACCAAGAGCCTGCTGGAGGTGTCTCCCCACTTCCCGGATGCCAATATCATAGGCGATGTGCCGGTCCCATTCATCCACAGGCAGGCCCAGATCACCCAGCCTTTCTGGCACGGCACGGCCCGCATGGTCGCTGATCATGACGAAAGGACTGTCCGTCACTGCTGCATGGACATGATAAGGGCGGGCCTCACCCTCCCCCAGAAGGGGCATGGCCTCAGTCTGCCTGTTCATCACGCCCGACCTCACTCAACCTGACGAAGAAGGGAGCGGACCGTGCTGGCCGCAGCGGCGTCCTTCCACTCCACGCCGCCATCAGAAATGGCCCGCACCTGCCCCTGGGCATCGACCAGCAGCGTCATGGGCAGTCCGGGTTCCTGAAGGCTCTTCAGGAACGGGTCCACGGCCTGACGCTCCGCCGTCCAGACGGGCAGGCCTTCGGCATGAAGACGGGGCAGGGCTGCCTGAACCCGTTCAGGTGAACCACTGTCCAGAGCAACGGGGATCACGGGCAGATCAGGATTCCTGTCCAGAAAGGCTGCCAGCTGGGGCAGCTCTTCCCGGCAGGGTGTGCACCATGTGGCCCAGAGATGCAGCATGTACGGCTTCCCCGACTTCAGGGGCAGGCTGGCCTTCGTGCCGCCCATCCCCGTGATGCCCAGCGTGACCGGGGCCGACAGGGCCGGTTCCGGCTCAAGCTCCTGCAAACTCTGCAACGCCTCGGCCTGCACGCAATTGTGCCACAGGCCCGCAGCCGCTACACTCAGCCAGCCCGCCAGAACGGCGCATGTACGAATCTTTTTCCAGTTTCTGATCATATCGGTCCTCATGACGCACAATAATACCAGCAACGCCTCCCCTGCAAACAGACCCGCCAGCACGGACGCCGCCAACCCCCAGTGGGGTGGCCGTTTCGCCAGCGGTCCGGCAGCCATCATGGAGGAGATCAACGCCTCCATCGGGTTCGACAGAATTCTCTGGCGGCAGGATATCCGTGGCTCCCTCGCCCATGCTGCCATGCTCCGCAAGGTTGGCCTGCTGACGGAACAGGAAGAAGCCGAAATCCGGCAGGGTCTGGCCGATATTGCCACGGAAATCGAAGAAGGCCGCTTCGCTTTCTCCCCGGCACTGGAAGATATTCACATGAATATCGAGTCCCGCCTGTCCGAGCGGATCGGGGAAGCCGGGAAACGGCTGCACACCGCCCGTTCCCGCAATGACCAGATCGCCACGGACTTCCGTCTCTGGGTCCGGGATTCCATCGACGGCATCGTGGAACAGACGGAAGCCCTTATGCGTACCCTTGCCCGCCGTGCGCTGGAATATCATGACACCCCCATGCCGGGTTTCACCCATCTTCAGGTCGCCCAGCCCGTCACTTTCGGCCATCACCTGCTGGCTTATGTGGAAATGCTGGCCCGTGATGCCTCCCGCCTGCGTGATGCCCGCCGCCGGATGAATGAATGCCCGTTGGGGTCCGCCGCCCTGGCAGGCACATCCTTCCCCATCGACCGGGACATGACGGCGCAGGCCCTCGGTTTCGACCGCCCGACGTCAAACTCGCTGGATGCCGTGTCCGACCGCGACTTTGCGCTGGAATATCTGTCTGTCCTCTCCATGGAGGCCATGCATCTCTCCCGCCTTTCGGAAGAGATCGTGCAGTGGGCCTCTGCGGCCTTCAATTTCGTCCATCTGTCCGATGCCTTCACCACCGGCTCCTCCATCATGCCGCAAAAGCGCAACCCGGATGCTGCCGAGCTGGTCCGTGCCAAGGTAGGCCGCATCACCGGTGACCTGATCGGGCTGCTGACGGTTATGAAAGGTCTCCCGCTGGCCTATGCGAAGGACACGCAGGAAGACAAGGAACCCGTCTTTGACGCCACGACGGCCATCACCCTGTCCTTGGCCGCCATGGAAGGGATGATCCGGGACCTCAAACCAAACAAGGAACGGATGCGGGAGCTGGCGGGTGCCGGCTTCTCCACCGCCACGGACCTTGCCGACTGGCTGGTGCGGGAACTGCGTCTGCCCTTCCGCACGGCCCATCATGTCACGGGGCGTCTTGTCAGCTTGGCCGAACAGAAAGGCTGCGACTTGGCCGATCTTTCACTCGAAGACATGCAGGCCGTGGAATCAGGCATCAACAGGTCCATCTATGACGTCCTGACCGTGGACTCCTCCCTTGCCTCCCGCACCAGCCACGGCGGCACGGCACCGGCCAATGTGCAGGCACAGGCCAAGGGATGGCTGGAACGGCTTGGACAGGCCTGAGCGGAGAGATGATCATGCGTCTGCTTCATTCCCCCCTCATGACGAGGGCCGTTCTGGCCCTTGTCGCTGGCGTCTTCCTGCTGGGTCTGAGTGCGTGCGGTCGGCAGGGCAATCCACAGCCTCCCGGCCCGTCTGACAAAGTCACCTACCCCCAGATATATCCACCCGAATAAAACCGCTTTTTTACGAGGCAGGCAGGCTTCCATATTTACCCCTGTCTGCCATTTCCTGTTTTTTATGAAATTTTTTCCTGACTGTTAAGTAATGTGTAAATAGGATAAAGTAATAATACCTAAAAAAATTCCCTATTCATTCATCTTTTATCTAAGAAGTTCCCCTACCCTGCCATGATGAAACGTACCTGAGAAAGGTGATCATGATGGCAACGCTGACGGAAATCATTCTGAAAAACCCGTCCCGCTATGGCTACATGCAGACCGGAAACATCGCCCATTTCCAGACTGCTCCTGCCATCGAGACCGGACTGCGTCTGACCCTGCCGACCGGCGATGTCATTCCCTGTCAGCGTCATAACAGGGGCTGGTACAATTTCATCCTGCCCGTCGAGACGGCCCGCATCTGTCTCGACATGACCGCACCTGACCTTGCGGAGTTCACTCTGGTGGAGATCACCCTGTTCGTCGGTGCCCAGGAATGGTCCCTGCCAATCCCCAAAGCAAAACAGGATCGAGCGACCCGGGATGTCAGCATTGATCTCCCCGCCATTCCCTACTGGGTCCAGGGGCTTCTCTGCGTCCGTCTGGAACGTGCCGAACAGGCTCAGGCCGAACAGGCGGCCTGAGAAAACATCCTCCTCATACGGTCAGGACCAGACCGTCCCGGGCGGGACGGACATCTTCAGGCAGACTTTCACACAGCGAGCCATAATCCATATCCGGCCCCATATGGGTCAGGACCGTGTGTCTGGGCTGGAACTGCTGCCGCCATTCCATCACACGCCCCAGCCAGCCATGGGATGGATGCGCCTCCCGCTGGAAGCACCCAACAACCCAACAGGACAGGTCATGCAGAACAGCCTGTGATTCTGCGGGGAAACTCTCAACATCCGTGCAGTAGGCAAACGCCCCGAGACGCAGACCGAGACTTGTCGTCCAGCCATGCTTCTGCGGGAAAATGCAGCCCTCCAGCGGACCGACCTTCAGCGGGCCATAGGTGGGAATTTCCTGCACGTCAAAGGCAGGACGATAGAAAGTCCCTCCTTCCCACGGGCGAAAGGCATAGTCAAAGCGCTGCCGCAGCTCGGCAAGAACCTCTGCCGTGGCCAGAAGCTGGATCGGCCGACCGATCACACGGTTGACAGCCCGAAGCTCATCCAGTCCACCGATATGATCGCTATGAGCGTGCGTGTAGAACACGGCATCGACATGGGTCAGTCCATTCGCCAGCATCTGCTGCCGCAGGTCCGGCCCACTGTCGACCAGAAGGCGGAAGCCCTCATGCTCGATCACGATGGATGACCGCAGACGGTGATTCCGCCTGTCCGTCGGATCACACACGCCCCAGAGGCCCGTTCCGGTCCCTTCCTCACCCCCGATCATGGGAACGCCAGCAGAGCCACCACAACCGAGAATCGTGATCTTCATACGGCCAGCCGTGTGAAGAGACGCCTTGTGTTGGCCTGAGTGACCTCCACCAGCCGTTCACCCGTCAGACCACGCTCTTCAGCCAGCCGGGCTGCCGTATGCACGACATAGCCCGGCGTGTTCGGCTTGCCCCGCTTGGGCACGGGAGCCAGGAAAGGACTGTCCGTTTCCACGAGAATACGGTCCTCCGGCGCATGACGGGCCACGTCCCGGATTTCCTCACACTTCTTGAAGGTCAGAAGCCCGGAAAAGCTCAGGTACCCCCCCAGCTCCAGAGCGGCCCCGGCCAGCTTCGGACCTGAGGCAAAACAGTGGATCAGAAAGGGGAAAGCCCCCTTCTCATGCTCGTCCCGCAGGATGGCTATGGTGTCATCATCCGCCTGCCTCGTATGGATGACCAGCGGCAGACCCGTCACACGGGCCGCCTCGATGTGCCGGCGGAAGGATTCCTGCTGGGCGGGTTTCACCTCCTCCGTGCCATGAAAATAATCAAGCCCGGACTCCCCGATGGCCGCCACCTGCGGAGCCTCAAGCTCTGCCAGCATGTCATCAAGACTGAGAAGAACCTCCTCATGGGCATGATCGGGATGCGTGCCCAGCGCACACCAGATACGCAGGTCCGGACTGTCATGCTCCGTCAGAGCCTTCTGTCTGGCCCGTTCCGACCAGCGTGTCCCGATCGTGATCATGCCCGCCAGACCGGCCTGCCGGGCGAAATCCAGACTGAAGGGAAGATCTTCCAGACGGTCCAGATGGCAGTGCGTGTCAATCAGCCCCTTCATGCGTCCTTTTCTTCCTCCACGAAACGGGGGAACAGCCCCTGCGGCTTGGGCAGTGTACGGCCACCGGGCAATGGCGTTTCCAGCGCAGCGATATGACGCTCGCCCTTCTCCACACCCAGCTGATCCAGCATCTTCTCCATCGTATCTGGCATATAGGGCTGGAGGAGCGTCGCCACGGTGCGGATTACGTCCACCAGAACCCGCAGCACATCCGCCATGCGGGCCGGATTTTCCTTCTTCAGCACCCAGGGGGCCTGCCGGTCGATATAGGCATTGGCCTCCCGGATGAGCTTCCAGATGTCTTCCAGCGCATCACTGATGGCCAGACGCTCGATATGCGTGCGTGTGAGGGACGGAAGCAGAGCGGCCTGGGCCAGAATTTTCCCGTCATCCTCTGTCAGGACGCCACGTTCCGGCAGGACACCCTGAAGATTGCGGGCCACCTGACTGAGCGTCCGCTGGGCAAGATTACCGAGGTCATTGGCCAGCTCGACATTCATCCGGGTGATGAGGGAGCGGCGGCTGAAATTGGAATCCCCACCAAAGGGCACCTCCCGCATCAGGAAGAAGCGCAGCTGATCCAGTCCGAACTCGTCGGCCAGAGCCTTGGGGTCCAGCACATTGCCGAGGGACTTGCTCATCTTCTCACCCTCGACCGTCCACCAGCCATGAGCGAAAACCCGTTTCGGCAGAGGCAGACCGGCCGCCATCAGGAAGGCCGGCCAGTAGATGCAGTGAAAGCGGATGATCTCCTTGCCCACCACATGCACGTCAGCAGGCCAGTGAACATGCCGGGGATCCTTCATGTCCGGGTAGCCGACGGCTGTCAGATAATTCGCCAGCGCATCGAACCAGACATACATGACATGGTCCGGGTCACCCGGCACCTCCACGCCCCAGCGGAAGCTGGTCCGGCTGATGGAGAGGTCCCGCAGCCCCTGCTTCACGAAGCTGACCACCTCCCGTTTCGGACCATGCGGGCCGATGAAATCAGGATTTTCTTCATACAGCTTCAGCAGCCTGTCCTGAAAATCGGAAAGGCGGAAGAAGTAGGATGGTTCCCGCACCCACTCCAGCGGTGCCCCGGAGGGTGCCGTCCGGCTGCCATCGGGATGCCGGGTGATCTCATCCTCACCGACGAACATCTCATCCCGGGTGGAGTACCAGCCTTCATAGGCATCGAGATAGATATGACCGTTTTCAGCAACCTTCTCCCAAAGGGTCTGGGCCGCCTTCTTGTGTCGGGCTTCCGTCGTGCGGATGAACTCATCCGTCTGGACCGCCATGTCCTTCTGCATCTGACGGAAGCTCTGGGAGATGCGGTCCGCAAAATCCTGCGGAGGAACATTCTGCGCCTTTGCGCTCTGCTCCACCTTCTGGCCATGCTCGTCCGTCCCGCTGACGAACAGGACGTCATTGCCATCCAGACGATGGAAACGGGCGATCACGTCGCAGGCGATGGAGGTGTAGGCATGGCCGATATGCGGCGCACCATTCACATAGAAAATGGGGGTCGTGATGGTGAAACGCCGTATCATAATCTGTCCTATCGTCCAAGTTCTTCCAAAATACGCACTCAGTCCTGCCGCCCCTGATGGGCCAAGGCAAGGGCTTCCCGGATAGCTTCGGCCTTGTCAAGGTTGAAACGCTCACCCTGCATCCGTATCCGTCCCAGCTGACTGACACGCTCCGCCAGCCCTGCCGCCAGATGAAGATTCCCCGCAAAGGCCGCCTCTCTGGCACGCTTGGCCAGAGTCTCGCCCAGCAGGTCGCACAATAACCCGAAACCATCCGGTTCACGAGCGATCTGACTGACAATCACCCAATTTTCATGATCCAGCTCTTCACCAGCCAGTGCCCGCTCCACCAGTCCGGCACAGAGACAATCCCGGTCCTGCGCCAGAAACAGGGCACGTCCCGGTGATCCATCAGCACGATGCAGGACGCCCTCCGGCAGAGTCGGCAGAAGTGCGCTCATGTCAGCCTCGTCCAGCCCGGACAGGACAAGCGGACGGCAGCGGCTCCTCAATGTCGGCAGCAGCGTGCCTGGAGACGAAGTCGTCAGGAACAGGGCGGTCTTCGGAGGCGGCTCCTCAAGAATTTTCAGCAGGGCATTGGCGGCAAAACGGTTCAGGCTTTCCAGCCCGTCCACGATCACGACCCGCCAGCCGCCCTCCGTGGCCGTATGATGCAGGAAGCTCTGGATGGGCTGGACATCGGAGACCGTGATCTCCCCCTTCAGCTGTCCCTTGCGGGGATCCATCTTCCGGGCAATCGTCAGAAGATCCCCATGCGTTCCGGCCGAAATGCGCCGCCCGGCGGGACTTTCCAGATCACTGCCTCCCAGCAGCCTGCGGGCCAGATGAAAGGCCAGCGTCGCCTTGCCCACACCGGATGGCCCGGAAATCAGCCACGCATGATGCAGCCGCCCGGAAGACAGGGACTCCTCAAACTGCCTCACCGCCGCCTGATGCCCATACAGGCGGGCTGACAGACGTGGCTCCGGAAGACTCCCGCTCATGCGGCTAGGCCCGCAAGACGGTCTCTCACGACCGCATACAGATGGTCCTGAACGACATCCACCGGCTGGCTGGCATCAATCTTCATGATGCGGGACGGATCATGCCGGGCCACGGCCTGGAATCCCTCCCGCACCCGCTGATGAAACCGCATCTCCTGTCCCTCATAACGGTCCAGCCGACCCCCACGCTGCACCACCCGCTGAAGGGCCAGCTCACAGGGCAGGTCCAGCCACAGGGTCACATCCGGCTCACCACCGACGAGCCGCCGCAGGGACCGGATAAAATCCAGCACCTCCGGTCTGGCCTCACCGACACCATAGCCCTGATAGGCCCATGTGGAATCATGGAAACGGTCGCAGACGACGATCCTGCCCTCGGCCAGGGCTGGCTGGATGGCCTGTGCCAGATGGTCGGCCCGAGCCGCCATGTGGGCCATGATTTCCGCCTGCCAGCAGAAACGTTCATCACCGAAGAGCAGAAGGTTCCTCAGGGCCTCGGCAGCAGGCGTCCCCCCCGGCTCCCGTGTCCGATAGACTGGCAGCCCATCATGCTCCAGCCGCTCGACCAGACGGGAAAGCTGCGTGGTCTTGCCAGCTCCTTCCCCTCCCTCCAGTGTGATGAACAGTCCCGTCTTCTTACTGCGGTGCATGACCGAACCGTGCCATGAGCCGCCCGACAAAGCCAAGCTCAGCCACGGCTTCCACCGTATAAAGCGATGAGTAGACCCGTGGCTGCCCCGGCAGGCCCACCGAAACGTGGCCTGATTTCTGGCCCTCCGCCACCGGTGCCGGAATGGGAGATGGATAATCCACGCTGATCTGCACCCGGGAAGACCAGCCCACGGGAATGGTCAGGCTGACATCATCCGCCACGGCCAGACCGACGCTCTTGTGCTCCCCGTTCCACACGGCGGCATTCGGCTCGACCACCTGCCCCTTGCGAAGGAGCTGGACCGTCTCGAAACTGGAGAACGCCCAGCTCATCAGCCGCTCACCCTCGTGGGCACGCTCGTTGGTGGAGGCCGTCCCGTTGATGACGACGATGACCCGGTTCCCGTTCCTCTCGGAGCTGGCACACAGGCCGAACCCACCCGCATCGGTGTGACCGGTCTTCAGGCCGTCGGCCAGCCCCTTGTCGACCAGCACGTTCCGGTTGCCCTGACGGATATGGTTGAACGTGAACTCCTTCTCTCCGAAGAAGCCATAATAATGCGGGAAATCACGGATGAGATGCTGGGCCAGCACCGCCACATCCTGGGCGCACATGTAATGGTCCTCGGCAGGCAGACCCGTCACGTTCATGAAATGGGAGTTGCTCAGGCCGATGCGGCGGGACGCCTCGTTCATCAGGACGACGAACCGTTCCTCCGAACCCGCAATGCCCTCCGCCAGCACGACGCAGGCATCGTTACCGGACTGGATGAGCATGCCCCGGATCAGATTCTCCACGCTGACGGAACTGCCCAGCGGCACGAACATGCGGGAGCCTTCCATCTTCCAGGCCTTGGAGCTGACAGGAAACTCCTGCTCCAGCCGGATACGTCCCGAGGCCAGAAAGGCAAAGACGACATAGGCCGTCATCATCTTCGTCAGGGAGGATGGCGGCATGCGCTCCTGCGCATTGCGGCTGAGCAGCACCGTGCTGGTCGTGCTGTCCAGAATGTAGGCCCAGCGGGCGGAGGTCGGCATGGGGCCCATCGGGGTCATGGCATCACCCGTGGCCGAATCGGCTACCGCACCATCGGCCGCCCTGTCCTGCCCGGACTGATGGGCACGCCCCTGCCGTCGCAGCCCGGCTGCCTGTCCGACCCGTGATGATGCCAGCAGGGCACACGCCGAAAAACCGGCAGCCCCCCCCATGAGAGAACGTCTTGTCTGCACGTCAATCCCCGCACTGCACGCCCCGCCACGAGGGCGGAACCTTTCCTGAAAAACCGTTACTTACGACACCCCATGGCAAGTTACCCCGGGCAACTCCAGATATCGTGATTTACCGGATTATCCTATCGCCCAGAATCCCAACCGCCAATGCGTAATAGTCGGAAGGATTATAGGCCCGTATGGCACGGAAATTACGATAAACAAGGAAGGCCTGTCCACCGGGGCCGTCCGGCTGGAGCAGGCTGCCCGTGGCCTGCGGGGCCAGAAAACCGGAAGACTGGGCCGGCCTCACCCCCATCGCCTGCCATGTGCTGACAGGATGCACGGACGCATGACGGGATTTCGTGGCCGCAAATGACGTGAACTGCCCGTTGCTGCCCAGCGGAACCGTCACCTCCTCGCCCCAGGGTTCACCCCTCTGCCAGCCCGAACGGCCGAGATAGTTGGCGATGGAGGCAAAAACGTCCGCCTCCGAACTCCAGATGTTGCACAGGCCATCACCGTCACCATCAGCCGCAAAACGCAGATAGGCACTCGGCATGAACTGGGGCTGCCCCATCGCTCCGGCATAGCTGCCCAGCATGTCGGACGGGCTGATCACGCCCCTTGCCAGAATCTGCATGGCCTTGATCAGTTCGCTGCGGAAAAAGGTGGCACGGCGACCATCAAAAGCCAGGGTGGCCAGGGCCTCGATGACGTTGAAACGGCCCTGACGCTCACCAAAACCCGACTCAAGCCCCCATATGCCCATCACGGCGTTATCATCACAGCCGAACTGCCGGGCCAGAGGCGAGAGCGTCCCCCGCACCTGCTGATAGGTCTGCCGTCCCTTGTCCTGCCGGGCGGACGAGATCACACGGTCACGATACTGCGCCCACGTAAGAGTGAACTCCGGCTGGTGACGGTCCAGCTTCAGGACATCCTGATTCGGGGCCGGAGCCAGGGCCAGCGACTGGTCGACGACCGAAGCAGGCACACCCGCCGCCAGAGCCTGCTGGCGCAGACCATCCAGAAAAGCGGCATAACTGCCCCCTGCCGCCTCCCGGCCCGTCATGGCCCAAGCAGGCAGACCGCCACCGGCCACCACCAGACCACCAGCAGCAGCGGCCAGAAAATTGCGTCTTCTCATCATTCCGTTTTCTGTCACGCTTCATCCACCTTCCATGAAAATCAGGAACATTGCCGTCACCCTGACAATTGCGGACGGAACCATTTCGTGGCACAGTCCCGCCAACCATAGCCAGGACCGTTTTTCTGTGATCCGTATCACCGCTATCATGGCGTCCCAGCCCGTATGGCTGAAAGCCTCCTCCATCATTCTTGGTACATTCATCCTGGAAGATGTTGCAACCGTTCTGGCGGCCATCGCCGCCAAGGGGGATCAGATTTCCATTCCCGTGGCCCTGATCAGCCTTTACGCTGGAGTTGCCGTAGGGGACATGGGGCTTTATGGTCTCGGCCTAGCGGGAAGCCGCTGGGTGTTTCTGCGCCGTTTTCTCACCCTTCCCAGTGAGGAACAGGCCAGACGCTGGTTCTCCCGCAATATCATAGGTGTCGTTGCCATTTCCCGCTTCGTTCCGGGCAGCCGCCTGCCGCTCTATACGGCATGCGGCTTTTTCCGTGCGCCCTTCCTTGCCTTCTCCCTTACGGCAGTCGGTGCCACGCTGGTCTGGACGAGCCTGCTCTTCCTCCTCGCCCTGCATGTCGGCGGTTGGCTGCTGGCTCACCAGGGTGGCTGGCGATGGGCGGGAATTGTCGGCTTCGTCCTGTGCATTCTGCTGATGGGACGCTTCATCAGTCATCTGCAACGTAGGAATACATAAATTCATGACAGCACCCGCTGCCGATCATAAGACGCTGTCTCTCTTCGAATTCTGGCCAGACAGCATTTTTTACACCCCCATCGTCATCTACTGGTTCCTGATGGGGCTGCGCTACAGGGACCTCACCATTTCCACGGCGGCCAATCCGAGAATTGAAACCGGCGGCCTCTGCGGAGAAAGCAAAAGCTCGATTCTGGACATGGCCGGCCCGACCGCCCAGAAGGCCATCGCCCCCTACCGTGTCATCCACAACGGGGCAAATGCCGTTCAGGACGTGCTGGATGCCATGAAGGCCATCGACGTGGATTTCCCCGTCGTCCTGAAGCCGGACATCGGCTGCAACGGTACGGGGGTCAAGCTCATCACCTCCCTGGAGATGCTCCGTGAGGTCCTGCCCCTCTTCCCTGCCGGTACGGCCCTGATGGTCCAGAAGCTCATCAGCCAGCCGCTGGAAGTCGGCATTTTCTTCATCCGTCATCCTGATGAACCCGTCGGACGCATCACCTCGCTGACCTACAAGGAATCCCCGGTCCTCAAGGGAGATGGCCGCTCCACCCTCCAGGAACTCATTATGGCCGACCCGCGGATGCGGCAGGTGCCACAGCTTTACCTGCCACGCATCAAAGGCCGGGAAAACGACATCCTCCCTGCGGGTGAGACGCTCTCCCTCCTCTTCGCCGGCAACCACTGCAAGGGGTCCATCTTCCGGGATGGCAGACCGGACATCACCCCGGCCCTCACGGACCGCATCAACGCCATCATGCTGGACATTCCCGACTTCCATTTCGGACGGATCGACCTGAAGGTCGCCTCTCCCGAAGCCATGAAGCGGGGCGAGGATTTCCAGATCATCGAGATCAACGGTGTCGGGTCGGAGGCCATCCATATCTGGGACCGCCGCACGACCCTTGTCGAGGCGTACCGGACCCAGTTCTACCATTACCGGCAGACCTTCCTCATCGGGGCCGCCAAGAAGAAGCAGGGCTGGAAAAGCTCCGGCGTGTTCGGAACGCTCCGTTCCTGGCTCAAGCAGCGTCGTCTGCTCGCTTCCTATCCCACCAACGACTGACCACCGCCTCCCGCCGGATGAAACCATCCGGCGGACCCGATGACCCGGACTAAAGCTTTCCCGCTCCGAAAATATAGTTGCTGATCTGCTGTTCCAGCGAGAGCAGGGGACGTGCGTCCAGAATGGTGGCTCCAGCCGTCAGGGTCTTGGTGGATTTCCCCGGCAGAATCTGAAGGGCATTATCCCCGCCGATGGTGGGGGCCGCAATGGCCACGGCCGTGTCGACAGGCAGCTTCAGGTCATCCTGCACGGCAAACAGGACATCCACGACGGCCGTTTCCGGATTCAGCGTGATGGACCGCACCCGCCCGACCGTCACGCCGCCGAGATCGACATCGGCACCGTCATCCAGCCCGTTCGTGGAGCTGAACACGGCATGATAGCGGGTCATATGACGATCCGGCCCGGCAAGAAGGCCCAGCCCATAAGCCACGAACCCACCAGCGGCCAACAGAACACAGCCGCTGGCAACAAATGCTCCGCCACGTCCCTTGAAGATCGCCCACATAGACACCTCGAAATTCACGCCCCGTTCTGCTAGCCTGAACGCAGGAGAAGCTGATTTCATGAAAAGTAACAGTCCGTCACCGCTACCATATGTAAGCATTTCTCACCAGCATCAGGCGGAGCTTTTCCTTCCTTTCCTCCTCCACAGCATGAATCACGGTTCCGTATGACAACTCTCCAGGCCCTCATCCTCGCCATCGTTCAGGGCATCACGGAACCGTTTCCCGTCAGCAGTCTTGGCCACGCCGTCCTCCTGCCCGGCCTGCTGCACTGGTCACTGGATGAGCACAGCCCGACATTCCTGCCATTCCTGACCATGCTGCATGTGGGAACCCTGCTCGCCCTGGCCCACGTCTTCTGGCACGACTGGCGGGCCATCCTGCTCGGCCTGTTCTCTCCCCGCCAGTCAGCCAGAAACCGCAACAAGGCCGTCCGGCTGTGCAGCCTGCTCGTGCTGGCCACCATTCCTGCCGTCATCATGGGCGGGCTGTTCGAGCACCGTCTGAGACAGGTCTTTGCCAATCCCCTCATGGTGGCAGGTTTCCTGACACTCAACGGGCTGCTGCTCATCATGACGGAAATCATGCGCCGCCGTTCCCTTCAGGACACGCTCAGCACCACCTACCAGACTCAGGAACTGGACTGGAAGGACGCCTTCATCATCGGCCTGTGGCAGTGTCTCGCCCTCTTTCCTGGCCTCTCACGCTCCGGGGCGACCATCAATGGCGGGCTGATGCGTGGTCTCGACCATCTGACGGCGACACGCTTTTCCCTGCTCATGGCCCAGCCGATCATCCTGGCCGCCACTGCGAAAGAGGCATGGCAGCTCCGCCATGTTCCTCTGTCCCACACCATGATCACGCAGTCGCTCCTCGGGGCCGTGGTGGCCGGCATCACGGCACTGATCTGCTCCCGCCTGCTTCTGCGCTTCTTCCACGAGGAAAACGGACACACCCTGACAGGTTTTGGCGTCTACTGCCTTCTGGCTGGCATCGGCAGTGCCTTCCTGCTGCATTTTCACCTCTAAAGGCAGAAAAACATGCGGGGCGGAATTTACAAATGCGCCCTGAAACGCCAGAAAGAAAACATTCCGGTATCATACCGTTCCAGGCCGTTTCTACAGGAATCGTGACATCCTCATGCCCCATCTCGAAACACCATGAACAGGGCCCGCCGCAAGACCCTCGCCCAGATACAGTCTGCCGGAGACCGGCATGACCTGAAACGCAGCCTCGGTGCCACGCAGCTCCTGCTCATGGGTGTCGGTACCGCCATCGGGGCGGGCGTCTATGTCATCACCGGCACGGCGGCGGCGGAATATGCCGGACCATCAGTCCTCCTGTCCTTCCTCGTCGCCGCAGCGGCCTGCCTGTTCACGGCCCTGTGCTATGGGGAGCTGGCCTCCACCTTTCCCGTATCCGGGTCGGCCTATGCCTATGCCTATCTCTCCATGGGGGAGAAAATGGCCTGGGTGACCGGCTGGCTGCTCCTGCTGGAATATGGCATCGCCGGAACGGCCGTGGCTGCCGGTTTTGCCGGTTACCTGACGTCCCTGCTCAACGGCCTTGGCCTGCATCTGCCAGCTGCCATCTCGCAGACGACCTTCCAGTCCATCCCTCATTCCAGCAGCGGCCTTCTCACCTTCCATCACAGCGTAAACCTGATCGGCCTCGCCGTCATGCTGTTCATAAGTCTGGTGCTGGTCCGTGGCATCGAGACGGCAGCACGGTTCAACACGGTTTTCGTCGCCATCAAGATCGGCGTTCTCGTTCTTTTTGTCGGGGTCGGGCTGTTCTATCTCCACCCCGCCTACTGGCATCCCTTCATCCCTCCCTCACAGGGAAATTTCCACTTTGGCGTGGCTGGCATCTTCCGGGCCGCCTCCATCATCTTCTTCGCCTATGGCGGGTTCGAGGCCGTCTCGACCGCTGCGGCGGAAGCCCGCAACCCGACACGGGACGTACCCATAGGCATCATCGGCAGCCTCATCATCTGCACGCTGGTCTATGTCACCGTGGCCGCCGTCCTGCTGGGGGTCGCCCCCTACCAGATGCTGGATGCGGCTGATCCTCTCTCCATAGCCACGAACCTGATGCACAAGCCCTGGCTGGCCTTTCTCATCAACACCGGGGCCACCGTCGGGCTGTTCTCCGTACTGATCGGCCTGCTCTATGCCATTTCCCGCATGGTACATGCCATCAGCCATGACGGCCTTCTGCCACGTGTCTTCGGCACCGTCCATGCACGCTTCAGGACCCCCTGGCTGGCCACTCTGCTGCTTGGCCTCATCATGGGGATCATGAGTGCCACCATGCCCATCGCTCTGCTGGGGGACCTGCTCTGCATCGGCACCACGCTCGCCTTCGCCATCGTCTGCTTCACCGTCATCTGGCAGCGCAACCGGGCACCGGACACGCCACGCCCCTTTCAGGTGCCGCTGGGTGGCATCCGCATCCGGGGCCTGTGGCTGGGCATCACCCCCCTGCTCGGCATTTTCTTCTGCCTCTGCATGATCGTGCCGCTGGGACTGAACATCGTGAACGTCACCCTGCACGGAAATACCATTCCCCTGATCTTCTTCGCCCTTTATACGGGGCTGGGTTTTGCAACCTACCTGCTCTACGGGCGTCACAATTCGACCATGAAGCCCCCCTCCTCCTGAACGGTCGGCTCCCTGCCTTCCGGGCCTCCGGATGTGCCATGGTGCCGCCACCCTTCACCAATCTGCCGTTTTTTTCTGGATGATCCACCGCCCCTATGCGTAAACCTTCTTCCTCTCCCAGACGCCGTGACCCGCGACGCAAGACCATGAGCCAGATCACGGCAGAGAATGACTCCGTCACGCTCAAAAGAAGCCTGACGGCCACGCAGCTGCTGCTCATGGGGGTCGGCACGACCGTTGGGGCGGGGGTCTACGTCATGACCGGCACGGCAGCGGCAGAATATGCCGGTCCGGCTGTCCTGCTCTCCTTTCTCGTGGCCGCTGCCGCCTGCCTGTTCACCGCCTTCTGCTATGGAGAACTGGCTTCCACCTTTCCCGTATCCGGCTCCTCCTATTCCTATGCCTACATCTCCATGGGAGAACGGGCCGCTTGGAATGTCAGCTGGCTGATGCTGCTCGAGTATGGCATTTCCTGCACGGCCGTCGCAGCCGGTCTCTCGGGATACATGAACTCCCTGCTGGGCATCTTCAACATCCACCTCCCGGTGTGGCTGACCCAGACGAGCCTCCAGCCCGTCCCCGGCTCCGAAGGCACGGCCCTGACGGCCGGATGGCGACTGGACCTGATCGGCTTCATCTCCGTCCTGCTGGTCACGGCCCTGCTGGCCCGAGGCGTGGAAGAGTCGGCCCGCTTCAACTCGCTCGTGGTCGCCCTGAAGATCGGTGTCCTGCTCCTCTTCCTGATCATCGGTGTCAGCTACATCACGCCTGCCAACTGGTTTCCCTTCATTCCACCGGCGCAGGCCCATTTCCACTTTGGCGTGGCGGGCATCTTCCGGGCCGCCTCCATCATCTTCTTCGCCTATGGCGGGTTCGAGGCCGTCTCGACCGCCTCCTCAGAAGCCCGCAACCCGACCCGTGACATCCCTATCGGGATCATCGGCAGCCTGCTGATCTGTACGCTGATCTATGTTGCCGTGGCCGCCGTCCTGCTGGGCATCGTACCTTATGGCAAGCTGAACGTGGCAGACCCGCTGGCGGTGGCCACGCAGGCCATGGGCAAACCGTGGCTGGCCCTGCTCGTGAACGGTGGGGCGACCATCGGCCTTTCCTCCGTGCTGCTGGGGCTGATGTATGGACAGTCCCGCATCCTCCTGACGACCGGACGTGACGGGCTGATTCCTGCCGTGTTCAGCCGGATTCACGCCCGCTATCGGACCCCTGCCCAGGGAACCTTCATCATGGGGGCCATCATCGCCCTGATGACGGCAACCCTGCCCATCGACATCATCAGTGATCTGGTCTCACTGGGAACAGCCCTGGCCTTCGCCATGGTCTGCTTCACCGTCATCTGGCAGCGCAATCATGCGGCCGACATCCGGCGTCCCTTCAGCGTACCTCTGGGCGGCTTCCGTATCCGGGGTGTCTGGATCGGGATTACCCCGGTGCTGGGCATCATCTTCTGTCTGATCATGATTCTGCCGCTGCTCTTCAACATGCTGCACGCCCTGCTGGGCGGTAACCCGGTGCCCGTCATCCTGCTTGTCACCTATTTCGCCATAGGTGCCCTGACATACCGCTTCTACGGCTATCACAATTCCCTCATGGCCGACGGTTCATCAGCCCGCCGCTGACAGGTGCCGGTCTGGTCCGTTCCTCAGGGAACGGACCTTCCTCCAAGAGGAACTCACCTCTTTTTCCTGTCACCTGCGCTGCCCGGTCCCAGATAGCTCCCCGGCGGGGGCCGGTGCACTGGCGGCGACAGCATGGTATCAGGGTCCGTGACATCCAGCCTTTCACCCGTTTCCGGCGAAACGAACGCCACACGTCGCCGTGGCAGTGCCTGCGGAAAATGCTCCCGGATGCCAGCGATCGCCCTCTCCCGGATGTCGCAGCGCAGGTCCCAGCTCTGCATGGCATTACGGGCACTGGCAATGACACGGACGGAAATGGCCTGGTCCGTACAGTCCGCCACCTGGGCATCAAACACCTTGCCATCCCATAACGGGCAGCTCCGCACGATCTCCCGCAGCATGTCCCGTATCTCGGTCATGGGGGCGTCATAATCCAGCCAGAGAAAGACGACCCCCGTGATGGCCGCCGAATTGTGCGTCCAGTTCTCGAAACGGTTTTCCAGAAAATAGGAAATGGGCACGATGTGACGCCGCCAGTCCCAGACACGCAGCACGACATAGGTGGCCGTTATTTCCTCCACCCAGCACCAGTCACCATTGATGACGACAAGGTCCTCCATGCGGATGGGCTGTGTAATCGCAATCTGCACACCGGCAATAAGATTCGTCAGAAGGCCCCGGGCGGACAGACCGACGATAAGCGAGGCCGCACCAGCCGACGCAAACAGTGACACCCCATACTGCTTGACCGACGGGAACAGCATCAGGGCCGAGGCTACCGTCACCAGCCCGATCAGGATTTCCCCCAGCCGCCGCAGCACCTTGATCTGCGTCTGATGGGCACGGGCCATGATGTCATCCGCATAATCCAGCCGTGCCAGACGGTTCAGATAGGCCTCGGACATCAGGCGGAACATGGTGATGATCGAAAAGCCGAGAATCAGGATCAGCAGAAAGACGAAGAACAGCCTCAGGTCCTGTTCCTGCTCGTAGGAAAAGCCGGTGGCCGCTGGCAGGGCGGCCAGCAGGGCCAGCAGGGTGACCATCACCTGCATGGGCCGCCGCATCGCACTGACCGTGTTCCGGATCATCGCCCCGCTGCGTGTCCCGGGAATACGTAGGATGAGCGCACTTGCCCCATGACCTGCGTAGAAGGCGGCCAGCCCGACAATGACAAGCATGAGGACTGACACGACCGCAGGAGGCAGCCAGGACAGCGCACTGCTGAAAGCAAACAGGATGTTGGTGAAATGCTGAGACAAAAAGGACAGCTCCCGACTGGAAGTTTGAAAATGTGTCAGCGAAAAATGACAGCCTCCTTGCAGGAATGGAATAGAAAATAACAAAAAAACATGAAGATGGACCCGATGCCTGTTGACTTCCTCACCCGGCTGCCATAAAAGCACACCCATCGGAAGGCATGAGCCTTCAGAGGACATGATGGCGGCGTAGCTCAGCGGTAGAGCAGGGGAATCATAATCCCTTGGTCGGCGGTTCAAATCCGTCCGCCGCTACCATCTTCCTCCACGATATCTTCCCAGAAATCCGTTTCTTCTGCTCAGATGGAATGAAGTCCCCCCCTTCTGTCCTATGTGGATGTTTTCCGCCTGTCTCCAGAAAACCGTAGATACAAAAAAACAGGCTGGGCCCGAGAGCCATCAGCCTGTCTCCTGTCCGCCCTACGGGGGAAGCGGTCTCAGTCCTCGTCGTCCTGATCGGCTTCCTCGTCACGCTTTTCAACCCGCTTCCGACGCTCCGAAGGGCGACGTTCGCTGGCCGGTGCAGGCGGCGGCGTCTCGTCTTCATCCTGTTCCGCACGGTCCCGTGCATCACGGCGTTCCTGGCGGGCCTGCTCGTAGTTGCGCTGCCGTTCGGCCCGCTCCTGCTGGGCAGCCTGCGCCGCCTGATTCATGGCATTGAGCATACGGAAATAATGCTCGGCATGCTGGAAATAGGCCTCCGCCTGCACCCGGTCTCCCGTTCCGGTCGCATCACGGCCCAGCTGGAGATATTTCTCAAACAGCTGCTGGGCCGTGCCACGGATACGCAGATCCGGCCCGTTGCTCTCAAAAACATGGTTCCGGTTCAGAGGAATCTGGCCATTATTGCCACGGGATGCTCCTCCACCGCCGCCGCCTGAACGATGATGACGGTTCCTCATTCGTTTCATATTTTCAAACCCGCAATCTTGTCATAATGGCACTTCCGGCAGCCAACCTGCCGTTTCTTCCCGTATTGTCCGAAGAAACATCACTCCCAGAGGAAACCGTGCCCGACCGGCAGCATATCACCGTACGCTGCCCATCCCCTGTACTGTCTTTCCGGCAATCTATCAGGCCTCATTCCATAAGCCAACCGCTTTCCTAAGAAAAGGCCAGAACCAGCGCACGCTCCACCCCACCCAGGTCTTTCCGGCACTCCAGCACCTTCAGACCCTCAGCTTCAGCCAGAGCCATGACAGCCTGAGCCTGTCCCATTCCCAGCTCCAGCACGGCGCAGCCCTGTTCCGACAGCAGGTGCGGCAGGCTCCGGCACAGAATCCGATAGGCCATCAGCCCGTCATCGCCGCCATCCAGAGCCCTGTGCGGTTCATACTTCACGACATCCGGCATCAGGGAAGCCATCTCCGCATGTTCGATATAAGGCGGGTTGGAAAGGACGACATCAAAACGTCCCTTGACCGCCGCCGCCCAGTCTCCGGCAATGAAGGCCGCCCGTTCACTCAGCCCGTTGCGGCGGGCATTGCGGCGGGCCAGAGCCGCCGCACCTGGAGCCACGTCCACGCCCAGTCCCCATGCCTCAGGATATTCCGTGAGAGCCGCCAGCAGAAGACAGCCTGTCCCCGTCCCGAGGTCCAGCATGGACTTGACCTGCTGACGGTCAGGCCGATGATGCAGCAGGGCCTCCAGCAGTGTCTCGCTGTCACTCCTTGGAATCAGCGTTTCCGGGGAAACATGAAGGTCCAGCGTCCAGAAACCCTGCTCCCCGGTGATGAAAGCCACTGGTTCCCTTGCACTGCGCCGCTGGATGGCCTGCTGGAATTTTTCCACAACATCATCTGGAATTTCATCACGCTGCATCAGTTCGATCCGGGTACAGTTGCTGGCCCAACAGAGCAGAAGAAGGGCTTCAGAGGCGGCTTCCTCTATACCGGCCTGAAAAAGCCTCTCCCCTGCCTGTTTCAAAAGGTTTATTTTACGCATAGACGCTATTCCTGATCTGCCGCTTTTCATCCTTCCGGGAAAACCCAGACATGACCACATCCCGTTTCATGCGCTCTCTCTTCGTTCCACTCAGTCTCAGCTTCCTGCTCGTCCCTGCTGCGAAAAGTGAAACTGCGAGGCCCATGCCGGATGGTCCGACAGGCGGAAGTTTCACCATCCATGATGGCCGTGCCTCCAGTGAGGTGTCAGAATCCTCCCGCCTCTATATCAATGGCCAGCTGGCCGCAACATTCCATCTTGATCTAGCTCATGCGGATGATACCGCCATCATCCCCATACCGCTGGGACGGACCGACCTCCCCTACACCATATGCGGGACCATCACCGTCATGAAGGACGGACAGGCCGAGACCCGCAGCGTGAGTGGAGAAGGTGTCCTCCACAACCCGGACGGCCGTTATTACGAAGCCATTGGCAGTGACGACTTCAAGGATTTCTTTCTGATGGACGAAAATGATCCTGCCGCCAGCGATCATCACAACGGAGCCTCGTCCCGCTGCCTCGCCTCCAACAGCTGACGGCCTCCCCCTCCCTGACAGGGACGCCCATCAGGGGCGGCCCATTTCCTCCGCCAGCAGGGCCATCTGTTCGTGATGCGTCAGCGCACTGACGATCTCGTCAAAATCGCCTCCCATCACCTGGGCGATCTTGTACAGGGTCAGATTGATGCGATGATCCGTCACACGGCCCTGAGGGAAATTGTAGGTCCGTATCCGTTCGGAACGGTCTCCCGTCCCGACCTGTGACTTTCGGTCCGCCGCCCGACTTTCATGGGCCTTCTGACGTTCCGCCTCATAGAGACGGGCACGCAGGATCTGCATGGCCTTGGCCTTGTTGCGATGCTGGCTTTTCTCCTCCTGCATGGCAACGACAACACCGGTCGGCAGATGGGTGATGCGGACGGCACTTTCCGTCTTGTTGACATGCTGCCCACCGGCACCGGAAGCCCGGAACACGTCAATCCTCAGGTCCTCTTCATTGACCTGAACATCAACCTCCTCCGCCTCGGGCAGCACCGCCACCGTCACCGTGGACGTATGGATGCGCCCCTGGCTCTCCGTGGCAGGAACACGCTGGACACGATGCACTCCAGATTCATATTTGAAACGGGCAAACACGCCCCGCCCGGTGATGGTCGCCATCCCCTCCCGGATACCGGAAAGCTCGCTCTCCGTCAGGGACATGACCTCGAACCGCCAGCCATTCGCCTCTGCAAAACGACGGTAGGCCTCAAACAGTTCGGCGGCGAAAAGGGCCGCCTCGTCGCCACCTGCCGCAGGACGGACCTCCAGGATGGCACTGCGCTCATCAGCGTCATCCCGTGGCAGGAGGGCCAGCTGCATGGCCTGCTCCAGTGCTGGCATCTCGGCTTCGACCTCTTCCAGCTCCAGCCGGGCCAGTTCCTTCATTTCCGGGTCCTGCAACAGGGTCCGGGCGTCTTTCTGTCGCTTCTGTGCTTCCTGCCACGCCCGGATGGCCTCCACGGGTTTCTCCATGGCGGCATAATCCCGTGAAAGGCGGGCGAACTCCTCCCCCGCCATCTCTCCGGTAGCCATCAGGGCCTGCATCTCCTCAAAGCGGGCAATGATCTGCTCCAGCTTATGCTCGATCGCAGCACTCATGAGGTCCGGGCACGCTCCAGCGCAGACATGACATCCGCCACAGGCACCTCTTCCTGCTCCCGGGAGGCCAGACAGCGCAGCTGCACGACGTCCCGTGCCAGATCGTCGTCTCCGAGGAACAGCACATGAGACGCACCAGACTGCACGACACGGTCCATGCGCTTCTTCATGTTGCCCCGTATCTCGATGGAAACGGACAGGCCACCATCCCGCAGCGTCCGGGACAGCGAGGCCACCTTTAGCAGGGCCGCCTCTCCCATCGGCAGGATGGCCACATCACTGACCTCGACGGCAGGTGCCTCGATCAGGGCCGCAAGACGCTCGATCCCGGCAGCCCAGCCGATGCACGGAACGGCAGGGCCACCCATTTCTTCCACGAGACCCTCATAACGGCCCCCGGCCAGGACGGTCCCCTGCGCCCCCAGCTTGTCCGTGACAAACTCGAACACGGTATGGCTGTAATAATCCAGCCCTCGGACGATACGGGGATTCTCCACGAAGGAAACGCCAAAAGCTTGCAGGGCCGCCTTCAGTTCTTCCCAGAAGGTACGGGACTCTTCATTGAGATAGTCATCAAAGGCGGGCGCATCAGCCAGCAGTGCCCTGTCCTGCTCGGACTTGCTGTCCAGAATCCGCAGCGGGTTGATCTCAAGGCGTGACCGGCTGTCTTCCGAAAGACGATCCTCATGCTGACGGAAATAGGCCACGAGAGCCTCACGCCAGGCCATGCGACTGTCCTTGTCCCCCAGCGTGTTCAGCTCAAGCGTCAGATCCTCACCCAGCCCGAGGGACACAAGAAAATCCCGGGCCATGGCGATGATCTCGGCATCACGGAAGGCACTTTCCGCACCGATCAGCTCCGCACCGATCTGATGGAACTGACGGAAGCGTCCCTTCTGTGGCCGCTCGTAACGGAACATCGGTCCGGTATAGAAAATCTTCTGCGGCAGGGCCTGCGTCAGGGCGTTGGAAACCAGCGCACGGGCAACACCGGCCGTCCCCTCCGGCCTGAGGGTCAGACTTTCTCCCCCCCGGTCCTCGAACGTGTACATCTCCTTGGAAACGACATCCGAACTTTCACCCAGAGACCGGGCAAAAACATGCGTGTCCTCAAAGATGGGCGTCGCCCACTGGCTGAACCCGTAACGGCGGAAGACGGTCCGGCCCGTACCGACAACCTTCTGGTGGCGGCGCATGTCCTCACCCAGAAGGTCCTTCGTTCCCCGGGGGGGCTGGAAACGGGCCATCAGTGTGCAGCCTTCTCGGCTGTCCCGGCCTCAATGGCGGCCACCCGTGCTTCCACCAGCTCCACGATATGCTCGATCATGTTCTCAGCCGGCATGGTGTGATCCTGCTTGCCAGCCGCATAGACCATGTGACGGCCGGAACCACCACCCGTCACGCCAATATCCGTCATCAAGGCTTCGCCAGGACCATTGACCACGCAGCCTATGATGGAAAGTGTCAGCGGCGTCTTGATATGCTGGAGGCGGTCTTCCAGCGTCTGGACCGTGTCCACCACGTTGAATCCCTGACGGGCACAGGACGGACAGGAAATGATCTTCACCCCACGGTGGCGCAGCCCCAGGGACTTGAGAATGTCCCAGCCCACCAGAACCTCCTCCTCGGGAGGAGCAGAAAGGGACACGCGCATCGTGTCACCCACCCCGGCCCAGAGAAGATTGCCCAGCCCGAGGGCGGACTTCACCGTCCCGGCCCGCTTTGACCCGGCTTCCGTGATGCCGATATGCAGCGGGTGGTCACAGCATTCCGCCAGCTGCTTGTAGGCCGTCACGGCCATGAAAACGTCGGAGGCTTTCACGCTGATCTTGAATTCATGGAAGTCATGATCTTCCAGAATCTTTGCATGTTCCAGCGCACTCTCTACCAGAGCTTCTGGCTTGGGCTCGCCATATTTCTCCAGCAGGTGCCGCTCAAGAGACCCGGCATTCACACCGATACGGATGGAACAGCCATGATCCCGGGCAGCCTTGACGACCTCACGCACACGGTCGGCACTGCCGATATTGCCCGGATTGATGCGCAGGCAGGCCGCACCAGCCGCAGCCGCCTCGATGGCCCGTTTGTAGTGGAAGTGAATGTCCGCCACGATCGGCGCATTGACTTCCTCCACAATGGTCTTCAGGGCCTTCGTGCTGGCCTCGTCGGGGCAGGATACGCGGACGATATCCACGCCAGCCATCTCGGCCTTACGGATCTGAGCAATCGTACCTTCAATATCCGTTGTCAGCGTGTTGGTCATGGTCTGCACCGAGACCGGCGCATCGCCACCAACGGCAACATTACCAACATAGATCTTCCGTGATTTACGGCGTTCAATATGCTGATAGGGACGTAAACTGCTCATCAATAACCTCTCCGGGTCCTGACTGTTCTGACCCATGATAGACGTGACCGTCACCCGACCGGACGGTCACAGGATTTTTTTACTGGCTGTTCCTGCCGGTCGGTCCCGATGCGGGTGCCGCCTCGGTGGTCAGGGCACCATACCCATAATGGCCCTGCTCCACGGATGCTGCATCAACCGTCACATTGCGTACGACCCGGCCACGCAGCCCTAATGGTGCGCTTACAACATTACCCGCCTGAAAAACAACACCCCCGGCATTACCGCTGGTGACACGGTATGTCTCGCCAGGCGTCCCCTGCCATACCTCACCCTTTTTGAGAACCCGGACAAGCTGGACTTTTCCGGCGGCGTCCGTCACCTGCAGCCAGCTGTCCTCACGAGCCAGAATGCTCACGCTGTCCTCGGCCTTCTGATTCGTGACGGTGGCCGGAGCCGTCTGGGTCTCAGGAGCTTTTGCTGTTTCAGCAGGATGCATGGGAGCCGTCATCTGGACAGGCTGGGTCATGTCAGCAGCCGGAGGCTCGACAGGATGTCCATCACTCCCCGTCACATCAGTACCGGACGGCACGGCCGTGGCGGAAGGGGAAACGACCTCGGGTGCAGGCTGAAGATCAGGCGTGTCCTTCTGTCCGTCATCCTGTCGGACAGACATGTCCTGCCCACCGGAAGGCTGGGCAGACGCCGTCTTCTGAGTCTCAGCCCCCTGCCCCTCGGACGTTCCGGCCTGACGGGCATCAGAGGACGTGGACCCATCCGAAGAGGTCTCGGCATTTCCTGCCAGATGGGACGGCAGGATGGAAGACGCAAGCTGACCATGCGAGGAGAAATGATACCACCCTACATAGGCCCCAATGATGACAACCAGCCCGACACCAAGCAGAATCCAGAGTCCCGCCGAGCGGCCCTCCTGCGGACCGGGAAGGTCAAGCTGGACCGTCTGTCGCTTCGGCATGAAGGAGGACAGCTCCCGGTCAGCCTGCCGCATGATCTCCTCGCCCTCGAAGCCCAGGAGACGGGCATAGTTCTTGACGAACCCGAGAACGTAGACCTTGTCAGGCAGTCTGGAATAGTCGCCTTCCTCAATGGCCTGGAGGATGGCGAGACGCACCTTGAGATGCGCCTCGACATCAGCCAGATTCCAGCCCAGCTCCTTACGCCGGGCCATCAGGCGGGCACCAAGAGTGGCAGATGGCTGACCGGCCATACCTTGCCCTGTTTTATCTTCCATCACGACACCCCTCTCACTCATAGCCCAGACCCCCGGTCTGCACGCAGGCCGTCAGTTCAGACCCTGCCAGTTTTACGCACGCTCGGACCAGATGCGCCGCTCACGCTTCTGCAGAGCCTCGACCGCCTGATCCACCAGAGTGGTAATGATTTCCTCCACGGAGCGGATCTCCTTCACCATGCCGACGGACTGCCCCGCCATCATGGAGCCGTTCTCCACATCCCCCTCGATGACGGCACGCCGCAGGGCACCGGCCCAGAAGTGTTCGATCTCAAGCTGGGCAGCCTCACGCTCGATCTGCCCCTTACGGAACCGCTCGATCACGTCCGCCTGATGGGTCATGAAGTGACGTGTGGCAGCATTGGAAAGGCCACGCACCGGAATGACGGGGAAACGCTCGTCAAGCTGCACGGACATCACGGCATCACGGGCATTGCCACGACGGAAGGCTTCCTTGAAACGCTCGTGGGCTATGCTCTCCTTGGAGGCGGCAAACATCGTCCCGAGCTGGCCACCCGCAGCCCCCTGCTCCAGATAGGACAGGACGGCATCGCCACGTCCCAGCCCACCGGCCACGAAGACGGGCACTTCCGCGATGTTGGGCAGGATTTCCTGTGCCAGCACGTTCAGGGAGACCGGACCAACATGCCCGCCAGCCTCGGATCCCTCGATCACCAGAGCCTCGATGCCCAGCTTCACGAGCCGCCTGCCCAGTGCAAGGGCGGGCGCAAACCCCATGACTCGGGCACCGCCATCACGGACCCGACGGATCGTGGCTCCAGTCGGTACGCCACCGGCCAGCACGACATGCGTGACATCGTGGGCCAGACACACATCCACCAGCGCATCCAGCTTGGGGTGCATGGTGATGAGATTGACACCGAAAGGCCTGTCCGTCAGGGCCTGCGTGGCAACGATTTCCTCCTCGAGACGTTCCGGCTCCATCGCCCCGCAGGCGATCACACCAAAGCCACCTGCATTGGAAATGGCCGAAACCAGATTGCGCTCACTCACCCAGGACATCGCCCCGCCAAGGATGGCGTAACGGCTGCCCAGAAAATCACAGCCCGGTTTCCAGAGCTGGTCAAGTACCTTACGTGCGTTCATTGCTTCACTCATGCCTGTGCCCCTTCAGATGCATCCAGCCCATAAGCCGTGTGCAGGGCACGCATGGCCAGCTCCATATATTCTGCATCAATCAAAACGGAAATCTTGATCTCACTGGTTGAAATGACCTGAATGTTGATTCCCTTCTCAGCCAGCGTACGGAACATGGTCGTCGCCACGCCCGTATTGGAACGCATGCCAACGCCCACCACGCTGATCTTGGCAACATTTTGAGAGGTGTTCAGATCGCCATACCCGACCTCGGAACGCATGCCCTCCAGAATCTGGCAGGCCCGGCCTTCATCGCCCTTACCCACGGTGAAGGTCATGTTCGTGCTGCGGTCTGCGCCGATGCTCTGGACGATCATGTCCACATTCAGTCCGGCAGCGGAAAGCGGTTCAAATATTCTCGCAGCAATCCCCGGCTCGTCAGGGACCTGCCGGATGGTGATCTTCGCATCATCCATGGAGTATGCAATCCCTGTCACCAGCTTCTTTTCCACACTTTCGTCCTCATCAACTACGATAGTCCCGCTGCTGTCATCCGTTTCCACGAAGGAGGACAGGACACGCACATGCACCTTCTCCCTCATGGCAAGTCCCACGCTGCGGGTCTGGAGAACCTTGGCACCGACGGATGCCAGCTCCAGCATTTCTTCATATGTAATACGCTCAAGGCGGCGGGCCTGCTTCACGATGCGGGGATCGGTCGTATAGATGCCGTCCACGTCCGTATAGATGTCACACTGGTCCGCCCTGATGGCGGCAGCCAGTGCCACGGCGGACGTATCAGACCCACCACGCCCCAGCGTGGCGATCCGCCCCCGTGCGTCCACACCCTGGAAGCCGGCGATCACGGGGACGATGCCCCGGTCCATGCACGCCAGCAGGGCCTGACCGTCGACACTCTCGATGGCGGCACAGCCATGCGACTCATCCGTCCGCAGCGGGATCTGCCACCCCTGGAAAGACCGGGCAGGCACTCCCAGAGCACCCAGCGCAATGGCCAGCAGACCGCTCGTCACCTGCTCGCCGGATGCCACGACCGCATCATATTCGGCAGGATCAGCCTGGGCGTCCAGATTGCGGCAGTAATCCACCATCTGGTTCGTGACGCCGGACATGGCCGACACGACCACGGCCACACGCTGCCCTCTGGCCCGCTCCTTCCGGACCTTTTCGGCCACGATGCGGATACGGTCCAGATCCTTGACGGATGTCCCCCCAAATTTCATCACAACCGTACGGGAGACCGCCCGATCTGAAAAAACATCATCAGCAGATCGTGCTGTATCATCCGAACGGTCTAACATGGGCATCTGGGAGAAAGCTCCAACAACTAGGGTAGCGTTACATAAATATCCGTCCCACATAACTCTCCTGCCCTTTCACGTCTAGCCGCAACATGGCAGAAAAGCACCATGAAAGCCGGGAGGAATGTCAGAATGTCCATTTCATCACCATCATCCAGCGGACCGGGCGGACCGGCATCCTCCGTCGTGGATGACGAGATCAGCCAGTTCGGAAATCTTGCCAGGAACTGGTGGGACCCCAAAGGACCGATGGCCCCCCTCCATGCCATGAATCCGCTCCGGACCTCATGGATCGTCAGACGCCTGCCCGCCTCGCTGTTTCAGGGTACCGACCGGCCAACCCTGCTGGACATCGGTTGTGGTGCGGGACTGGCCAGCGAGCGTTTCGCCACCCTCGGCTTCAGCACCCTCGGGGTCGATGCCAGCAGAGACGGCATACAGGCTGCCCGGGACCACATGAACCTGCATCCCCTCCCTCCCCAGGCCGCTCCACTCTCCTATCTGTGCGGAACGGCCGAAAGCCTTCTTGAGGAAGGACGGCAGTTTGATGTCGTTTCCGCACTGGAAGTGATCGAACATGTGCGGGACCCGCACATGTTCATGTCGCTTCTTGCAGGACTGGCAAAACCGGGCGGACATGTGACCGTCTCCACCATGGACCGCAGCCTGCGGTCCTTCCTCGTGGCCAAGCTGGGGGCGGAATATGTGATGCGGCTTCTGCCCGTCGGCACCCATGACTGGAAGAAATTCATCCGTCCGACGGAACTTGACGACATGGCCCGGCAGGCAGGCCTGAGACTGCTGGACCTGAAAGGTCTCTCCTACCATCCGCCACACTGGCGGGAAAGCCACGATACCAGCATCAACTACATCGCCCTCTTCCAGAAGCCGTGATCTCACCAAAAGAAAAGGCGTCCCCGAAAGGACGCCTCTCTTTCATCTCATGAAGGGAGATGCCCGGCCATATCAGCTGTCCGCCACCATGAAGGCAAATGTCGTCGGGCTGCCAACCGCCGTGAAGTGGTTCGTGAAGACGGGCTTGCCCGTCTCACGGTCCACACGGAAGGCCGTGACAGAATCGGACCTCTGGTTCGCACAGAACAGGAAGCTCCCGGTCGGGTCGAACATCATGGCACGACCATAGTCGGCATGCATCCAGACCTCATCTTCCAGCGTCAGCGTGCCATCAATCCCGACGGAGAAGACGGCAAGGGAATCACCCAGACGGTTGGAGACATAGACGAACCGTCCGCTCTCAGCGATCAGGATTTCCGCCGCCAGCGTGGAGCCACGGAAATGCGACGTCACGGTGCTGACCGACTGGATCTGCGTGATGGCTCCGGTCTGCGGATCAAACTTGGACACCACGACCTTGGAGTTCTGCTCACAGAGATTGTACAGGACACGCCCCGTATGATCGAACACGAAATGACGGGGAGCAGACCCGGGCTCCATCTCGTAGAACGGCTTCTGCGCCGGGATGAGCTTGCCCGTGCTCAGATCCAGCTTCCAGACATAGACACGATCCAGACCGGCATCATCAGCCAGAACGAACGTCCCGCTGGGGTCCGTGGCGATCATGTGCGGGTGGGCACCGGAATGGTCGGAGACGGCAAAGTTGCCTTCCGGATTGTCGGCAGCACGCTCAGGCTGCTTCGGCCCCGAATTGCGGACGACATCCGTGGCCTTGCCAAGCGAACCATCCGCATGGATGGGCAGGACGGCAACGCTGCCCCCCATGTAGTTGGCGACGAGCAGATATTTCCCTGACGGATGAACGCTCAGATGGGCCGGAACCGCCCCGCCGGAACTGACGGTGTTCAGCTTGGCCAGCGTTCCGTTGCGGGTATCGACCGAGAACGCCGTGACGGACCCGCTGCCCGCCTTGTCATAGTCGTTGATCTCGCTCAGGGCGTAAAGGAACTTCCGGTTACGGCTCAGCGTGATGAAGGACGGGCTGGGAATGTCCATGAACGTCGTGACGGGCGTCAGGAACCCAGTGTCACGGTCCATCTCGAAAACGGCAATTCCCTTCCCGTAACCAGTCACACCCGGAGGGCCGTGCTCCGTGTACCCGCCGACAAAGCACAGAATGCGTGGCAGCGGCTCTTTCTGTGCCCGGGCAGACCGCAATGGCGACAGGGCCGTAGCTGCTCCCAGACCGGCAAGCCCCAGCGCAAACTGACGCCGGGAAAGACTCTGTGACATGATGTACTACTCTCCTTCAGCTTTACCCACGACGGGAAAATCGGACCGACGTTAACAAAGAATGCCGCCGCCCATAAGAGCAATTCACCATTACAAACGAAATGACAAGAACACTAGCCACTTTTCTTCATGCGGCATCGCTCGCCGATGGCGGGGCTTGTGACACGCTTCCATGTCTGCGTTTCCCCGAAGATCGTCAGGCCGAGATAGCCCCGCAGTTTCAGGGTATCGGCATCAGCCAGCCACATGGAGGCCTGATAGGTGCGTCCTCCCCGAGGATCCAGAATCCTGCCATGCCAACGCCCGTTCCGACGGCGTTTCATGTCGCTGATGATTTCCAGCCCGCATTCAGAACGGCCCCAGACATCCTTCTCCGGCTCGGCATCAGTATAGTCCATGCCAACCAGCCTGCCACAGAGACGGCCTGAGTCCGAAGGACATGGTGCAATGCTGAAAATGCCGTCCTTCTCCTGCACGAGCCACATCCCTTCGGGAGAGGCCGTCACCGAGGCATGGGCCTGTGGCGCAGCCAGCACCACCCACAGGCCGGTCAGAACAGCGACGGACAGCCCTTTACCGGCGGCCCAGAAGCTCATCAAGCTGCCCGTTTTTTTCCAGCTGCATGAGTTCACTGCACCCTCCCACGGCCTTACCATCAATGAAAATCTGAGGCACGGTCGTGCCACCGCCTGAACGCTCCTGTGCGGCTGCCCGTTCCGCCGAGCCACGGGGAGCATTGATTTCCTCAAAAGGCACATCCTTGGACTGAAGCAGCGTGATGGCCCGGACGCAGTATGGGCATCCCGGCTGTGTGTAGATTTCGACCTTCGGCATAAATCCTCCTCTCTGATGGCCGGATGTCAGGACAGTGTCACCCGGGCCGCCACAAGAATATCCACCGAAACGCATCCATGCTCAAGCAATGCTTTTGCACAGGCCTCTGCCGTGGCACCCGTCGTCAGAATATCATCCACCAGAATGACGTGACGTCCCCTGAGACCATCACGATACCTGTCCCGGACCATGATGGCCTCTGCCATCTGCTTCTGCCGCCCCTGACGGGAGAGCCCCGCAAGGGAGGCCGTCCTGAACCGCCGCCGCAAAAGATCAGGCTGGCAGGCAAGCCCCCTCTGGCGGGACAGGGCCTTCGCCATCAAAGCCGCCTGATTGTAGCCCCGGTTCCACAACCGCCAGCGATGGACGGGCACCGGCACCAGAAGAGCTTCCTGATCCAGAAGGTCATCTCCCGCCTGGGCCATGAACCGGGCGAGTGCCGAGGCATGTTCGGTCCGGTCACCATATTTCAGCCCCATGATGAGCCGGCGGGCTGACCCTCCATATAGAAAAGCCGCCCGCCCCCTGCGCCACAGGGGAGGACGCCTCTCACAGTCGGCACAGAGCGCACCACGCTCAGCCATCTCATCCTGCGTTATGGGCAGGGCACAGGCATCACAGAAAGGGACATGGATGAAACGGAAACCCGCAAAGCAGGCCGCACAGACGTGACCGCCATCAGGAGCCACTTCCTCACCACAGGAGAGACAGCTGGGCGGAATGAGCCAGTCCAGCACATTCCGCCCGAGTGTCGCATACCATGTCACCCCTTGGGGTGGGATCAGTGCCCGGCCGCTGCGGCCTCAAAATCGGGAGCCTGAAGGCCGGAGGCCTCCAGCTGGGACACGAACGCCTCCTTCAGGCGAGCCAGCCCTTCAGGAGACTGCGCCTCGATACGTCCGACCAGAACGGCCTGTGTGTTGGAGGCCCGCAGGAGCCACCAACCATCAGCCGTGTTCACCCGCACCCCGTCGACGGAGGAGACATCGGCCCCCTCCGTCTCCAGACGTTCGGCCACCTCCCTGATGACGTCAAACTTGCGTACATCATCACAGGGGAAGCGCAGTTCCGGCGTGTTGACTGTCCGGGGCAGGGCCTCCCTCATCTCCGCTAGACTGCCCGGCAGACGGGCCACGATCCCCAGAATGCGGATGGCACCGTAAAGCGCATCGTCGAAGCCATACCACCTGTCGGCAAAGAAAATATGGCCTGACATCTCACCGGCCAGCGGGGACGAGGTCTCTGCCATCTTGCTCTTGATCAGGGAATGCCCCGTCCGCCACATCAGGGGCTTGCCACCGGCCTTGCCCACCTCGTCAAACAAGACCTGACTGGCTTTCACGTCCGCGATGATGGTTGCTCCAGGATGTGTTTTCAGCACGTCACGGGCCAGCAGGACCAGAATCTGGTCACCCCAGAGAATTTCACCCTTGCCGTCCACGACACCGACACGGTCGGCATCGCCATCAAAAGCCACACCGATATCCGCCTTCTTTTCCCTGACCGTCCTGATCAGGTCCTGAAGGTTCGCCTCGACGGTCGGGTCGGGATGATGGTTGGGGAAACGGCCGTCAATGTCGGGATACAGTACGGTATGTTCCCCCGGCAGCTTCTTCACCAGACGGGCCAGAACCTCACCCGCAGCGGAGTTCCCGTTGTCCCACACGACCCGGAGCGGCCGCTCGCCGTCGTAATCCTGGAGCAGGCGTTCAATATAGGCCTCTGAAGGATCGAGCGTCTCGACCTTCCCTTCCGCCTTGGGAACGACATCACCGGCTTCCGCCAGACGCCCGATCTCACGGATCTGTTCGCCGAAGAAGGGCTTGCCCTTCAGCATCATCTTGAAGCCATTATGGTCGGGCGGGTTGTGACTGCCCGTCACCATGATGGCTCCGTCGGACTGACCCGTGACAGCCGCATAATACAGCATGGGCGTCGGACCACGCCCGACACGGCGCACCGTCACGCCAGAATCGACGGCACCACGGACGAGGGCCTCTTCCAGCTCCGGTGAGGAAAGACGGCCATCATAACCGACCGTCACCACACTGCCCCCGTCACGACGGATCATGCTGGCAAAAACCCGGCCCAGCGCATAGGCATCCTCGGGGTGGAGGGTTTTTCCCACTATACCACGGATGTCATACTCACGCAGGCTCGTCGGTTCAAAACGATGTCTGAATCCCGTCATGATGTTTCTCCGTCTCAGGCGTATTTCTTCAGGAAGGCACGCACGTCGTCGGCCAAGTCTTCACGTTCCAGAGCCAGAGCAACCTGCGCCTCCAGGAAGCCCAGCTTGCTTCCGCAGTCGAAGCGTGTGCCCTCATAACGCAGCCCATGGAACGGCACCTTGCCGATCATCTCGGCCATGGCATCCGTCAGCTGGACCTCGCCACCCACGCCGGTCTTCAAGGCAGAAAGAGGCTTGAGAACATCGGCCGTCAGCACGTAACGCCCAATGATGGCCAGATTGGAAGGAGCATCAGCCGGAGCGGGCTTTTCCACCAGTCCCTTGACCTCAACCCTGCGCCCATCATCTTCGCCGATGTCCAGAACACCGTAACGGTCCGTCCATTCATGAGGGATCTCATCAACGGCCACCACGTTCCCCCCTGTCTGGTGGTACACATCTGCCAGCTGGGCCACGCAGCTGCGCCCACCATGAACAATGTCATCCGGGAGAAGAATGGCGAAAGGATCATCACCTATGAAATTGCGAGCACACCAGATGGCATGGCCAAGACCAAGTGGCGTCTGCTGACGGACGGCCACGAGAGACCCCGCCTCCACACTGCTGCTCTCCAGTGCCTTGATGGCGGACGTCTTCTGACGTTCCTTCAGGGTGCTTTCAAGCTCATAGGCGATGTCGAAATAGTCAATGAGATTGTCCTTGCCACGGGCGGTGACAAGACAGAATTCTTCAATCCCTGCCGCACGAGCCTCATCAATGGCATACTGGATCAGCGGCTTGTCCACCACCGGCAGCATTTCTTTCGGCATGGCCTTCGTCGCCGGCAGGAAGCGTGTCCCCAGACCAGCAACAGGCAAAACGGCTTTCTTCAATGGCTTGATCATCTCAACTCTCTCTAAGTCCGTACCCTGCCCTGCATTACTGACAGAGTTCTTCTCAATCCAGATGGGCCGACCAGCTCTGTTCGACCACCTCATTAAGCAGGACCTTATATAAAGGAAGATGTAATATAAATACCACCCTGATCCCGGGGAGCACACACCCAGCAGCTGAATTTTTCATGAAATCAATGTAACATGGCACCTACCATGTCTCTGCCATACTGCTCTGAAGGGAGTATGGTGCGGCCGAGAAGACTCGAACTTCCACGGGGTTATCCCCCACAAGCACCTCAAGCTTGCGCGTCTACCATTCCGCCACGGCCGCTCCGTGACAAAAGCAGTCTCCATTTCCCCATCGCTGAGGCGTGACCGCTTCGGTGAAATGGCCTATAGCCCATCGAAACAGAGAGGGCAATGGTCATGACACAGTTTTATGAAGAAATTATCTGGCAGGCTGACGGTATCCCCTGCCCCTATCCCGATGCCCTGGACTTCATGCGCCAGCAGGTGGACGCCATCCATCAGCAGAAGGCCCCCCAGCGCATCTGGCTGACGGAACATCCCCCCCTCTATACGGCCGGCACCTCCGCCAGACCGGAAGACCTCATCAACCCGCACGGCTATCCGACCTTCGAGGCAGGACGGGGCGGACAGTGGACCTACCACGGCCCCGGCCAGCGCATCGCCTACGTCATGCTGGACCTCACACGGCCACATGGTCCTCTCCCGGCACGGGACGTCAGGGCCTTCGTGCAGATGCTCGAACGCTGGCTCATCATGAGCCTCCAGGAGATGAACATAGACGCCTTCACCCGGGAAGGCCGCATCGGCGTCTGGTGCTTCGATGGACAGAGCGGTCTGGAAGCCAAGATCGCCGCCCTGGGCATCCGTGTCACACGCTGGGTCAGCTGGCACGGCATCTCGCTGAACGTGTCCCCAGACCTCAGCGATTTTGAGGGAATCATTCCCTGTGGAATCCGTGACTACGGCGTGACCAGCCTGCAACGCTTCAACCCGTCCCTGGGGATGCAGGAGGCCGATGCCGCCCTGCTCGGAAGCTGGACATCCCTCTTCGGGCCGGTCAGCCAGTCTTCCTGACATGGCATGACCGGCCCCTGAGGCTCACTCTGGCAGAATGAAACTGCTCTCGGAAACGGGCTGGTTCTCCTGCACGTCAAACAGGGAAAGACCGAAATGATGATGACGGGCATCCACACCCTGTATGCCCACGAGGGTCAGCCTGCCATGCACGTCAGAAAACTGGAGCGTGAGCAGGCCCTGGGACGGATTGTCCGCCTCGGCCACCGATATCTGGAGCGATTCGGCACCTCGTGAGACTTTCGTGACCTGCACGTCCCTGTCAAAACCGATGGGATGACGGAGCAGAAGGCCCAGCGGGTTCCGTCGGAGGGAGAGATGCGTCACGGCTCCACTGTCGGCACTGCGCAGGACGAGACGGCCGTCCCTGGCGACGGCCCGCATGGCATGAGGAACCTCATACACCATCTCGAAACGCCCCGGTACATAGGTGAACCGTCCGTCACCCTGCTGCTGGGCCGGACCATCCTGCACGAAGGAAGCCTGGAGGGACGTCAGCCCGTTGAGGTAGCTTTCCACCCGATGGATGTCATGACGGTCAGCCGTGACGAGATGATCATATCCGGAGGTGGCACACCCTGACAGACCGAGCAGGCCTGCCGGGCCACAGGCCACGCCAGCCAGAAGCATGAGCCCACCAGCCAGCCGCCTGAAAGAGAACCGCAGGGAACCGTGTCTCATGCCTGCGCCTCCCCCTTCAGGGAAAGGGAAAGGGCATGAAGCCCCGTCCTGAATTCTTCCGCCAGAAGCTCATGGACAAGCCGGTGCCGCTCCAGGGTCTTCATTCCGTCGAACCGGCGACTGATCACATGCAGGTGATAATGAGTCTCGCCCGCCTGATCCGGCCCCCGGCTCTCCTGCGATGCGGTGCGCATCGCCGCATGGTGGCGATGACGTGCACTGTCATCCCGAATTTCCAGCACGGACGGGGCCAGAGCCTCTTCCAGCACTGCTTTCATACGGTCAGCTCTCTTCATCGGCTCTCTTTCATGCTCGCCACGGAGTGACAGGTCCTGTCTGTCATTTCCATAACAGGAATCTTTCTTCTTCGGGAGAAAGGACGCTTGCATCCATGCCAGACCTCCTCCCATATCGTCCATTATGCAACGCAAACCATCCAGACATAAAGCCTTCGCACCAGACCCGGATGCTCCCGCACAATGCTGCGATCACCCGGACTGCGACCAGCCAGCAGGATACCGTGCCCCCCGGGGACGGGACAACCTGCGCAGCTACTACTGGTTCTGTCTGGAACATGTCCGCCAGTACAATGCCAGCTGGGACTATTACCGGGGCATGACGCCGGGGCAGATCGAACAGCACCTGCGGGAAGACACGTCATGGCAGCGTCCCTCATGGAAGATGGGCACGCCGGGGCACGATTCCGCCAGGGCCTCCTTCACGCTGGATGACCTGCATGATCCGCTGGACATCCTGAAAGGACACAGGACACGCCCTTCCCGGGAGGCCGAGACACGTCGGCACGCCCCCGCCGCCCTGCGTGAACCGCTGGCACAGCTTGACCTTGAATGGCCGACCACCATCGAGGTCATCAAGACCCGTTACCGGGTCCTGGCCCGGCGTTACCATCCGGACGCCAACCAGGATGATCCACGGGCGGAAGAACGTTTCAAGGTGATTGGAACAGCCTATGCCACACTGCGGAACCATTTCGCCAACAGCACGGAGCAGGAAACGGCCGAGGCTGGATAGCTGCCCTCCCTCTCCTGCATCTTTCCATCTTCACCGGATTGTGTAATCGTACCCACAGAGTCCTTAATAAGATGGACATTTCTCTGGTCATCCATACCACCCTTCTAGTGACAGGAATCATGTCATGGCTCTTCCTTCCGCACAGTCCCTCTCCGAGACACTGCCCCAGACTCCTGACAGCCTGAAACCCGCCCGGGACCTGTTCGGGCTGGACCTAGACCTCGAGGTCCCCGTCTGGTCGCAGAAGACGGACCATGTCCCCGAGATCGACCCCGCCTACCAGTTCGACCGGGACACGACCCGGGCCATCCTGGCCGGTTTCATGCATAACCGCCGCGTGCTGGTGCAGGGTTTCCACGGTACCGGGAAATCCTCCCATATCGACCAGATCGCCGCACGGCTGAACTGGCCCTGCGTCCGCATCAATCTCGACAGTCACATCTCCCGCATCGACCTCATCGGCAAGGACGCCATCACGCTGGAAGACGGCAAGCAGGTCACGGAATTCCGTGAGGGTCTGCTGCCCTGGTGTCTCCAGAATCCATGCAGCCTGATCTTTGACGAATATGATGCCGGACGTCCTGATGTCATGTTCGTCATCCAGCGCGTGCTGGAGGCCAACGGAGCCCTGACCCTGCTGGACCAGAACCGTGTCATCCATCCGCATCCGTCCTTCCGCCTGTTCGCCACGGCCAACACGGTCGGGCTGGGGGACACGACGGGGCTGTATCACGGCACCCAGCAGATCAACCAGGGACAGATGGACCGCTGGAACATCGTCACCTCCCTGAACTACCTGCCCAAGGAGCAGGAAATCCGCATCATCAGGGCCAAGATGGGTGATGCGCTGGATGAAACCCTCATCGGCCAGATGGTGGAGCTTGCCGACCTGAGCCGTGCGGGCTTCATGAACGGGGACATCTCCACCGTCATCTCCCCCCGCACGGTCCTCTCCTGGGCCGAGAACATCACGATCTTCAAGGATGTTCCCTTCGCCTTCCGCCTGAGCTTCCTCAACAAGTGTGATGAAGCGGAGCGGAGCATCGTGGCCGAATATTATCAGCGTTGCTTCAACGCCTCGCCGCTGGGTTGAATCTCATGTCCGATCCGCACGAACTCTTCCGCAAGGCGATCTTCGCCACGCAGCGCGCTCTGAGTGGTCATCAGGATGTTCCCATGACACCCGCTCTGGCCTCTCTGGAGCGTGCGGCTCTCACTCCCGAGGACAAGACCTACATCCGGGGGGCCACCGATGCCGTGGCCCTGCACCAGCGGCACCATGACCCGGCAAAGCGTATCACCATTCCCGATGCACAGACCCAGACCATCACCGATGGCATGGAGCAGGCCCGCTGCGAGGTCTATGGTGCCCGCCACATGGCCGGGGTGCAGGCCAATCTGGAAGACTATCTGGGGCGGCGGCTCCATGCCCTCAACAGTGCGAAAATGATCGAGCGGGACGACATGCCCACGCCCCTCGCACTGGAACTCCTGACACGGGAGGCCCTCTCCGGCCGGAAGCTGCCGGAAAGCATGACGGGCCCGGCCCTGGAACAGTGGCGGCAGTCCCTCAGCCCCAAAGCCCGTGAGGCCCTGGCCAGACTGGTTGACGTGCAGGATGACCAGACACTGTTCAGCCAGGCCTCCCGGAATTTCGTGAAGGTCTTCACAATGAAGGAGACCGACGAGAGAACGGATGAGCCGGACCCTTCAAAATCCCGTGGCCAGAACCAGGAAGACCGTACGGATGGCGAATCCTCCGCACCCGACCCGCAGGGTCAGGAAGAAGAGGACGGCACGACAGATGATACCGAAGCCGCCCTGAGCGATGATGATTCGGACGATTCCGCCAGTGCGGAAGGTCTCTCCTCCGACGAGATGGAGGCCATCTTGACCGAAGGCGAGAACGGCTACGAGCAGCCCGCCGGGCCTTCCGCCCAGCCTGAGGAGGAGCGGGAATGCTCCATGAGGAAGCTCGACGGTTATCAGGCCTACACGCAGGAATTTGACGAGGAGGTCCACGCCAGCGACCTCTGCGACCCGACGGAACTGGACCTGCTGCGTGAGAAGCTGGATGAGCAGCTCCAGCAGACCCAGGGCTTCGTCTCCCGTCTGGCGCACCGGCTGCAACGGAAACTTCTGGCCCAGCAGCAGCGTCGCTGGCACTTCGATCAGGAGGACGGCATCCTCGATGCCGCACGCCTGCCCCGCATCATCAGCAACCCCTCCCTGCCACTCTCCTACAAGCAGGAAGGCAAGATCGACTTCCGGGACACGACCGTCACCCTGCTGATCGACAACTCAGGGTCCATGCGGGGCCGCCCCATCACCACGGCGGCCATCTGTGGCGATATCCTCGCCCGCACGCTGGAACGCTGCGGCATCAAGGTCGAGGTTCTCGGCTTCACCACGAGAGCCTGGAAAGGCGGGCAGAGCCGGGTGAAATGGAGCGAGGCAGGCCGCCCCAAGGAGCCTGGACGGCTGAATGACCTGCGCCACATCATCTACAAGTCGGCCGACACGCCGTGGCGACGGGCACGCCGCAACGTCGGCCTCATGCTGCGGGAGGGCCTGCTGAAGGAGAACATCGACGGCGAGGCCCTTCTCTGGGCCTGGAAACGTCTGAAACACCGCCCGGAACATCGCCGCATCCTCATGGTGATTTCCGACGGGGCACCGGTGGATGACAGTACCTCTTCCGCCAACGGCCCGGAATATCTGGACCTGCACCTGCACCGTGTCATCCATCAGCTGGAAAATGATCCGTCCGGGGAACTGCTCGCCATCGGCATCGGGCATGATGTCACCCGCTATTACGCCAACAGCGTGACCATCAGCTCCGCCGAGGACCTCGGCGACACGATGGTGGCCCAGCTGACGGCCCTGTTTGCGCCACGCTCCGCCAGAAGAGGACGGAGGGGATAATTTCCCCTCCCCCATTGCCAGACGCCCCAGACTCCGCCACTCTCCGGAACACTATGTCACATCATTCTGCCCGTCTTTTCCGCACTCTGGCCGCTGTCGGCGGCCTTGCCCTGCTGGCCCTGGGCCACGGCAGGGTCCTGCCCTCCGCTTCTGCCGATACGCTGCCCCATCTCTCGGCGGACTGCTTCACCTATTCACCGGGTGAGGTCTCAAGGTCGAAACAAGGCGTGCTCATCAAAGGAATGCATGCGGAGCTGACAGGCACGCAGCACCGCATCACCGTGGCGAGCAGCACCGTCACGGATCATGGCCGGAAGCTGGATGAAGCAGCCCTGACCCGCCTCAATGCGGCCGTCGCCTATGCGGCCCTGACAGCCTATCACCGTGGCATGACTGACGTGTGTTCCACCCAGCCCCTGCCCGAGGTGGAGGAAGTGAAAAACGCCCTGCCAGAACTGAACTGGAAGGGAATCACCATGACCCGGCCGGACCGGGTCTCCACGGCCAGCGCAGCCCATGTGAACGTACTCACCACGACACCCACCATCCACGTCCTGTTTGATGCCTCTGGTCTCCATTCCGACGGGGCCATCCTGCTGCCGCCTGCCCTTTCCGGCGATGTCAGCTTCACGCCGGCAGCCAGACCGCCCTACCACCTGACCATCAACAGGTTCCATACCGTCATCAATGGCAGCGATGTTGACGGCAAGGGGACCGTCACGGCAGGCGAAGGCACCAAGAACCTGAAAGCGGACGTACATCTGTCCATCGGACAGATCGGCGAGATGATCGATCAGGTCAGCAAGGTGGCCCCGGCCAAGATCACCGCAGCCCTGCTCATCGCCCGCTTCATGGGAGAGCGGGAACCTGACCACCACACGGGCTGGCGTATCGTCGTGGACAACGGCACAATCAAGGTGAACGGCGTCAAGGTTCCTGCCCCGTTCTGACCCACACCACAGACATCTTTCTGGAGAAACCCCGCCTCTGGCGGGGTTTTTTCATGCCTGCTCCAGTTTCCTGATGCCTTCCAGCGTGTTCATCTGCTCTGCCAGACGAGGCGTGACCCGATACTGGCCGGGCAGCCTTATTTCAATATCCTGCGTTTCCTCAAGCGTGGGCAGCAGCACGACACGGCCCCGCCCACCCCGGACGCCTTCCAGCATCTCATGCAGCGGGTCCAGGGCGGCTTCCTGGTCAATCCATATCCGCAGCTCACTTTTTTCATGGGCGGCGGCAGTCTCAAGGTCCTGCACGCTGTTGGCCGTGATGCGCAGGGCATCGCCATCCAGCTTCAGCTCCGCCTGCACCAGAACCGCCTGCCCGGCCACCAGAAGGTCCCGGCAGGCCTGCAACGTCTCGGCAAACAGCGTGACCTCACAGCCCCCGCTGGCGTCCGTCAGGGTAACCCAGGCCATCTTCTTGCCCGTTCTGGTGGGGCGTTCCTTCCTGTCCACCACGCAGCCAGCAATGGAGACACGCATCAGGCCCTGATGCGCCCTGCTTTCCAGCTGGATGGCAGGCGTCACGCCCAGCCGCCGCAGGACATGCCTGTAGGCATCCAGCGGATGGGCACTCATGTGGAAACCGATCACCCCGGCCTCATGGGACAGACGCTCAAAATCCGGCCAGGGACGGACCTTCTTCAGCCGCAGGACCTCCCGCAGGCTGCTGTCGACACCCCCACCGAACAGACCGGCCTGACCCACCTCCTTCTCCTGCGCCCGGGACTGCGCCCGACGCAGGATGATCTCCGCACTGGCAAACACGGTGTGACGGTCTGGCTCCAGACTGTCAAACGCCCCGGCCTTGGCCAGACTCTCCATCTGTATCTTGTTGATGTGCCGGGAATCGCACCGTTCGGCAAAATCGGTGAGGTCACAGAACGGCTTCGTGCCACGGTACCGCACCAGCCCTTCCATCGCCACGAAGCCGACCCGCTTGACCGCTGCCAGAGCGTAGCGGATGCCCAGCCGTCCATCCTCCATTTTCTCGATGGAAAAATCGGCCTGGGATTTATTGATATCCACCGGCAGGACAGGAATCTCCATCCGTCTGGCTTCCTGACAGAGGGCGGCCAGTTTTTCCGTCTTTTCCCGTGCCAGAGACATGCAGCCCGCCAGAAAGGCCACCGGGTGGTTCGCCTTCATCCAGGCCGTCTGGTAGGACACGAAGGCATAGGCAGCAGCATGGGACTTGTTGAAACCGTAATTGGCGAATTTTGCCATGAGGTCGAACACCTCTTCTGCCTTCTCCGCCGTAATGCCCCGTTTCGTGGCCCCTTCGCAGAAGATGGCCCGCTGTTTCTCCATCTCCGAGGCGATCTTCTTGCCCATGGCCCGGCGCAGCAGGTCGGCACCGCCAAGGCTGTAACCGGCCATCTTCTGGGCGATCTGCATCACCTGTTCCTGATAGACCATGATGCCATAGGTCTCTTCCAGGATCGGACGGATTTCCTCATGAGGCGGCTCCCACGGGGCCCCATGCTTGCGACGGCAATATTCCGGAATGTTTTCCATCGGGCCAGGCCGGTAGAGCGACACGCCGGCAATCAGGTCTTCCAGACGGCTGGCGGCCATCTGCTTGAGCATGTCCCTCATGCCCGCCCCTTCGAACTGGAACACGCCCGCCGTGTCTCCCCGGGCCATCATCTCGAAGGTTTTCTTGTCATCCAACGGAATGTGGGAAAGGTCCACCTCCACCCCCTGCTCCCGCAGGAAATCCACCCCCCTCTTGAGGATGGTCAGGGTCGTCAGCCCCAGAAAGTCGAACTTGACCAGCCCGGCCTGCTCCACAAACTTCATGTTGTACTGGGTGACCAGCATCTCGCTTCGTGGATCGCGGTAGAGAGGCACAAGCTCCACGAGATCACGGTCACCGATCACCACACCGGCCGCATGGGTCGAGGCATGACGGTACAGCCCCTCCAGCTGAAGGGCGATCTCCAGCAGGCGGCGGATCATCTCATCCGTGTCCCGCATCTCCTGGAGCCGGGGTTCTTCCTCGATGGCCTGCGCCAGTGGTGTCGGCTTGGCCGGATTGTTGGGAATCAGCTCCGCCACACGGTTGACCATGCCGTAAGGCAGACCCAGCACACGCCCCACATCCCGCACGGCCGCCTTGGCCTGGAGCTTCCCGAAGGTGATGATCTGCGCCACACGTTCGTGGCCATATTCATTCCGCACATAGCGGATGACCTCATCCCGCCGGTCCTGACAGAAATCGATATCAAAGTCCGGCATGGATACACGTTCGGGATTCAAGAACCGCTCGAAAAGCAGCCCGAACGGAATGGGATCAATATCCGTGATGGTCAGCGCATAGGCTACCAGTGATCCAGCACCGGACCCACGCCCCGGACCCACCGGAATGTCATGCGCCTTGGCCCACTGGATGAAGTCCGCCACGATGAGGAAGTAACCGGGGAAGCCCATGTCGGCGATGATGTTGAGCTCCGTGGCGAGCCGCTCTTCATACTCGGCCCGGCAGGCCTCCCCGTCCTTCATGACGGCCAGGCGTTTCTCCAGCCCCTCCTGCGCCATGGCCCGCAGGGTCTCCTCTTCCGTGCTGCCTTCACGGACTTTCGGGCAGACAGGCAGAAGCGGCCTGCGGGTATTCACGGCCACGGCACAGTGACGGGCGATCACCAGCGTGTTGTCGCAGGCCTCCGGCAGATCATGGAACAGCTTCCGCATCTCGTCCGGCGTCTTGAACCAGGCCTGACGGGAAACACGCCAGCGGTCTTCCTCCGCCATGGTACGCCCCTGGGCAATGCAGAGCAGCGCATCGTGCGCCTCATGCAGTTCCGGTCGGGGGAAGAAACATTCATTGGTCGCCACAAGCGGGAGGTCCATCTCATCAGCCAGAGCGATCAGCTGCGGCTCCGTGATCTCCTCACCGGCTTCATCCAGCCGGTTGATCTCGACGGCCACATACCCCCCAAAGGCCTCCCTGAGACGCTCGAGCATCTGCTTCGCCGCAGCCCTCTGCTCCCCCAGCAGAAGCCGGTTGATCGGCCCCCGGTTGCCACCCGTCAGCAGGAACAGCCCACCGGCACGGCTGCACAGCACATCCAGCGGCATGGACGGGTCTGCCGAATCCCCGTTCAGAAAGCCCTGCGTGGAAAGATACTGAAGATTTTCCAGTCCTTCTTCCGTCCGGGCCAGAACGACCAGCGGTTCCGCCGGGACACCGGGCCTGCCCGAAGCCGACGGCAGGGCCAGCTGACACCCGATGATGGGCTGCACACCGGCCTTGCGGCAGCTCTGGGAAAATTCCAGCCCGCCAAACATGTTGCCGCTGTCCGTCAGGGCGACGGCGGGCATGACGTTCTTTTTGGCCAGCTCTACAAGTTCGGAAACGCGAATCGCCCCCTGGCTGAGGGAATAGGCGGAATGATTACGGAGATGGACAAAGCTGGCATAGGACATGCCGCCCATTTACCACGCTCCCGCACCGGGGCGGAACAGAAAACGCCCTACCCCTGAAAAGGAACGATCCGCCCTTCATCCAGTGTGACGGTACGGTCCATCGCCGCCGCCAGAGCCTCATTATGGGTGGCGATCAAGGCTGCCACGCCCTCTTCCCGCACCACACGCATCAGCTCGGCGAAGACGAGATCGGCGGTTTTCGTATCCAGATTGCCCGTCGGCTCATCGGCCAGAAGCAGGCTGGGCCGGTTCGCCAGCGCACGGGCGATGGCCGTCCGCTGCTGCTCCCCACCGGACATGCGTCCCGGCAGGGCCTCCAGCCGATGGGACAGTCCAAAACGGACCAGCAAGTCTTCCGCCCGCTTCCGGGCCTCGGCAGGTTTCACGCCTGCCGCAAGCTGGGGCAGCATGACATTCTCCACAGCCGTGAATTCCCGCAGCAGATGATGAAACTGATACACGAAACCAATTTCATCCCGCCGCAAAGCCGTCCGCCCCGCCTCGCCCAGTCTGGACGTGGCCCTGCCCCCGATGAGAACCTCTCCCCTGTCGGGGCGTTCCAGAAGGCCAGCCAGATGCAGCAGCGTGGACTTGCCCGTGCCGCTCGGGGCCACGAGGGCAACCAGCTCACCACTTTTCAGGGAAAGATCAGCCTCCCGAAGAATGTGCAGTTCTTCATCCCCGGAACGGAAGGACCGCCCAAGCTTCTCAAGCGTCAGAACCGTGGTCTGTTTCGTGTCACTCATGACGAAGGGCCTCCACCGGGTCGGTCTTCGCCGCACGCCATGAGGGATACAGCGTGGCCAGCAGGGACAGGGCCAGCGACAGCACGGCGACTTCCACAACCTGCGACCAGACCAGACGGGCCGGCAGCCGGGCCAGGAAATAGACCTCAGGATTGAACAGGTCCGTGCCCGTCAGGGATTCCAGAACGTGACGGATCCGCTCGATGTTCAGGGCGAAGCAGATGCCCAGCCCCGTCCCCACCACGGTCCCCACGACGCCGACGGACGCTCCGCACATGAGGAAAATGCGCATCACGCTGCCACGACTGGCACCGAAGGTCCGCAGGACGGCGATGTCCCGTGTCTTGTCCTTGACCATCATGATGAGCGAGGAGATCACGTTGAAGGCCGCCACCAGAATGATGAGCGTAAGGATGAGGAACATCACGTTCTGCTCTACCGTCACGGCATCCAGAAAACCGTTGGCACTCTGTGTCCAGTCCAGCACCTGAAGACGGGGATCATTCAGGGCCTCCGTGATCTGGCGGCTGACCGGCCTGACATTCAGCGGGTCGGAGGTGCTGACCTGCATCAGCGAGACCCCGTCTCCCATCATCAGGAATTTCTGGGAGGCTGCCAGTGGCATGAGAATGATGTTGCTGTTGTAATCATTCCAGTTGGCATCAAAGACCAGGGCCACGTGCAGTTTCCGCACCCGTGGCATCGTGCCGAATGGCGTGGCCTGCCCGTTGGGCGAGAGAATGGTCAGCGGCGAACCGACATGGAGCCCGGCCCGCTCGGCCAGCGTGACCCCCACGGCAACGGCGGAATCCCCTTGGAAGTCATCCAGACTGCCTTCCATGATTCCATCGCTGAGAGCCTTCCAGTTCCGCAGGTCCTCCTGTGCCAGCCCTTCCAGCATCGCCCCGGTGGAATAACGCCCCGCCTCCGCAAGGACCGTGCCCTGCGTCATGGGCAGGACCTGCGTCACGCCGGGCACCCTGCGGATCAATACGGCATCATCCTTGTAGTCCCGGATGACCTGCCCGTAGGCATAGACATTCAGGTCTCCATGCAGGCCGAGAATCCGGCCCATGAGGTCGGCCTTGAAGCCGTTCATCACGGCCATGACGATGATGAGCGTCGCCACCCCCAGAGAGATGCCGACAAGGGAGAACAGCGCAATGACCGACGCAAAACGCTCTCCCTTGCGGGCCCGCAGATAACGCAGGGCGACCGTACGCTCAAACCGCCCGAACATGCTCAGCCAAGCCCCAGTTTCGCCAGAGCCTCATCAAGAGGCAGTTCGCTGCGCTCGCCGGAGGCACGATGCTTCAGCTCCACCATGCCCGCCTTGGCCCCACGGGGACCGACAATGATCTGCCACGGATGACCCATCAGGTCGGCATCATTGAATTTCACCCCGGCACGGTCGGACCGGTCATCATAGAGCAGCCCTTCCGGGTCACGGCTGTAGATGGATTCACAGAGCTGGTCACACAGTTCGTCACCGGGGCGGAGGTTGAGCAGAACCGCCCGATAGGGAGCCACCTCTTCTGGCCAGATGATCCCGGCTTCATCATGAGACGCCTCGATGATGGCTCCGACCAGACGGGACACCCCGATGCCATAGGACCCCATGTGCGGATGCAGGGGCGCACCATCGGCACCGCTCACTTCCACACCCATGGATTCGGTATATTTCGTGCCGAAATAGAAGATATGACCGACCTCGATGCCCCGGCCACCACGGCGACGGTCTTCCGGCACGGCCTCCCAAGCGGAAAGGTCATGCTTTTCATCCGTGGCGGAATAGGTCGTCTTCACGATCTCACGGAGTTTCTGGAGGTCTTCCTCCTTCTGCGGGTCCAGACCGATGCTGTCCCAGTCAATCTCATCCCAGCCAGCGTCATAGAAGACCTCGCTCTCCCCTGTCGGAGCAAGAACGAGGAACTCGTGGCTCAGCTCGCCACCAATCGGCCCCGTGTCGGCCGCCATCGGCACGGCCTGCACACCCAGCCGACGGAAAATCTTCAGATAGGACAGCATGATGCGGTAATAGCTGCTCACCGCATCCTCATAGGACAGGTCGAAGCTGTAACCGTCCTTCATGTAGAACTCACGGCCACGCATCACACCGAAGCGGGGGCGGACCTCGTCCCTGAATTTCCACTGTATATGGTAGAGCATCTTCGGCAGCTCACGGTAGGATTTCACCGTACTGCCGAAGAGGTCCGTCACCATCTCCTCATTGGTCGGACCGTAAAGCATCTCACGCCCGTGCCGGTCCTCAAGACGCAGCATTTCCGGCCCGTACGCATCATAACGGCCGGAACGCCGCCACAGATCGGCGGACTGAACGGTCGGCATCAGGACTTCCTGCCCGCCAATCCGGTCCTGCTCCTGCCGCACGATAGTGGCGATGTTCCGCAGGACACGCAGCCCGGCGGGCAGCCATGTGTAGATGCCCGAGGATGTCTGCCGCACAAGCCCCGCCCGCAGCATCAGCCGATGGGAGGCGATCTGCGCCTCGGCGGGGACTTCTTTCAGTGTAGGCTGGAATGCCTGACTTAACCGCATGTTCTTCTTTCCTCAGACGCGCAGGAGGTGGACATCAACCAGCGGACGTTTCCGCAGCTTGCGGCCCAGTGCCCGCCGCAGGGCCGTGCGGGCCGCATCACGGAAGGCCTGATCATCCTGACGGAACTCATCGGGAATCTCATCAATGGCATAGGCGAATTCTTCACGGATGCGGGCACTCTCGGGGTCATCCCGCTCCAGCAGACCCGGTGCGCTGATGCGGGGGTCACCGATGACATACCCCTCATCATCAACAGCGAAACTGGCCAGCACCACACCGTTGAAAAGCATCCGGCGACGGGCCGCCAGCACACCACCCGTCATGGGCAGGAGGCGGTCACCATCCAGGGCCAACAGGCCCGTCGGAGCCGTATCGACCACCTCGACCGGTCCCGGCCCTAGATTGAGGATGTCACCATCTTCCAGCAGCACGGCCTCGGCCCCACATTCACGGGCTAGGGCACCATGAGCCGTCAGATGACGCCATTCCCCGTGCGTGGGAATGCTGTAACGGGGACGGACGAGACTGTAGAGATGACGGATGTCACCACCCGTCGCATGGCCGGACGTATGCACCATGCCGTCCCTGTCCGTCAGCACCGTCACGCCGCGGCGGGTCAGGTTGTCCTGCACCGTCATGACGGCCTGCTCATTCCCCGGAATGACACGGGAGCTGTAAATCACCGTGTCCCCCTCTCCCAAGGAAATGGCGGAATGGGTGTCGGAGGCAATACGAGACAGGGCAGACCGGGCCTCGCCCTGACTCCCCGTAATGATCATCAGCAGGTTTTCATCCGGAACGTCCTTGATGTCATACTCCGTCAGGAAAGGCGGCAGGTCGGCAAAATAGCCACACTCACGGGCAGCCGACTCAAGATTGCGCAGGGAGCGGCCCACCACCATGATCTCACGACCGGAAGCCAGCCCCGCCTTGGCAATGCTCTCCACACGGGCCACGTTGCTGGCGAAGCACGTCACGGCCACACGCCCTTCCAGCCCGGCGATCATTTCCGTCAGCCCGACACGGACATCCGCCTCGGACTGGGACCGCCCCTCCTTCATGACGTTGGTGCTGTCACCCACCATGGCGAGGACGCCCTCATCCCCCAATGCCCGGAACGCCTCCTCGTCCGTCACGGGGCCGACCAGCGGCGTCGGGTCCAGCTTCCAGTCCCCGGTATGGACGACGATGCCATGCGGCGTACGGATGGCAACAGCCTGCCCCTCCACGATGGAGTGCGTCACCGGAATGAACTGGAGGTCAAACGGCCCGACCTCGAAGCGGGAGCCGGGCATGATGATGTGGATGACCACCTGATTCTGCAACCCGGCCTCACCCAGCTTGCGCCGCAACACGGCCGCCGTGAACGGCGTGGCATAGACCGGACAGCGCAGGTAACGCCAGAGATGGGCCACCGCCCCCACATGGTCCTCATGGGCATGGGTGATGACCAGCCCGTGCAGGCTGTCCTTCCGCTCCGCAATGAAGGTCGGATCAGACATGAGCACGTCGGCCTCCGGCGTGTCATTGCCGGAGAAGCCGATGCCGCAGTCGATGGCCAGCCAATGTTCCTCACCGTCCTCACGCAGACGGTAGAGGTTGAAATTCATGCCGATTTCGCCCGTCCCTCCCAGAGGAAGGAAGGCAAAATCACCTGTCTGTTCTGTCATAAACGCATCATGTCCTGTTCAAGCGTTGTCAGGGTGCCCGGAGGCATCGTGGGCCTGTTGCCCAGAAAAATCGGTGATGAAGCGGTCCCTGTTCTGCGCTGCCAGCATCCGCAGCCCTTCCAGCGTCAGGTCGGGTGCCACTTCATCAAATAACGTCGTTCCTTCGGAAAAGAGTGGGGCCAGACCGCCCGTCGCCACAACCCGAGGCTCTGCATCCATCTCGCCGGCAATCCGGCGGACAATTCCTTCAACCAGACCAACATACCCCCAGAAGAGGCCTGATCGCATCGCAACACTCGTGCTGCGGCCTATCGCTTCCACCGGCCGCCCGACACTGACACGGGGCAGCCGCGCCGCCGCCTGGTGCAGCGCATCCATCGAGAGGTTGACCCCCGGGGCAATCGCACCACCACAGTACCGGCCCTGGGCATCCACGACATCAAACGTCGTTGCCGTACCAAAATCCACAACCACAAGCGGTCCGCCACCATAAAGCTGGCGGGCTGCCAGACCGTTCAGCAGGCGGTCCGCCCCCAGCTCGGCTGGCGTGTCCACCAGAACGTCCATCTGCCAGTCCAGCTCATGATTGGCCACGAGCGGCTCCACATGCAACCAGCACCGGCAGAAACGCCGCAGATCATACAACGCAGCCGGCACCACCGTACCGATGATGGCCTGCGTCACACAATCCGGGCCAAGACCCGCCCGCTCCATCAGCCCCAGAAGCCAGACGGCATATTCATCCGCCGTCCTTCGGTCATCCGTCGAGATGCGCCAGCGTCCCACCCACGACCTGCCGTCATGAACCGCAAAAACAACATTCGTATTGCCAGCATCAATGACGAGCAGCACGTCGCCTCCCTTACTCACAGATCACGTCGCCCGTCACAACTGAAATCATGGTACCATCATCCAGCGTGAGCAGAAGATGCCCCTGTTCATCAAGTCCGGCAAAATGGCCTGCCGTCTCCCTACCATGTCTGCGGAGGATCAGTCGAGTACCCGGCGGATGGGCACGGTCCATCCAGCCATTCCAGATAACGCCATTTCCCTCACGGTGCCAGCGTTCCATCCATCCGTCAAAGGAGTGCAGGATGGAACGGGCACAGGCGGCAGCCTCCGGAGGAGAACAGACTTCTGCCAGAGCGGCGGGACTGCGCCCCTCCACCTGGGGAGCCTGCCGCAGATTGGCCCCCATGCCTATGACGGCCCAGCGGTCCGCAGGACCGGGCCGTGTCAGGGAGCCTGTTTCTATGAGAATGCCAGCCATCTTGCGACCGGAAAGCAGGAGATCATTGGGCCATTTCAGCCTCAGCCGGGCAGGCAGGCCTGCACAGGAAGACGCCGCCATGACCAGCCCGTCATGAAGGGCAAGGCTCACCAGATAGGGCAGGACCGCCCGAAAATCCTGACTGTCAGAAAAGTGAAAAAGGAAGGAAAAGGCAAGGTTTCCTTCGCCACTGTCCCATGTGCGCCCACGGCTTCCCCGTGCGGCACTCTGTCGCCGTGCCAGTACAGCCAGCCCTGTCTCTTCGCCGGCTTCAGCCCGTTCCCGACAGAAATCGGAAGTGGATGCCAGCGTTTCATATTCTTCGAAACGCCAGGTCATAGAAAAACTTGATATGTGGGTGGTGGGCAATGACGGGATCGAACCGCCGACCCTCTCGGTGTAAACGAGACGCTCTACCGCTGAGCTAATTGCCCGCCCCGGTTTATAGGTAAAACGCTTCGTGAGCGCAACGGGGAATGTTCATTTTTTTCAAAAAACTATCTTCCCCGTCCTGCATCAGCGGCCTTACTTGCTGACAGCGTCTTTCAGGCCCTTGCCCGGCTTGAAACGCACGGACGTGGAAGCCGGAATGTCGATCTCTTCGCCAGTGCGCGGGTTGCGGCCCTTGGCAGCCTTACGGGTGGCCGTCACGAAGCTGCCGAAGCCTACCAGACGGACTTCCTGCCCCTTGGCCAGGGTCTTCTCAATGCTGGTGAACACGGCATCCACGACATCACCAGCCTTTGCCTTGGGAAGATCTGCAGCCTCGGCAACCTGAGCAATAAGTTCCTGCTTGTTCAGAGGTTTCTCCATGGTAAGCCTTTCCAATGGTTGGGTGAGACGGCCCCGGAAAGGGGCCAGAATCACATATTGCAATTTACATCTGCACTATGAAGCGGTTTTCGCCTGCGTCAACAGCCGGAGGGCAAGATACCCGCACTTAGTGCCGAATTGAGCGAGAAATTCCTTCCCCGTTTGCTTTCCTGCTTTTTGTTCCCGCCACATGACTTGCAGGCAAGGCTTTAGGGGCGGATGTCAAGGCAATGCCCAGCACCTCATCCATATGCTGGACGGGAATGATCTCCAGCCCCTGCTTCACGTTCTCCGGTATCTCGGCCAGATCCTTGACGTTCATGTCCGGGATCATCACCGTCCTGATACCAGCCCTCAGGGCCGCCAGAAGCTTTTCCTTCAGCCCGCCGATCTCCAGCACGCGGCCACGCAGGGTCACCTCACCCGTCATCGCCACGTCATGACGGACCGGGATGCGTGTCAGTACGCTGACAAGCGAGGTCGTCAGGGCCGAACCGGCTGAGGGTCCATCCTTGGGCACCGCCCCTTCCGGCAGATGGACATGAATGTCCGTCTTCTCCAGCACGGCCGGATCAATCCCGAACGCCTCTGCACGGGACTTCACATAGGAGAATGCTGCGGAAACGCTTTCCTTCATCACGTCCCCGAGCTTGCCGGTCTGGCGGATCGCTCCCTTGCCGGGCATGGTCAGGCTTTCGATTGTCAGTATCTCACCGCCCACCTGTGTCCAGGCAAGACCGGTCACGATACCGACCTGATCTTCCTTGTCAGCCTCACTGTGACGGTAACGGGGCACACCAGCGTAGGTTTCCAGCGTCTCCGGCGTCACCTCGACCTTGCTGACCTTGCCGGACATGATCTCACGCACGGCCTTGCGGGCCAGACGGGCGATCATCCGCTCCAGACTGCGGACCCCGGCCTCCCGTGTGTAGGAACGGATGAGAGCCAGAAGGGCTGCGTCTGTCACATGCCATTCACCCGGGCGCAGATTATGCTCCTTCTCCTGCTTGGACAGAAGATGCCGCCTGGCGATCTCGAGCTTCTCGTCTTCCGTGTAACCGGACAGACGGATGATCTCCATGCGGTCCAGCAGCGGCTGGGGCATGTCAAGAGAGTTCGCCGTGGCGATGAACATGATGTCCGACAGATCATACTCCACCTCGAGGTAATGATCCCCGAACGTGTTGTTCTGCTCCGGGTCCAGAACCTCCAGCAGGGCGGAGGACGGGTCACCACGCCAGTCGGAACCGAGCTTGTCCACCTCGTCCAGCAGGAAAAGCGGATTGCTCACCCCGGCTTTCTTGACGCCCTGGATGATCTTGCCCGGCATGGCCCCGATATAGGTGCGCCGATGGCCACGGATCTCGGACTCATCCTTCATCCCTCCAAGGGACATGCGGACATACTTCCGGCCCGTCGCCCGGGCGATGGAACGGGCCAGAGACGTCTTGCCCACCCCCGGAGGACCGACCAGACAGAGGATCGGGCCTTTCAGCTTCTTTGCCCGGCTCTGGACGGCCAGATATTCCAGAATGCGTTCCTTGATCTTCTCCAGACCGTAATGATCGGCCTCGAGAACCTCCTCCGCCTTCTGAAGTGACTTCGTCAGCTTGGAACGCTTCTTCCACGGCAGGGCCACCAGCCAGTCCAGATAGCTGCGGACCACCGTGCCTTCAGCCGACATGGGGCTCATGTTGCGCAGCTTTTTCAGCTCGCCACGGGCCTTCTCCCTGGCTTCCTTGCTCAGCCCCTGGGTTTCGATCTTTTCCTCGATCTCGCCAAGCTCGTCACGACCATCCTCGCCTTCACCCAGCTCCTTCTGAATGGCCTTCATCTGTTCATTCAGATAGTATTCCCGCTGGGTTTTCTCCATCTGTTTCTTCACGCGGCTGCGGATGCGCTTCTCCACCTGAAGAACGTCGATTTCCGCTTCCATGCCTGCAAAGATGCGTTCCAGACGCTCCTCGACGGAGAGAATTTCCAGCAGCTCCTGCCGCTCCGGAATCCTCAGATTGAGGTGACTGGCAATCGTGTCGGCCAGACGGGACGGGTCCTCCAGCTGGCTCACCGACGCCAGAACTTCCGGGGCCACCTTCTTGTTCAGGCGAGCATAGTCCTCGAAACGCTTCATGGCGGACCGGGCCAGAGCCTCCCGCTCCCCCTCCCGACCATTCAGCTCATCCGGCAGGTCCTCGACAGAACTCTGGAAGTAACCGTCCTTTTCCTTCAGCCCGACCAGACGGACACGGCGCAGCCCCTCCACGAGAACCTTCACCGTCCCATCCGGCAGCTTCAGCAGCTGAAGAACGCTGGCAACCGTCCCGACACGGAACACGTCATCGACTGTCGGCTCGTCCTTGCCCACATCCTTCTGGGAGACGAGAATGATCTCACGTCCATCCTCGGGCATCTGGTCCAGCGCATGGATGGATTTCTCACGTCCGACGAAGAGCGGCACGATCATGTGCGGGAAAACGACAATGTTCCGCAGGGGCAGAACGGGCAGGACGGGCCTGATGACACGCACGGCCTTCTTTTCCACCGCCACCTTGCCATCATCCACCGGAGCGGCCGCCTTCCTGCGGGGTGCCGCCTTGGCCGTCTTTGCCTTGCCTGTTTCTACGGAAGCGGAAACCTTGCGCCGTGTGCGGCCCGTCGTGGTCCTGCTGCCAGATTCTTTACTGTCGGCCGTTCTGCGACGGACAGTCTTCGGTTTCTTTTCATCACTCATGCTTCAGGATCTCCATAACGGACGATCAAACCTTCACCGCCCTATATGAAAGGCACGGCAAAGGCTCTTTCATTCTTGGTCTCTATGTGGGGTATCAGGGCATGTGGAACAATACCCTGCCGCCATGAAGTGCTGGCAGAAAAAGAAAATCTGCCAGCCTCTTCCTGTCAGTCGGCCACCTGCTCCTCATCGACCGACTGGCCATGAACATAAACCGGTTCAGCCTTGCCCTCGGCCACCTCACGGTTGACCACGACCTTCTCGACGGTCTTACGCCCCGGCAGGTCGAACATGGTTTCCATCAGGATTTTCTCCATGATGGACCGCAGACCACGGGCCCCCGTCTGCCTCTCGATCGCACGAGCGGCGATACCTTTGATGGCCTCTTCCTCAAAGACAAGCTCCACGCCTTCCATCTGGAAAAGACGTTGGTACTGCTTGACCAGAGCATTCTTCGGCTCCGTCAGGATCTGCACCAGGGCTGCCTCATCAAGGTCATTCAGTGTCGCGATGACCGGAAGACGCCCGATGAATTCAGGAATGAGGCCATATTTCATGAGGTCCTCAGGCTCGATGTCCTTGAGGATGTCTCCCAGCTTGCGGTCATCCTCGGCCCTCACGTCAGCCCCGAAGCCGATCGCACTGCCCTTGCCACGGGCACTGATGACCTTGTCCAGTCCGGCAAACGCACCACCGCAGATGAACAGCATGTTGGTCGTGTCAACCTGCACGAACTCCTGCTGCGGATGCTTGCGCCCACCCTGCGGCGGCACGGAGGCCACGGTGCCCTCCATCAGCTTCAGCAGGGCCTGCTGGACCCCCTCACCGGACACGTCACGGGTAATGGACGGGTTCTCGGCCTTGCGGGAAATCTTGTCGATCTCGTCAATATAGACGATGCCACGCTGGGCACGCTCGACATTGTAATCGCAGGCCTGAAGCAGCTTGAGGATGATGTTCTCGACATCCTCACCTACATAACCGGCCTCGGTCAGCGTGGTGGCATCCGCCATCGTGAAGGGCACGTCGAGAATGCGGGCCAGTGTCTGGGCCAGCAGGGTCTTGCCCGTCCCGGTCGGCCCGATCAGCATGATGTTGGCCTTGCCGATCTCGACATCACCAGCTTTCTCAACCTGCTCAAGCCGCTTGTAGTGATTGTGAACGGCGACCGACAGCACCTTCTTGGCCTCACTCTGCCCGATCACGTAATCATTGAGAATCTGGCAGATCTCACGGGGAGTGGGCACTCCCTCACCACTGGTCACAGGGCCTGTGCCACGCTCCTCACGGATGATGTCCGTGCACAGCTCGACACATTCATTGCAGATGAATACGGTCGGCCCGGCGATGAGTTTCTTCACCTCATGCTGGGACTTCCCGCAGAATGAACAATAAAGCGTATTCTTGGAGTCGCTCTCTTTTCCGCTCATTACAGCTCCTCAAACCCGCATGAAAAACGGGTGTGTTCAGACCTCTGAATGCCCTGCTGAAACAATCAGGTCAGGCCCCTCTCTTCTCCGTGGGGTGACGCACCACAACCTCATCCACCAGACCGAACTCCTTGGCCTCCAGAGCGGACAGATAGCGGTCACGCTCCAACGCTTCCTCGATCTCTTCCAGAGCACGGCCGGTATGTTCGCGGTAGATTTCATTCAGGCGGTGACGGATCTGAAGGATTTCACGGGCCTGAATCTCAATGTCGGAGGCCTGCCCCTGCGCCCCTCCGGAGGGCTGATGGACCATCACGCGGGCATTCGGCAGGCAGAAACGTCGCCCGGCCTCACCCGCAGCCAGCAGCAGCGACCCCATGGATGCCGCCTGGCCAATGCAGACCGTGCTGACCGGGGAGCGGATATACTGCATGGTATCATACATCGCCAGTCCGGCAGAGACGACACCACCCGGGCTGTTGATGTAGAAGGAAATTTCTTTGTTCGGATTGACGCTTTCAAGATAGAGCAGCTGTGCGCAGATCAGGGATGACACCTGGTCATAGACAGGCCCCGTCAGGAAGATGATGCGCTCCTGCAGAAGCCGGGAATAAATGTCAAAAGAGCGTTCCCCCCGTGAGGTCTGCTCCACCACCATTGGAACAAGCGTACTGTCGAACACGTCCAGAGGATTACGGTCTTCAATGCCCATAGGTATTTTCCTTTACAGCTCCCCCTAGCCTAGCACAGCCACTCCCCCCCTGTCTCTGCGGAGAGTGGACTTATGAAGGGGGATTTTTCCGGCCAAGAGCAAAAAAAAGGGGCAGCGGCTGCTGCCCCTTTTCCCTCGGACTCAACGGTCAGTCAGCGTCTGGCATGTCAGCCAGCTCCTCTGCCGTCACTTCCTTGTCCGTCACCTCGGCCAGCTCGATCAGGTAATCCACGACCTTGTTCTCGAGGATCGGACCACGCAGGTTCTCGATCGCCTGAGGATTCTTCGTGAAGAACTCGAACACGGCCTGCTCCTGACCCGGGTAGCGACGGGCTTCCTGCTGAAGGGCGGCAAGCAGCTCTTCCTGGGAAATCTGGATGTCCTGCTTGCGGCCGATCTCCGCCAGCAGCAGACCCAGCTTCACGCGGCGTTCAGCAATCTTGCGATAATCGGCACGCAGGGTCTCTTCATCCTTGGCCGCATCCTTCTCATCGAGGCCGCCATTCTTGCGCTCTTCCTCGATGCGGCTCCATATCTGGCCGAACTCGGCATCCACCATGCCCTGGGGAGCCTCGAAATCGACCTTCTCGGACAGGACATCCAGCAGGTCACGCTTGATGCGCATGCGGGACAGCTGCCTGTACTCACCCTCGGCCTGCTCGGTGATCAGCTTGCGCATCTGCTCGACGCTTTCCAGCCCGAGAGACTTGGCGAACTCATCATCAATGGTCGGCTCGACAGCCTTCTTCAGGGCATTGACCTTGATGTCGAACGTGGCTTCCTGCCCTGCCAGTTCCTTGGCCTGATAGTTCTCGGGGAAGGTCACGGTGATGGTCCGCTCCTCGCCCGGCTTCATGCCTTCCATCTGTTCGGCAAAACCGGGGATGAAGCCCGCACCGCCAATCTCGACATTGACATCCTCGGCCGTGCCACCGTCGAACGGCACACCATCCTTCTTGCCGACAAAGTTGACGTTCAGCACGTCACCCTTGACGGCCGGACGCTGCTCGTCAACCGTCTCGAACTTGCGGTTACGCTGGGCAACCTCACCGAGGGCCTTCTCCACCACATCGTCAGCAACCTTGGCACTGTACCGTGTCAGCTTCGTGCCGGACATGTCAGGGGTCGGAATTTCCGGCAGGATTTCCATTTCCAGCGTGAACTCGAGGTCCTTGCCATCCGTACCGGCGGAGACCAGATCAACCTTCGGCTGCATGGCCGGACGGATGTCCTGCTCCTCCAGCAGGGAACGCACGCTCTCCTGCACCAGCTTCTCGGTCACTTCCGCCTGGACGGACTCACCGAAACGCTGCTTGATGACGGCAGCCGGAACCTTGCCCGGACGGAAACCCGGCAGCTTCACATCACGGCTGACTTCAGCCAGACGGGCATCATAACGGCCCTGCAGGTCAGCAGCGGGAATAACTACGGTGAAGGACCGCTTCAGGCCTTCAGTGAGTGTGGGCGTAACCTGCATGAATCCGTTAGTCCTTCTCTATAATCAAGGGGATCACTGACATCATATTTCAGATGGAGAATGCCTTGGTGCGGGCGGAGGGACTTGAACCCCCACAGCTTGCGCCACCAGAACCTAAATCTGGCGTGTCTACCAATTTCACCACGCCCGCATGAACCATACGGCCTATTCCCCAGTACCCGTCCCCAGCCTTCAGGGGCGGAACCTTCATTAGCTTGCGGATTTAGCGCATGAGGTCGGCATCGGCAAGGGGCTGCGTTTGCAAATATATCATTTACGGCAGAAATGGTCCTGTATCCCTCCCCCATGACAAAACGGGCAGCGTGTTCCCCCTCACCCTCCCTCTCCAGGGACGGTGGCAGCGTGGCGGGCAGGCCCCAGCTCGCCAAAAAGGTCCTCGGGCACGATCCAACCTGCCTTCCTGCTGGCCGCCCGCCGTCCGGCCTCGCCATGCACCCATACGCCAGCTGCGGCGGCCTCCCATGCAGGCATCCCGGCCGCAAGGAAGGCACCGACCGTTCCGCTCAGCACGTCCCCCGACCCTGCCACGGCAAGGGCCGGGGTCGCATGGACATTGACCGCAACCCGCCCGTCCGGTGCGGCAATGACCGTGTCCTCCCCTTTCAGCACGACCACAGCATCCAGCCTGGCTGCCGCCAGTCTGGCCATCTCCAGACGGTTCCCGTTTCCCTGTCCGAAAAGACGGGTGAACTCTCCCATATGTGGCGTGATGACGGACACGCCCTTCAGACGTTCCGGCTCTCCGGCCGCCCATGACAGTGCCCCCGCATCCGCCACGACCTGCCGTCCTCCTTCAAGCAGACACGGCAGGGCCTGCTCCACCTCATCCTTCCCGAGACCGGGACCACAGACCCAGACATGACGCCGGTCATCTTCCAGGGCCTGCACCAGCGGCTGCGTATCAACAATCGCCGCAGGAGAAGCGAGTCGATACAGGAGGTCCGCTCCGGGCGGCACGGTGAGGCGCACGAGACCTGCCCCGACATGCCGGGCCGCCTCGAAAGCGAACAGGGCCGCTCCCGGCATCTCCGCCCCTCCACAGAGGCTCACGACCCCCCTCCTGTATTTGTGATCGTCTGGTGCCTGTGCCGGAATGTGCCAGAGAGACGGCCCGTTTTCCCAGATGCGGGCCTCCACCCCGTCCATGACATCCTGCGGAATGGCCAGGTCGGCACGGACAACCTCACCGCAGAGCGAACGCCCGGGAGACAGAAGATGGCCCGGCCGTTTCCGGATCAGGGCAACGGTCATCCAGCAGGGGGCCACACGTCCCAGACAGAGGCCGCTTCCCCCATCAAGCCCCGACGGAACATCAATGGCCACGATCCGCCCTGCCGCTGCGAAGAACCGTTCCACGACCTCGGGCAGATGACGGTTCACGCCCGCTCCAAAAACCGCATCGACCACCATATCGGCCCTCCGGGCCTCGTCGGGCGTGAAGGCGACCACTTCCCCCCGCCAGCGTTGCGCCACCGCTTCCGCCAGACTGCCCGCCGCTGGCGGATGCAGGGCCGCCACACGGACCGGCCATCCCCGGTCCGCCAGATGACGGGCCAGCACGTACCCGTCGCCACCATTGTTGCCCGGTCCACAGGCCACCAGAACACGGCATGGCGCACTTTTCTGCCGTATGATCCGGGCCGCCATCATGCCTGCCCTCTCCATGATGAGCGGCAGGACCGACGCCATGTCACGATCCATCCGCTGCGTGTCTTCCGGCCCCAGAAGAAGCGAGGCTGACGCTTGCCCGTACGGAAAACAGGACATAATGGAATCTTCCCTCTATAAGTCGTGACCGATCATTCAGTTACACACTACGGATTGACTATGACCAGTTCTCTTCTCTGGGGTCTCGTCCTCGCCCTGCATCTTCTCTGCATCACCTACTGGGTCGGCGGAGCCATCTTCTGCCTCCAGTCCCGCCGCACCACCCGTCTGCTGGAAGCCCAGCAGACCAGCACCGTGCTGCTCCAGACCTACGGCCGCTATCTCAGGGCACTCTGCCACGTCGTTCCCGTGGCCATCATCAGCGGAATCGCCCTCATCATCCATGCCGGGGCCCACCTGCCGTGGCCCTTCCACCTCATGGCCTTCTGCGGTCTCGTGATGATCGCCATTTTCCTGAGCATGCTGTTCGGCCCCCTGCGTGCCGCACGCCGGGCCATCCGCCCGCAGCCCCAGCTTTTCAGCTCCCTGCACAGACGGGCGGCTCTCATGGCACTGGTGGGTGCCATCGCCATCATTGCCGGTGCCCTTGGTGGCGGGGCCTGACTCCGATCACCGGCCCTGATCTGACAGCCTATTATCTTGCCAAAAACAGTATTTACCGATAACGGATGGTAATGAACCGGGGATGATGCCAACCCGTCTTCCCCGACACCCTCCCACCCGCCCGACAGGGGTTGCCGGGCAGTCCGACCCGTAACAGAAACATTCCGAGAGTCATTTGAGCAGTAAACCATCCTCTGGTCCGTCCAAGACCCGCAGCAGCACCAGCCGCACGCGGAAAACGTCTCCCTCCCGTGCGAAAACACCCCAGACAGGGACAGAGGTCGAGACGGAACGGCCGGAGGACGGGACCGTGCAGGAGGATGCTGCCACCCCGACAAAGAAGACGGCCACACGCCGCCGTGCCACCACCAGCACAAAAAAGAAAACGGCGACTCCGTCTGCCGCAGCCCCTGCCGATGAAGAATCCACTGCGGAAAAACCCAAAAAGACGACACGCCGCAGCAGCGTGAGGGCGCAACCGGAAGAAACGGTCACCTCTGAAGACGAGGCTCCGGCAGCCCCTGCCAGGAAACCGGCAAAGCGCACCCGCAGCAGAACGGCCAAAGCCACGGACGTTACCCCGGAAGAAACCCCGGCAGTCGAAGAAGAGGCCCCAGCCGCCAGCCGCAGGACGACGACACGCAGCAAGACAGCCGCCACGTCGAAAAAAGCCACCGCCAGCAGCCGCTCTTCCAGAAGCAGGAAGGCTGAAACAGACGTTTCCGCTGCCGACACCTCTGAGAGCGGAAAGAAATCCGCCCGGACACGCCGGAAGGCAGCCGCAGCGGCCGAAGAGCCTGCCGCTCCTGCTCCGGCTTCTGAAAACGACGCTCCTGTGACGGCTCCCCAGCCTGCAAAAAAAACATCACGTCGACGAACTTCCACGAAGACGGATACGCCAGCAGCCGAAACGCCTGAAGACGTGACCCCGGCCTCTCCCCGGTCGGAGAAGAAGACACCCGCCAGACCGGCACGGCAGCGGCGCAAGGCCGCCGAAACGGTGGAAACAGAAACGGCGGATGCACCGCAGCAGGATGAGACTCCAGCTGACGGACAGGCCGTGACGGAAACCGACGGCGGCATCCTCTTCAGCGATCTTGGCCTTTCCGAGCCGATCCTCCGGGCCGTTGAGGAAATGGGCTATACCCACCCCACGCCCATCCAGGCGCAGGCCGTGCCGGAGATTCTGGCCGGGCGTGACGTCCTTGGCGTGGCGCAGACAGGCACCGGCAAGACGGCGTCCTTCACCCTGCCGATGCTGGAGAAACTCTCCAAGTCCCGTGCCCGGGCCAGGATGCCCCGTTCGCTCATTCTGGAGCCCACCCGTGAGCTTGCCCTCCAGGTTGCCGAGAACTTCAAGCAGTACGGAGCGCACCTGCGCCTCACGCACGCCCTGCTGATCGGCGGTGGCAAGATGAACGAGCAGAAAGAGCTGCTCAACCGTGGCGTGGACGTCCTCATCGCCACCCCGGGGCGGCTGCTCGACATGTTTGAACGGGGCGGGCTGCTAATGACGCAGACTGACCTTCTCGTCATTGATGAGGCCGACCGTATGCTGGACATGGGCTTCATTCCCGATATCGAACGTATCGTGAGCCTTCTGCCCAGACGGCGTCAGACCCTTTTCTTCTCCGCCACCATGGCACCGGAAATCCGCCGTCTGGCCGACAATTTCCTGAACAGTCCCAAGGAAATCACCGTCGCCCGACAGTCCTCCGTGGCCAGCACCATCACTGAAGGCCTGCTGGTCGTGGAGAAGAAGGACAAGAACCGTGCCCTCTGCGCCCTGCTGCGGCAGGATGACGTGCAGAACGCCATCATCTTCTGCAACCGCAAACGTGATGTGGACACGCTGGAACGCCATCTGACACGGCAGAAATTCTCTGTCGGCCACCTACATGGCGACCTGACGCAGGACCTGCGCTTCGAAACCCTCGAACGCTTCCGCACGGGCGACCTCCAGATTCTCGTCTGTTCTGACGTGGCGGCCCGTGGCATTGACATTGGCGGGCTGTCCCATGTCTTCAACTATGACCTGCCCTTCAATGCGGAGGACTATGTCCACCGCATTGGCCGTACGGGCCGTGCTGGCAAGGAAGGCAAGGCCTACAGTCTGGCCACACCTGATGAGCAGAAGCTGCTCGAGGCCGTCGAGAGCCTGACGGGTAAGACCATCGAGCCACTGACCGTGAAAGGCTTCCGCCATCTTGAATGGCGTGGAGAGGAGGATGCCTCCCCTGCCTCCGCCAAGGATGAGAGCAAGGGTCAGCAGCGGGGTGGCAGAAACAGGAAAACTGCCGAACCGAAGCAGGAAGACCGTCCGGCCCGCAAGAAGCAGCCGGAGCGTGATCCTCTGCCGGAAGCCCGCAAGCATGACCACAAGCGGTCCGGCCGAGCCGAACTGCTGCCGCCCGTACCGGAAAAGAACGGGATGCAGGATGGCTTTGGCGAGAATGTGCCTGCTTTCATGAAGGTCAGCTTCCTACCGGAACCACGTGATCCGTCCGAATCATGATGGAAACATCCACGCAGGTTCACGCCACTGTCGAACAGCTGGGCCGTTCGGGAGACGGGATGGTGCGCCATGAAGGACGGGCCTGGTACATTCCCGGAACCTTGCCGGGCGAGCGACTGCATCTGCGGTTCCATGACGGCGAAGCGGAACTTCTGGAGCGGGAAAGCACATCCCCCCATCGGGTAGAACCGCCCTGCTCCCTGTCCGACCTCTGCGGGGGCTGTGCCCTCCAGCATATGGACCAGACGGCCCTGCTGGAATGGAAAAAGGATCAGGTCCAGCGTGCCCTGAACAGAAGCGGCTTTACGGACCTGCCAGAACCCGCCCTGTACCAGACGCCCCCTCACAGCCGCCAGCGGCTGGACGTGGCCCTGCAAAGGGTACCGGGAGGCATCATTCTCGGGCTTCATCAACGGGGTGGGGACCCGGTGGACATGACGGAATGTCCCCTCATCCGCCCGGAACTGCTGAAGCTGCTTCCTCCGCTCCGTGAGTGCCTCTCCTCCCTTGGTGCCCTGACAGGGCGTGGCAGTCTGGCCATCAACCTTCTGGACAGCGGCCCGGACCTGACACTGGAGACACCCGCTCCCCTGAGTGGTTCTGACAGGGAGAAACTGGCCGCTTTTGCACGGGAGCATGGGATTCCACGCATCACATGGCGTCCGGCTCCCGGCAGGGTGATGGAAACGGCCGCACAGACGGGACCGGTCTTCCATCATTTTGGCTGTGTCAGGGTCTCACCCCCGCCAGCCAGTTTTCTTCAGGCCAGTCAGGAAGGTGAGCAGGCCATCCGTGAGGCCGTTCTTGCCGGTCTGCCGCCGCTGAACCGGAAGGACCGGATCATCGAGCTGTATGCTGGATGCGGAACCCTGACCTTCCCGCTGGCACAGCACGGTTTCGTGCAGGCCTATGAGGGCGACAGGGCGGCTATCGCCTCCCTCCGTGCCGCCACCCACGGCAGCCGTGCGGAAGGCTCCGAACGGGACCTGAACCGCCAGCCTCTCCTGCCGCCTGAACTGAATCAGGCCCGTGTTGTCGTGCTGGACCCGCCCTATGCCGGCTCAGGCAAGCAGCTGGCCTCCCTTCTGCGCTCCAAAGTGCAGGATGTGGTCTATGTCAGCTGCAATCCGGCTGCGCTGGAAAAAGAACTCCCCGCCCTGAAGCAGGCCGGTTTTGCCGTGCTGTCATGGACCGTGATTGACCAGTTTCTCTGGTCCACGGATGTCGAGACCGTGCTGGTTCTTTCCAGAGATCCGAAACGCATCCGCAAGGCCGAAAAAAAGCGGAAGGGATGATCTCCCCTCCGCTTCATCACGTCACGCCTGCTTCCACCATCAGACGTGAAAACTCTCCCCGCAGCCACAGCGGCCCTTCTCATTGGGGTTGGTGAAGGTGAAGCCTGATTCCAGCTCCTTCACCTCATAATCCATGACCGTGCCGATCAGGAAAAGCGTCGCCTTGCTGTCCACCAGCAGGGTCAGCCCGTGATCCTCGATCCGCTCATCCCCTTTCTGGATTTCCGGTACGAAATTCATCTCGTAAGACATGCCGGAACAGCCACGCTTGCCCACGCTGATGCGCAGGAACTTTCCCTTCTCGGCCCCCTCATACAGGGTCTTCAGGCGGGCGGCGGCCCGGTCTGTCATGGTCATCAGGGGTGGCAGGCTGCGTTTGGGGGCAGTATCTGTCATGAGGGTACCCTCCCGATCTTCAGTTTCCAGCGTGTTCATTCAGGCTCAGAACATGTTCAGGGCAAGACGGGCATTGTCGCTCATCCGGCTCATGTCCCACGGTGGATCCCAGACCACCTTGACGGTCACTTCCCGCACGGTCGGAACGGACAGCACGGCATAACGCACCATCTGGGGCAGCTCCTGCGCACTTGGGCAATTCGGGGCCGTGAGGGACATCTCAATATCCACACGCCCGTCATCATGCAGGTCGATGGCGTAAATCAGCCCCAGCTCATAGACGTTGACCGGAATCTCCGGGTCAAAGACGGTCTCGATGGCGGCGATGACCTCATCCTGCTGTGGCGGCGCATCCACAGGGGGAGGAACAAGCTCCTCCTGCCCCTCATAGGCCTGCTCCCGTGTCGGAACAGACGGCCCGGCGGGAACGCCCTCTTCCACAGCGGAAGAAACCGCCTCATCTCTGCTCTTCAGCTCGTCTGTTTCTGTCATGACATCCTCACGCAAGTAAGGCACGCGCACGCTCAATGCCGTGGGCCAGAGCGTCTATCTCGTCACGTGTCGTATAAATGGCAAAACTGGCTCTGGCAGTTGCCTGCACGCCCAGCTCCTGCATCAGCGGCTCAGCACAATGCTGCCCGGCCCGGATGGCGATACCCTGCTGATCCAGCAGCACGGCGAGATCATGCGGATGCGCCCCCTCCACCTGAAGCGAGAAGACACCACCCCGCTCCACCGGGTTCCCCATGATGCTCACACCATCCGTCTTTTCAAGCACCTGCCGGGCATAGGCGACCAGATCACGCTCATGGGCTTCGATCGCCTCCGCCCCCAGCTCCTCCACGAAACGGATGGCGGCTCCCAGGCCCAGCACCTCCAGAATGGCGGGCGTGCCAGCCTCGAATTTATGCGGCGCATCGGCCCAGCTTGCCTTCTCGAACGAAACGGAGCGGATCATGTCCCCCCCGCCCAGAAAAGGCGGCATTTCCTCCAGCAGGGGCAACCTGCCCCAGAGGATGCCGACACCTGTAGGCCCGTAAAGCTTGTGACCGGTAAAGACGAAGAAATCCACCCCCAGAGCCTGCACGTCCACCCTGCGGTGGACGATGGACTGGGAGCCATCCACGATGACTTTCGCCCCGTGCCTGTGGGCCAGCTCCGCCAGCTTTTTCACGGGCGTGATGGTCCCCAGCACGTTGGACATGTGCGTAACGGAAACCAGCACAACACGGCCATCACCCAGCAGCTCCTCATAGGCGGCAAGGTCGATGTCACCATCCGCATTGATGGGGGCCACACGCAGCTCGATGCCCAGCCTGTCCCGCAGCATGAGCCACGGCACGATGTTGGCATGGTGCTCCAGAGCGGAGATCAGCACGGCCTGCCCGGGCCTAAGCTGGCTGCCCAGCGAATGGGCCAGCAGATTGAGGCCCTCCGTGCTGTTCTTGGTAAACACGATCTCCCGCCGGTCCGCCGCATTGAGGAACCGGGCCACATCATCACGCACGGCTTCATAAGCCTGCGTGGTCCGCTCGCTCATGTCATACAGACCACGATGGATATTGGCGTAACAGTGCCGTGCCGCTTCGCTCATCGCCTCGATGACACAGTCCGGCTTCTGGGCAGAGGCTGCGCTGTCCAGAAAGACCAGCGGACGGCCATGAGCCGTTTCGGACAGAATGGGGAAGCGGGCACGCACGTTATCAGACATGGCCGGGCAACGCTTTCAGCAGATAGTCCCGCAGGCTTTCATGCTCCACCAGTTCCACCGTTTCCAGAAGGAAGGCCTGAACCAGCATGTCACGGGCCTGCTCCTCCTGGACCCCACGGGAGCGGAGATAGAAAAGCTGGTCCTCATCCAGCGCACCGACGGTCGCACCATGGCTGCACTTGACGTCATCAGCGTAAATCTCAAGCTCCGGCTTGCTGTTCATCTGTGCCTTTTCGGACAGGAGCAGGGCCTGGTTCATCTGGTAGCCATCAGTCTTCTGGGCAATCCGGTCCACCAGAATCTTCCCCTGGAAGACACCCTGTCCGTTTTCCGACAGCACGCTCCGCACCGTCTGGCGAGACGTGCAGTCCGGTGACGCATGATGGATCATGGAAGACAGGTCATTCAGCCGGGCACCATCGACAAGCTGGATCGCATTGACGTTCGTGTTGCTGAACGGGCCAGACAGCTGGGTGACGACTTCCTGACGGGCCAGCACGCCCCCCTGATTGAGCGTGAAGCTGTCATAATTGCCACGCTCACCCACACGGGCACCAACAATGGCCAGACGGGCAGCCTCATGGCTTTCAGCCTGCTGCGTGATGTGGCTGAGATGTGCTTTATCCGCACAATGGACATCCACCTGTGGATTGGTCAGATACTGCCCCGTGCCAAGCTGGACATCCAGCAGGGTCAGCTGCGCCCCCTCATCCAGCGTGACACTGTGATGAAGATGGGTGGACACGCCATCCCCTTCCGTCAGACTGACCATGACGATCAGCCCGGCATCCGTCCCGGCCGGAACATGAAGCCGTGCCCCCGGCTGACGGAGGGCCGCATTCAGGCCAGCGGAGAAACGCCCCGCCAACAATGGCTGCACGGCAGAACCGTCACCATATTCCTGCACGTCCATGCAGTCCGGAAGATGGGACAGCTCCTTGCAGAACCGGCCATTGGCAAAGACCAGAAGACCATCATGCTCTGGCAGGTTCAGGCCTTCCACACGCCGCTTCACGGTGGCGGCATCAAGAGCCGGAGCCTCCTGCCAGGCAATTCCGTTCAGGGACTGGAGTGGCGTGTAATGCCATGCCTCCACCCGACGTGTTGGCAGCCCTCCCGCTCCCAGCAGGGCTGCACGCTCTCCGGCACGCCCCGTCAGGGCCTGCCAGGCTGCTGCACTGTTCTCACTCACGCTGCCGCCTCAAGAAACTGTTTGTAGCCCTGTTTTTCCAGCAGTGTTGCCACTTCCGGGCCGCCACTGTGGATGATGCGCCCGTGCGCCATGACATGCACACGGTCCGGCACGATATATTCCAGCAGACGCTGATGATGGGTGATCACCAGTGATGAGAAGTCCGGCCCTCGCAGGGAGTTCACGCCCTCCGCCACGATGCGCAGCGCATCAATGTCCAGCCCGCTGTCCGTCTCGTCCAGAATGGCCAGAGAAGGCTTGAGCAGGCGCATCTGGAGCACCTCGTTGCGCTTCTTCTCACCACCGGAGAAGCCGACATTCACGGCCCGCTTGAGCATCTCGCCGGACATGGAAAGGCGGCTGGTTTCCTCCCGTGCCAGCTTGAGGAAGGACACGGCATCCAGCTCCTCCTCACCACGGGCCTTGCGCACGGCGTTCACGGCCGTCCGCAGGAAGTTGGCGTTGTTGACACCGGGCAGTTCCACCGGGGACTGGAAGGCCAGAAACACACCCAGTGCCGCACGTTCTTCCGGCTCCAGCTCCAGCAGGTCCTGCCCCTTGAAATGGGCGGAACCACCTGTCACCTCGTAATCCTCACGCCCCGCCAGAACATAGGAGAGCGTGGACTTGCCAGAGCCGTTCGGCCCCATGATGGCATGAACCTCTCCCTTGGGGATCGTAAGGTCCAGACCCTTCAGAATTTCCTTGGGGGTGCCGTCAGCATCGATCTGGGCCTTCAGCCCCTCAATCTTCAGAAAATCACTCATAGCTTAACCAACGCTCCCTTCCAGGCTGATCTGAAGCAGCTTCTGTGCTTCCACAGCAAATTCCATCGGAAGTTCCTTGAGGACTTCCCGGCAGAAACCGTTCACGATCAGGCCAACGGCTTCTTCTTCTGAAAAACCACGGGACCGGCAGTAGAAAAGCTGGTCCTCGGAAATCTTGGATGTCGTCGCCTCATGCTCGATGCGCACACTCATGTTGCGGCTCTCGATGTAAGGCACCGTATGGGCACCGCACTGGTCACCGATCAGCAGGCTGTCACACTGCGTGAAGTTGCGTCCATTGCGGGCCTTGGGCTGCATCCGGACAAGCCCACGATAGGTGCTGTCCGACTGCCCGGCGGATATGGTCTTCGCCACGATGGTGGAGCGTGTGTCCGGGGCGAGATGGATCATCTTCGTACCCGTGTCGGCCTGCTGATGTCCGTTCGTCACCGCAACGGAATAGAACTCACCGACAGAACCCTTCCCCGCCAGAATGCAGGACGGATACTTCCACGTGATGGCAGAACCGGTTTCGACCTGTGTCCATGAGATACGGGCACGATCACCTTTGCAGATGCCCCTCTTGGTCACGAAGTTGTAGATGCCACCCTTGCCGTTCTCATCCCCCGGATACCAGTTCTGCACCGTGGAATATTTGATGAAGGCATCCTCCATCGCCACCAGCTCGACCACGGCAGCGTGAAGCTGGTTCTCATCACGCTGCGGGGCCGTGCAGCCTTCCAGATAGGAAACGGTGGCCTGGTCCTCGGCGATGATCAGCGTCCGCTCGAACTGCCCCGTATTGCGGGCATTGATGCGGAAATAGGTGGACAGCTCCATCGGGCAACGCACCCCCTTGGGCACGTACACGAAGGAACCATCGGTAAAGACGGCCGAGTTCAGGGCCGAGAAGAAATTGTCCGCCACTGGCACGACCGTGCCCAGGTATTTCTTCACCAGCTCGGGATGCTCGATGATGGCTTCGGAAATCGGGCAGAAAATCACCCCGGCCTCGGCCAGAGTCTTGCGGAAGGTCGTGGCCACGGACACGCTGTCAAACACCGCATCAACAGCAACGGGTGTCTTCTGCCCTGCCCCTTCCACGCCGACCAGCATTTCCTGCTCATGCAGGGGAATGCCGAGCTTCTCATATGTCCTGAGCAGTTCGGGATCGACCTCATCAAGGCTCTTCGGGCCTGATTTCTTCTTCGGCTGGGCGAAATAATGGGCGTCCTGATAGTCGATCGGCGGATGCCTGATCTTCGCCCAGTCCGGTTCGCTCATGTCCTGCCAGGCACGGAAGGCCTTCAGCCGCCAGTCCAGCATCCACTGCGGCTCTTTCTTGCGGGCGGAAATCAGCCGGACGATGTCCTCGTTCAGCCCCTTCGGGGCGAGGTCCATCTCCACATTGGTCTCGAAGCCCCATTCGTAATTGGACCTGGCCAGTTTCTCAACGGCTTCACGGGTTTCCGACACAGCCGGCATGACATCCTCCCTGTTCCTCGGGCCTACGCATTGTCGCTTCCGCCGATGTGGCAGAGGACGGATCAAATTTCAGATCGGGGTTGGCCATATCCGCCAGGGTGATGGTCTCGAGGGCCTGACGGACCGCTCCATTGACCATGTCCCACTGCCCGGACAGGCCGCAGGTCTCCCCGTGCGCACATTCCTTGCCATCACAGCAGGCCGTCACGCATATCGGGCCATCCACGACGGTGATGACCCGTGCCACGGAAATGTCCTTCAGCTCCTCGGCCAGACGGTAACCGCCCCGTGCCCCACGGAAAGACACGACCAGCCCGCCAGCCGCCAACCCCTTCAGCAGCTTCGCCACCGTCGGCTCGGGCACGCCGGTCTCCTGCGCCAGAGAAGCCGCCGTGGCCAGATCGCCACGCATACCCAGACGCACAAGAACAACAGTCGCATAGTCAGCCAGTTTGGACAGTCTCAGCACAATGAAAAAACCTACAGCCTGTATCTAATGATTCTTAATTTAAGACCCTACCGGTCCCCATTCAAGGAAGTGACCCATATTTTTCTGAGGGTCAAGCTTTATGTAATACCTGTCCAATGCACTGCTGCGGCCTTCATCATGGAACCAGCATGATGAGCAGGGCCTCCAGCACGGCCCCTACCACAAAACCGACCACAGTGCCATTGACACGGATGAAGGCCAGGTCCTTCCCGATGCCTGCCTCAAGGCGGGCGGACAGGCTCTCCGCATCCCAGCGGCCCACGACACGGGCGATCATGCCCGCCACGGTCTGCTGCATCTGTGGCAGGGCCTGCCTGACGGCCTGTCGGACGGCCTGGTCCATCTGCCCGGCCAGCTCCGTACGCTGTGCAAACATGTCCACGAGCTGCTGGTAGGCCGTCCTCAGGGCCTGCATGCTGAACCCGTCATCCCGCAGGCTGTCTTCCTCCACCATCAGGCACAGACGCCGCCACAGGCCGCCACTCCATTCTTTCACGCTGTCGTGAGAGAAAAAGGCCGCAATGCCGTCCATCAGCTCATGTGCGCTCTGCGGGTCCTCTTCCAGCTCCTGAAGTTTCCTCCGTACCCAGCGGGTGAAGCCGTGCCTGATGTCGGAATCCATCGGGTCCACCCGGCCCAGCTCCGCCTTCAGGGCCGTCAGGACCTGCGTGGCCACCGAGGCCCCGATGGCCCAGCCGATCAGCCGCCCTCCCTGTTCCCGCACCCGCCGTTCCACGAAGTGATGCAGGTCCGCCTCCTTCGTGCTGACCAGTTCCTTGAACTGGGCAAGAAAAAACGAAAAGACTTCCTGATGCACGTCACCATCCACCATGGCTTTCAGCCCCCGGATGACGAGGGCCGTGATGTCCTCCCGCTTCATCAGGGTTGGAAAGAGGGTGACCAGAAAGGAGCTGCCCCGACCGTCGCCCACCCGCTCCAGTGCGGCCGGAGCCAGACCACGCAGATGCCGCAGAAGCTGCTCTTCCGTCTCCGGTTTCTGGAGCAGACGGGCCAGGGCTCCCGGCAGGTCGGCCCGCTCCAGCAGGCGTAATATTTCCTCTTCCGTCAGGAAATGCTCGACCATGAAACGCCCGAGAGCCTGCCCCAGCTGATCCTTCCGCCGTGGCAGGATCGCCGTATGCGGAATGGGCAGCCCCAACGGATGCCGGAACAGGGCCGTGACCGCAAACCAGTCGGCCAGCCCCCCTACCACACCGGCCTGGCTGCCCGCCCGCACCATCTCCAGCCAGAAGGAAGACCCGAAGAGCTTCTGCCACAGGCTGAGCCGACTGATGACCGCAAGCAGGGAGGCTCCCACCAGCAGCAGGGCCGCCCAGAGAGACACCCTGTTTTTACGTGCCGGAATGGACATGATGGCAGACAGGCTCCTAAAGGCCCCTCGCACGGGGCTGACTGGATGTTCCTGTCATCAGGAAGAATGCCAGCAGAAGGCAGGCAAATACGGACAGGAATCGCTTTTCAACAACACTTGGCGCATTACCATAATTAAGCCTATACAGGAACGACCGTGCCGGTACATTGAGCCATGCTCGTTCCGGCTGACATGAGATCAAGACCAAGCGAGACTGTTCCCCATGCCAGATTGCGCCTCCCAGACTGACGCATCGCCTGCCGAACTGATTGAATCCTGTGCCACGACGCTGAAACGCTCACCGCATGAGTTCTCCAGCCTGATCATTTCCATTGCGGAAAAAACAGGTTTTGGGAATGGCCTGGAAACGGTCGGACGGGCCATACGTCTGTTGCGGGACCGCAACTTCGTGACCCGTGCCGACGCCCTGCGCCGCTATGTCGGGCTGGAGGAGAATGGCACGGACTGCCCGCCGGAACCCCGCCTGCGCAAGGTGGCCGAGCAGCTGGTGGCCCAGGCCCGGACACCGGAAGACCTCGCCACCACCGGCTTTGCGGCCGTCTTCACCGCCCACCCGACCTTCGCCCTGGCCAATGAGATCTACGACCTGCTGGCCCGCCGGGCGGAAGACCCGTCCTGCCCGGTACCCGCCCTGCCGACACACCGCCGTCAGGCTCCCCCCACGCTGGATGAGGAACAGGCCCTTGCCCTGGCTGCCATCACCCGGGGGCGGGATGCGCTGGACAAGCTCTCTGCCGAGATCTTCCGGGCGGCACGCCGCCGCTGGCCGGAGGCGACGGAGCTGACCCCCGCTCCCGTCAGGCTGGCCAGCTGGGTCGGGTTCGACACGGACGGCCGCAACGACATTGGCTGGTGGGACACCATCCGCATCCGTCTGGGCCTCAAGATCGCCCAGCTGGAACGCCTGATCGAGGGGCTGGAAAAGATCGGCCTGAAGGATTCAGCCCTTGGCAGGCGGACCGCCTCCGCCCTGAAGGCCACGCAGGAACAGCGTGACGCCTGCCCCCGGTCCGTGCCCGGACAGGCCATGAAACCGGAGGACATCGCCCGCTTCTCCCATGTCCTCATCGACCTGCGGGAAAGAGCCCTCCTCAATGCCGGTGAGCTTCTTCCCCTGTTCCGGGAAGAGGCGGCACGGCTGGATGAGGCGATAGCCCACCAGCTGAATGTCATCCGCACGGGCTTTCTCAACCACGGGCTGGGCCTGTCCCACATCCATACCCGTCTCAATGCGGCGCAGATCTACAACGTGGCCCGCACACGCCTCGGCCTGACGGACGATCCGACCCTGCCTTTTCACCGGCGGGCCCTGCTGTCTCACATCGACGCTGCCATGGATGACCTGAAGCCACTGGCCATCGACTTCGGTGCCCTGCTGGTGGAACCCAGTGCGGCATCACGCCTGATGATGACCATGGCGCAGATCCTCAAGCATGTTGATTCCGGTTCCCCCATCCGGTTCCTGATTGCCGAAACGGAAAGCGGCTACACCCTGCTGGCCACGCTGTGGCTGGCCCGTCTCTTCGGCATCCGGGACGACCAGATCGAGATTTCCCCGCTCTTCGAGACGGAAACGGCACTGGAAAACGGTGCGGAAATTCTGGAGGAAGCGTTCCGCTCCCCGCACTGGCGGGCCTATCTCCGGGCCAACGGGCGTCTGTCCCTCCAGTTCGGCTATTCGGATTCCGGGCGTTATGTCGGCCAGCTGGCGGCCGGCCCCATGGTCGAACGCCTGCGCCTGCGGACGCTGGAGCTGATGAAGGAACACGGGCTGGAAGACATCGCCCTGACCATGTTCGACACTCACGGCGAAAGCATCGGGCGTGGTGCCCATCCTTTCAGCCTGAAGGAACGTCTGGAATATTTCTCTCCCGTCAATGCACGCCATGCCCTGCACAGGGCTGGCATCACGAGCCGGGTCGAGACCGCCTTCCAGGGCGGGGACGGCTATCTCCCCTTCGGGACGGACAGGCTCGCCTCCTCCACCATTGCGACGCTGGCTGAATTCGTAGCCGCGCAGGGCGAACCCATTGCGGCAGAAAAGCTGAACGACCCGCTCTTCAGCAAGCCTGACTTCGCCATGGACTTCTTCTCCACCATCGCCCTGAAGATGGGGGATCTGGTGAACGACCCGGGCTATACCGCCCTCCTCAGTGCCTTCGGCCCTGCGCTGGTGGACAAGACCGGCTCCCGCCCCTCCGCACGGCAGTCCGACACGGCCCGGGTGACACGCATCACCCATCCCAGCCAGATACGGGCCATCCCCAACAATGCCATCCTCCAGCAGCTGGGCTGGTGGGCCAATGTCCTGCATGGCCTTGGCAGCGCAGCCCGCCGCCATACGGAGCAGTTCGAACAGCTGCGCCACAGTTCGCCCCGCTTCTGCCAGCTGATGGACTTTGCCTCCCAGGCCCTGGAACATTCCGACCTTGACGTGCTCCGGGCCACCATCCACCAGCTGGACCCCGGCACATGGCTGAACCGGGCTGCGGACTGTGACAATGCGGATGACCGTGTCCACTTCCTCAGCATCGCCCGTGATCTGGAAGAGCTGGAATTCTGGAAGAGCGTTCCGGCCCTGTTCCGGCGCATCCAGAGGGAGGACATTGCCCTGCGTTCTGCATGGCCCGAGGCTCCCCGCATGGATGTGAATGAAAAGCTCTTGCATGTCATCCGCTTTGCCCTGATGGACCGCATCTGGACACTGGGAACACACATTCCCTATTTCGGCCCCCGTGGCGGACTGACACGGGAAGCCATCACGACGCTCATCCTCTGTCTGGACGTGCCACGAGCACTGCGCCTGCTGGATGATCTCTTCCCCATCACCGCCCCCAGCATTGCCGATCTCGACTTCGGCGAACCGGGCGGGGCTGGCGTCGCCCAAGGGTTTGCCCGTGAACACCGGGAAATCTTCCAGCCTCTGCGGGATGCCTTCGACCTGCTCCGAGAAGTCGGCGTGGCCATCATGCACGCAAACCACTGCTTCGGCTGACATCCACCCGTCAGACGGACCGTGACCACGAAGAAAGGGCCTCCTCCCCGACGGGAAGAGGCCCTTTCTGCATGGCAGGATCAGGAGTCCAGAGTTCCCGATCTCCCACCAAGGGCCTCAGTCACCCTGAAACTGGCCTGAAAAGCTCCTGGCCCGTCCATGATGGTCTGCCAAGAAACAGATAATCCTGTCTTTAGTCCATTCCGGAGATGCTCAGTCTTCCGTCCACAGGCCTTCCCGTGTACGGCGCAGGGGGACACCCGGCACGAAACCGGACCGCCATATCTTGGGCACACCTACCTTCTGGGAGAGATAGATGCCGGTGTGACCGGAACAGAGATAGGCGATGAAACAGCCTGTGGCGTAATAGACGATGTTCGTCCCGCCAAACAGCTCCACCCCCATGACCGTGCAGGCCAGAGGCGTGTTCACGGCTCCTCCGAAGACAGCCACCATCCCCACACCAGCCAGCAGGTCACCCGGAACACCAAGCACAGGCGCAAGGGCGTTCCCCAGTCCGGCACCCACGAAGAACAGGGGGGTGACCTCCCCTCCCTTGTAGCCCGTGGCGAGAGCCAGAACCGTGAAGAGCAGCTTCAGCAGCCAGCTCCAGTCATAATGGGTCGTGCTGAAAAAATTGACGATGGAAGCACCACCAGCTTCCGGGGCCACGACACCCAGCCCCAGATAATCCCGTGTTCCCAGCAGCCAGACCAGCAGAATGGTCACCACGCCACCAATGGCCGGCTGCAACCAGGGTGTGGGGCAGATTTTCCTGATGACCGGCCCAAGCCTGTAGACACCTTCCGCAAAGGCCCTGCTGGCAAAACCGAAAGCCACGGCAGCAATGGCCACCTTCACCCACAGCACGGCATCAACGTGGAAAGGCACCTGCCCCGGGGCCGCCAATCCCCTGAACGTGACAGGATAGACCGCATGATGGATACCCCACTGGTGGCACGTCCAGTCTGCGACGATGGAGGTGACCGCCACGGGCAGCAGGGCCGAATAATCAAGCGCACCGAGGGTCAGCACCTCCAGCCCGAAGACAGCCCCCGTGATGGGCGTGCCATACACGGCACCAAGGCCGGAGGCCACACCGGCCGTCAGCAGGATGCTCGTGCTGCGGTCGTCCAGCCGGAACCATCTGGCCACACTGCTGGCGAGACTGCCGCCCATCTGCACGGCCGTTCCCTCACGCCCGACCGAGGCTCCGAAAAGATGGCTGACCACCGTACCAATGAAAACGAGCGGAGCCATCCGCAGCGGCACTCCCTCGGAAGGCCTGTGAATCTCATCAATGATGAGGTTGTTGCCGCCACCGGCACGGCCACCCCACCAGTAATAGGACAGGGCCACGGCCACACCGGCGAAAGGCAGACCGTACAGGATGGCAGGATGGACAAACCGGTACTGCGTCACCCATTCCAGCATCCAGAGGAACAGGGCACAGGAACTCCCGACAACGACGGCCAGAGGCAGCAGCAGACAGAGCCAGCGGAGAAGGTTCAGCAGAAACAAGGCAAATTCTTTTGGCAACGACATGACAGACTCCCTTACCATCCTTTCACATACACCATGAAAGGTCTCATTGGCAGGAATCATCAGCCTTTCCCGACGCCGGGTGGCGGTTCGGCCTCATGGCCCGGTGGCAATCCATCACCGTGGCACCGATGAAACAGCATCATGTGGCAGTCTGTCAAGCTGGCCCCAAAAGAAAACCCTCCGCCAGCGGACCGGCGGAGGGCTTCCCTGAAGAACAGTCACCGGATGGCGTATCAGGCACGCTCTGCGATGATCTCATCCTGCACGTTACGAGGCACCGGCTCGTAGTGATGGAACTGCATGGTGAAGGACGCACGGCCCTTCGTGGCAGAACGCAGGTGAGAGATGTAACCGAACATTTCCTTCAGCGGCACCTGGGAGCGGATCAGCACCGTGGAACCAGAAGTCTCCTGATTCTGGATGATACCACGACGACGGTTGAGGTCGCCCACCACGTCACCGACGTGATCGTTCGGCGTGGTGATCTCCACATCCATGATCGGCTCCAGAATGACCGGACCGGCCTTCTTCATGCCTTCACGGAAGCAGGCCTTGGCAGCGATCTCGAAGGCCAGAGCGGAAGAGTCGACGTCGTGGTACTTACCGTCTTCCAGAGTGAACTTGAAGCCCACCGTGTCGAAGCCAGCCAGCACGCCCGTCGTGGACTGCATACGCACGCCCTTTTCGACAGCCGGGATATATTCCTTCGGCACGGCACCACCGACGATCTTGTTCTCGAACAGGATCTCCTCGGCACCCTTCTCCGTCAGCGGCTCGAAGGTGATCTTCACCTCAGCGAACTGACCGGAACCACCGGACTGCTTCTTGTGGGTGTAGGTCTCGGTGTGGGACTGGGTGATCGTCTCACGGTAAGCAACCTGCGGGGCACCAATGTTTGCATCAACGCCATATTCACGACGCAGACGGTCCACGATGATGTCCAGATGCAGCTCACCCATGCCGGACAGGATGGTCTGACCCGTTTCCTGATCCGTACGCAGGTGCAGGGACGGATCCTCGGCCGTCAGCTTCTGGAGGGCCAGCGTCATCTTCTCGACGGCATCCTTGGTCTTCGGCTCGACGGAAATGTCGATCACCGGAACCGGGAACTGCATGCGCTCCAGAACAACCGGATCAGCAGCATCGGCCAGCGTGTCACCCGTCACGGTGTCTTTCAGACCAACGAAGGCGGCAATGTCACCAGCACCGACAGACTTCACTTCCTGACGCTTGTCAGCGTGCATCTGGAACATGCGGCCAACGCGTTCCTTCGTGCCCTTGGTGGTGTTCAGCACGGTGTCACCCGTGTTCAGCACGCCACGATAGACACGGACGAAGGTCAGCGTACCGTACTTGTCGGAAATGATCTTGAAGGCCAGACCAGCGAACTTGCCTTCCGGGTCCACCGGGATGATCGGCAGGAAGCTCTCGTCAACTTCCTTGTCTTCCGGCGGAGCAATACGGATGCCCTCAACCTCATCCGGAGCCGGGAGGTAGTCGATCACGGCATCCAGCAGCGGCTGCACGCCCTTGTTCTTGAAGGCCGTACCGCACAGCACAGGGCGGAACTCACCAGCAATGGTGCCCTTCTTGATGCAACGCTTCAGGGTGGCGACGTCCACCTCACCCTTGTCGAAATATTCCTCCATGGCGGCGGTATCGACACTCAGGGCCGTATCCAGAAGGTTCTGGCGGGCCTCCTCGGCACGCTCCTTCAGCTCGGCAGGGATTTCCTCGTAGTGGAACTTGGCACCCAGCTCACCACCTTCCCAGACGATGGCACGCATTTCCACCAGATCCACGACACCGACCATGTTCTCTTCAGAGCCGATCGGCAGCTGGAGCGGGATGGCGACGATGTCCAGCTTCTCCTTCAGGGTGCTGAAGGCGTAGTCGAAGTCGGCACCGGTACGGTCCAGCTTGTTGATGAAGATGATGCGGGGCACGTTGTAGCGGTCAGCCAGACGCCAGTTGGTCTCGGACTGCGGCTGCACGCCGGCCACACCTTCGATCACGAAGATGGCACCATCGAGCACACGGAGAGAACGGTTCACCTCGATGTTGAAGTCGATGTGGCCGGGCGTGTCGATGATGTTGATGCGATGACCTTCCCACTCACAGGTCACGGCAGCGGAGGTGATGGTGATGCCACGCTCACGCTCCTGCTCCATGTAGTCGGTCGTGGTGTTCCCGTCATGCACTTCACCGATACGGTGGGACATACCGGTGTAATAGAGCATACGCTCCGTTGTCGTCGTCTTACCGGCGTCAATGTGAGCGGTAATACCGATGTTGCGAATCTTTGAGAGAGCGGACTTCGCGCCCTGTACGCTGTCGTCGGTCACGGGAAACCTCCAAAATGCAAGGAAAGGTGCCCACGGCCTGTACCGGGGCACCCTCATCAGACCCTGTATGAATACCAGAAAACAACCACCCCGGCAGAGTCACCCCGGTGCAGCCACCCGTCCTCTCCGGGACGGGTCCAGCCCCTAAAATCAGGCGGCTGACTGGGCAGCCTTGCGCTCCTGGACACGCAGGATGCGACGCTTGATGACCAGAGCTTCCGGTGTCAGTTTCCGGTTCGGTGTGCCCAGCAGGAAGGAATCAAGCCCGCCATTGTGCTCGACCGTACGGATACCCTTGGCGGAAAGGCGCATGCGCACCGGGGCCTCAAGAATATCGGACAGGAGCGTGGCTTCCTGAAGGTTCGGCAGGAAACGGCGACGGGACTTGTTGTTGGCGTGGCTGACGTTATTGCCCGTCAGTACCCCTTTGCCCGTGACATGGCAACGGCGAGACATAGAACTTCCTCGATACTGTGATACGCAGGACCGCACGTGCAGCCCAGCATGTTCCGTAAATAAGGCGGGCTTATGACTTACTGACGCTGATACGTCAAGTCTTTCCTGCCTTTCATACCGACAGAAGCAGCCCGCTACCCCTCTACATCCGAATGCCCTCCAACGGAACCCCCTCCCGCCTGCAATCTCCACATTCCTGCATAAATGCCCGCCTTTTCCATCAGCTCGTGATGGGTTCCCTCTTCCACCACCTCTCCCCCATCCATCACGAGGATATGGTCGGCCTGCTGGATGGTGGAAAGCCGGTGGGCGATCACGACGGTCGTCCGGCCAGCCGAAAGAGCCAGAAGCTCCTGCTGGATGGCCTCCTCCGTTCTGGTGTCCAGGGCACTGGTCGCCTCGTCCAGCACGAGCAGGCGAGGGTTGCGGAGAATGACACGGGCTATCGCCATCCTCTGTCTTTCCCCGCCGGACAGGCGCACGCCCCGTTCTCCGACCAGCGTGTCGAGGCCCTCCGGCAGCCTGTCGATGAAGGCCCCCAGCTGTGCCGCCTCCGCCGCCTGACGGACGGCCTCCCTGCTGGCCCCGATGCGCCCGTAAGCGATGTTTTCCCCCACCGTGGCATTGAAGAGTGACGTGTCCTGCGCCACCACGCCAATCTGTGCCCTCAGCGTCTCAAGCGACAGGGCCGGAAGAGCGACACCCTCCATGAGGACCTCTCCTGCCAGCGGGTCGTAAAGACGGCTGACAAGCCTGGCCAGCGTGGACTTGCCAGACCCGCTGCGCCCCACGACGGCCAGCATCCGCCCCGCCTCCAGCCGGAAGCTGACGTCACGCAGGATCAGCCTCTCCGGGTCATAGCCGAAAGACACATGCCGCATTTCCAGCGTCACGCCACCGGCCTGACCCGCAGGCAGCGGCACGGGGACCGCTGAAGAGCGTATTTCCGGCTCCAGTGCCATGAGTTCGAGATAGGCCTCCATGTCCACACGGGCATTGCGCCAGCCCGCCCCGACATAGTTCAGTGCCCCGACAGATGCATAGACACTGCGAAGATATGTGCCCATCAGGACAAACTGTGCGACACCGATTCGACCGGCATGAATATCCAGTACGGCCAGCCCCAGTAATGAGGCCGTGGCCAAAGAAATGATGATGTTGCGGATCGCCTGGGAACTTCCGATCAGCGTCTGAAGACGGATCTCCGCACGCCTCAGTTCCTTCCAGCTTTCTTCCTGCCGCCTGCGTTCATGACCGGCATTACCGAACGCCCTGACGATGTCGGCATTCAGGAGGCTGTCCACCAGATGACGGTGGGCATTTCCATTGGCTCGGTTCCGCTCCCTGCGGGCCCGCATCCGCCAGCGGGTGAAGAGAAAGGACACGCCTCCATAGAGAAGCATCGTGCCACAGAGCAGCACCAGATACAGGCCGCTGAAAACACGCAGCACGACAAGAAAGGTCAGCCCCAGTCCCAGAAGGTTGGGCAGGACATTGGAGAAGATCATGTCCACGATCGTACTGGCCGCATCGGCTCCCCGGTCTAGGATGCGGGTCAGTGCCCCGGTCTGACGGCCCTCATGAAATCTGGCTCCGAGCGAGTGGACGTGCTCCAGCCCCAGCAGGCTGATCCGTTCCCTCAGGGTTGCCCGCACCGGCACCATGATCAGGCTGCGGACAGGCCCCGCCACGGCACCCATCATGCGCAGGAGCGTATACTGGGCCAGCAGGGCCATGATGGCCGCCATGACAGCCTCATGCCCCGAGAGCCGCCCCACCATCCGGCTGAACAGCCAGGGCGTGGCGACAGATGTCACGCTCTCCACGACAAGAAAAATGAAAGAAAACCAGAATCTCAGAGACCAGTCCCACAAAGAAGAGGGACGGATTTTCTGCCACAATACCCGAAGAGACAGACGCCTGACCTTTATTGATGCCATAAAAACCTGATAGATTTTCCTCTGCTGCCCCAGAACAGGCTGATGGGAGAGCTTTTTACACTGTCCTGTTTTTTCCGCCAGAGTCCGGATGCTGCATGATCTGGGTCCGGACCGGCACGCCGCCGCCATCAGATGGATATTTGAGAGAGTTTATGCTGTCCTCCGCTGCATCCCCCTTCCTCCGTCACATCGAGCGTTGCCGCAACGCCACGCTCCCGGCAGGGCGGCTGCCCCTGCTCCATGAGGGGACGTCCATCGGGCTGGTGGACCCCGCCTCCCTGGACTGGCTGGCCGACCCGGCCTGCACCGGCCTCCTGACCGTGACCGACCGGGCCGTCACCCTGCCGGACGGGCAGAACCTGAGGCAGGTCAGCAACCTTCTCGCCCGTCAGAAACGCTATGTTCCGTTTCATGAATGGTTTGATGTCCGTTCGCCTGACGGCACGATCATCGGACAGGTGGACCGTGCCCTGATCCCGGTTTTCGGCGTGGAAGCCTCCGGCGTCCACATGAACGGCCTCGTCCGGAAGGAGGCGGGACTGTATCTCTGGGTGGCCCGCCGCAGCCCCCAGAAACGGCTGGACCCCGGAAAGCTGGACCATCTGGTGGCTGGCGGGATGAGCAGCGGCCTGACCCCGGACGAGACGCTCGCCAAGGAAGCCGAGGAGGAAGCCGCCATCCCGGCCCCGCTGGCCCGGCAGGCCCGGCATGTCAGCACGCTGCACTATGCCATGTCCCGCCCGGAAGGGCTGAGGCGGGACAGGCTCTACTGCTACGACCTCTTCCTGCCGCAGGATTTTGTTCCCCACATCAATGATGGTGAGGTAGAATCCTTCCATCTCATGCCCGTGGAAGAAGTGTTCCGGCGGGTACGGGAGACGGACGAGTTCAAATTTAACGTCAATCTTGTCCTGCTAGACCTTTTCCTGCGCCTTGGGATGTTCGATAAGCAGGACAGTCTGGTTCTGGCGGACATCTTACATGGGCGAGGCTGAATGACTGCCCTTTCCGGACCAGTCCGCCGTAGTGCGGCTCTACACTTTATTCTGGCAAGATGACTGAGATATCACGCACCATGAACGACACCCCACATCACAGGGCACATCCTCCACTCCGGCTGCCCTCTCCCTCCAAGACCCTGCAGAAACGTGCCCGGGGGTTTCTGGCCCTGTTTTTCGTATTGGCCGCCCTGTGGACGCTCAGGAGCATGCTACCGGCCCTGCTCTGGGGAGGCATTTTCGCCATCGCCCTCTGGCCGCTCTACAGGCGGTCCGCACGACGTTTCGGCCAGACCGTATGGCTCCCGCTGCTTTTCACGGGGGTTCTGGCACTGATCTTCCTCGTGCCCGTGTCCTTCATCAGCATCAAGACGGCTGATGAGATGCGCTCCGCCTTCATGTGGATCGACGTGGTCCGCCACCAGGGGCTGCCCGTTCCGGCCTGGCTGGACCGCCTGCCCGTGGCCTCTACCCAGGCCAAGACCCTCTGGGCCGAACATCTCAGCAACCCGGACACGTTCAACGAGCTGTTCCGCTCCCTGAAGCTCGGCCATGGTGTCGCCGTGGGCAAGCAGTTCGGGTCGGAAATCCTGCATCGTGGCATCCTGTTCGGCTTCTCCATGCTGACGCTCTTCTTCCTGCTCAAGGATGGCCAGAGCATCATCCGGAAGTGCATGATCGCCTCACAGCGGCTCTTCGGTTCGCAGGGAGAAAGTCTGGCCCGGCAGATCGTGTCCTCCATCCACGGCACGGTTTCCGGTCTGGTGCTGGTCGGGCTGGGTGAAGGGGCCATCATGGGCGTCTGCTATGTGGTGGCCGGTGCCCCGCAGCCTCTCATCTTCGGCCTGGCCACGGCCATTGCCGCCATGGTGCCCATGCTGGGCTGGATCGCCGTGACCGCTGTCTGCCTGCTCATCGCCTTCAAGGGCAGCATGGTCGCCGCCGCCATCGTCTGGCTGATCGGGGCCATCGTCCTCTTCGTGGCGGACCATTTCATCCGTCCGGTCCTGATCGGCGGCAGCACGAAGGTACCGTTCCTCTGGGTCCTGATGGGCATTCTTGGCGGTGCGGAAACATGGCAGCTGATGGGCCTGTTCATCGGACCGGCCATCATGGCAGGGCTGCATCTGCTCTGGACGCTCTGGACCAGCAACAAGACACCGAGCCAGCGTGCTCTGAGATCGGAGGAGGAATGAGAACCGCAGGAGATGGTCGGGCAGGCGGGATTCGAACCCACGACCCCCAGTCCCCCAGACTGATGCGCTACCAGACTGCGCTACTGCCCGTCGTCCTGCGGTGAGGAAGCTCTAGCAGCCCCGGACCATTCCTGCAATGGCCCGGGGCTTTTTTTTGATATTTTTTCAGAGCGTAAGCGTTTTCCGCATTTCGGCCAGTTCGCCGAGCAGCTCACGCAGGAGCCTGTCCAGCTCCTCCTTGCGGCGGGCCTGAAGGCGGTTCTCGTTCTCCTGGGCCGTCAGCCGCTGATGAAGGACAACCCCCTCCGCCTCGAGAGTACGGATTCTCTCCACGGCCTGGGCATGACGTTCACGCTCACCGGCCATGCCGGCATGAACCCGCTTCAGCTCGCTGTTCTCGGCCTCAAACTTTTCCACCTTTCCGGCGATGTCGGCCAGGCGGCCCTGTTCTTCCTCACTGGTCTTGAGGGACCGTTTGAGGCGGACATTCTCATCCTCAAGAGACTGCATGATCAGAACGGACTGCTCCAGCTTGCGGACAAGCTCCTGCCGCTCGGCCTCTGCCGCCTCAAGCTTCGTGGTCACCTGCCTATGCAGGGCCTCCGCCTCACCCTTCAGGGACTGAAGCCTGTCATGCTCGGTCCGCAGCTCCGCGAGCTGCTTCCGGAGCGTGGCCAGCTCACCCTGCCGGGCCTCCGCCTCCTGAAGTCTTTCTCCGGTCTCGACTTCCAGCCGTTTGACCGTAGCCTGAAGGGCAAGATTCCGCCTCTCCAGTTCCTGACGCCTTTCCTGCGCCTCTGCCTGCTGCTGTTTCCCAGCCTGACGCAGCTCCTCATTTTCGGCTTCCAGAAGGGTGCACCGCTCGGCCTCGGCCTTCGTGGCCTCCAGCTCATCACGCAGCGGCTGTATCTGCTCATTGGCAGCCTGCACCGTTTCAAGCTTCTTCTGAAGAAGATCAAGCTGGGCCTGACGCTGCTCCACACCCTGACGATGCTCGTTGGCCTCAGCGGTCAGACGCCTGATCGTTCCCTGAAGATTGTGCAGGCGGGTTTCCTCTTCCTTCTCCCGCTGTTTCTCGGCCTCACGCTGCTGCTGCTGTGCCACACGCAGGGCCTCATTTTCGGCCTCCAGCGTCCTGCACCGCCCGGCCTCGGCCCGCACGGTTTCCAGCTCCTCGTTCAGGGCTTGTATCTGCCCGTGCTCGACCTGCATCTCGGCCAGCTTGGCCCGCAGGACCTCCAGCTGGGCCAGCCGCTCCTTCCGGAACTCGGCCTCTTTCTGATGCTCCCTGGCTTCACCCGTCAGGCGTTCGACAGTCCTCTGCAACTCACGATTGCGCTCCTCCAGGGCACGGCCATGTGTCGCCTCGGCCTCACGCTGCCTCTGGCCCGCTGCACGCAGGGTCTCATTCTCGCTGACGAGAGCCGCCAGCTCGGCCCGGACCGTCCTGAGTTCTCCCTGCAGGGCAGCGGATGAATCACGCTCGGCCTGCCGGACCTTCAGCTCCTCCTGAAGGGTCGCCACCGCCTTCTGAAGCTCACGGTTACTCTCTTCCAGAGCCAGCCCTTTGACCCTGTCAGCCTCATCCTGCTTCTGTCGGGCGGATTCAGCCTTCTGCTGAATCTCCACCTCGGCCGTCAGACGCTCGACAGCATCCTGAAGCAGGAGGTTCTGCTCCTCAAGCTCACCGACATAAGCCCTCTGCTCACCTGCTCTGGAAGCCCCCGACCGGCTCTCTTCCAGAGCCTGCTTCAGGGCCTGGTTCTCATCCTCCAATGTCTTTAAAGAAACGGCGATGCGGCCAAATTCTTCAAGCCGATCATTCAGGCTTTTATTGTCCTGCTCCAGCTCTTTCAGACGGCCAGACTGGGCACTGTCTCCCCCGGGCACCGCCATCTTTCTGGAAGAATTTCCGGCGGCGTCGGCCCTGACCAGAGAAACGGGAGAGGCCACCTCATCCGTGATGATCCCCTCACGCCTGAGCTGGGGGACGACCTCATGGCTCCTCGCCCCTTCCTGATACAGCAGGCGAGCGATATTCCTGACAACAGTGACGGCCTGCTCATCATAGTAGCTCTGTCCGTCATCCCGCTGTTCCGTACTGAAGACGGGATAGAGACTTTCCCATGACCGCAGACGGTACAGGGGCAGGCCAAGTTCCTCTGCCACACTGGCGACCGGCCGCAGTCCATCCTGATGTATCTGATGTGATTCGACGGAGATCATGGCTGAGTCCCCTGCACTCGTTTCTTACCATTGACGCTTTCCCGCAGCAGGCGGGAGGGACGGAAGAACGGCACCCGTCGTGCCGAAATGACAGCTTCCTGGCCGGTGAGGGGATTCCTCCCCAGCCGGGTTGCCTTGTCCCGGACGGCAAAGGTCCCAAAACCGCTGATCTTCAGCGGCTCTCCCTGCTCAAGGGTCTGGACAAACAGCTCGAACATCTCTTCCAGAAACAGGGTAGCCTGCTGCCGGGAGAAGCCGTGTTCCTCCTGAAGGAGTTCTATCAGATCAGCGCGTGCAATTGTCTCCATAATGACAAGACGTATCACGAGCCATCTGATTAGCACACTGAAAAACGAGTTCCCCCACTCAATAAATGCAGGGGACACTCAGAAGACAGCCACCTCGGTGGAGATAATTACATCCTTATGAGGGCTGAACCCCATGTCAGGCCACCACCCAGTGCCTCCATCAGGACAAGATCACCCTTCCTGATTCGCCCGTCCCGGACGGCCTCATCAAGGGCCAGAGGGATGGATGCAGCAGAGGTGTTCGCATGACGGTCAACCGTCACGACCACACGCTCGGACGGCAGGGAAAGCTTCTTGGCCATCCCGTCAATGATCCTGAGATTGGCCTGATGCGGCACCATCCACTGGATGTCGGCCCCCGTCAGACCATTGCTCTCCAGAGCCTCGTCAACGGCAGCCGCCAGATTGATCACGGCATGACGGAACACTTCACGCCCATGCATCTTCAGGGCGACCTTGCCGGACGCACAGCCCACGGCACCATCCACATAAAGCAGATCACCGAGACGGCCATCTGCATGGAGATGTGTGGAAAGGATACCCTCACCCTTGCCAGCTCCGGCCTCCAGGAGGACGGCACCGGCACCATCACCGAACAGCACGCAGGTGGAACGGTCTTCCCAGTCCAGAAGACGGGAGAAAACTTCCACGCCGACAACCATGATGCGTCTGGCCTGACCTGAGCGGATCATGGAATCAGCAACGGTCAGGGCATAGACGAAGCCAGAACAGGCCGCACTGACATCAAACCCGAAACCCCGCTCCATGCCCAGGGCAGCTTGGACACGCACGGCAACGGATGGAAAAACCTGATCCGGAGTGGAGGTCGCCACGATGACGGCGTCCACGTCCTCAGCCTTGCGACCGGCATGATCCAGTGCCCTGCTGGCGGCTTCATGAGCCAGGGAGACCGCCGTCTCGTCACCGGAGACGATGTGACGCTGCTGGATGCCCGTCCGGGTCCGTATCCATTCGTCGGATGTATCAAGATTGAACTCGGCGGCCAGCTCGTCGTTGCTGAATGCCCGTCTGGGAAGAGCACTGCCGACACCTATCAGACGGGTACCCGTTGTTTTACCCCAGGACTGTTGATCCTGCGTCATGAAAGACGTCACTCCTGCTCTTTACTCTCTCCGGCATGCCCCAGCATGCCCAGCTGCTCCAGCCGGTGGCGGATCTTGTCGTTCAGGCTGTTCTCCACGGCATCAATGGCGACATCCACGGCGGAGGCAAAACCTTCGGCATCAGCCCCACCGTGAGACTTCACCACGACCCCGTTCAGCCCCACGAAAACGGCACCATTATAGCGGCTGGGATCGATCCACTCCTTCATCCGACGCAGACCGGGACGGACCAGCAGATAGCCCAGCCTTGTCAGCCAGTTGGTCTGGAACACATGCTTGAGAAGACCGAAAGCAAGCTTCAGGGCCCCCTCACCTGTCTTCAGGGCCACGTTGCCGGTGAAACCATCCGTCACCACGACATCCGTGACGCCAGCCGTAATGTCGTGCCCTTCCACGAAACCGTGGAAACGGTCGGACAGCACGCTGTCACGCAGCCTCTCGGCAGCCTGTTTCAGCCGTTCATCGCCTTTCAGCTCCTCAGACCCGACATTGAGAAGCCCGATGCTCGGAGCCTTCAGGGAGAGAGCCGCCTGTGCGAAGGCCTCACCCATGATGGCGAATTCAACGAGATTGCGGGCATCGCAGACAATGTTGGCCCCGAGATCGAGCATCACCACGTCACCCCGTGCCGACGGCTGGACGGCCGCCATGGCGGGACGGGAAATGCCCGGCAATGCCTTGATGATGATCTTTGCCAGGGCCAGCATGGCCCCGCTGTTGCCAGCCGAAACGACACCCCGGGCCTCGCCCGATGCGACGGCCTCCATGGCGACACGCATGGAGGACCCTTTCACACGGAGGGCCGCGGTCGGCTTCATCTCCATGGGGATGCTCTCCGGCGCATGACGCACGGTGCAGATGCCGGCAAGCTTGGGATAGTCCCCAAGCGAAGCGTTCAGGACCGTCTCGTCACCAATGAGGAGAACCCGTATCTTGGGATGACGGATGGCCGCCATCTCCAATCCGGCCAGAACGATCTTGGGGGCGTTGTCTCCCCCCATGGCATCAACGGCCAGGGTAAAAGGAGCCGAAGAATGTACAGCCTGCTTCCCGGCCTCACCCTCAGCTCTGACGCCAGACGCCTCTGTCATGAGTGCAGCCCCCAGAAAATTCCCTGTTTTCCTGCATCAGATCAAGAGGCAGGAACCACATAAACATGACCCCGGACACCGGCCCGGGGCTATAATCCGTACGGTACGGACTCTCAGGCGCGGACGGCCTTCAGCGCACGACCTTCCGCGCTCACGACCTCACGGCCGTCATAGTGGCCGCAATGGCTGCACACATGATGCGGACGCTTCATCTCGCCGCAGTTAGCGCACTCGGCGTGAGCCTCGATGCGAAGAGCCTGATGGCTGCGACGCATGCCACGACGGGACGGCGTAGTCTTTCTCTTAGGGACGGCCATGGGTATCTGCCTCTCACTGGGTTGCGTATCCGGCTTCTGCTACCGCACGGCGCGGCCTCAAGCCAGAGAAATCTCACTAATTCTCACCACCGCCATAAGCCACGGTGCTCAGGCGTGGGCCTCTAGCAGAGAGAAAGCCTCTCTGCAAGCCATCAATGTCGTTCATGACATCACTACTCGGCCCCGACTTTATCAGGGCGGCAAGGATATTTCCACTCCCTTACTGCTTCTCCTGAAGTTTTTTCAACACGTCGAAAGGACTTTTACGGCCTGTTTCCCGCCTGACCTCCAGCTCATCATCAGATGGCGTGACTTCCACGAACTGCTCAAGGCCAGCTCCATCCCTCCGTGGGTAAGGCGTCAGGCACAGGGCCAGCTGCTCGGCGGCCGCCTCCCCGAGGTCGATCATGCGTCCGTCATGGGGAACGTCATCCGCATCCTCCTGAAGAAGGCTCTCGATGTCGATCTCCTCATCCTCCGGCATGTCGGAAGCCGGCACGAACCGAAGACGGAACGGCTCGTCAATGACCTCCCGGACCGGTTCCCCCGTGATGATGCAGGCCTGCTCCACCTCCGCCTGGATATGCCCCTCGGCCAACACGATGCCGTCCTGCCCCCGCTCCAGATGGAACAGACAGACCAGACGGCTCAAGGACAGCAGGCCAAACCGTCGGCACAGGGCGGCCCGTTCCGCCTCCCCGGCCTCCACACGCTCCTCCAGCGGACGGCCTGTCCGGGCGAGAGGGATACGGCGGGAGAATTCCGCCACGACCGTGTCGTCCCGCCGTGCCCCGGCCTCGTCTTTATCTCCAGATGACATCATGACCTCACAACATCCGAATGAACATTTACAGAACTGCCCCCTTTCAGAAGGGGGACCGCTCCGAAGTCAAGGCAAAACTACGGCTTTCCGGCAGCCGGACACGAGCTGTCCCCACGAAAAGGATTGACATATCCCCCTCTCTGGGGCACCGGAAGGAACACGCACGGCTTGACCGCATATCATCAGGACAGTTTGCCCTTCATGACCAGCCTTTCTACCGCCGCCCCGGACCGGAGTTCCCCTTTTTCCCGCCTGACCCGCCAGATGGCAGCTTGCCACCGCTGCTGGACGGGCGTCCTGGCGGGAGGGCTGCTCATGCTCAGCGGCTGTGAGGCGATCAGCCCGCCGCCCATCCCCCGCGGGGCCCTGATCGAGAAGCTGGACTATGACCAGCTGGTTCTCAATTCCAGCACCCAGAATGACGCCCTGAGCATTCTGGGGTCGCCCACGACACATGCGACCTTCAACGACAACACATGGATCTACATTTCCATGACGAAGGACCTCGTGCCTCTGGCCCATCCCGTCATCGACAAGCAGCAGGTTCTGGTCCTCAATTTCGACAATGCCGGTGTCCTGCGGAAAATGGACGTGCTGAACAAGCATGACGCCATCCCCGTCTCCATGGCCGGAGGCAGGACCCCGACACCGGGTACCCACATCTCCGTCATCCAGGAACTTCTGGGCAATGTGGGCCGTTACAACCCGATGAGCAGCATGGGCAGCACCTTCGGTGGCATGGGCAATGCTGGCATGGGCGGCGGCCCGCTGAGCGGTCAGGGGACCGGCAACGGGGGCGTCGGCAACTCGATGCCATGACGGCCTGACAGCAGGGACCATTTCATGAGGGGAGAGCGTGGAATCACCATGTTCTCCCTTTTTCACGGTCCACCACTCTGGCCTGCCTTTCCGGCTGCATGGAGGACACGACGGAAGCCATCCACGGCCGTCCCGTCAACCTGCCTGTAAGCCTGTGTCAGCACCGCACGGATCGCCGCAAACAGCTCGCCTTCCAGCTGCCTGCCCTCCTCCGTGAGAAAGACGGGTTTCTTCCGCCTGTCCGCCTTATCTTCCCTCTGCTCGACCAGCTTCCTCTCCTTCAGCTCACCCAGGGCACGGCCCAGCGACTGTTTGGTGATGCCAAGCCGCCTGCACAGCTCGCTGGGAAGAAGCCCTTCATGGCTGCCTACCAGAAACATGATCCTGTGATGGGCTGGTCCCAGCCCGTACCGGCCCAGCCCCTCCTCACAGGCGCATGAAAGAGACCGCCAGACGGCGAGCAGCCCCTCGAAGGACTGCCTGATGGAATGTTCCCTAAGATAGAGGTGCGCATCGACCATGGTAGGCCTGTCATTCTGTGCCACAGCCTTCCCCTCCGATCACTCTTTCAACACGGTAATCCACATGCAGCATACGCCTCTCACCCATGCGATGCCATCAGACAGACTGGATAATCCACAGATAAAGCCCTTCTCCACTCTTTCAGCCCGTCAGAAACTATTGTCTCACGTTTTGGAGTATGATAGGCCACTTCACACTGTAATCGGATCCGCGTCCTTCAAAGGGTGATGCTACAGACACCGCTCGGAAGGATCAGAACCCCAAAGGAGATGACGACACCGTGCAGGTTCTCGTTCGTGATAATAATGTTGACCAGGCGCTGAAGGCCCTCAAGAAGAAAATGCAGCGCGAAGGCGTCTTCCGTGAGATGAAGCTCCGTCGCCACTTTGAAAAGCCCTCCGAGCGTCGTGCCCGTGAGGTTGCCGAGGCCGTGCGTCGTGCCCGCAAGATGGAGCGCAAGCGTCTGGAGCGTGAAGGCTTCTGATCTCAGCCTGTCACGCTTTGCGAATGAGAAAGCCATCCGGATCGGGTGGCTTTTTTCATGTCTACCGTATGACCCAGCCTGACAGGTCGTGCCGCAGTTCCAGCGAATAGAGTCGCACGGGCCGCTTCCCGTCCTTCCGCCACAGGCTCCACGTCCCCGCAGAAAGCGGGCCATAGTGACGATCTTTCAGATACAGGGCTGCCGACACCTCCTTCCGTGTCATCCCTTCCAGATAGGCCCAGCGGGCATCCTGCCCCAGCAGCACGACCGTTCCCATGCCCTGAAAAGCAAGCACGGACGCCAGGGCGTAATCATCCGTCACTATCGTGGAAACACCCGCCCTCCGGGCTTCAGCCGACAGGTCGGCCGCCATCATTTTCCATCCTGCCCCCAGCCGTGCCACAGGGTTCAGATGCGCTGACAGAGGCAGAAAATTGGTCAGGCACTGGCCATAGACCAACAGCAGACAGACGCCTCCCGTCACCACGGCTCCCCGGACATGTCTGCTATAGGCCGCCCCGGCGAGCAGAAGGGCAGGATACAGCACCCAGACCCAGTTTGGCTGGACCCGGTCTCCCATCGTATGAAACAGAAACACCAGAAGGGCAGGACCGACCAGCCAGAGCAGCAGGCCACCATCTCGACGGGACCGCCATAACCCGGCAAGACACAGCACCGCCACCCACGGCGTCAGCAGGGCAAGCTGCCCCGCCAGAAGTTCCACTAGAAACTGCCCGGCACGTTCCGGATGCCACTGGAACGTGCGCCCCCCCTGTTTCAGCAGCCCCGCCCAGCCATGCGCTCCATTCCAGATCAGGACGGGCAGGAAAACGATGACAGCACCGATACCTCCCAGCCAGGGGCCCGCACGACGCCACAGCCCACCTTTCCCAAACAGGACAAAACCGGCCAGCCCTACCCCCCACAGGACGGCCGTATATTTTGAATCAGCCGCCAGACCGAGACCGACCCCGCACAGCACCCACCAGCCCCATGAAGGATCACCAGCATCCTCTGCCCGTAGGGCTCCGGACAGGGACCACAGGGCCAGACAGAGAAACATGAACAGGGGAACATCAGGCGTGGCGGGCACAAGCCCGATCCCCGCCATCAGGGTGACACCCAGCAGCAGGACAGCCCGGGAACCGACGTCTCTGCCAGAAGGGAAAAACCGTTCCGCCGCCAGAAAAAGCCACATCATGGCCAGCCCGAACCCAACCAGCCCGCAGAAGCGCACGCCGAAGGGCGTATCCCCCCACAGAAAGGTGCCGACCCGAATCCAGAAAGCTATCATGAAGGGATGATCCAGATACCCCCATTGCAGATGCCGGGACCAGAGCCAGTAATAGGCCTCGTCCGGCACCAGGGGCATCCTCACCGCCACGACGAGCCGCAGCAGCATGAGCAGGACCAGCCCTCCCCAGAGCAGATGCCGGGAGGTCAGCCCGCCACCTTCCTCAGAACGGGACGCCCGCCCTCTCGCAGCTGGTCCTGATGACCTGGAAGGTCTGTACCCGTACGACATGCGTCACCTCGATCAGGTCCCGTGTCAGGCGATTCTGATGGTCGGCATCACGGGCCATCATGCGGAGGAGAAAATCCTCTCCTCCACGGATCATGTGACATTCCCGTGTTTCCGGCCATCCGGCCACGAGCCTCTCAAATTCTTCCAGAACGGTGCTTTTCTGACTGTCCAACCCGACCAGGACGAAAAAGCTGATGGACCAGCCAAGCATCGCCGGAGCCAGTGTCGCATGATAGCCTTGGATGAGGCCCATTTCCTCCAGCCGACGCACACGCCGCAGACAGGGAGGAGCCGAAATCCCTACCCGCCGGGCCAGCTCCACGTTGGTGACCCGGCCATCCTGCTGAAGTTCGGCAAGAATGCTGCGGTCAATATCATCAAGGTCTGCAATGCTCATACGGTTCCCAGAAACTCTGCTTACAGGACCTCCTGACGGCCCGGAGGAAGAACGGACATGCCCGCAGCGGGGCTTCTGCCCCTACCATATAGACTGATCTTTCTTATGTGAAAACTCTCTACCTGAAAAAACGAAAGATTGTTTCGCAGGTTAGCCCCATATAATCATTTTTATCGACATCTTTCATATACTATATCTATTACTCCCCAGACCGGACCGGACATACTATTGCCCAGCCCTTCTCGACCATTCCATTTTCTCCCCCTGCGGGCGGGACACATCCCTTCATCATGGAGCTTTTCATGGCAGAAACATACCGTACCGACATGCTGATCGTTGGGGCCGGGCCGGCAGGCTACACGGCGGCCATCTACGCCGCACGGGCGGGGATGCAGCCGGTTCTGGTCACGGGAATGCAGCCGGGTGGCCAGCTGACCATCACGGACGAGATCGAAAATTTCCCCGGCTTCGCCAGCCCTGTCCAGGGACCGTGGCTGATGGAGCAGATGCGTGAACAGGCCGAACATGTCGGCACGAAACTGGTCTATGATCTCATCACCGAGGCGCATCTGAAGCAGGGGCCGGACGCCGAAGGCTATTTCCACCTCACCGGCGATTCCGGGGACAGCTTCCAGGCCCGCACGGTCGTCATCGCCACGGGGGCGCAGGCCAGATGGCTTGGCCTCGATTCCGAAAAGAGATATCAGGGAGCGGGCGTGTCCGCCTGTGCGACATGCGACGGTTTCTTCTACCGTGGCAAGGAAGTCGCCGTCATCGGTGGTGGCAACACGGCCGTCGAGGAGGCCCTGTACCTGACCCATCATGCGACGACCGTTCATCTGATCCATCGCCGGGACAGCCTGAAGGCCGAACGCATCCTTCAGAAACGCCTGCATAACAACCCCAGGATCAGGATCCACTGGAACAGGGCCGTCCGGGAAATCATCGGGGAAGGCTCACCGGCCGTCGTGACGGCCCTTGAACTGACGGACACGCAGGACCCCACAAAAACGGAGAGACTGGCCGTGGACGGCGTGTTCGTGGCCATCGGGCACAGCCCCAGCACCGGCCCTTTCCGGGATCAGGTCGAGTGTGATGCGGAAGGGTACATCATGACCCGACCGGGAACGGCCACGACCTCCATTCCCGGCATCTTCGCCGCCGGAGACATTCAGGACAAGGTCTACCGTCAGGCCGTCACCGCCGCCGGGACGGGCTGCATGGCCGCCCTGGAAGCCGAACACTACCTTACCGAGGCAGGCCACATATCCTGAAAAAACGCCCTGACGGGACGGGTCATTTTCCGGCTCCACAGCCACACCGGGACATGGCCCGTCTTCACGGATACAGCACACCAACAAGAAAACATGAAAAAATAATTTATCTTTCCTATGTCTTTCCTTGAAATGACAACGCAAAGATAACGTATTCCATCGCCATTCTACTCTTGACCGATCGTTGCTTTTCGGGAATTTTTTACAAATTAGACATACAGTTAAGGTTACAATGTGGGGCGTTATGAGCAGAGCTGGCCATGATTATTGCGAAGGGGCATACGGGAATCAGAAAATGGACTGGGACAAACTCCGTATTTTTCACACCGTGGCCGAGGCCGGCTCATTCACCCACGCAGGCGACCGCCTCAACCTGAGCCAGTCCGCCGTCTCCCGTCAGATTTCCGCTCTGGAAGACGTGCTGGGCGTTCCCCTCTTCCACCGCCACGCCCGTGGCCTGATCCTGACGGAACAGGGCGAGGTACTCCACCGGACTGCCAGAGAAGTCTTCTCCAAGCTCGCCCTGACGCAGGCCTTCCTGAGCGAGAACCGGGAAAAGGCCGCCGGCAAGATCAAGGTCACGACCACGTCCGGCTTTGGCCTCTCCTGGCTGACGCCACGCCTGCACCGCTTCGTGGAGCATCATCCCCATGTCGAGGTCACGCTCCTTCTGGAGGATTCAGACCTCGACCTGAGCATGAGGGAGGCGGACGTCGCCATCCGCCTGCATCCCCCGACACAGCCGGACCTCATCCAGCGTCACCTCGCCAGCTTCCACATGCCGATCTACGCCAGCAAGGAATATCTGGAAGAACATGGCACCCCGACCACACTGAAAGACCTTGCCAACCATAACCTGATCGGTTTTGCCGGGTGGCACCTGCCCCTTCCACATGTCAACTGGCTGATCGAACGGCTTGTGAAGGAGAAAATCATCCTCCACCCCCGTGTTCCCCTTGCCGTCAACAACATTGCTGCCGTGGGCATGGCCATTGCACAGGGCAACGGCATCGGTACCCTGCCCTTCTACACGGCGTCCGCCCATCCCAATCTCGTCCGCATCCTGCCGGACGTGCATGGTCCGCTGGCGGAGGCATTCTTCGTCTATCCAGAGGAACTGAAAAGCTCCAAACGGATATCCGTGTTCCGGGATTTCCTGCTCGAGGAACTGAACACGGCCCGCACCGGCAAGGATGTCCCCTCACACAGTGCGGAACCTTTCATTTCTTCAGCTGATTGACCCTCTGGCGCAGCTCCTTGCCCGCACGGAAGAACGGCACCCTTTTGGCCTCAACCGCAACAGACTGGCCCGTCCGGGGATTTCTTCCCTGATGGGCCGTATGCTGGCGTGTTCCGAAGCTGCCGATGCCCCGCAGCTCGGCCCTGTTTCCAGCGGCCAGACCAGTGGCAATATAAGAAAAAACCCCGTCAACGGCCTGACCGACCTTTTCCCGGGAAATGCCTTCCAGACGGGAAGTCAATAAAGCGACAAACTCTGAGCGTGTCATCCATACTCTCCGTCACTGATCACTTCATCAAGAGTGACAAGAGGACGACAGAAACGTCAAGAAAAAACGCTTCACCATAGAAAAAGGCCAGGAAAAAACCCGGCCTTTTTGAATCTATGGTTAATGAAAGATTTCAGGATTTACTTTCATTGTCCCGTTTATTCTCGGCAGAGACGCCAATATTACGGCCGAGGCCAATCGTTCTTGCCAGCTCGGAGCGACGGGCCGCATAGGCCGGGGCCACCATGGGGTAATCGGCAGGGAGGCCCCACTTCTCCCGATACTGGTCCGGGGTCATGTCATAGGTGCTCTTGAGGTGCCGCTTGAGCATCTTCAGTTTCTTTCCGTCTTCCAGACAGATGATATAGTCCGGATAGACGGACTTGCGTACCGGCACCGCAGGCTGCTGCTTGGGCTGGTCCGTCACTTCCTTCCTGTCACTCCCCTGCCCGGCAAGGGCATCATAAACCTGACGGATCAGCTCTGGCAGGGTATCCGCAGCGACATCAGAACCGGCAAGTTTGGCCACGACAATATCAGTCGTCAGCTCAAGAAGCTTTCTGCGCTCGTCATTCGGAGATGTCTGGCCTTCTTCAGCCGGGATATTGTCTGTCATTGAATAACCTTCATTGCTACAAGTCTTCATGGGAGGTTTCAGAAAAATTTTACTATTTTTTCCTTGGACACAAAAGAAAAATATTCATGAGTCATAAAAAAACATCATTACCCAAAGCATTCCGGCATTTCTGTTCAATTATAAGTGTCCCCCCTCGCATCCAGCTCCAAAGGGAAGTAGTCTCCGGCTCTGGATGCCACTGGATGCACAATGACCGCTCGTTTTCTAGCCTTCCTGAATTTCCGGATACCGCCTTTCTTCTACTGGCTGTTTGTTCCGTCCCTGAACGGATTTCTTTTCGCCCTGCGCACCACCATTGCCGCCTGTCTCTCTCTGGGCATCGCCCTCTGGCTAGAGCTGGACAGTCCCATCTGGGCCCCCATGACGGTCTGGTCCGTGGCGCAGCTGACACGGGGCGAAAGTCTCTCCAAGGCCCGCTGGCGCATCGCCGGCACGCTGATCGGCGGGACGGCGGCCCTCATATTCGTTGGCATCTATCCTCAGGCACCGTGGCTCTTCTTCCCGCTGATCGCCCTGTGGATCGGCCTCTGTAGCGGGCTGGCGACCTTCGTCAGCAATTTCCGCTCCTATGCCCTTGTCCTTTCAGGCTATACCTGCGCCATCATCTGCATGGACGTCGTGCCCCATACGGGCGACATCTTCATATTTGCCGTGTCCCGGGCCAGCTACATCATCCTGGGTGTTCTCTGCGAAGCCTTCATAGGTCTTCTGTTCGCCTTCAACCAGGACAGGCTGGCGCATCTCAAGATACGGCAGAAACTGGAATCAGCCCTCACCCTGGTGGCCGACACCCTCTACCACATCCTCCAGCAGGATGCCGGTGCCCTGACGGAAGCCCGCAATCTCTTCGGCACCATCCTGTCCATCAATGACCAGATCGAATTTGCCGAGGTGGAAATGGGAGCCCACGGGCACGAAGGCGACCATGCCCGTGCCGCCCTGGCCGCCGTGTCCGCCCTCCTGTCCCGCAGTTTCGGCATGGCGGCCCGGCTTGCCCTCCTCTCCAGCAATCACAGGGATTTCGACACGGTCGTCCGGGCTTTCAGCCAGTTCCTGCGGACATTCTCGGAACGGCTGGGCAAGGAGGAGGAGATCTCCGAACTTCTGGCCGAACTCCAGCATCTGCGCGACATCTGCCGCCGCTATGCCACGCCGCACCGCCGCCGGGTCATCCCCACGGCCATGATGGAAACGCATGAGGAGGAACAGTCCACCGTCATCACCAATTCCGCCCTGGATGAGCGCATCCTCTTCTCATCCCTCGGGGACCTGATCGGTGACTTGGAAGAAGCCATCACGGAATATCATGCCAGCACCCACACCATCCGCGGGGATCATTTCCAGTTCCGGCATCATACCTACCGGGATGGCCGCCTTGCCTTCAACAACGGCTTCCGGGCGGCCCTGGCCATTCTGGTCACGTCCCTGATCTATGAGGTGACGGCCTGGTCCAACGGCAACACCCTCATCAGCATCACGGCCCTGATCTGCGGCCTGTTCGCCACGAAGGAAAACCCCGTCCTGGGCACCGTAAAGTTCCTCAAGGGGCTGGCGGTGGGCTGGTGCGTGGCGTGGGTGCTCTGTTTCATCTTCATCCCCATGGTCACGACCTATGAGCCGCTGGTGCTCATCCTCTCCTGCGCCATGATGATAGGCGGTCTCGCCCGGGCCAATCCGGCCACGGCTCCCGCCGCCTCGGCCTTCAACCTGCTCATGCCCCTCATGCTGGGCATACAGAATCACCACATCATCGACGAGACGAAATTCTACAACACGAATCTGGCCATCATGCTGTCCGGCATCACGGCCGTCCTGATTTTCCGCAGCATCCTGCCCTTCGACAGCCGGGCCGAAGGTTTCCGCCTCCGCAAGGCCACGCTGCGGGAACTCCGCAACCTCGCCAACCTGAACAGCACGCCCCAGATCAGCACATGGATCGGCCACAGCACAGACCGCTTCTCCCGCCTGCTCCGCCACGCCACCGTCATGACCCCCCTCGTGGAGGCAGGCATACAGGGCACGCTGGCTACCCTGACACTGGGGCTGAACGTCATCCGCCTGCGTGGCCTGCTGAACCGTGAATATCTGCCGGAAAGTGCCCGCCGCCCCATCACGCTCGTCCTTTATCACATCGAACATTCGTCCCGTCGGCATGACCGTGCCGCCCGGCTCACCCGTGCGGCCATCCGCCGCCTGCGTGAACTGGACACGCAGGACCATGAGGCCATCATCCGGCTGGAGATCACCCGTGCCCTGACCCATCTCGTGGTGGTCGAACATACGCTGCGCACCAACGAGGATTTCCTCGATGCCAGCCGCCCTTTCCTCGGCACGGGATTCTCGGTCTTTCCCGGTCATGAACCTCCACACGAAACGGTCCCGGAAAAGGCTTGATCTCCCGCCCTTATGACGTCAGTCTCCCACGATCGTCCCATCCAGCCCGAGACCCTGCCGCTCCATGAAAATTCATTATCTTGTCACCAGTCTGGAAACGGGCGGTGCCGAATTTGCCATCCCCGACATCGTGAAGGCTCTGGAAGAGTTCGGCCATCAGGTGGACGTCACCGCCTGCGAACCTCGTGACATGGGAGCGGCCCCCCATCTGGAACGGGCAGGCATCCCTTACCGCCTGCTGGACACCAGACGCCGCAGCTTCTTCCTCACTCTTTTCCGCATCCTGCGCCTGTTCCACCGGAACAGGCCAGACATCATCTGGACATCGCTGAGCCGGGCCACGCTGCTGGGGCAGCTGGCCGGGAAAATCCTCAACATTCCGGTCGTGAGCTGGAAGAACAGTGCCAGCATCCGCTTCACCACCACGGCAGGCCGCCGCATCACCCGGCTCTGGGTGGCAGATTCCTCATATGTGGCGCAGTTCCTCCGGGAAAAGATGAACATTCCGCCGGAGAAAATCACGTCCTGGCCTCTCTACGTCGCTGCTCCTGAAAATCACCCGGCTCCGGACTGGGATGGCAGCACGCCTCTGCACATCGGCAGCACAGGGCGGCTTCATGAAGTAAAGAACTATCCCCTGCTCATCGAAGGTCTGGCCCTGTTCCGCAGGACCCATCCCCAATGGGCGGACCTCGTGCATCTTTCATTCGCCGGGGATGGCCCCCAGCGGGCGGAACTTGAAACCCTCATCCGTCAGCACGGGCTGGAAAACCACGTCTCGCTGAAGGGCTTCCAGACGGATGTTCCCGCCTTTCTCCGCACGCTCCAGCTTTACGCACAGCCCTCACGCTATGAGGGCATGTGTCTGGCTGCCCATGAGGCCATGAACATGAGCCTGCCCGTCGTGGCAACGCCTGTCGGGGAGATGCGCAACAGCGTCCAGCCCGGCCGGGCGGGCTTCCTGCTGAAGCCTGACAGGATTCCTGAAACTTTCTGCGACACGCTGGCGGAGATTTTTCAGGACCCGGCCCTGCTGCACGCCTATGGCAAGGCAGCAAAACAACACATCGACCAGCATTACAGCCGGGAGGCCTTCATGCAGCGGTGCGGAACGATCGTGGAAAAACTGGAGAGGATGGCCGATCCTCAATCCTCAGGGAAAAACCCGTCATGACAAAACTCTGCCGCTATGGACACCCCGGCTCCGAAAAGCCCGGACTGATCGACCGTTCCGGTACGCTGCGTGACCTTTCCAGACTCTGGGATGACCTGACGCCGGAACGCCTCTCTCCACAGTCCCTTGCCCAGGTGGCCGCCATTGATGAAACGACCCTGCCAGCCGTGGAAGGCTCTCCCCGGTTCGGGGTGCCCGTCAGCCATGTCTCCAAATGCGTCTGCATTGGCCTGAACTATGCCGATCATGCCGAAGAAGCCGGTCTTCCCATCCCGCAGGAACCGATCGTCTTTCTGAAAGCTCCTTCCGCCCTTTGCGGTGCCCATGACGACATCCCCATCCCGCCCCATGCTTCACAAGTGGACTGGGAAGTCGAGCTGGGCATCGTCATCGGCAGCACAGCCCGCCATGTGACGGAAGCGAAGGCTCTGGAGCATGTGGCAGGCTACTGCATCGTCAATGATGTGTCAGAACGCAGTTTCCAGATGCAGTCCTCACAATGGGACAAGGGCAAGGGCTGCGACAATTTCGGACCTGTCGGCCCCTTCCTTGTCACGGCTGATGAGATCGCTGATCCGCAGAACCTGCGCCTCTGGCTGGACGTGAACGTGAACTGGGATATCCTGAACTGATTGCGGGATCCGCAGAACCTGCGCCTCTGGCTGGACGTGAACGGAACCCGTCGTCAGGACGGCTCGACAGCCACCATGATCTTCTCCGTCCGTGAGATCATCGCCTATCTCAGCCGGTACATGACGCTCCTGCCCGGCGACATCATTACCACCGGGACACCGCCCGGCGTCGGAATGGGACACAAGCCGCCCCTGTGGTTGCAGGAAGGTGACGAAATGCGGCTTGGCATTGAGGGGCTGGGGGAACAGAAGCAGACACTGGTGCGATGGACACGCTGAAATGTCTGGCCTGATCCGGCCTCAGGACACGGATGCTTAGGTCAATCCGCACCCGTGTCTGTCCCGAATAAATACGGACATCCGTACACCGGACGAAAATCATCAAGAAACCTGCTCATGCCGTTAAAAGATCACTCATGTTGTTTCATTGTAAAGGATCATGTATCGGCACAGGCAATCTTAATGATGCTCTAACATGACTTGCGAAAAATGGACGGACAACCATTTTTCATTCAGGATTTAAGAATCACGTAAAATTTTCGTGTTCTCCTCCCTCCCCGCCAGCAGAGGTTCCGTTGGTTCCGTTCAATGACACCGGGAGAAAGGACCATGAGTCTTTCCATCAACACAAACCAGTCTTCCATGGTCGCCCTGGAAACACTGAACACCACGCAGACCGATCTGGCCCATACGGAAAATGCCGTTTCCACCGGCAAGAAAGTGGCCGACTCTTCCGACAACCCTGCGGCTTTCGGCATCGCCTCACAGATTGGCGGGGACATCGCCGGGCAGAGTGCCGTCAATGACGGGCTGAGCTATGCCTCCCAGGTCATCAGTGCCACCAACACTGCGGCCAACAGCATCATCAAGATATTGCAGGACGTCCAGAATGCCGTGACGACCGTGGGCAACAACATCGGCAACGCCGCCTCTCTCGGTCAGCTCAACAAGGAGCTGACGGGCTACATGAAGAGCATCGACACCATCGCCCGCAATGCCACGGTGAAAGGCGTCAACCTTCTTTCCGGCGGCACGCTGAGCGGCACGGGAGACGGAATGGGCATCACCTCCAATAGCCTGACCTTTGTCACCAGCCTTCAGGGAGACACGCAGACCCTGAACAGCTACGGTTACATGATCGGCCTCACGACCGGTTACGGGATCGGCCACATCATGACGGAACTGTTCGGCATGACACCCGGCAGCGCAATGCCTGGGGAAGACCCCACCGTGAACAACTTCCTGACGGCCACTCCTGACGGTGCCCGCATCAGCGACGGTTTCAATGCAGCGGCCACGGCACAGCGTCTTCCCAGAATGATCCAGATAACGCAGAACGCCATCCAGGCGATGACCAACGTCACGTCCGACCTTGGTGCCAACCAGCAGCTCATCGAATCCATGAGTTCCTACGGCCAGAAATCGTCCGATTCTCTCACGGCGGCATCCGGTGCGCTGACGGATGCCGACATGTCCGCCGAATCCGCCCGCCTGACCTCCCTTCAGACCAAGCAGTCCCTTGGCATCAAGTCCCTGTCCATCGCCAACGGGCAGTCCCAGAACATCCTGTCCCTCTTCCAGTAAGGGCGGTGTGCTCAGGCACCGGTCACCGGTACCGGCTGCCCGGTGCCGTCTTCCACCGGTTCCACGATAAGGCCGAGACGTTCCGTTTCAAAATCCATGTGCTGGGCCTCCAGCCGGGGCAGGTCCTTGCTGACCTTGGCTGAAAGCTGCCTGAAGCGGTCCACCCGGCCATACAGACCCTGCTGCCCGGCCAGTGCCCTGACGGCACCGTTATAATGGTTGCTTGCCGTGTTCAGGCTTCCGCCCAGCTTATTCAGCCTTTCGGCCACAAGACAGACCGAATTGTAGATGTCCCCCGCCCTCTCGCTGATCTCACGGGCTTCCCGGTTGCTCCGCTCGATCATCCACAAATTGGCGACCGTCCGCAGGATGGGAATGAGTGTCGTATGGGACACCAGCACGATACCTTTCCGGTACCCGTAGTCAAACAGGTCCCGGTCCACCTTCAGGGCACTGATGTAGGCCGGCTCGATCGGCATGAACATGAGGACAAAACCGGGACTGCGCATTCCGATCAGGTTCGTGTAGTCCTTGGAGGCCAGATCATCCATGTGCCGGCGGACGGATTTCACATGCTCCCTGAGAGCGGCCTCGTGCTCCGTCTGGCTCTCCGCCCCCACGGCCCGGTCATAGGCATTCAGTGACACCTTGCTGTCGATGATGATGTGTTTGCCCTCTGGCAGCCGGATCAGATAATCCGTCTGCTTCTGCCGCCCCTCCGCATCCCGGAAGGAACTCTGGACCTCATAATGGGCTTCTTCCACAAGACCGCTCATCTCCAAGGTCCGGCGAAGCTGCGCCTCCCCCCAGGCACCACGCTGCTGGGAATCCCCCTTCAGGGCTGACGTCAGGTTGGTGGCCTCCTGACTCATCTTCAGGCCGATCTCCAGAACCTTCCTGATCTCGGCATTGAGGGTACTGTTCCCCTGGAGGGACGCATCATGCACCTCATTGACCCGCTTCTGGAAACCTTCGATCTGCTCCCGGAACGGCTTCAGCATGGACGACAGACTGACCTGACTGGCATCGGCGAAGCTCCTACCTTTTTCCTCGAATATCCTGTTGGCCAGATTTTCGAACTCTTTCCCCAGTGACTGCCTGGTTTCGCCAAGCTGCTGCATCTGCTCCCGGAAATGTTCCTCTTTCCGCTCCAGCGTCGTCCTGATTTCCACATGCTCTTTTTCCAGCATGCCATATTTCTGCAGGAGGGCCTCATACTGTCCGCCCCGTTCCGTCAGGGCCGCATCCAGCCGCTGGACCGTCTCATGGGCATTGCGCAGCTGCGTGCGGGCCGTATTGTCCGAAAGCTCCACGTCATGAAGCCTGCTCCTGAGCTGGGCAAGCTCCTCCCCATCCCTGACATTCTGGTCACTGGCCTGCTGGAAGGCCACCTCCATCTGCCGGACCTGCATGGCAAGATCGGACATCTGCCACCCGGCCCGCCTCATGGCCAGCAGATACCCCAGCCCGGCGGCCAGAAACGCCACAATGACAATGATGACGGTGCCGACCATCAGTTCGGACATCTGCATGTTGTTCTCTCCCAAAAGCCCCGGCGTACGGCAACGGCTTCACCCCCGTGAACCGGCATGAAGGAGGCAGCCCATAGTGCATGGAAGACGAACATAACCGGCCATCAGGCAGCAGACCAGCTTTCGGGCCAACACGCCTGGCAATGGAAGACTGCATGGGACGGGAACGGTCATCATGGCGGAGAGAGAGGGATCTTTATTTGAAGTTCCTCCCAACCGCAGAAGTCCAATATCTATGGAAACGCACCAATTCAGGTTCGTCCCTGTGCAACGCAAGCGTGCAATACCGTTCCTAAGCGGTTTAATGGCTATTGTCCAGAAAATCCTCCTGCCTATACCCGCACAAGCACGTTTTCGACCTTCCTCATGGCTTGCGCTTTCATCCGCTACAGCCCCGCCATTTGTCGGGTGTCTTCTGTCGATCAAAACAGCTCCTCACATGCCCCTCCCTCAAGGGCTCCTGTCAGGTCTCTCCACAGACGATCAAAGCCGCTTGGGATCGGTTGCAGGAACAGAAAGATATGAGAAACCGGGAGCAGAACAGGATCGCAAGGGTGGCTGCTGACAGGCCATTCAATGCCGACCCTGAATAGGGAACGACTGAGAGCGCATCCGGCATGGATGCGCCTCCAACCAGTAATACTTTATTGAATGGCGGAGCGGGTCTTCCTCAGAACTCACTCCCAACCCTAGATCGACAGGGGCACAGCTTTCTGTTGCGCATTCAGTCCCGGAACCGAGTCAAAACCGATGAGTCGCTGTGATTCAAGGGCGGTACCGATTCGGCAAGCCATCGGCGTATCATTAGGCGACATTCAAGGAATAATAAATTGTCGCGACCAGATACGACAAAACCACTTCGTCTTTTCTTTCTATCATCCTTAATCACCGCTTCGGAAGATTGTAGCAGAATCTAACAGACCCCGAATACACACCCTCCATCAATGATGGAAGAGTTTCAACAACTCCAACACCCCATCGCCACAGGTTACAAACAGCGTGATGATTAGCAAAATCATCAAAACCATTTTATGAGAACGTGCATTGCGATGTACGTCCACAAGTTCATTTTTTAATGTTAAAAGTTCCTTCTCGGTGTTACTCCCCGATTCTTTGAGCATGGACAAGATCAATTTTTCATCATCTCTGATAGGGAGAAAGGAGTTTTGTAAATTTTCCAGTGATAGCATCATAGAATTTTCTTGCTTAGCCAAGCTTTCTTGAAGCATTTTAATACAATTCTCTGAATCTATCTTAATCTTCTCTTGTATCGCGATTGTTCGACGGTTTGTTTCCTCGACCCGATCAATATGACGATTTATGAGATCCTTAAGATTAACTTGACAGTCATCAACTACCTCCTTAAAGTGCTGCGTAGCGATTGCTGGTATTTTATCAATTTCACATCCTACTTGTGAAGCAGCGTCTTTAACACTTTGCGAGTGCTGGTCAAATGACGTTAAAAGCTCCGCATGTTTTTTCTGTCCTTGCTCTGCCAGCCTACAGAAATCTCCCTGCAAAGACGCAAAAAGAGCCTGTATTTTAGTTTCCATAGCCTCATGAACATGGGGAAGGCGATCCATCTGCTCCGAAAGCTGTACTGTTTTTTCAGCAACAAGGGCATCAACGTCTTCCTTTAACTCACAAGTAATTTTCCTTATGTGCTCAGGGTTTTTTTGTACATTTTCATTAAATTTTTCCAAATATTCCGATAAAATAGCTATCTTCTCTTCAAAGAGATTATCAGATTCTTCTTTTAATCCGTCGATACCATCTTCAATATCTTTTTTTATTTTTTTTACAATGTCCTCCACATTGTCAGGCAAAGCATTTAACCGATCACTAAATTTTGTAGTAATTTCCTGTACATTTTTAAAACCTCTCTCCAAGCTTTCTTGTGCCTCTTTGTAATCCCCGATGGGAGAACGCAATACTTTCTCGAGAAGAGACTCAATCTCTTTCTCTTTCTTTTCAATATCGTTTGTCGCAAAGTTCTTTTTAGACTGCACTATGATTGCCTCCTTTGTTAGCAGATAATGTTGAATCCATTAACGAAATAGTTTTTCTTCAATAACGTGCCGACTTTCCTTTAGAGTCTGAGCTTGGCATAACCTATAAAATGACAGGCCGGCCTCTTTAGTTGCATAAACTGCGTCATAAGCATCACTCACCTCTTTAAGATATTCCTCCTGAAAGAAAGAACGCATATTATCCGTTTTTTCTTTTATTTCCCGCCACTCAGCATTAACCTGCTTTTTTAGTGTAACACTCTCCTCAAGCTGTTGCTCTAATGATGCCAGTTCCAGCTCTCTTTTGGATTTTTGCATACCAAACATCTTCACATCAGTCTCTGCTTGATTCTTCTTTTTCCGAATTTTTTCCTCAAAACATTTTTGCTCTGCATCCAACGATTGACTAATCTTCTCCTTCAATCTGGCAGCCGAGCGTTTGTAAGCTTGCATGAACATGAGACAATCTTCTTGGTAGCTTGAATCAAACCAATACGAATCCATCCAATACTCGTCTAATCTCCCCACAACCTCTTTGAAATTAAGCAAAATAAAGGAGCGAGCATCACGTAAGAGATACTCAGCTGAAGGGAGAGTATTAAAGAAATGCGAACATGCCGCAAACCGTATCTCATCATCTTCATGGCTCTTATCAAGAGACTTATCAAGTTCCTCAGACTCCTCAATACCCTCCAACCACAAATCAATGTTTTTTAAGCACGAAGTTACCCAATCATCATACAAAGATGCTGCTAAAGGCAGCAGTGCTTGCAGTTCTTTTTCCTCTGTTTTATTTTCCTCTATTGTATGTAGTGTTGTAAATTTCTTCAAATCAGGAACAGACCATTTCTGTTTCTGTAATAAATTAAACATTTCTTTTTGATTATTCTCTTCAGTCTCTTCATAATCTACCCAAAATGGAGCGATCATCTCTTCAGACAAAAACTGCAAAGCATCCAACCCTATCTCATCGCGTTTCATGCGCTTTTCCGCATCCTTCAGTTTGTTATTAAGTGTTTCGATAATTTTCTTTTCGTGATTTACTTTATTGCGGAAAGAATTTATTTTATCACTAACCACCTTGTAGCGTTCTTCATAAAAAGCCTCCGTACAGCCTTGACTGTCCAACACACTAAGGAGGTAATTAAGTGGGTCATCTGCCTGCGCGATATCGTCGTAAAGACGCTTAAACTCTCTTTTGATCATGTCATCCAAGACTTGCGTCTCTTTCCTCAAATCAGATTCCTGCCAAGAAGCTCCAAATTCCAAAGGATAATAAAGCTCGTCCTTCTGAGCTCTCTCAGGCAATGTTCCAAAAGTACCAATCTGAGCAATCAACTCCTTTTGGTACTCTTTAATATTTCCTTGCTTCTTCTTGACTGTTTTACGCACTGTTTCCGGCGTAAAAGAATAAGTCGTAACAACACGGAAACGACCTGGGGTATTCATCCAATGTTTTATCTCCGGAACACCATCCAACCCCTTAAAAAAGAAGCCTAGATCATCAGCCTTGGAAACAAGAAGGGTCAATGTTGCAATTGGAACAAATTTACGGCTAATTGCTCGCACATACTTCTTTTCCTCTTCGGAATCAGCCTCAATCCCGGGAAGATCCAGAATACGGATCGTCTTCTGTTTCCCCTCCCCTTCTTCTTGTGGCTTGAAATAACTTAAGGGAATGTCAATCGTACAATAATCATCTGAAGCCTCAATGTCCCCCTTCATCATGGAACGACGTAACTGCTCTAACGCAGTGGTCATTTCCTCATCAGAAGAGGCTGTTATATGCCTCCCCTGCCAAGAAAATGACCAATTTTCATTCTTGCTCCGCCGATATTGTGTCGCCACCGCTGTGGATGATTCGCCTTTCTTCCGCTTACCGCGCAAGGTTTTCCCCACTCGTGCGTGCCCATCTTCAGAAAGCTGCAGCATTGTAAGGATAAGCGTCGTCTTCCCCACCTGCGTCGGCCCGTAAAGAACAACGAAAGCCTCCCCCGCCGGTTTGCGAAGCTGTTCCCGTACCTCCAGGGGAAGCTCAACACAGTAAGCATCATACGCTCTATGCGCCCAATCAAAGTTCAAAGAAACATCATGCGACATGGAGGTCTGTATTCAATTCTTCATGCAGTTGCTCACGCAGCTCTTGAGCGATCGCAATACTACGGAAGGCACGATCTTTCTTGCCGACTTTATCCGAAATCTTATAGTGTTTTTGTAGCTGTGCGCGGAAATTTTCACGCGTTGTTTCCATCAATTCATCATAACTCTCCATATAAAGATCAAAGCGATTCTGATTGAAGCTCTCGAGCATTCCTAACGCTGTTGCTCGGTTGGCACGATCTGTCGCTTTCGCTTCCTGAACCAGGCTTGCTCCCAAATACCCAGCCGCAAATACTGCTCCAGCGGCAAGGGTCACCGGACCACCACTCAACAGGGCAGAGCCTGCGGCTTCTGCCCCCACTGTTCCGATCACAGCGCCCCACAATCCATGTCGAGCAGGTGATGACATTTTTGGGCCAAGATTTTTTGTAAAACCCTGCCAAATTTCATGGGCTTTTGTCGCTTTTTCTGTCGCATCCCCCAAATTATCAAAGAGATGCTTCACCACATTGATCGAAGAGACACCACTTTTACCCGGCCAGTCTCCAGAAAGATCACGAATTTCCTTTTGGAACGGCTCAAATTGACTTAAACTTAAAGCAAAATTAACCGCCAAAGCCGGAAGAGCCGTCACAGCCTTCTCTAACCCCGTATGTTTCTCCACATTTTTATCATCATCTTTATAAAGAGCTATTAAAGCTGCAGAAGGAGTCTGTCCCGTTCCATTACTAGGAACGTCGCCTTTATCATAGGAAAGCAGCCCCGTACCGTTGTCCTCAATACTCTTTCCTAAACTATTTTGTAGTCTTCTTTTCACGACCTGACTGACTTCCTGCCCTAACGGACTTTTCTTCTCGGCCTCACTCACATTCTTCTTTACGAGATTTTGCAACTTTAAAAGTTGTTTTGTATCACTTTTGAAAAAATTGCCGACACCATGCATCACACCTTCATGATCCTCTGCAAGACTCTCCAGAACAGCATTCCGAATTCCTGCCGCGTTAGCATCAATTGTCTTATTAATATCTCTTTCATAGTGACGCCGGAATTTTTTCTCAGCCTCATCAAACATTTCCATGAGCCTCTCGACCCACTTCTCAATGGGATCAATCCCCTCATCCACTAGGATTTGATCACTTACATCTCGTTTGATGCACGCTAGCGTTGTACGCAAGTCATCGTCAATAAGCTTGGCAAGCGTAAGACTCCGTGCATTACCGGCCCCGCGTCCGGACTCTCCAATGAAATTTTTCGCTGTACCTTTAAAGGCGTCCTGCCATTTTTTCATATAAACAGCATCATCTTTCGACCCGCTGCACACAACACGACTACATTCCACACCGAAGATTTCAGCAGCCCTTTCCCGTAACTCCTGACAGGCTTCCTCGCTTTTATCCTCTGTTCTCGTAACCACTACAACAGGCTGCATACCATCTAGGTGGCGCATATTCGTATCACGAATAAGCGCCTTCTGATCACCCGCAAGGCGCTTTTCATCTGTCACGACAACTGCTCCATACGCATTGGCAGCCACGGCACTCATCGTATCTTGCCAAGACTGGCTATCTCCATCGCTCTTCTCATACCCCGGGAGCAACACCCATCCACGATCTTTCCCCAAATTCAATCGCGGCGGTAAACGCAGCTCTAACATCACCTCACCCGCATTATTATCACGATCGGAAGCCGCGCGGCAGAATTCAGCTTGTGCCCCTTCCAGCGTATCAAATTTCTCTCTCAAGTTCTGATCTTTAAGAATCCTGTTGCCATTCACATCCTTGGCGAACACTTTAATAATGCCCTCTATTTGATCTTTTTCATGTTCTGTAATAAGGATAGGATGCTTCTCTCCACGCCCTTGATTGGCCTGAAACCACTTGGCATCTTCATCATTCAGACCATAAAGATTTTTAACAAGAGTTGTCTTACCTGCCCCTTGCGTTCCCGAAATGGCTAAAAGAGCCCGTTCCCCTAAAGCTTTCTGAAGCAAAATACGCCGGATAATGGGCTTTAGTCTACTATCGCATACCTTATTATCACCTAAGTACGGATCGCACGCACTCATCACATTCATGAGTGAATGTAAAAGATTATCCAATAATTGAAGACGGATAGATGACACGGTACAATCCCCTTAGAAGGATAAAAATGACCCCTTCTTCTTATCAAAAAAATACTCATCGCAAAATATAAATGAAAATTAATATGACCGATTTTGACGCATTATTGTTCCAGATAAACATCCTGAAAATATTTCAAACTTTTTAATTTCTGTTAGGACCTGTTAGGTCTTGATATAACCAGTTATGGCAGCGATGAGGATGACGGAGAGAAAAGAGGATATGGTCTTTTCATATCTGATTGCTACAGCTCGCCATTCCTTGAGCCTTGCCCAGAGACTTTCCACTATCCGTTTTCAGAGACTGGCCATTTTGCTGAGGCCTGCCCCCAAAAATAGCTCCCTTCACAAAAGGAATATCAGCGAAAAGGGAAAATGGACCCTTTCCACAAAGACCTGCGCTTCGGCTTCCGACAGGCCCTGTCCATAGCGCTCATAGGTTTCCCCGCCGCGATGACCAAAAACCTTGTTGGATAATTCCAGCCCGATATTGGAGGCGGACAGCATCTGCCGGAAATGATGCCGGAAGGAATATCCCATGAGGTCCAGATCATCGGGAAAGACCGTACGGATCAGCCGGTTCATGCTGGCCTGCTCGGAACGTGGTCGGCCTGAGAGACCTTCACCATAGATGAGGGGGCGACCCAAGCGCTTCTGACGAGCCGCATAGTCAAGAAAGCCAAGCTCTTTCAATTCGTCAATCACTGGGACCAGGCGAGAGGCGTTCTTGGTCTTGGTCCCCGCTTCCCGAAGGTCGATGCAGGGAGTGTCCCCAATCATGACCAGCTCTGAGGGAGCTTTCATAAGCTCGCCACCCCGCGCCCCTGTCATGGCGCACAGGACCGCAAGCCACCAGCCATCATCCTGTTTTGTTGCGGCAAAAACATCCGACTGGAAAAAACACTTCAATTCGGCATGGGTGAAAGAACGTCGCCTGCCTTGGGCATTCTTTTCTTCCATGGTTGGTTTGCGGGGATGGACCAATTCGAAACTGTCATCCTTCAGGTAATCCTTGCCAATCGCCCAGCGCTAGAAGCTCCTGACCTCACCAAGCTGGTGCTGGATCGTCTTGTAGCTCAAAGGGCGCTGGTGACGCTCACTGACAAAGTCGCGCAGGAAATCGGCCACATCGACAAGGTCACGCTTGACCAGACTGCCAAGCGGCCTCCTCTTCCATACCCGTTCAAGATAGGAAAAGGTGGTTTTCATGCCTGAGACGCTCTTGGCCGCATAACCGGGATTATCCTGCCAGAATTCATTCAGATAAGCCTGCCATGGCTTTCCCTAAGGTTTGGCAGGCCTATTGGTCTGCGTGTCATAACCCATGTCAGCCATGAAATCCCGGCTGCGCTGATGGCCTTCCTTCAGCCAACGCAGAGCACCTTCATAATTGCTTGACTCCGGCATCCCGACAGGCTCAGGTAGCTCCCCCGTCTTCAGGAGGGGACGAAGAGCGGCCAGACGCTTGGCCTGTTTGGCATTAGCTCTGTAAGGCGCCTAGAATTCCGGCTGGCCATACAGGAACATCAACCGGGCTCCCCGTTCCGCTGCGTAAGTGTTATCAGGAGTACTTCTCTTGGAGACAGTCTTCCGGAACGTTTCAAGGAGCGCCTTGCAGTCGGTCAGAAGCCCCCGATCCAGATAATCCCGGAAGGCTCTGAGCACATGGGGCATCCGGTTACGTGCCTGATGATAATCAGTCGTCTGAAGGGAGAGCACGACCTCCTGCCCGAAGTGCCCTGTGAACGCGGCGGGGAGTCGTGCCCGGAAGTAATAGCCGTTACGACATCGTATGATAAAATTGGGCATTGCATCTTTTCCCATGGTCAACGTGTAACATGCGCACGAGACACAGGGAAAAAGAAAAGCCTCAAAAACGGCAGTTTTCCGGGAGAAAAGGATCGTGGCGGAGAGAGAGGGATTCGAACCCTCGGAACGCTTGCACGCTCAACGGTTTTCGAGACCGCCCCAATCGACCACTCTGGCACCTCTCCGGGGCTTGGGGCTGAACGCCGGGTCCATGCCCGGACACCACCAAGTGATGCCGTGTCTTATGACGATTTTTTACCGGCATGACAAGAGGAACATCTCCCTCTCTCCGCTCCCCTGCCGCAGAATCCTGCTTTTTTATTGACGATACAGGGGAAAAGCCGTATGGAGGCCCTCTGTTCCTACGGTTTTCCGCTTCTGGCGGGCGACCGTCCGAACCAACGACAAAAAGCGAGCGGGCCATCTTCCGCCTCCCGGAGGGGAAGCAGCAGGCCAGAGGCTTCGGTAACATAAAGAGAGTTTTGCATGTTTGCAGTCATCCGCACGGGCGGGAAACAGTACCGCGTCGCCAAGGACGCCATCCTGAAGGTCGAGAAGCTGGAGGCCGAGGCTGGCAGCACGGTCACCTTCTCCGACGTCCTGATGGTCGGTGGTGAGGCTGGCACGAAGATCGGTGCCCCTCTGGTCGAGGGTGCCAGCGTGACCGCCGAGGTCGTCGCACAGGACCGTCTGCCGACCGTCATCATCTTCAAGAAACGCCGCCGTCAGAACAGCCGTCGCAAGAACGGCCATCGTCAGCCGGTCACCGTTCTGCGCATTACCGCAATCAACGCTGCGTAATTTCGCCCGTTCCTAAGGAGACACAGTCATGGCACAAAAAAAAGCAGGTGGTTCCAGCCGTAACGGACGCGACAGTGCGGGCCGCCGTCTTGGTGTGAAGAAGTTCGGTGGCCAGAGCGTCATCGCCGGCAACATCATCATCCGTCAGCGTGGCACCAAGGTGCACCCGGGTGAGAACGTTGGCATGGGGCGTGACCACACCCTCTTCTCACTGGTTGATGGCCGCGTGCGCTTCCAGCGTCGTGCTGGTGGCAAGGTGCACGTTTCCGTTGCCCTGGCAGAAGCTGCCGAATAACGCACTCTGCCTGCCCTGACGGGCACAGAGCATGAAGAAGGGTCGGCTCCATCAATGGTGCCGGCCTTTTTTCTTCCTGTCCCTTTTCCCTCCCCCTTGCTGTGGCGGCCTTCCCATGAAGTTTCTTGACCAAGCCAAAATCTATGTCCGCTCCGGTGATGGAGGAGATGGCGTCGTCGCCTTCCGCCGGGAAAAATACATCGAATTCGGTGGCCCGGATGGCGGTGACGGTGGCCGGGGCGGCCACATCTATTTCCGTGCCGTGCCGAGCCTCAACACGCTGATCGACTTCCGCTACACGCAGCATTTCCGTGCCCGCAAGGGTGGCAACGGGGCCGGCTCCAACAAAACTGGAGCTGGAGCGGAGGATGTCATCATTGATGTTCCCATCGGCACGCAGATATTCGATGAAGACCGTGAGACCCTGCTGGCGGATCTTGATGAGGAAAACAAGACCGTCCTGCTCTGTCAGGGCGGCGATGGTGGCCTGGGCAACGCCCATTACAAGAGCAGCACCAACCGTGCCCCACGCCGGGCCGACAAGGGCTTCCCCGGGGAGGAACGCTGGGTCTGGCTCCGGCTGAAGCTGATTGCCGATGTCGGGCTTGTCGGCCTGCCCAATGCGGGCAAGTCCACCCTGCTCTCAGTGGCCTCCCGTGCCCGCCCCAAGATTGCGGACTATCCCTTCACGACCCTGCATCCACAGCTTGGCGTCGTGCGCCTCAATGCCGTGGAAGAATTCGTCATTGCCGACATTCCCGGCCTCATTGAAGGGGCAAGCGAAGGAACAGGTCTGGGTGACCGCTTCCTCGGCCATGTGGAACGCTGTGCCGTCCTGATCCATCTGGTTGATGGAACGGATGAAAACTGCGTCCAGAACTGGAAGCTGATCCGTAAGGAACTGAAGGCCTATGATGAAGGACTGGCAGCCAAGCCGGAAGTTCTCGTCCTGAACAAATGTGACGCCCTGCTGCCGGAAGAAATCGAGGAGCGAAAGGCCGCCCTGGAGGCTGCCTCTGGTACCGAAGTGCATCTGCTTTCCGGCGTCAGCCGGGACGGCCTGCCGGAACTGCTGCGCCATCTTCAGGACCGTGTGACGGCCTCCCGCAATGAAGGTCTCTAAGTCCCCCTAATAGAAAGGGCCGTGCGACATCATATCTCACAGCCCTTTTTGCGTCCTATTCTCCGAGGCCATTAGGCCCAGATGACGGACAGACTCCTCACACCCTGTGCCCCACGGATAAGAACGCCCTGAATGTCCGCCGTGGCAGATGGGCCACTCATCAACACGCCATAGCCCGCCGTCCGAAATTCTGAACGCTCTTGATAGGCATTATGCATGTTGCCCACCAGCTCATTCTTCGAGAGCAGAACGATCAGATGCTGCGCCAAATGCACATCAGCCAGATGATCTTTTAATTCCACCTCACTCAGGAAAATGCCGCCAGTTTCCGCCACGCCAAACGCAGCCCGCACGACCATAACATCAACCTTGTCGGCCTGTTCGTGCGTTTCCAGGTCTTCAATCCGCAGCGTCCCTTCCACCTCCGGTACGGCGGTGCAGAGATTGCGCATCTCCGGGAACGCACGCCTGATGGCCTGCTCTATCCCTTCCCCATCCTGCAAGGAAAGCATCCTGCCGCCCATCAGGGCCAGACTGGCCTCGAACCGTTCCGGGCTGGCATCCTGATCCCCCAATGTCACGACTGGCGGCAAAGGATACGCCCCTTCCTGCGGGGACTTCTTTGCCTTCAGGCGTTGCATGATGACATCACGGGCACTCATCGTCTCATCGCTCATGCCTGTGTCTCCTCACGCTGTGTCTTCGTCCTGTTCAGACGGTTCTTCTTGTACCAGCTATGGAATGTCTCCTTCACCGGATGGGGTAGCTCACGATGCTTGCCCCACGGGTTCAGATAATTGTACAGCACGAAACGGGGCATGGTCTTCAGGGCAACCTCCGTCCCGCTGATGGCCAGACGGTACATGGTCGGCTGGGCCAGCAGCCGTCCCGCCATCTTCATGATCTCCCGTTTAACGAACGGAATTTCGTGCCGCTCTGCCAGAACACGTCGCCATTTATAAAGCTGCTCGTGAATGTCGATCTTGACCGGACAGACATTGGTGCAGCTTCCATTCATCGTGGAGGCGAAGGGCAGCGTGCTGAATTTTCTGGCGTTGAAGGTCGGGTCAATGATCGCCCCGATCGGCCCGGAATAGACGGACCCGTAAGACTGTCCACCTGACCGGCGATAGACCGGGCAGGTATTCATGCAGGCCCCACAGCGGATGCACTTCAGTGAGGTCCAGAAATCATCCATCCCCAGCCGTTCAGACCGGCCATTATCCACGAGGATGACATGCATCTCCCCGCCCTTCTTCGGCCTGCGGAAATGGGTCGTGTACTGGGTGATCGGTGAGCCGAGCGCACTACGGGACAGAAGGCGGATGAACACGCCAAGGTCCGCCATGCGGGGGACCAGACGTTCAATCCCCAGCGTGGCGATGTGCAGATTGGGCAGATTGGCACTGAGGTCCGCATTCCCCTCATTGGTGCAGACGACAAAGCTGCCCGTCTCCGCCACAAGGAAGTTGCCTCCCGTCATGCCCGTATCGCCACTCAGCAGGACCGGACGGGCCGCATTGCGCTGCGCCTCCGCCAGAGCATGCGGGTCATCAATGTTCGGGTCGGTATTGTAATATCTGGCGAAGGTCTTCGCCACGTCCGTGGTCAGTTTCTGGACAGCCGGAACGACCACATGGCTGGGCAGCTCGTTATCCAGCTGCTGGATGCGTTCGCCAAGGTCCGTCTCCGTCACGCTGACGCCCTTCGGCTCCAGATACTCCCGCATCTCGCACTCATCGGTAATCATCGACTTGCTCTTGATGATGGATGAGTGGCCGTGATCCTTGAGAATCTTCTCCACGATGCGGTTATGTTCCGCACCATCCCTGGCCCAGTGAACGTGAATGCCATTGCAGCGGGCATTCTCCTCAAACTGCTCCAGATACTGGGGCAGATGGGCCAGCGTATGCTCCTTCAGCCGGGATGCCTGCTCCCGCAGCTCCTGCCATTCCGGCATGATGTGCATCTGCTCGTCACGCTTCTGGCGCATGTCCCACAGGCGTTCATCATGAAAGTGGCGGTGCGGCTCATCCTTCAGAAACTCCGCCGCCAGTCTGGCGTGGGGGACCGGTCTGTTGCTCATGCCCTCGCTCCGTTCAGGATTTCAGCGATATGGATGAAGCGGATGGGCACACCATTGCGCTCGGCACAGCCCTGCTGGTGCATCATGCAGGACGTGTCCGCAGAAACGATATACTCCGCACCGGCATCATGATGGTCCGTCACCTTGTCCAGTCCCATGCGGGCAGAGACGGCCTCTTCCGTCACGGAATAGGTGCCACCAAAGCCGCAGCATTCATCCGGGCGTCGTGGTGCAGCAAAGGAAATGCCCTTCACGGCGGAAAGAAGGGTCTTGGGTTTAGAGAAGAACGGCTCGCCCAGCTCGGACATGCTGGCCGTCCGCAGGGACCGCAACGTGGCGCAGCTGTTATGCAGCCCGACCTTGTGCGGGAACTCCGCCCACGGGAATTCACGCACCTTCAGAACATCATGGATGAACTCGACAAGCTCATATGTGTTCTTGCGCACATGCCGGACCTCATCCGTCTGCTCGATGGCATCAAAATTGTCCCGGATATGATGCACGCAGCTCCCCGATGGAGAGACGATCACATCATATTTCGAGAAATTACGGATGAAGAGAGCTTCCGTCTCCTTGGCATCACGGTTGCATCCGGAATTCGCCATGGGCTGACCGCAGCAGGTCTGGTCCATGGGATACTCAGCCTCCTGCCCCAGCTTTTCCAGCAACTCCAGCGTTGCAATACCCGTCTGGGGATAGAAAGCATCAATGTAACAGGGAATAAAAAGACCTATTTTCATAATGGTTCACTCTAGGAATTCAGCCACATCACATCAATAAAACAAAACGTGACCGGGACCGTTTACTGTCCGCCATCCAGTTCACTTCAGACCACTACAGGGAATGATGAATGATAATTATTATCATCTACGAGCTATACACGACAAAAAAGGGGCGTCATGGACGCCCCTTTTCTTCCTCCACCTGCTCATGAAGCAGATGAATGACCTGCCTTACTTGGCCAGTTCAGGCAGCGGGTTCATCAGGGCAGGATTGTCGACATAATCAACCGGCACGGCGATGACCACAGGTCCCTGGGTCTCCATACCCTCACGCAGGGCGGCCTTCAGGCTGTCAACGCTGTTGACATTGATGCCCTTGGCGCCAAAAGAACGGGCAAAAGCAGCAAAGTCGATCGGGCCGAAGGCCACGGCAGCATCACGCCCGTACTTCTTCTCTTCCTGAATACGGACCATGTTGAAGTGCTGGTCCACCCAGATGATGTGGATCAGGTTGCTCTTCAGGCGGACGGCGGTCTCAAGGTCCATGGAGGACATCATGAAGCTGCCATCACCGGAGACGGAGATGACCTTCTGGGCCGGATTCACGATGCTGGCGGACATGGCCCACGGCAGGGCCACGCCCATCGTCTGCTGACCGTTGCTGATCAGCATCTGGCGGGCACGGAAGACCTCGAGGAAGCGGGCATGCCAGATATGGAAGGACCCCATGTCCAGACAGATCGTGATGTCCTGCGCCACAAAATCTTCCATCACCTTGATGATCTCGAGCGGATGGAGCATCCCCTGCTGGGAGCTTTTCGCCTTGGCGAAGGCGGCCTTCTGGGAGGCACGGTAGACTTCCAGAATCTTGTCCAGAGCAGCACCGGATGTCAGTGCTCCCGTCTCCCTGGTCAGGTGCTGCACGGTCAGGGCGATGGAACCGATCAGCTCGATCTCAGGGTTGAAGGCGTTGTCCAGCTGGGCCGGAACGACATCAACATTGATGATCGGACGGGTGGACTTCCTGTTCCAGAGGGACGGATCATACTCGATCGGGTTGTAGCCAATGGCCACGACCAGATCAGCCTCATCCAGCAGGTAATCGCCGTACTGGTTGTGGAACAGGCCAACACGACCACCGAAACGGGAGACCAGGTCCCTGGAGACGGCACCGGCAGCCTGATAGGTGCCGACCACCGGCAGGTTCGTCTGCTTGACGAAAGCACGGATGGCATCGGCATTCTCCGGCTTGCTGGCCTTCATGCCCAGCAGGACGACCGGCTTCTTGGCCTTCTTCAGGGCGGCGGCAGCCTCCTTGATGACGTCCTCCGGTGCAGGACCTGCCTTGACGGCATTACGGTTGCCCATCACCGGATAATCTTCCGTGATCTCGGAATTCAGCACGTCCATCGGCACGCTGACGAACACACCACCCTGGCGGGGGCTTTCCGCCGCACGGAATGCATTGCCGATGACCTCCGACGTTGCGGCCGGAGCACCGATCTCCGCACTGTACTTCGTCACCGGACGCAGCATGCTGACCGTGTCCATGCTCTGGTGGGTCAGCTTCAGCAGGTCGGCACGACCGACAGCCCCACCGATCGTCAGGACCGGATCACCTTCGGAGGTCGCCGTGGCCAGACCGGTCGTCAGGTTGGACACGCCCGGACCAGACGTGGCGATGGCCACGCCAGCCCGTCCCGTGATGCGCCCGATGCCCCCGGCCATGAAGACGGCATTCTGCTCATGACGGGCAACGATCGTACGGATGGGCGAGTCTTCCAGTGCCTCGAAGAGACGGTCGATCTTGGCACCCGGAATGCCGACGATATGGTCGACGCCATGGGCCTCAAGGTTGCGGACGATCAGATCAGCGGCTGTCTGTGCTGCCTTGTGGGATTTATTCTGTGTCATGATGATTTCCTGATCATGCCCGCTCCTGAAACCGGCGGGCCTGTGTAATCTGTAATCGGTGTCCCGGGCTGGAGGTCCGGCTCCTCAGCCGCCTTCTGCCGTGCGGATGGCCTCGTGCAGGCCGGCCGGCTGGAGGTTGGCCTTGGCAAACTCCTCCGTCTTCGGGAGGGAAATCTCCAGATCGGACATGCGGGCGACTTCCAGCTTACCGGATTTCACACGGTAATTCGTCACATGGCCGCCATGCTTGCGGTCATCGCTGAGGACATGGAGGTGATACCCCGCCACATTGATCCCCTGCATGTAGGGCGGCGTACGGAAACCCAGCATCACGCCGCTGATCTCCTCCATGCTGAAGGTCGGCTGCTTGGCCACGACCTCGAGCATTCCCGGATAGGGCTTGTGCTGGCAGAACACGGTCCGGGTATCGACCTTCTCAAACTCACCCGTGAAGCGCACGGCTCCAAAAAGGTTGGGGTTGTCGATCAGCCCGTCCACGAGTTCCTCGAACTCTTCCTTGCCCATCGGCCGGTCGATGGTCACCGTCTTTTCCGGCTCGAAATAGGTCACACAGGCGAAGGGGGTCTTCATGTCCGCCGTGGTACCGGAGGCAATGCCCTCGGAGCGGAACTGGCGGACCTCGCCTTCAGTCACGATCATCTCGCCATCCAGGGCATCGAACGTCCCCAGACCGAAATCACCATGCTGGACCAGCTCTCCCAACGTCATCTCACCGTCATAGACAGCATCCAGCAGCGCGGCCATCGTGGATGTCTGGAAAAGACGGTTTGGCTTTACACCTGAAGGTCGAGTCATATTGCCCCCTGTGTTGTTAATGCTTCCTTTTGTACGGCAGGGAAAAAGCTCCCACAAATATATAGTTCCCATCATCTCCATATAAAATATATATGGCATATGGACATCCGACATTTCCGCTATTTCGTCACCATCGCCGAGACCGGCAACATCACCAAAGCCGCCGAAAAGCTGGGCATGGAGCAGCCTCCCCTCAGCCAGCAGATACGCCGTCTGGAAAGCTCGCTGGGCGTGTCACTCTTCCGCCGCCAGCCCCGTGGCGTCACCCTGACGGAGGCCGGACTGGCCCTTCTCCCCCATGCCCGCCTGATTCTCGATCTCCGCCGCCAGTTCATCGAGGACGCCCACGGGCTGGCCCAGGGCAAGAAAGGGCATCTCCGCATCGGGCTGGCCGGGGCGGTCCCCCTGCTGCCAAGCATTCCCTTCGCCATCCGCCAGTTCAGCAACATCGCCCCGGGCGTGACCCTGTCACTGGAGGAAAGCAACACCCCCGCCCTCTGTGAGGCCCTTCTCTCCTACCGCATGGACATCACGATCCTGCGCCCTCCCGTACCGGACCAGGCCAACGTGCAGGTCATCCCCCTTCTTGATGAACCCACGCTGATCGCCCTGCCCAAGGGGCACCCCTTCACCGATGTGCCGGAACTCCATCTCAGCCGGCTGGCCACGGAACCGCTCATCATCTTCCCCCGGGAGCTGGGGCCGGGGTTCTTCGATGCCATCCTGTCCGCCTACAGGGATGCGGGGGTCACTCCGTCCCTCGGCCAGCAGGCCCCCCAGATCGCCGGGACCATTCCGCTCGTGGCGGCAGGGCTGGGCGTCTCCATCGTGCCGCAGTCGCTGCACCAGCTCCATACGGGCGGAGTCACGTTCCACAGGATCGCCCGGCCCGCCCCCCATGCCACGCTGGCCATAGGCATCCGTACGGGAGAACAGCCTCCGCTCATCCATCATTTCATCACCGTCCTCCAGCAGGCCTGCAGAACCTACAGGGAGCTGCCGGACTGACCGGGCAGATACGGAAAGGGCCTCTCCTGCGGGTATCATCTGCCCACGGGAGAGGCCCCCCTCCGAACGGAAGCGGAAAGCCGCTTACATGCCCAGGGCGCGGCGGTAGATGTCCAGCAGCGTTTCCTGCTCCTCCACCTCGGCCGGTTCCTGCTTGCGCAGCTTGATCAGCTGCTTGACGACCTTGACGTCAAACCCGGCGGATTTCGCCTCCTGGAACACGTCACGGATGTCTGCACCCAGAGCCTTGCGTTCCTCTTCCAGACGCTCGACACGGTCGATGATGGACCGCAGCCGATCCACGGCAATGCCACCTGTCACGGCACCCTCGTCACCACTTCCCATATCCATACATACTCCTAAACTCTGCTCAGACACTGACACCTCAGGGCGGCTTATCGCTCCCTCGCCATCACGGTCAATACCATCCCGGAAAAGGACCATCCCATCCCCCGTCCGGCAGAAGCGGCGGACCGTGCCCTTTCTCTCAGAAAAGCCGGAAAATCGACGGAACACGAATGTGAACACGACGTTACGGACCGGTAGAAAATCTGTCCTCCACCCCCTGCCACGGGCGGACGGCCATGCTTTCCACCATCACGCCAGTCCGGAGAAAAACATTTCCACCCTCTCCGGTCCCTAATCCCGCCGTTATGGCTTGAACGGGACAAGAAACAGGCTCTAAAATAAGGGCAGAAACAAGACAAGAGACAGAATTCTGCCTCCCCGAAGTTTCCAGACAGGAAAGGTACGCCTCATCATGGCACACTCTCAGCAGACCGCACCGTTTGACTACGTCATCTTCGGCGCCACGGGCGATCTGACGATGCGCAAACTTCTCCCGGCCCTCTACAACCAGCTCCGTGTTGGACATGTTCCGGAAGAGGCCCGGATCATCGGGACCGCACGGTCTTCCCTGTCCCGTGAGGAGTACGTCGCCCGTGCCCGTGAGGCTCTGGAAACTTTCCTGCCCGCCGAGCACAGGGATGATGCCCTGATCGAACGTTTCCTCCAAAAGGTCCACTACGTCACGCTGGACGGCACGAAGAGCGACCATAACTGGGACGACCTGAAGGCCGTCCTGGACCAGTCACCGGCCGATCGCATCCGTGTCTTCTACTATTCCACGGCCCCCCAGCTCTTCGAGGCCATCAGCGAGAACCTCCACCGCTTCGGCTTCATCACCCCGCAGTCCCGTGTCGTGCTGGAAAAGCCGATCGGCACGGACAGTGCCTCCGCCAGGGCCATCAATGACGGTGTGAGCCGCTTCTTCGAGGAAAACCAGATTTTCCGCATCGACCACTATCTGGGCAAGGAGACCGTGCAGGACATCATCGCCCTGCGCTTCGCCAACCCGATCTTCAACGCCGTCTGGTCTGCCGAACACATCCAGAGCATCCAGATCACCGCTGCCGAGACCGTGGGCGTGGAAGGCCGTGCCTCCTATTATGACACGTCCGGTGCCCTGCGGGACATGATCCAGAACCATCTGCTCCAGGTCCTCAGCCTCTGCGCCATGGAGGCCCCGGCCGATCTGGAGGCCGATTCCGTCCGTGATGCCAAGGTGAACGTCCTCAAGGCCCTGCGCCCCATCCCCGAGGAGAAGGTGGCCAGCGAGACGGTCCGTGCCCAGTACGTCAAGGGCGAGCTGAAGGGCAAGCCCGTGCCGGGCTATCTGGAAGAGCTGGGCGACGACAGCAACACCGAGACCTATGCCGTCATGCGGGCCTATGTCGACACACCACGCTGGAAGGATGTTCCCTTCTACATCCGCACGGCCAAGCGTTCGACCAGAAAGGTGAGCGAGGTCATCGTGACCTTCAGGAAGTCCGCCTCCTCCCTGTTCCGCACATCCGCAACCTCCGACCGTCTGGTGATCCGCCTCCAGCCTGATGAAGGGTTCGGGCTGGCCCTGAATGTCAAGAATCCTGCCGCCGCCGGATTCGATCTCCAGCATGGCACGATGGACGGAAAATTCGCCCCGGCCGACGGCTCCCTCATCCCTGATTCCTATGAACGCCTTATGCTGGATGCCGTCCGTGGCTATCCGGCCCTCTTCATCCGCCGGGACGAGGTGGAGGCCGCATGGGCCTGGGTCGAGCCGACACTGAAGGCCTGGGCTGCCAACAAGGCCCCGATGGCCCATTACCCTGCCGGTTCCTACGGACCGGAGGAAGCCCGCCGCTTCATCGCCACGACAGGCGATGCCTGGCATGAGGACATGGCGGACTGATCCTGTCCCCATGCCCGGCAGCAGGAGACCGGCTGGCCGCCCCTGCCATCAGGACCTCGCAAACCGCCCTGTCCCTTCCGGCAGGGCGGTTTTGCCTGTCCACCCATCCACCCCATTCCACCCGAGGCAGACCCGTCATGACAGAACCCGCCACTCCGCCCCGGCTGGGCCGCCGCCGCCCACGCCCCCCACGGTCGCTGAAACAGCACATCATCCGCCGTCTCATCGTGGTCGTGCCAGCCTTCCTGCTCATGTTCCTGTTTGTCAGGACGGGCGTGCTGGACAATCTTTATGACCAGTTCACCTTCAGCAAGCTGAGCTGGTTCGACAACACCGCCCTCGTGGAACATCTGCGCACCATCATCACCCGCAAGGGGCTGACGACCATGCCCAGACGCTGTCTCGTCATGGTCGTCAATGGTGATGGCAGCGTGAACACCCCCACGATCGACGTCCTGGGACGGCATGGGAACGGCTGTCCCGGAGACAAACCCTCGGCAGAACTTCTCTTCCATGTCCGGGTGGACCGTGCGGGCCAGAGCATCCTGACGGATGCCAGCTCACCCGACATGTATCACCCCCTCACGCCCTGACGGGCAGACCCGCCTGTTCCGCCGCTTGACCCGCCCCGAACGGGCAGGCATAAGCACCCCAGCCAGATGGTCGGGCGATCGCCGTGTTCCCCCGGGAACATGGAGGAAAGTCCGGGCTCCACAGGAAGACGGTGCCGGCTAACGGCCGGCGGGGGTGACCCCAGGGACAGTGCCACAGAAACGAGACCGTCCGCCTGCCGCCTCCCCCGTGGGAGACGGTGCGGACAAGGGTGAAACGGTGCGGTAAGAGCGCACCGCGCGGCTGGCAACAGCGGCGGTCATGGTAAACCCCACCGGGAGCAAGACCGAATAGGAATGACAAGCCAGATCATGGCTGAGGGGTCCTGCCCTGTCATTCGGGTTGGTTGCGTGAGGTGTATTGTAAAATACATCCCAGAGGAATGATCGCCCCGCCTCACGAAATCATGAGGCAGGACAGAACCCGGCTTACAGACCATCTGGCCCTTCTCCTGTATTTACTTCCCCATAAAAGCCTTGTCAGATCATGGAAAAACCATCCTCCATGACGTTCCTTCCCTACAGTTCCTGAAGAACAGATCTTGCCCACCGTCGGGATGTACCATCCCGGCCCTGCGCCATTACCTCCCATACTGAAAATATTATTAAGTATTTTTAAATATTATATTAAAATCCATCTAATGCTTTCTGTCCCTCTACAATAAAAACCAGACTTTCAGCCATTTTTCGCAATAAAACTTTGACGTCCCATAAAATCCCATGATACCCCATGAAATCCCACAATAGGGGTACGGCATCAATTTCACCAGCAGGCAGGGAGGGGAACTTTCAAAAATCATGTCCATGTTTCTCGGAACCCACGCCAGCCGTATTGATGCCAAGGGGCGCATTTCCATCCCCTCCCCGTTCCGTGCCGTCCTGAAAGATCAGGCCCGTCCGGGAGAGGCCCTGATGATCATCAGGCCTTCCCATCTTCATGACTGTCTTGAGGGATGGTCGGCCTCGGCCTTTTTTGCCTTTTCGGGAGCACTGGATGAGTATGATCCTTTCTCCGAGGATCATGACGATCTGGCCACGAGCCTTTACGCCGATGCCTACCCGCTGGACTGCGACAAGGAAGGACGGGTCAGCCTGCCCAGGAACCTGAAGGACCATGCAGGGCTGGACGGCGACGTCAGCTTCATGGGTCTGGGCCGGGTTTTCCAGATCTGGAACCCCGCCCTGGCTGAAGAACGCAGGCAGCAGGCCCGCAGCCGCACGAGGGACCTCGGCCGCCGCAAGAGTTCCACCTCCCGGGAGGTTCCGACCCCATGAACAACGTCTATCAGATTGCTGAGGAAGTACGGCAGGAAGGCCACTTCCCTGTCATGCTGCCGGAAGTTCTGGAAACCATGAACCCGCAGGCAGGTGGCGTGTATCTGGATGGCACCTTTGGTGGCGGTGGCTACAGCCGTGCCCTGCTGCGCTCCACGGACTGCACGGTCCATGCCATCGACCGGGACCCAGACGCCATCCGGCGCGGGCAGGCCCTCGTCACGGCCTCCGAGGGGCGGCTCCATCTCCATCAGGGCACCTTCAGTGCCATGAAGGAACTTGTCGGCCATGTCGGCCCCTTCAATGGCATCGTCCTGGACCTCGGCGTGTCCTCCTTCCAGCTGGATCAGGAGGAACGGGGTTTTTCCTTCCGTCATGACGGTCCCCTGGACATGCGCATGAGCACCGACGGCCTGAGTGCCGCCGATATCGTCAACGGGGAAAAGGAAGAGGTTCTGGCCGACATCCTGTATCATTACGGGGAAGAACGCCGCTCCCGCCGTGTCGCCCGGGCCATCGTCGATGCCCGCCAGAGCGGCCCCATACAGACGACGGGACAGCTGGCCGAGATCATCCGCAGTGCCGTCCCCAAGGAACGCCCGAATTTCGACCCGGCCACCCGCAGCTTCCAGGCCATCCGCATCGCCGTGAATGATGAACTCGGAGAACTGGAACGCACGCTGGAGGCCGCACCGGACCTGCTGGCCCCGGGCGGCGTCTTCTGCATCGTCACCTTCCATTCTCTGGAAGACAGGATGACGAAACGTGCCCTCGCACGGCTGGCTGGCCGCATGGCCGGCCCGTCCCGCCATACGCCTCTCTCCATGCAGAAGTCGGAGCGTCCGGCCTTCGAGCTTCTGCATACACGCCCCCGCACCCCGGCTGAACACGAACTGCAGCTCAACCCCCGCTCCCGCAGTGCCCGCCTGCGTGCCCTGCGACGCCTGCCTGCCAATGGAGCTTCCTCATGATCCGTTTCGTCACCCTCTTCTGTGCTGCCATGGCAGCCGGTTCCGGTCTCTTCCTCTACACGAAGAAGCACGAGACCCTTGTCCTGAACCAAGACATCAGGAAAACCATCGAGGACACACGCCGCGTCCAGCAGCAGACCGCCATCCTGCGCACCCAGTGGGCACTCCTCAACCAGCCGGACCGGCTAAGTGCGCTCGCCCAGCGTGTCCTGCCGGACATGAGCCAGGTTGAACCCACGCAGTTCGTCCAGCTGACGGACCTTCAGAAACGGCTGCCCGCCATCGACCGCCGCATCATCCCCATGTCACCGAGACGGGGGCAGGCCCAGAAGGAACTGGCCGCCCTGACAGCCACGGCACACCAGCAGGTCGCCCCTCCTGCCATCCACCCGCCTCATGAAGCCGTGGCCAGTGCGGAGCCAACGGAACACAGGCTTTCCCGCTCCCGCACCCACAGTGAAAGCAATGGCGATGCGGACCGGCAGCTGGAGCAGAGCCTGGCCCTCCTGAGCGAACAGGGCAGCAGCACCCCGACCCTGCATCACGTCCACGGTGCTGACACCGTATCGGTCCCTGCCCACAGGAAGGTCCGTCCGGCATCCGTCCATGCCCATAACGAACCGACGGAAGATGTCGCCTGGCACCCCGTACATGCAGCGGCCAGACACGGCCACATGGGGGGAATCCACACGGCTTCGGTACCATCGGATGACCCGGCTCCCCTTCCTCCGCCTGTTCCGCTGACGGACTGACCTGCGGGCAGTCCCTGCCCGTCTTCACCCTTCATTCCTTCCGAGCCCACGCCCCATGGCTTTCAGACCGTCCCGCACGACCAGACGAACACAACCTGACCACAAGACCGGGACAGCAGAACGACGTTTTTTCCTGATGCGCCTCTTCCTGCGCCTCAGGAGCTGGTGGGATGAGCGCAGGGAAAACCCCATGAGCTGGCTGGAAAAAAGCCGGAACCGGCTCGTCTATCTGGGAATGGGGTTCCTCTTCCTGTATGGCGGCGTGGCACTCAAGGCGCTTTTTGCCACCATACTGGCCCCCATGGCTCCGCTGCCGAACCAGGTCGGCAGCTCCATCCCCGAAATCCCTCACCCTGACCCCAAGGCCATGGCGGGCAACGGGTTCGTGCTGCCCAACATCAGGCGGGCCAGCATCGTGGACCGCAACGGACAGCCTCTGGCACTCTCCCTGCCCGTCGTGCAGGTCTATGCCAATCCCATGGAAATCATCGAACCGGAGGACGTGGCAAAAAAACTCCACACGATCCTGCCCACCCTCAACATGCCTGAAACCGTGAGACGGCTGGGACAGAAGAAGCAGTTCGTCTACATCGCCCGCAACATCGCCCCGACGGACGAGCTGGCCATCAACAATCTGGGCATTCCCGGCCTCTATTTCGAGAATGGCGAGCAGCGGCACTATCCGCTGGGAAATGTCGCCGCCCAGATACTCGGCGGCGTGGACATCGACAACCGGGGGATCGCCGGTGTGGAGAAATTCTTCAACCAGCGTCTCATGCAGGATCATACGCCCCTCCGCCTCTCCATCGACGCCCGTGTCCAGGCGGCCGTCCGGGATGAACTCAACGAGGCGAAACTGCGCTTCCGGGCCATCGGAGCCTCCGCCATCCTGATGGATGTCCATACCGGCGAAATCCTGGCCATGGTCAGCCTGCCGGACTACGACGCCAACAATTTTGCCCATGCCGATGACGACGCCCGCTTCAACCGGGCCGTGACGGGCATGTATGAGCCAGGCTCCACCTTCAAGCTCCAGACGGCCGCCATGGCCCTCCAGCTGAAGGTGGCCCATCCGTGGGACCAGTTCTCCACCACGCCCATCCATGTCGGCCGCTTCACGATTTCCGACCTGAAGACGGACCATTTCGCCCCGTGGCTGGCCCTGCCTTCCGTCATGGCCTATTCCTCCAACCCGGCCTCGGCCCATATCGCCCTCGATGTCGGCAAGGACCGCCAGCATGAGTGGCTGAAAAACATGGGATTTCTGGACCGTGTCCCGGTCGAGCTGCCCGAGGCCGGGCGTCCGCTGGTGCCGTCTCTCAAGAACTGGGGTGAAACCACCGTCATGACCGTCGGTTTCGGGCACGGCATAGCGGAATCACCCCTGGCCATTGTCCGGGGCACGGCCTGTACGGGCAATGGCGGCTATCTGGTCACGCCCACCCTTCTGGCCCGCGAGCATCTCAATGATGATGTCGTCATGGCCGAGGACCAGAAAGGCCCGCACCTCATCTCCACCGAGACATCCAGCCTGCTGCGGCGCATCCTGAGGCTTGTCGTCACCAAGGGGATCGGCAAGAAAGCCGAAAGTCCCGGCTATCTCGTGGGCGGAAAAACGGGTACGGCTGAAAAGATCGGAGCGCATGGCGGATACCTGAAACATGTCAACATCACGGCCTTTACCGGCATGTTCCCCATGAATGACCCCAAGTATGCCCTCTATGTCATGCTTGATGCGCCACAGGGAACAGCAGAAACACATGGCTGGACGACCGCCGGGTGGATCGCCGCCCCGACCTTCTCCCGGATCGTGACACGGACGGCCCCCATGCTGGGCCTCTTCCCCATGGACCAGAACAGGGCGCAGCAGGTGGACGACCAGCTTGCCCTGGCCCTCACGCCAGCCGTGCCCGCCGGGGTCCGTCATCCGCTTGGCCCGGGGAATGACCCCGGAGCGGCCACCGTCAACCGTCTGGCCGCCAGACACGGGGCCCACCACGCCCACTGACGCCGACCACGCACTGCCCCCATCATGAAGGCATCTCTCATGAAACTCTCCTCCCTGCTCCGCCATCACGGCCTTTCCCAGAACCTCGTCAGTGACCCGGACATCTCCAGCATCACCGCCGACAGCCGGAAAGCGGAAAAGGGCTGCCTTTTCGTGGCCCTGAAAGGCACGAAACAGGACGGACGGCAGTTCATCCCCCTGGCCATCGCCCAAGGGGCTGCCGCCATCGTGCTGGACGAAACGCCGGGCGAGCACCGGCCAGCAGAACAGAGCGAGAACGGCCACACGGCCCTCATCATCACCCTGCCTGATCCGGCCCGTTTCCTCGCCCGGACCGCAGCCCTGCTGGCCGGGCCACAGCCGGAGCACATCGCCGCCATCACGGGAACGAACGGCAAGAGCAGCACGGCAGACTTCCTCCGTCAGCTCCACCAGCTGCGCCATGAGGAAGCCGCTAGCCTCGGCACGCTGGGGCTCATCAGTGACGTGGAACTGCCCCCGCTCCCCTCGCTGACCACACCGGATGCCGTCACCCTTGCCAACACCCTGGCGGCCCTGAAGGCCCGTGGCGTCAGCCATGTTGCCCTGGAGGCTTCCTCTCACGGGCTCCAGCAGCACCGGCTGGATGGCGTTGCCATCACGGCCGCCGCCTTCTCCAACCTCACGCGGGACCATCTCGACTATCACCATACGCTGGAGGCCTACCGCCACGCCAAGCTGCATCTGTTCGAGGACCTGCTGCCCGAGGGTGGCCGTGCCGTCATCAACAGCGACATGGATGCCGAAAGCAGCAAGGCTCTCCGTGACATTGCCGCACGCCGCAGACTGGACCTCCGCACGGTCGGCACGACAGGCGAGACCATCCGCATCGTCGAGGCCACCCCGACCCCTCAGGGGATGGACCTGACACTCCAGCTGCATGGGCGAACGCTGCCGTCACTCCATTTTCCACTCCCGGGCCGTTTTCAGGCAGAAAACGCCCTGCTGGCGGCGGCCCTCTGCTGGGACCATGATGACGACGCCGAATCCGTCATCGCCCTGCTGCCACGACTGAAGGGCGTGCCCGGCCGCTGCGAGCCTGTGGCCCACCTGCCGAACGGAGCCTGCGCCTACGTGGATTATGCCCACACGCCGGATGCGCTGGAGCACGTCCTGCTCAGCCTGCGCCCCCATGCCAGCGGGCGGCTGGTCGTGGTCTTCGGTGCGGGGGGGGACCGCGACAGGGGCAAACGTCCTCTCATGGGACAGATCGCCGCCCATCTGGCCGATGAGGTCATCGTCACCGACGACAACCCCCGCAGCGAGGACCCGGCCACCATCCGGGCTGAAATCCTCGCCACGGCCCCGCAGGCGAAAGAAATTGGCGACCGTCGCCAGGCCATCCGTACCGCTCTGGAAGGTCTGAAGGAAGGCGATGTCCTGCTTGTCGCCGGGAAAGGCCATGAAACGGGCCAGATCATCGGTGGCGAGACGCATCCGTTCGATGACCGTACCATCACGGCCACACTGGCCAGGGAACTTGCCTGATGTCCGACACGACCATCCTCTGGACCCGCAAGGACCTTCAGGCCGCCACGGGAGGGCAGCTTGCCGGTGACGTAAAGGTCCACGGCGTCTGCATCGACACCCGTACCCTGAAAACCGGTGACCTCTTCATCGCCCTGATCGGCCATAATTCAGACGGTCACCGCTATCTGGGGCAGGCCCTGGAGGCCGGGGCCAGCTGCGTGATGGCCCATGATGAGGCCGCCATCAGCACGGCGGGCCTGACGGATGATCCCCGCCTGCTGAAGGTCGATGACACCATGCAGGCCCTGGAGGCTCTGGGTCGCCACAGGCGGTCACGGTTCGGCGGCAGGGTCATCGCCGTTACCGGCAGCGTGGGCAAGACGACCACCAAGAACATGCTGGCCACGGCCCTTGCACCCTACGGACAGGTCCATGCCTCCGTGGCGTCCTTCAACAACCACTGGGGCGTCCCGCTGACGCTCGCCCGCCTGCCAGAGGAAGCCGCCTTCTGCATCAGTGAGGTGGGCATGAACCATCCCGGCGAGATCGCCCCGCTCGCCGCCCAGATACGCCCGGACATCGGCATCATCTCCACCATCGGCAACGCCCATCTGGGCCACATGGGCAGCATCGACGCCATTGCGAAGGAAAAGGCCACGCTGTTCGCCGTCCTCCCGTCATCCGGCATCGCTCTCTGCCCGGAGGCTCCGCAGGGTCTTGCCCTCCTGAACGAGGCCCTGCCGGAGGGTGTCCCGCTCTGGCAGGCCGGAACGGCAGACAGCTCCGCCATCCGGATGACCGGACTGGCCTGCACGGCAGAAGGCAGCCGGTTCCATCTGACCACGCCACGGGGCGACACCGACGTGGAGCTGACGGCCCCCGGTCCCCATCTGGCCCGCAACGCCGCACTGGCCCTTGGTGCCATCGCCGCACTGGGGCTGGACCCGAAAGCCGGAGCCGAAGCCCTGTGCCATTTCCGGCCGGAAGCCGGACGGGGCCAGCAACGCCTGCTGCCCGGCAACGTCACCCTGCTGGATGAAAGCTACAATGCCTCCGGCCCCAGCATATGCGCCGCCATAGAAACGATGGCCCTCATGCCCGCCAGACGCCATCTGGCCGCCCTGGGTGACATAAGGGAACTGGGCCAGTTTGCCGATGCCGAACACCGTGCCCTGGCAGGGCCGTTAACAGAGCATGACATTCTAACGTTCTGCTGCGGTTCGCACATGAAATCCCTTTACGAGGCCCTTCCTCGTTCCCTACAGGGAGGATATGCTGAAACCTCAGCCCAGCTTGCCTCCCTGCTGCGCCCCGCCCTTCAGGACGGAGACGTGCTACTCGTGAAGGGAAGCCTGGGCAGTAATATGCGTGCCCTCATTGCTCTGCTGGAGCAGCCTGTACCCACAACACCCCACGCCCCAGAGTCCGCCTGATGCTCTTCAATCTTCTTGCTGCACCTTCCTCTTCCCACGGCGGCCTTCTCAACCTGCTGCATTACATGACCTTCCGGGCCGGATGCGCTTGCCTGACGGCACTGGTGATCTCCCTGTTGCTCGGCAAGCCTTTCATCGCCCAGCTCAAGCGCATCCAGCGGCAGGGCCAGCCCATCCGTGCCCTCGGGCCGGAGCGGCACATACTGGAGAAGGCCGGTACCCCCACCATGGGCGGCGGCCTCATCCTGTTCTCCCTGACACTCTCCACCCTGCTCTGGGCGGACCTGTATGACGGTTTCATCTGGGCGGTCCTGCTGACGACGCTGGGGTTCGGAGCCATCGGCTTTGCGGATGACTATCTCAAGCTGGCCAAGGGCAACAGCCGGGGCGTGTCCAAGAAACTCCGGCTGGGTGGAGAGTTCCTGATCTCCTGCCTCGCAGGGATTGCCATGGAGGCCATGACACCGCCGGACCTGCGCAACGCCGTGGCCTTTCCCTTTGCAAAGACCTTCGTGCTGCATCTGGGCTACATCTTTCCGCTCTTCGCCATGATGACCATCACGGGGTTCGGCAATGCCGTGAACCTGACGGACGGGCTGGACGGACTGGCCACGGTGCCTTCCATCATTGCCGCCCTCGTCTTCGCCCTGATCGCCTATCTGGTCGGCAATCATGTCTTTGCCGACTATCTCCAGCTGCACCACGTCCCCGGCACGGGAGAACTCAGCATATTCTGTGCAGCCCTGATCGGGGCCGGACTGGGCTTCCTCTGGTTCAATGCGCCTCCTGCGGAAGTCTTCATGGGGGATACCGGGTCTCTGGCACTGGGCGGTGCCCTGGGGGCCGTGGCCGTAGCCGTGAAGCATGAGCTGGTCCTCTGCCTCGTGGGCGGGCTGTTCGTGGTGGAGACCGTCTCCGTCATCATCCAGGTCTTCTGGTTCCGCCGGACCGGGAAACGCATCTTCCTCATGGCCCCCCTGCATCACCATTTTGAGAAGATGGGCTGGCAGGAGCCGAAAATCGTCGTCCGGTTCTGGATCGTCGCCATCATTCTGGGACTGTGTGGCCTGGCCACGCTGAAGCTGCGCTGATGACGGACGCAGCCTTCCCTTCCCCCCGTCCGACATGGCCCGCCACCCTTCTCGCCGGGCAACGTTTTGCCGTCTGCGGTCTGGGCCGCAACGGGGCTGCCGTCGTGCAGGCCCTGCTGGACATGGGAGCAACCGTACAGGCCTGGGATGACAGCAGGCCGGAGCTTCCGGCTCCCCTATCCTCACATCCCCGCCTGACCCTCGCCCCCCTTGCCGATCTCACCGGCATGGAAGCCCTGATCCTCTCTCCGGGCATCCCGCATCATCTGCCCCAGCCACATGCTGCCGCCCTTCTGGCACGGCAGCAGCATGTGCCCATCCTCTCGGATGCGGAGCTGCTCTGGCAGGTGGTCCGCAGGGCAGGATCACGGGCACGGTTCGTCTCCATCACGGGCACGAACGGGAAATCGACGACCACGGCCCTGCTGACCCACATCCTCACACAGGTAGGCATTCCCGCCTGCTGTGGCGGCAATTTCGGCACGGCCTCCCTAGCCCTGCCAGCTCTGGGGGATGATGGCGTCTATGTCATCGAAATGTCGTCCTACATGCTGGAACGGCTGAAGGGCTATCACGCCTGTGCCGCAGCCCTGCTCAACCTGACGCCAGACCATCTGGACCGGCACGGCTCCATGCAGGGCTATCTGGACGCCAAGGCGCACGTCTTTGACAACATGACCGCAGGCGATCTCGCCATTCTGGGCGAAAAGGCCGCCTGGACGGACGGACTGCACCAGCGGCTTGAACGGCAGGGCGTGACGGTACGGACACTGTCCATCACCCAGCCTGTTCCAGAAGAGGATGCGCCCTTTCTGCCCGGACAGCACAATGCCCAGAACATCGAGACCTGCCGGGCCATCGCCCGCCACCTCGGCCTCTCAGAGGAGCAGATCGCCCGGGGCATCAGAAGCTTCACCGGGCTGGACCATCGTCTCCAGCTCGTGGCGCAGGTCGATGGCATCAGCTTCATCAATGACAGCAAGGCCACGAACGCCGAAGCCAGCTTCCATGCACTGCGGGCCTTTCCCCGGAGCCTGTGGATCGCCGGAGGGGTTGCCAAGGAAGGCGGCATAGCCAGCCTTGCTCCTCTCTTCGGTCACGTCCGCCAGGCCTTTCTCATCGGGAAGGATGCTCCCCTCCTGGCCGAGACGCTGGAAGCCCACGATGTACCCTTCGAAATGAGCGGAACGCTGGAACAGGCCGTGCGGGCCGCCTGGGCCTTCGCCCGGACGCAGGAGGCCCTGCCTGTCCTGCTGTCTCCGGCCTGTGCCAGTTTCGACCAGTTCCGCAACTTTGAGGAGCGGGGAACGGCCTTTGCCACACTCGCCCGCAGTCTCCAAGCGGAGGAATCCTGCTGATGGCCCTCGCAGACCGTTCCGACAGCTCCCGGAAAGCCCAGTGGTGGCGCAGTCTCGACCGTGTCAGCCTGAGCTGCGTGGGCATTCTGATCGCCCTGGGCTACATCCTCATGCTGGCCGCCAGCCCTGCCGTGGCGCACCGCATCGGGGCCTCCCGGAACATGTTCATCCTCAAGCAGGTGGTCTTTCTGGCCCTTGCCGGTTCGGTCGTCGTCCTGACATCCCGGCTCACCCCCCGCATGATCGGGCGGATTGCCGTCATGGGCGGCATCGTGGCCCTGGGGGCCACCTTCATGACCCTTGTCCACGGCATGGAGATCAAGGGAGCCAGACGCTGGATCGCCCTGCCCCTCATGTCCGTCCAGCCCTCCGAATTCCTGAAGCCCTGCTTCGCCGTCGTGACCGGCCTGCTGCTGAGCCTCCGCCACACGCTGAGGCTCGCCAATGGCTGGAGGTTCCCCGGTCGGCTGGTGGCCTGCGGGGTCTATGTCGTCATTGCCGCCCTGCTTCAGGCCCAGCCCGACATCGGGATGCTCTCGGTCATCAGCATGGTGTTCATCACCCAGCTTTTCATCGACGGCCTGCCCGTCGTCTTTTTCGGGATGCTCGTCACCGCGGCGATGGGTGCGTTCGGCGTGGCCTATCTGGTGTTCGACCATGTCCATTCCCGCGTGCAACGCTTCCTGCATCCCGATGTGGGGGACCATTATCAGATCGACACCTCCATGCGGGCCTTTGGCAACGGGGGGCTTCTGGGCCGGGGGCCGGGTGAAGGACGGGTGAAGGACCTGCTGCCCGATGCCCATGCCGACTTCGTCTTTTCGGTGGCGGGAGAGGAATATGGCTTCGTGATGTGCCTGTTCATCATCGCCGTGTTCACCGTGCTGGTTTTCTCCACCCTCAACCGCCTGCTGGAAGAGAAAAATCCCTATGTCATCCTCTCGACAAGCGGACTGATCACCGGGTTCGGCCTTCAGGCCTTCGTCAACATGGGGTCGTCCCTCCATCTGATCCCCACCAAGGGCATGACGCTGCCCTTCATCTCCTACGGGGGCAGCTCGGCCATCTCCGTGGCCCTGACCATCGGCATGGCCCTCGCCCTGACCCGCCATCGTGTGGAAGGTGGCCTATTTACTCCTCCTTCCTCCTCTGCTGAAACAGCCCGGCCCCTGACCAGATCACTCCATAAGGATCACTGAGTAATGAAACACGCATCCATCATCATCGCCGCCGGCGGCACGGGTGGCCATTTCTTCCCGGCCGAGGCACTGGGTGCCGAACTGCAACGTCGTGGACACCAGACCATCCTCATCACGGATGCCCGCAACACCCGGGCAGACACGGGTGCGTTCGCGTTCAGTCCCCGTTTCGTCCTCAAGGGCAGTGGTGTGGTCGGCAAGAAACCCGTCGACAGGCTGAGGAGCCTGGCCCAGCTCGGCTGGAGTACCCTCGGTGCCCGCCAGATCATGAAACGGTATCAGCCTGCCGCCGTTGTCGGCTTCGGTGGCTATCCATCAGTCCCCCTGCTGAGCAGCCGCCTGAAACTGGGCCACAAGCCCGCCCTCATCATCCATGAGGGCAATGCCATCCTCGGGCAGGCCAACGCCCTTCTGGCCCGTTTCAGCGATGCGATCGCCACGTCCTATCCCAGGGTGGCCCGCCTGCCGAAAAGCCACAGGGTGGTGCAGACCGGGATGCCGGTCCGCCCCGCCATCGAAGCCCTGGCCGATGCGGGCTACACGGCCCCGGACATGTACAACCACACCGGCCCCATCAACCTGCTTGTCTGGGGCGGATCCCTCGGTGCTCAGATTTTCAGCTCCGTCGTGCCTCAGGCCCTCTGCAACCTGCCCCAGCACATACGGGTCCGCCTGCATGTGACCCAGCAAGCCCATGAGGACATGGTTCCCGTCCTCTCCGGCATCTACCAGCAGGTCGGCATCACGGCCACCGTGACCCCTTTCATTGATGATGTGGCCGGAGAGCTGGAAAAGGCCCATCTCGTCATCGGGCGGGCCGGTGGCTCCTCCGTTGCCGAGCTGGCCATGATCGGGCGACCCTCCATTCTCGTGCCCCTGCCCATCGCAGCCTCCGACGAGCAGGGCGTGAACGCCCAGGCCATGGAGCGGGCCGGTGGCGGCTGGATGGTCCGCCAGCGTGACTTCTCGCCGGAATCCCTGTGCAGACATCTGGTCCACCTCCTCACCCATCCCGAGGAGCTGACCCGGGCTGCCGAAGGGGCACACAATCTCCAGCAACGCCGTGCCGCCGAACGGCTGGCCGATCTGGTCGAAGCCTCCATCGAAGCCTGATCCATCCGCTCCCCATTCCCTCCATCCACAGCCGGAGTTCTCCCTGATGCGTGCATTACCCCTCAATCTTGGCCTGATCCACTTCGTTGGCATTGGCGGCATCGGCATGTCCGGCATTGCCGAGGTGCTGCACATGCTCGGCTACAAGGTTCAGGGGTCCGACATTGCCGAGAATGCCAACGTGAAGCGTCTGCGGAAATCAGGCATCCACGTTCATATCGGCCATGATGAGACCAATCTGGGGGAAGCACGGGTCGTCGTCATCTCCACCGCCGTAAAACGGGACAATCCGGAGGTCATGGCCGCCCGTGCCCGGCTCATCCCTGTCGTCCGGCGGGCGGAGATGCTGGCGGAGCTGATGCGCCTGCGCTGGGCCGTGGCCATCGGGGGGACTCACGGCAAGACCACCACGACCAGCCTCGTGGCCTGCGTGCTGGAACAGGCCAAGCTGGACCCGACCGTCATCAATGGTGGCATCATCGAGGCCTACGGAACGAATACCCGCATGGGGTCCGGAGACTGGATGGTCGTGGAAGCGGACGAGAGCGACGGCTCCTTCCTCCGTCTTCCCGCCATCATTGCCGTCGTCACCAACATGGACCCCGAGCATCTGGATCACTGGGGCTCCGATGAGGCGATGGAGGCCGGATACCGGCAGTTCGTCTCCAACATTCCCTTCTACGGCTTCGCCGTCCTTTGCGTGGATCATCCCCGGGTGCAACAGATGATCCCCCAGCTCTCCGATCACCGTGTCGTCACCTATGGTTTCAGCCCGCAGGCGGATGTCCGGGCGGAAATCACCGGCACGGACAGCCAGGGCGTGACCTTCAGCGTCACCATCACGGACCGGACAACCAGCAGCCAGCGTCTGGCCGGACCGTTCCATCTGCCCATGTTCGGGCACCACAATGTCCTCAATGCCGTGGCGGCCATCGCCGTGGCGCAGGAAATGGAAATCCCCGATCATGTCATCGCCGATGCGCTTGGCGGCTTCCGGGGCGTGCAGCGTCGCTTCACCCTGACCGGCACATGGAATGACGTGAAGATCATTGATGATTACGGCCATCATCCCGTCGAGATCGCCGCCGTGCTGAAAGCGGCCCGGCAGGCCGGTGCCGGGCATGTCATTGCCGTCATCCAGCCGCACCGCTATTCCCGCCTCAGTGCACTGTTCAATGATTTCTGCACCTGCATGAATGATGCGGACACCGTCATCGTGGCGGACGTTTATGCCGCCGGAGAAAACCCGATCGAGGGCATCGGACGGGATCAGCTCGTCGAAGGGCTGCGGGACCGTGGGCACCGCCATGTCCTGTCCCTCGCCTCGCCGGATGATCTGGCCAGCGTCATCGCCGACGTGGCCGTGCCGGGTGACTATGTCCTCTGTCTGGGGGCAGGGTCCATCACCCACTGGGCACAGGCTCTCCCCGAGCAGCTGGACAGCCTCAGAAAGGACGCACCATGACCACGGCTGCACCTTTCCAGCAGGCACGGGGACGGCTGAAGGAACAGGCCCCGCTGGCCGCCCGCAGCTGGTTCCGCACGGGCGGGGCCGCCGACTGGCTCTTCGTGCCGCAGGATGCCGAAGACCTCGCCACGGCCCTGCGCCAGTGCCCGTCCGACCTGCCCGTGACGGTCCTTGGAGCCTGCTCAAACGTCATCATCCGTGATGGAGGGCTGCCCGGGCTGACCATCCGTCTGGCCGGTGGTTTTGCCAACATTGAAACGGATGGAGACGGGCTGATCGCCGGAGCCGCCGCACTGGACAGCAGCGTGGCAGAAACGGCGGCGCAGGCACGCATGGCCGGTTTCGCCTTCCTCTCCACCATTCCCGGCTCCATTGGTGGAGCCGTCTGCATGAATGCCGGAGCCTATGGGGATGACCTCTCCACCCTGCTCGACTGGGTGGAAATCCTCACCCGTGAGGGCACCATCCAGCGTCTGCCCGCCCCGGCACTGGAGATGCGGTACCGTCACAGCTCCCTGCCGGAAGGCAGCATCGTGCTGCGTGCCCGCCTGAAAGCCCACGGTGCGGAAGACCCCGCCACCATCCAGCAGACAATGCAGGAGATGCGGGCCAGCCGTGAGGCCAGCCAGCCCCTGCGGGCCCGGACAGGCGGCTCCACCTTCCGCAACCCCGAAGGGCACAAGGCCTGGGAACTGATCGATGCCGCCGGGTGCCGGGGACTGCGGCACGGTGGTGCACAGATCAGCGAGAAGCACTGCAATTTCATGCTCAATACGGGCGACGCCACCAGCACGGAGCTGGAAGAGCTGGGCGAGATGGTCCGTGCCCGTGTGCTGGACAGAAGCGGCATCACCCTGCACTGGGAGATCAGACGGCTGGGCCGTCCCCTTTCCCCCGCCTCCCCTTCCTGACAAGGAGACATCCGGGCATGACAGACAAGACCATTCTTCCCACACCCACACCTCTTTCCATCGCCGTTCTGATGGGAGGAACCTCCAGCGAGCGCAGCGTCAGCCTGTCCAGCGGCAGGGCTGTCATGGAAGCCCTGAAGCAGGCCGGGCACCATGTCCATGCCATTGATGCCGGACCGGACATCACCGCCACCATCGAGGCCCTGAAGGCCTGCAAACCGGATGCCGTCTTCAATGCCCTGCACGGTCCCGGCGGGGAAGACGGGGCCATTCAGGGCGTTCTGGAGTGGCTGGGCCTGCCCTATACCCATTCCGGAATTCTGGCTTCTGCCATCGCCATGAACAAGGCCAGCACCCGCATGGCCCTTCAGGCCGCCGGTCTCCCCGTTGCGGAAGGCTGCCTCATCACACCGGACGAACTGAAGGAACGGGCTCCCCTGTCGGCCCCTTATGTTCTGAAACCCGTGGCGGAAGGGTCATCCGTCGGTGTCCACATCCTCCATGAGGATGATGCCGAAAAACGCCGTGCCATTGCCAATTCATGGACCTTCGGCCCCCAGATTCTGGCCGAGCGTTTCATCCCCGGGCGTGAGCTGACCGTTGCGGTGCTGAGCGACGAGGCTCTGGCCGTCACGGAAATCCTCACACCGGAGAGCGGCGGTTTCTACGATTTTGCGGCCAAATACCAGGCCAATGGCTCCCGCCATGTCATTCCCGCCCCCCTGCCAGCGGACATCACGGACCAGGCACTCACACTGGCCCGCAGGGCCCATCAGGCACTGGGATGCCGGGGAGCCAGCCGGACCGACTACCGCTATGATGGCGACAGGGGCGAACTCGTCATTCTGGAGGTCAACACCCAGCCTGGCATGACGGCCACGTCCCTGCTGCCAGAACAGGCCGCAGCCCGTGGGGTAAGCTATCCTCTGCTCTGCCACTGGCTGGTGATGGACGCCTTGGGGCGGGCAGAGTCCCTCTCCCTCCATCCGGTTCCCCAGCCTGAAACCCGCTGACGGCCCATGATGTCCTTCTTCAGGAAACGCCCCCAGGAACCCGTGGACCCTTATGGGGACCGTCCCTCCAGCATGTCCCTCTTCTGGCAGCGGCAGAAGATCATCCTGCGGCGTCTGAGCATTCTCGCACTGGTCTGTCTCCTGCTGGCCGGAACGGGCTGGCTGGCCTGGAGCAGCCTGGGAGGACACAGGCTCACCGACAGCCTGCGGGTCCGGCTGGCGGCCCTCGACCCGCTCCGCATCCAGCACATCATCATCACGGGACGCCGCCTGACCGATGAAAGCGAGATACTGGACGCCCTCGGCACGGGGCTGAACCATTCCCTCTTCAGCTTCTCCGTGGAGGCGGCACGCCAGCGCATCGATGAACTGCCTTTCATCGAGCACTCCACGGTCGAACGCCACCTGCCGGACACGATCAACATTACCGTGGAGGAGAAAAATCCCATCGCCATATGGCAGATGGACGGACATTTTGTTCTCATCAACCAGAAAGGTGACACAGTTTCACGGCAGGAACTGACAGCACGCAACAGCTCAGTGTTCCGCAAGCTCCCCCTCGTCGTGGGAGCCGGGGCCAATCTGGAGGCCAGCACCATCATTTCCCTGCTGAACCAGTTCCCGGACATCAACAGCCACTCGCTGGCCCTGATCCGCATAGGGCAGCGACGCTGGAACATCCTCATGCAGAACGGCACGACCCTCATGCTGCCGGAAGGGGCCGAGGCTGCCGCCCTAGCCCGGCTGCACGGCTACCAGACCGACTACCAGCTTCTGGACCGGCCCCTGAAGACGATCGACATGCGCCTGCCCGACCGCATGGTCATCCACCCTGCCGTTCCCGCCCCCAGCCCCGATCAGGATGCCCCGCCTGCGGCTCCATCCGCCGGAGACTGACCCACCATGCCGCGTCCCGTTCCCACCCCCCAACGCTCTCCGGCCGTGCTACAGAAAGGCCGAGCCGTTCTTCCCATCCTCCCGTCGGAAGAGCAGCAGGGATTCGCCTGGACACCGGGACTGAAGACCATACTGGACATCGGCTCCACCAAGACAACCTGTCTCATCGGGCAGGGGCTGAAAAATGGCGGACTGCGGGTCCTCAGCTGGGGCTGGCGGCGTTCGGAAGGAATCAGCTCGGGGGCGGTGGTCGATGCCTTCCAGCTTGAACGGGTCATCCGTGCCACGGTCGGCGACGCCGAACGGAAGATCAGCCGCCGCATAAGGGACGTGACCGTCAATCTCGCCTGTGGAAACCCACGCAGCTACCACATGGATGCCTTCATGGCCCCGAACGGACGGGAAGTGACGGCGGAAGACATCCAGCATCTTTACGAACAGGCCCGCCACAATGCCGCCGAGCCGGACCGCCGGATCGTGCAGGCCATGCCCCTCGGCTTCAGCATCGATGACAGCATCACCGTCCTGAATCCATGCGGGCAACGCTGCGAGAAGCTGATCGGCAAGTTCCACATCGTGGATGCACAGGTCAGTGCCCTTCACACGCTTGATGCCGTCCTGCGGAAGGCGGAGCTGCGGGCGGTCGGGATGCTGTCCAATCCCATCGCCTCCGGCCTTTCCGTGCTGGATCATGACGAGCGTGATCTGGGTGTCACGGTGGTCGACATGGGAGCAGGCACGACCACGCTGGCCGTCTTCGCCCGTGGGCGGGTCTTCTATACCCGGCACATCAGGGTCGGCGGCCATCACATCACCCGTGACATCGCCCAGTCCCTGTCCATTTCCATCGACATGGCGGAGCGGCTCAAGACACTATACGGCGTGGCCTATGCCTCCGCCAATGACGCTTCCATCCCCATCGCCCTGCCCCTCTCCCACCGCAACATGGTCCGGCAGATCACCAGGGCCGATCTCATCCGGGCCATCGCTCCCCGGGTCGAGGAGACGCTGGAGATGCTCCGCTACGAGCTGGACGTGGCAGGCCTCGGCCGCCCGGCGGAAGGCCGTGTCGTCCTGACCGGTGGCGGGGCACTGCTCAACGGCATTGATGCCGTGGCGGCCGAAATCCTCAACCGCCCGGTGCAGGTCCGCTCCCCGGCCGGGATACGGGGGCTTCCGGAGTCAGACCATCCCTCGATATGGGCCGGTTTTTCCACTGCCTCCGGCCTGCTGGCCTGGGCGGCGGGAGCCAGGGACCGCTTCTGCCTCCCCGAAAATGAAACCATGCCACGGGGGGTGGCGTGGCGTCTTGCAAATTTGTTACGAAGGAAGATTTAAACGCAGGTCCCACTTGATATTTAACGTTACATCTCCATCTTCGAATGTTACCGTATAAGCAACATCTTTCTGCTAACTTCCCTCTGTAGCTACCCGTTTTCACCTTGGCCGGAGCAAACCCGTTATGTCATTGAACCTGACCCCGACGACCCCTGGCGTAAGTGCTGTCAGCCCCCCGCGCATCACTGTCATCGGGGTTGGAGGCGGCGGGGTCAATGCCGTCAACAACATGATTGACGGCAAGCTGCGTGGCGTGACCTTCATCGCCGCCAACACGGACGCCCAGCAGCTGGCCCTCTCCAAGGCCGAGACACGCCTCCAGCTCGGCCCGACCCTGACGAGGGGACTGGGAGCGGGCGCAAAGCCTGAGGTGGGCCGCCAGTCTGCCGAAGAAGTGGAAGCAGAAATCCGACAGCATCTGGAAGGGGTCGACCTCGTCTTCGTGACGGCTGGCATGGGAGGTGGCACCGGTACGGGGGCAGCCCCCGTCGTGGCCAGGATCGCCCATGAGTCGGGTGCCCTGACCATCGGCGTCGTGTCCAAGCCGTTCGATTTCGAAGGGTCACGCCGCAGCCGGGCCGCAGCCGCCGGCATTGCGGAGCTGGAAAAGTACGTGGACACGCTTCTGGTCATTCCCAACCAGAACCTTTTCGGCAGTGCATCCCTGACGACCTCGCTGGTCGAGGCCTTCGCCATGGCTGATGACGTGCTGTACAGCGGCGTCCGCAGCGTGACGGACCTCATGGTGGAGGCCGGGTATCAGAACCTCGACTTCGCCGATGTCCGCACCGTCATGAGCGGCATGGGCAAGGCCATGATGGGCATTGGCACGGCCTCCGCCGACGAGGACGGCGAGGACTGGGCCGTGACCGCCGCCGAGCGGGCCATCTCCAACCCTCTGCTGGAGGAGACCTCCATCGCCGGTGCCCGTGCCCTGCTCGTGAACGTCACGCTCGGCCCGGACATGAGCCTGCTGGCCTACAACCAGATCATGAACCTCATCCGTGAGACGGCCAACTGTGAGGATGAGGAGATCAACAGCGGCTTCGTCGTCAATGAAGAGATGAAGGGCCGTGTCCAGGTCTCCGTCATCGCCACGGGGCTGGATGGCCGCACCCGTCAGGATGTGTCGGAGACCATTGCCACCGAGAAACAGGCTCAGGCCCCGGTCAGGGAAGCGGCCCCCGAGCCTGTCTCGAAAAATGACCAGCCCGAAAATGATCAGGACTCTGCGACCATAAACACCCCTGAATATCAGGCCTTCCTCCAGAGGAACAATGAGCAGGCTCCGGCCCACGGGGCTGACCAGCCGTCCGAGACCACGCCGGATGCTGCGCCGCAGCTGCCCAATTATGACCCTCATCTTGGCCCACAGCAGCAGGTTCCCAGCAGCGCACCGGAGCCGATCCGCCCACGGGAGGACACGGCACAGACAGGCGGTGGCCTGTTCAGCCGCCTTTTCCGTGCCCGCCCGGAACATGAGACCCGGGGCCAGCAGCCCGCCGGAGAGCGGAAGCCGCAGCATGACGGGCTGGCCGCACCGGCCGAGGATGACGAGCTGAGCATTCCGACCTATCTGCGCCGCGGTCCGAAATAAACGGTCCGATCCGACCCGTACGTCCTGTCAGCCCTCCTGACTTTTGGTCAGGGGGGCTTCCCCATGCCCCACGACAGACGCTACACAGTGCTGGTCACAGCTCCAGCACGGAAGACCGTTTCCTACCATGCAGACCACATTGCGACACCCCGTGCACTGCCACGGCATCGGCCTGCATGGCGGCAGACCGGCTACGCTGCATCTTCTTCCAGCCGCAGCCGACACGGGACTTCGCCTCCAGCGTCTGGACAGGCCGGAGACACCCTCATTCCGCCTCCTGCCAGACTGCATCATCTCCAGCCCTCTGGCAACGGTCGCCTCGTCGCCCCTCACGCCTGACCTGACCGTGGCCACCATAGAACATCTCATGGCCACCCTTCATGCCTGTGAGATCGACAACCTGCTCATCCAGATCGACGGGCCGGAACTGCCCATTCTGGATGGCTGTGCGGAAACCTTCATGGCCCTGCTGGATGAGGCCGGTCATGAAAATCTGGGCGTCCCCCGCCGTTCCGTGGAGATACTCCGGCCAGTCCACGTCACGGGCAGGGATGGAGCCAAGGCCAGCCTGCTCCCCGGAACGGCAGGAACACTGGAACTTTCCCTGAGCATCGATTTTCCCGCCCCTGCCATAGGCAGACAGACCTGCACGCTGGACCTCTCCCGAGACAGCTTCAGGAGCGAGCTGGCGGACTGCCGGACCTTCGTCAACCATCGTGACGTGGCCGCCCTCCAGGCACAGGGCCTTGCCCTGGGAGGCTCACTGGACAACGCTCTCGTCATACAGCATGACCGTGTCCTCAATCCCGGCGGCCTGAGACATGAAAACGAATGCGCCAGACACAAGATGCTGGATACGGTCGGAGACCTCTACTGTGCCGGGTTCAGACTGTCAGGCCGGTTTGAAGGCCACAGGACGGGCCATGCCCTCAACAACCGGCTCCTGCGCACCCTCTTCTCTTCCCCGGAAAACTGGCGTTTCTCTGACGGAAGCCCGTCCGTTCTTCCCTCACCCGCCTGAGAATATCAGGCCCGAGCGCAAGAACCCCCTTTTCCCAGAAACCTCCCATGCTATAAGAAAATCATGGTCAGCAGCATCCTAAAATCCCACGTGGTTCCGTCCCGTTTCAGTCTCACGGTTTTCTGTGCTCCGGCTCTGCTCGGGCTTGCCCTTCTTTCCGGCTGTTCCAGCTCCGATGCCGACATCCAGGCAAAGCTGCCACGTTCGGCAGATGCTGAGACCCTCTACAATTACGGGATCGACGCCCTTCATGGCGGGCACTACAAGCTGGCCAGCAGCGAGTTCGAGCTTCTCCAGCAGAATTTCCCCTATTCCGGCTATACCGGCAGTGCCGAGCTGATGGAGGGCTACGCCTACTACCTTCAGGGTGAGTATGCGCTTTCCGTCCAGCAGCTGGAACGCTACCTCCAGCTGCACCCCACCAGCCCGGATGCCGCCTACGCCTATTACCTGCGTGGCCTGTGCTATTATGAGCAGATCGGCGACGTGTCCCGTGACCAGCTCGGCACGCTGGAGGCCATGGATGCCCTTCAGGAAGTCATCACCCGTTTCCCCCAGACGTCCTATGCCCGTGACGCCCAGCTGAAGATCGACCTGTGCCGTGACCATCTGGCAGGCAAGGAAATGTATGTCGGCCGCTATTACCAGCGGGAGAAGGATTACCAGTCCGCCTATGGCCGCTACCAGCGTGTCGTGCAGGACTTCCAGACGACCAACCATGTTCCGGAAGCCCTTGAACGTCTGGTGGAGGTCAGCCTGGACCTCGGCCTGCCGGACGAGGCCCGTCAGTCCGCCGCCGTGCTGGGCTACAATGCGCCGGATAGCCGCTGGTACCGGCTGGCCTACAACAAGCTGAAAAACCACCACCAGCTGACTCCCCAGCTGCCCAGGCCGGCACAGGGCGAGAAAAAGCACGAACGTCGCTCCAGAAAACGCCATGCGATGTCGCCACCTCCCGCCCGGCAGGCCGCCCCGACATCTCCGGACTCCGTGATCGTCCAGCCTGTTTCCACGACACAGTCTGCTCCCATAGCATCCGTCGAAATCCCTCCGGCACCTGCTCCTGCCGGGAAGAAGTCACGGTAATGATGCCCGGCCACATGGCCGCCATCTCCTGACCATTTATGAAAAGTAAAATGTGAGGCCAGAATTTTCTGGCTTCACATCGTTTATCCCACATTCCGCCAGTGTGACCTGTTGCGCTGGCCGCTTTTCTTCCTGAATATCTGGCACCGCATTTTCTGAAAACCTGCAGCAGGCACATCTGTCGTCGTCCTGCCCGGTTCTGGAGGCTGCATTATGCTGACACATCTCTCCATCCGTGATGTCGTCCTGATTGAAAAGCTGGACCTTTCCTTCCATGAGGGCCTCACGGCCCTGACAGGAGAAACTGGAGCCGGCAAGTCCATCCTGCTGGACAGTCTCGGCCTTGCCCTGGGGGAGCGGACCAGCAGCCGAATCATCCGGGCTGGCGCCACCCAGAGCAGCGTCACGGCCGTCTTCGAGCTGCCCCTGGGGCATCCCGTCTATGGCCTGCTCCGCAACAAGGACATCGCCTCCATAGAAGAAGGCGACCCTCTGGTCCTGCGCCGGATCGTCACGAAAGAAGGACGCTCCCGTGCCTATATCTGCGACCAGCCCATCGGCATCAGCGTCCTGCGGGAAGTGGCCTCGCTGCTCGTGGAGATACAGGGGCAGCATGAACAGATGGGACTGGCCAACCAGAGTGCCCATCAGACCCTTCTGGATGCCTTCGGCGTGCCGCAGCGGCTCCGCCAGCAGGTCGCCCGCTGCTGGGATGACTGGCAGAACGCCCTGCGCAGCCTGAACAAGGCCCGGAAGGATGTTGAAGATGCCAGCAAGGAAGAAGACTGGCTGCGGCAGGTCGTCGAGGACCTCTCGGCCCTTGCCCCCAGAGAGGGGGAGGAAGACGAGCTTGCCGCCCTGCGGGTCCGGCTCCAGCAGGATGAACGCCGGGGCGAGGCCGTTGCCGCCGCCCTTGCTGAACTGACCCCCCGGGACCGCCGGACATCCACACCGGCCAATGCCCTCCGCTCGGCCAACCGTGCCCTTTCCCGGCTGCTTCCCTCCCCACTGGACAGGGCACAGAGCGAGGAACAGGAAACACCCTCCGCCCAGCAGGAACAGGCACAGGAAGCCCTCACGGCCCTAGAAAAGGCCGAGGAATATCTGGCCGAGGCCGAAACCCTCCTCTCCCGTCTGGCCGTTGACACAACCGTGGATTTCCGCCTGCTGGAAGAGACGGAAGAACGGCTTTTCACCCTGCGGGCCGAGGCCCGTAAGCACAAGATCAGCGTCAGTGAACTGCCCTCCTTCCTCGAGACGCTGAACCAGCGGTTGGCCAGCATTGATTCCAGCGCAGAGGCTCTGGCCCGGCTGGAAGATCAGGTCCGTGAGAGCCGGGCCGCCTATGAAGCTGCCGCCCAGGAGCTGGGTGCGGCCCGCAGCAAGGCCGCCCGTCAGATAGAGAAACGGGTCATGGCCGAGCTGGTCCCCCTCAAGCTGGAGCGGGCACGTTTCATCGTCGAGCTGGCCCCTCTGCCTGCCGAGCAGTGGAACCGTCATGGCATGGAACAGGTGGCCTTCCTCATCGCCGCCAATCCCGGCCAGCCACCGGGGCCACTCGGCAAGGTGGCGTCCGGCGGGGAACTCTCCCGCCTCATGCTGGCCCTCAAGGTCGTGCTGGCGGGTCGCTCCTCCCTCACGACGCTGGTCTTCGACGAAGTGGATTCCGGTGTCGGCGGAGCCACGGCCTCGGCCATTGGCGAACGTCTGAACCGTGTGGCACGGGATGTCCAGGTACTGGCCATCACCCACAGCCCGCAGGTGGCGGCCTATGGGGACCATCAGCTCCGCATTGCCAAGCAGGTCGTCAACAACCAGACACAGACCAGTGCCACCCCGCTGACAGATGAGGAACGCCGCGAGGAGCTGGCCCGCATGCTCGCTGGCGACACCGTAACCGATGCCGCCCGTGCTGCGGCAGACAGCCTTCTTGGACCCGCAGAAAAATGACCGGAACCCCCACCCCTGCCCAGCGTCATGCCGAACTGGAAGAAAAGATCGCCCGCTGGAACGAGGCCTATCACGGACAGGACAACCCCGAAGTCTCCGATGCCGAGTATGACAATGCCCGGCTGGAGCTGGTCATGCTGGAAGCCCGCCACCCGGAACTGAAGCGCAGGGGTGGTGTCTCCTCACAGGTCGGGGCCGCTCCCAATCCGGCCTTTGGCAAGGTGCAGCATCGTGCCCCCATGCTCTCGCTGGACAACGTCTTCAGCGAAGAAGAGTTCACCCAGTTCGTCAGCCGGATCGGCCGGTTTCTCGGGCTTGACGAGTCCCGGACGGACGGGCTGAAATTTGTGGCCGAACCCAAGATTGACGGCCTTTCCATCAGCCTGACCTATGAGAAAGGCCAGCTGACGGTTGCCACGACCCGGGGTGACGGCACGACAGGCGAGGACGTCACCGCCAACGTGCGGACCATAAGCTCCATTCCCCAGACCCTGCCCGCTCCTTTCCCTGACCTGCTGGAAATCCGGGGCGAAATCTTCATGAGCCGGGCCGACTTCCTGGCTCTCAACAGACAGCATGAAGAGCGGGGCGAAAAGCCCTTCGCCAATCCACGTAATGCCGCAGCCGGGTCGCTCCGCCAGCTGGATGCCTCCGTCACGGCCCGCCGCCCGCTGGGACTGTTCGCCTACGGGCTGGGCTACAATACCGGCGTGACCGTCAGGACCCATTCGGACTGGCTGGACCAGCTGAAAACATGGGGATTCACCGTCAATCCCCTGTCCCGGGCCATCAGCCATGCCAGTGACGTGCCTGCCTATGTGGAGACACTGGCTAAGGAACGGCCTGACCTCGATTATGACATTGATGGCATCGTCTTCAAGATTGACGCCATAGACCTCCAGACACGCCTCGGCTTCGTGGGGCGTGCCCCCCGATGGGCCATCGCCTGGAAGTTCCCGGCGGAACAGGCCATCACCCGGTTGAATGACATCGAGATTCAGGTGGGGCGGACCGGTGCCCTCACCCCCGTGGCGCATCTGGAACCCATCAATGTCGGCGGGGTCGTCGTGTCCCGGGCCACCCTCCATAATGAGGAAGAAATCCGCCGTCTGGATGTCCGCCCCGGCGACCTCGTGCGCATCCAGCGAGCCGGGGATGTCATCCCACAGGTACTGGGCGTCGTGGATGCAGACCGGCAGGACCGGGCCGTCCCCTTCCATTTTCCCGATCACTGCCCCGTCTGCCACGCCCATGCCGAACGTATCGGGGATGAGGCGGTCCGCCGCTGTTCCGGGGGACTGACCTGCCCGGCCCAGACGGTCGAGAGGCTCATCCATTTCGTCTCCCGCAAGGCGTTTGACATTGACGGGCTGGGAGAGCGCAGCATCCGCAGTTTTCATGACCTCGGGCTTGTCCAGCGGCCGGGAGACATTTTCCGCCTGCATGAGCATCGGGACCGCCTCCAGAAACTGGAAGGCTGGGGGGCACAGTCGGTCGACAACCTGCTTCAGGCCATTGAGGACCGCCGGACCATCAGCCTCCCCCGCTTCATCTACGCACTCGGCATCCGACGCATTGGCGAGCGCAATGCCCAGCTTCTGGCCCGTCACTACCAGAGCTTCCCCGTCTGGCACACGGCGATGCTGGCAGCCATCAGGCCTGAAAGCGAAGAACGGGCCGCCCTGAGTGCCATCATGGGCATCGGCCCTGCCATTGCTGAAGAGGTCGCCGCCTTCTTTGATGAGGAGCACAACCGGGCTGCGCTGGATGATCTCACCCCATCCCTGACCATCAGCGAGGAGACCGGTCCCGATGCTGATGATGAAGGCGCAGCTCCTCTGGCCGGTCAGGTCATGGTGTTCACGGGGTCTCTCACCACCATGTCCCGGGCCGAGGCCAAGGCCATCGCCGAGCGTCTGGGCGCACAGGTGACAGACAGCGTCTCCCGCCGTACGACACTGGTCGTACTGGGAGAAAAGGCTGGCTCCAAGGCCAGGAAAGCCCACGAGCTGGACATCCGTACGCTTGATGAAACGGAATGGCGGCAACTGGCAGGACTGACCGGCGAAAGCTAAACAGAATCAGGCACAGAACGCCATGCAACATCCCCTGGCGGGCATGATGAAAATATATCATGCCCGCCAGGAGGTAGACGACATGGAAGAATATGGCATTTTAACCAAAATTTATGAATCTTTTCCGGGACTCAATTTGGGAGAAAAACAAGTATAAATTTACGAATCTTTTTCTTTTTCATATTTATTGACATATTAAATAATATTTATATGGTTCATCCTTGCATCAACATCAAATGAATAGCCTCTCATATCTACCTGAAAAATAAATAGACTTTCTCAAACCTCTCTCTTATGTTAAATTTTGATAACAATTTCCCGGAGGTTCACGAGGTGGATGAGAAAAGATATTTCCTGACATGGAATTTTCAGATTCTTCGACAGAACTCCACAACCAGAACACTTTATTGCTCCAAGCTGGGCAGCGAGTTTCCCGATGATGCCTTCGGCCTCACGCTGCCAGAAAACGACATTGCCGCACAATGTACATTCATCCCCCAGGGCGAGGAGATTGCGCCCTACCACGTTGACGACATCAAGATAACCTTTAACTCCGACATGCGGGTCTGGAATCTTCAGGACGGGAACGGGCTGTTTCTGTGTTTTGATTCCAAGATCCTGTCCTTTTCCAGAGAGCATGCCTCCTTCTGGGAAGGGTTCATCCTGCTGACACGCAACGAAATCGAAATGCTGACCCATCTGCTCAACAACAGATGGGTCCTCCCCAAAACACAGAAAATCGTTGACGGCAGGGACTTCCAGTTCGTTGACGTCTTCAAGATGGCGATAGACGACTTCGACGTCGACATGCGCTATCAGCTCTTCAAGTACTGGAACAAATATAACGTAACACTGTATTTCAATGGCTGGAAACGTGAGACCCTCTACCTCTACAATCCTGCCATATACATCACGGCCTACAGCAAAGACTCCATCATGCAGCAGTGCAGGATGTGCGTCACGTCACTGCGGAAAATGGGTGGTTTTACCGGTCCGATCATCCTCATGACCGACAAGGACCAGAATTACATTGATGAACTTTTTGAAGGAAAGAAAGAATACACCGAAAACCTCATCATACATAACCTGTATCCAAAAGACTTTCTTTCCTTTGTCTGCTCCAAATATGAAATAACGGACAAGGCCGACTTCGCAGGCTATCAGCCTCTCCTGTATCTGGACCCGGATATCATCATAGACAGGCCGCTGGAGCCTCTCCTGATACGTGGTCTTTCAAGCGGCAAGATATGCTCCCCGGCGGAAGAGTTTCACCCCATACAGTCTCACATTCCGGCCGGTTCGTCCCTGTTCTCGATGGACGACATTCCGGGGCGTTTCACACCCGGCATCAATGGTGGCACCATCCTGTTTCCGAACACGGAAGATGACACGATCCGCCGCTTCATTGATGAAATACGGCACGAGGTCACGAACCTCGTCTTCAAGTTTGGCCGCTCCTTCAACGGCTGGGCCGATCAGGAGGCCTACAACTATCTGGCCATCAAGACCAATCTGGTCAATTCCAACGCCCTCACCTCATTCACGGCCTATCAGGGGCCCACGCATGACCGACGCCTCGGGCTGATCCATTTCTGGGGCTTCTCATCCGATGAGAAGGTGGAACGGATGCAGGACTACATGAAAGAGCTGGACTGTAATTTCTGAACTTCTCATGACGGTGGATCACTTCATGATGATCCACCGTCATTTTCTGTCATGCCCTGTCAATTTTATTCCACATGAAGCCACAGACTATTTTTGGCAGCTGATTCCTCACTTCCTCTTTCACTTCCGCCACCAGCGCACGATATTCCAGCCTGTATTTGTTCCTTGTCCTGGGCTGGGGATGATCCCACGGTTTCGTATCTGCCACGAAATGATATATTGACGCATTCTCCTGGGCCTCTTTCACCTCCTCCTGCATGCTGTAGTCAAATTCGAGGCAGCTGGTCTTCAGGTGCTCGGCATAAAAATTCCAGCCCTGTGCAAAATGGTGGAGAGAGTCCTTGAAAACATGATTCAATATGGCCTCGTCATAAAATCTCCATTTTTTCTTTATGCACTCCACACAGTAGGACGCATCATCCTCCGTGATGGCCTCCATGTTGAAGAGGATCAGGCCACTGTTCACGTAAAGATAGGGATTGTTTATCCCCAGCATGTTTCTGCTGTATTTGTTGAAATCTCCAAAATCCTCATATTTCCTGTGGTTCCGTATCAGGCAACGGACGCCACCCAATTTCTTGTCATGAGGTATCTGGTTGATGATCTTCAGGACATCATCTCTCACGAGCATGTCGACATCAATGCTCAGAACCCGGTCATATTCCCTGAAGATCGTAGGAATGAACAGAGGAAAGTAGGTTTCCAGCGGCCTGTTCTCATCATTCGCAAAATTCATGTTTTCCAGAAAGGAAGAACAGTCAACAAACGAAATGAGGCTTCCAAAGGCAGCGACCGTACGCTCCGCGATCTGGATTACGGTCTGATCAAGCTCCCTGTACAGTACGAAGAACTCAATCCTGCTGACGTCCGAACAATTGTCTATTATTGACTTGATCGTAACCAGTGCTGGCAGCAAATATTTTTTATTGAAGGAAACAACTATCGGAAAGGTATCCATCATGCCCTCTTCTGACCAGACTGTCCGCTTCATAAAGGTTTTTACAATCTTTTCCAAGAAGCTTCTCCAGCACTGGTCAAGCCTCCCGTATGACATTCACTGTTAAACAGTCTCCATATGCTCATGGCAAAATTAATTGCTGTCGGCTTCACAAAGCGATTGAAACCTCTTCCAACTCCACTATCATGCCGTCAATAATTGCTGCCCTGACAGGCAGCGACAGAGAGAGCGCATGCCCACCACATCACCCAGTCACCATCCCCTCATCATGCTGATCGTCGGCCTTCTGGTCACGGCCGTACTCATCGGCATCTCCATTCTCATTTCCCTGTCCGAAATCTCTTTTGCCGCAGCACGGGAAACCCGCATGCGGGCACTGGCCAAGGAAGGTGACAAACGGGCACGGGCCTTCCTGCGTCTCCGCCGGAACAGCGGGCAGGTCATGACGGCCATCCAGATATGCCTCAATGCCGTCGGCATTCTTGGCGGTGTGGTGGGTGATGCCCTGCTGAGCGAACCCTTCGCCGCAGGCCTGCATTGCATGGGCCTTTCCACGCCTCTGGCTGACAAGATCGGGTCCCTGAGTTCCTTCATTCTCGTGACGGGGCTGTTCGTCCTTTTTGCCGACCTGCTGCCCAAACGTACGGCCATGAACGCCCCGGACAGGATCGCCCTGGCCGTGGGCTGGTTCCCTGCCCTCACCCTGCGCCTGCTCTATCCGGCCGTATGGATTTTCTCCCACATTGCCGACCTCATACTGAAACTGCTCCGCATCCCCGCCACGGCCACGGTGGAGGCCGTGACACCGGAAGACCTCCGGGCCATTCTGGCAGCGGGAACGGCCTCCGGTGTCCTGCTGGAGCAGGAACACCAGATGATCCAGAACGTCATGGCTCTTCAGAACCGGTCCGTCACCTCCGCCATGACGCCACGGGACGAGATCGTCTATCTGGATGTCAATGAAAGTCTGGAAAGCCAGCGCGACAAGGTGAGGGTCCGTCCCTATTCCCGCTATCCATTCTGCGACGGGTCGCTGGACAAGGTCGTCGGGTCCATCCGGGCGGAAGACGTGCTGGTGGCCGTCGTGGATGAACCCGCCACGCTGACCAACCCGCAGAAAGCTCCCCCAAAGCAGATCTTCAACATGCGACGGGACGTGCTGTCCCTCCCTGACACGCTGAACCTCTGGGAAACCCTGGCCCAGTTTGACACGCACGGGGCCGGTTTTGCGCTCATCTTCAATGAATATGGCCTGATTGTCGGCCTGATCACCTACAAGGACATCATGGGGGCCCTGATGGACGGTCTGGCCAATCCTTTCGAGGAACAGGCCATCGTCCGCCGTGATGATGACTCATGGCTCATTGACGGGGCGGCTCCCATACTGGATGTCATCAGGGAACTGGACATCCCCCTCTTCCACGACAATGCCGAGTTTGACACGATCGCCGGTTTCATCACCCATCGCCTGCGCCGCATGGCCCGTAAGACGGACCGTGTAGAAGTGGCGGGGTTCCGTTTCGAGGTGGTGGACGTCGAACGGTTCCGCATCAACCAGCTTCTTGTCACCCGCATGAAACCTTCCCAGAAGACGGCATGACATCATGACCATGAACGGCACGCAGTTCCGGACTGGAGACATCACCCCGCAGGATGCCCTGCTCATCATCGACATGCAGAATGACTTCATGCCGGGTGGAGCCCTGCCCGTTCCCGATGGCCCGGCCCTGCTTCCTGTCATCAACCAGCTGTCCCGGGCCGGTTTCCGGGCCGTCATCGCCTCACAGGACTGGCACCCGGCCGGACACTGTTCCTTCAGGGAACAGGGAGGCCTATGGCCGATACACTGTCTGGCAGGAAGCCACGGTGCCGCCCTGCTGGATGGGCTGGACCAGGCCCATGTCACGCATGTCATCCGCAAGGGCCTGGCCCCTACGGCTGATTCCAACTCAGCTTTTTATGATGATGCCGGAACGGCCACCGGCCTGACCTCCCTGCTGCAAGGACTGGGGATCAGGCGGGTTTTTCTGTGCGGCGTTGCGCTGGAAGTCTGTGTCCTTGCCACGGCCCGCCATGCCGTACGGGATGGCTTTGAAACCTTCATCATCAGGAATGCCACGGCTGGCATCAAGTCCCCTTCAGCCTCCCTCACCGGTCAGGCCGAGCATATTGCCTTTCCTGAGTTCAGGGAGGCACCCTGAACCGTTACTGCACCTCCTCTTCTTTCTCGGCTTCTGCGGGGATGGCCTGCTGCTGCTCTGCCTTCACGACAGACTGGACATAGTCGAAATAGGCCTTGACCCCTTCTTCCTTGGTCTCGAAGTTGCCGATCAGATTTCCATGGCCGCAGAAATGCACGATACCTGCACGGGCGATCTTGCTGAAATCACTGTCTGGCCATGTGATGACAATGTCATTCAGATAAAAACAGTCATACTCACAGAACTTTATGAGAAGATAGTTCAGTGAGGACTGGTCTAGGACATTGTTATTGAACCCTTCCAGCTTGATGATGTTATGTGCGATCATCTGCATGGCCTGGCTGATGAAGCTGAATTCCTGAAATGACCGGAAGGCGAAAAAGCCTGAGTTGACGGGCCTTACATCATCCTCCGAGAGGCTCTTGTCCCGTAGGAGGAACGAACCGATGAACCAGCCGGACCGCAGGACAAAGTCCTTTGTCCGTCTTCCACACTCACAGGCGATGAAGAACCTGTTGCTGGCATGGACCGTGCGCAGCATGTCCGTAATGTCATTGTTGCAGATGATGTCGGCATCCGAATACACGATGGGGCTGTATTCACGGAAATATTCGGCAATCTCCGGGCTGTATCTTTTATAATACCGGCTGTTCATGGCCACGGAAGGCATCCTGATGATCCTGACGGGCGCATATTTGAGATCAGGCGGCAGGTCGACATCGTAAATGTTCGTGAAAATGAGAAAATTCAGGTTCGCCTTGGAGAACATCATGTAAGACCGTATGGAGGTGAACAGGGTCTCAAGATACCCCTCACCTCCAAAGGCACAGAAATAGACAAGGGGACGATATTTCTCGATCTCGATCAGGAAAACTTCTTCCGTGAGAAGCACGATCCGCTCGTCATGCAGGGATACCTTGATATTGGCTTCCAGACTGAAACGGTTCTCACCATCATCAATGACGAAGTCATGAACCTTGACCTCTCTCTTTTCCGTCTCACCCGCATAGGTGAGGCCATTCTGGAAAAAATGCGCCAGAAGCGTGAAGGTATTTTCCGGGACGAGAAAAAATCTTGCCTCAAGGATTTTCTGATGCGTCAGCCGGATGGTGCCTTCAGCATCAGCGGCAAAAAGGATGCCATAGGAATATATGTGAAGGAACGAACTGGCCGTCTCGAAAACGATGTCATCATTGGGCAGGTCTCCGATTATGAACCGGCCTCCTGCCTCATCAAGATAACATTCACGCCCCTTGTGAAAGAGATTCCCTGTTCTGGGTGAGAAATAAACGGCCTCATCACCTAAAATGGATCTCAGCAACCTGAATGACAGCCGCTCGCCATCAAATATTAGAACCTTCCCGAACCGATCCATTATATAATGCACAGAAAAACTCCTGATCAACGTCAGGTCGTGCTGATAACCATGGCGTGCTGCACCTGACGATAGAGGAGTTTTTACCAGTCATTAACAAATCATTCAAAAATTATCTTTCATCTCTCCCAGAAATGTCACGGCCACTGATCTGCCTATCTGCCGCACGTCCCCTGACAGAGCCATCCCCCCGTAAAACCTGCCTTCAGAAGGCCGGAGCGGATATAGGGGTTCTTCTTCATCACGTTCCAGACGAATTCACTTCGCAGATTTTCGCTCATCAGCAGGATCGGCCCCTGATCAATCCCCAGCTGCTGGCCATCCACCCAGAAACCGTCATTGACACGGTAACTGGGGTTGAACGCATCAACAAACCCGTACCGATTGTAAATGACATTGCCATAACGGCGTTTCATCTCTTCCAGGGACGGCAGGGCAATTTCCGGGGCAAAGGCCACGGAGCCGCCAACAGCCGTCGGGGCGATGGTGCCATCATCCAGCACATAATCCTTCCCAGCACCCCGGGCACTGTAGGCCAGGAAATGACGTTTTTCCCCATCCACTTCCTGCACGCTGTCTCCAGGACCATCCGATGCCGTCAGTCCCCAGACCGATCCGTCATAGCCTTTCCAGTGACCGGGATTACGCACTGCGTACTCCCTCTGTGCATAGACGGCCTCCCGGCTGTTCTGGAAATAGTCATACCCCCGCTGAAGACTGGCCTTGTCCTGAATGTGCCGGAAATCCACCCAGCACTCGCTGTACTGGTGCCCGAACAGGGGGGCGAAATTCAGGAAATTATGGCCGTAGAAGCTGCCCTGCTGCCCCCGCTGCGTCTCCGTCCAGCGGTCCCACAACCCTTCCGGCAGACCGTGTTCCGGTGCTCCAAGAGCCATGATGTAAAGCAGCATTCCTTCATTATAGCCCTTCCACTGGGAAGACAGGAAATGACCCGGTGGCATCCAGCCCATGCTCAGCCACTCGCTGTCATCACCCCGCATCCAACGCCAGTCCACCCGACGGTAGAGCCGATCCGCCAGCCTCCTTATCTCCTGCTCACGGGCATCCTGACGGTCATAGTAAGACTGGGCGAACAGCACGCCGCCCATCAGCAGGGCCGTGTCTATGCTGGAAAGTTCGGACCAGTCAGCAACCCTCAGGCCGGTGTTGGGGTCCAGAAAATGATAGAAAAAACCGTGCGACCCGGCCGTGCCCCTGACAGCCTCCCCCTGGGGCAGTCCTTCCAGAAAACGCAGCGTCACCAGCGTACGCTCCACGGCCTGCTGCCGGGTTATGTAGCCCCGCTCCACGCCAATGCCATAGGCTGTCAGACCGAACCCCACACTGGCAATGCTGGCGGCTCCATTCATCAGGGGAGCCCTGTCCGGGACCAGACCATTTTTGGGGTTGGCCGTGTCCCAGAACCAGCTGAAGGTACGCTGTTCCAGATCATCCAGAAACGCCAGATGCTTCTGGTCATTCAGGGAAAAAGAAACGTCCGCCTTTCCCGGGACAGGTCCCTTTTCCTGGGACAGGGCCGGAACGGCCGTCACGAAGAGAGACGCCAGAACCAGCGAAAAGCATGACGTAAATTTCACCCTGTTTTTCATGATGACTGTCGCCTTCTTCCTGAGAGCAAACATCCCACTGTCCGGACATGACGGAGCCGTCATCCTGAGGACAGGAAGCACCTGCCCTCACCACAGCGGGCTATAGGAAGGCTACCATACGCCCCTTCATCGTCAAGGAGAGATTAAAGCCCCATGAACGGGTCGGGTCAGTCCGCCCAGGGGAAATACCCGTCTGTCACTATGGGCGTATCCCGCCTGTAATAGTGCTTCTCTCCCAGCTGATGCTTGTGGTGGTCGTCATGATTTCTGAAAATGCTGTACTGGATACCGTTTGACCAGCTGTGGATGTTCCTGACGATGTCCTCGCAGCCCTTCCTGTATTCATGGACAATCATTGAATACATCAGGGGGCCAATGAACCGCAGCACGCCGTAAGACCCTGTCCCATTGAGGAATGGCCTGTACACCCTGATGTTGCACAGGGCCTGCTGGATGATTCTCCTCATCAGCGGATGGCCGGCTGCACAGATGATGTAATACTGCTCGTACTCACCATAGGGCATGTGCTCTATTTCCAGATGCACCTGTGCCCCATGATACCAGCGGGACAGGAGGAAACGGTCGCCCGGACGGATGGTCGTGTCCAGAGAATGGGTGAAGGACGTCTTCAGGTCAAAATAGACACCACCAACAGCATAGAGGCACAGATACCTGAAAAAATCAGCACGGGCCGCCGGGTAATCCGGGCTGATGGCCTCATAATAGTCAAGGATTTCCTCACCGTAATGTTCCTTGATGAACTCCTTGATCTCGTAGAAACCACCCTCTGACCAGAAGTAATATTCATAACTCTGGTTCATGGAGACGACGGTGTTCCTGTTCTCCACATAGGCCTCCGGATAGCTTCCCGGCTTGTCCCTGAAAATTCCCACCTGATGGATTTTCTTCGAGATATGTTCCGCTTCCTTGATGTACGGAAGGGGCGGAGGAAGGATGGCCTGGTCAATGTCCCGGAAGGTCTCGCAACGATCCACGCCCGGCATGTGGTACAGGGCCAGGCTGGGAGAAGAGGAGAGGAAACCCGCATCATTCCGGAAGAAGGTCACGATGTCATGGTCACGCCGTTCGATGCCGTAACCTGCCTTCACGAGGTCCCTTGCCGTTGCGGGCGGAGGAGTGTCATCATCGTAAAAGGCGCACAGAAAACGCTGTTCCAGACCATCCTGACCAACAACCAGATAACTGCCATGAGCAGAAATAAACATGCCTAACCCTTCCAGACCTTAAAAATCAACCTGCCCGCATCGTGTAACAACCAGATCATATTTTCGGCCTGGCCTGAATCCGGCAAACGTGACGGAAACGCTCTCCCCTGTTTTCAGCTGCCCGATACGGGAAAACGCCTCCATGTTCTCACGCACGGCAATCCGCTTCCGGCCAAAGCCGGCCGTGAACAGCTTCTGCTCATGCGCCTGGACGAAGTGCAGGCTGTCCAGTGTCTCCCCCTCTTCTGTCCTGATCTTCCCCATCAGAGGGTCCGTCAGCACCAGAAGCCCCTCGAAGGCGTCCCGTGTGAAAGGAAGGAATTTCTCCCATTCGGCTGCATGAGCAGACCATGTCGTCTTGTTGGTCCCGGGGTCAATCGCCGTGTAGGCCTTGTTCTCTTCGCAATAGAACGACACCAGACCATCCGGCCATGATATCAGGCTCATCTGGGGCAGCTTCACGATGCCGCCAAAAATGTCCCAGAACTTCATCTGAAAATGCTCGGGAGCCGGATGCGGCATGACGCTGTACCCGCTCACCAGAAACCCCTGAAGGGGGATGCGGACAAGCTCATGCCAGTAATTGTTGTAACTTATTACATGACCGAAACAGTCAAGAAACCACATCTGTTCAAATGAATAAGGATGTTTCTTTACCACGCTTCAAATACCCTTCCCGCTCCGCGCAAACCCGAGGCCCTGCACCAACCAGACGACAGGAGCCATCATCCCCCTGTCATTTCATAAAAAATACCGCCCTTCTTCAGAAAAGAAGGACGGTATTTCAACAGCCTCACTCGTCTAAAGTCAGTCTTTTCAGTCGAATGACTTCTCGGTACGGACGATCGTGAGACGAGCCACGTCCCCAAAGTTGCTGACCAGCGTGACCTCAACGGACGCACCGGCCGGTGTCTGGCCGATCTTCTCGAGGTTCTGCAGGTTCCGGGAAATGGAGAAGGCAAAACCGCCCAGCCAGGCGAAGTTGCCGACATTCTCGGCAACGGAAGGCCACATCAGGGTCGGGGCCGGGTGGCCGCTCATCTTCACGTCACCATAGGCATGGTCCAGAAGCACGGAAAGACCATCCATCATCCCTTTCGTCAGCGGAATGAAACGCTCCCAGTCATACATGGCCACCGAGTTCCAGTGGGTGTCATTGTTGCGGGGATCGATGGAGAAATATGTGCCCGTGTCCTGATCTTCCAGAGCGACGAGGTTCTCACCGGCTTCCACGAACTCGGCGTCGGGCAGCCCTTCCGCAATGGAGGACGTGTGCCGGAAGGTGACGCGTGACGGCGTCTTGACAGGCCAGGAACCCAGCACGAACGTGTCAGGATAGTCCCCCGGATGCATATAATGACGCTGCAGCATGCCACCCTGCGTCGGCTGGCTGATGATGTGACCAAACCAGTCCATGATCCACAGACGCTGTAACCGATCCCCGCTCATGGGCTTTCCCCTCAAAAGTTAAAACATGTTCGCCATAGCGAAATCAAAACATTACCAGAACACTTCCAAACCATTTACGGTTTCAGATTCATGCTTTGGATACCAGAGCCGTAAAAGAAAAGGCAAGCCCTCTCTCACGCCTCCTGCCAGTCGACCCTGTTCATCTGCCGCCACATGGACCCGCAGAGCGTCTCAGCGGCCATTTTCTCCACCGCTGCCTTCACGTCCCGCCACAGGGCACCATACTCTTTCATGTAGCGGTTTTCGACACTGGGACCAGAACTCAGCCACGGCTTGTACCTGCCCAGAAAATGCACGATCGAGAACTCGCCGTCTGCCTTCAGGAGATCACTGCTGACGGGAGGCGTGAAATGCAGCGCATTCTCGTCCATGAAGAACACGTCCATGTTCCATTTCGCCGGGAAGAGATGCAGGTGATCCTGGAAAACGTGATTGAGGATGCCCTCGTCGTGATGCTCCCATCTTTTCTGTATCAGATCAACGCATCTGTGCCTGTCTTCGGTCGTGATGTTCCGGTTGTTGAACACGACGACACCAGAATTGAAATAATCATACGGGTTTCTGACTTTCAGGACATCATGTGCATAGGCCCTGAACCCGTGATAGTCGTCGCCGTATTTGGTATAGTTCCTGTACATACAGCGCACGGCCCCGACCTTTCTGTCATCGGCCAGCTCATCCACCATGGTCAGAACATCATCCCGGACAAGAAGGTCCACGTCCAGATAGAGCGTCCGGAGGTATCGTGAAAAAATTGACGGTATCAGCAGCGTGTTGAATGTCTCGCTGGAATGATGGCCCGCATTGGGATTGTAGACACCTTCGATGTCATCCCGGCAGTCCACGAAAGTGATGATCCCGCCCCATGATGCGACGAGCTTTTCACACAGCAGGACGATGTATCTGTCCAGCCCGTTATGAAGGGCGAAAAACTCCAGCCGACCGGGAGAGGCCGAACTCCTGATGACGGAAAGGATCGTGATGAGGGCGGGAATCGTATATTTTTTATTGAAAGAAACGACGACAGGAACAGTATTCATCTTCTGCTCTGTGATACCGATGAAAACATGCTGGTGCGCCCTGCTGGATTCGAACCAGCGACCCACAGCTTAGAAGGCTGTTGCTCTATCCAGCTGAGCTAAGGGCGCTCCTGGCCGTGCTGTGCAACGTGGTCGGGGCGCCCGGACTCGAACCGGGGGCCTCCTGTACCCAAAACAGGCGCGCTACCAGGCTGCGCCACGCCCCGACGACGTGAGGCCCTTCTTAAAGGGACTCCCCCTTTCAGGCAAGTCTCTTTCTCCCGGGGAAAAAGAGTTTTTTCAAAAAACTACGCCTCTTCTCTCCGGCTCAGTGGCGCAATAAACTGCGGGGCCATGTCCCACGGAAACAGGACCCATGTATCCTGTGGAAATTCAGTCACGAAATGATCCGTGCAGGGCCGCCCCCTCGGTTTGGCATACAGGCAGGCAAAGACGGCCTTCGGCAGCAGGCTGCGCACATACTGCGCCGTCACGCCTGAATCCACGAGATCATCCACGATGAGGAACCCTTCACCATCACCGGCAGCCTCGGCCGCTTTCAGCAGCTCGGGGTCCCGCTGTGTCCCCGCCTCGCCCTCATAGCTGGCAACGGAAATACTTTCGATCAGCCGACAGCCCAGCTCCCGCGCCAGAATGGCCGCCGGAATCAGCCCGCCCCTCGTGATGGCCACGATGCCACGGAACGGCCGATGGCTCCGCATCAGCTCCATTGCCAGAAGGCGGGCATCCCGGTGCATCTGGTCCCATGTCACCGTGGCGTAACTGATGCTCTCCGTACCCCGTGCCGGTGTACCGTCTGTCATGACCTGTCCGTTTCCTTCTCCGAGACCGTCGCTCTCCCGCCCCCATGAAGCGGACACAAAAAAAGCCCGTACCACGATGGCCGGACTTGCAGAAAGGGCTGGCTCCCGAAGTAGGACTCGAACCTACGACCCAGCGATTAACAGTCGCTTGCTCTACCAACTGAGCTATTCGGGATCAGCTGGGCACTGTCTACCCAAACTCCCCGAAAACGTAAAGCCCCTTTTTTCAGGAAACGGAAAAATATGCCCGCACGTCCCTGACAGACGAAAAGCATAAAAAAAAGCCCGCACCATGATGGCCGGACTTGCAGAAAGGGCTGGCTCCCGAAGTAGGACTCGAACCTACGACCCAGCGATTAACAGTCGCTTGCTCTACCAACTGAGCTATTCGGGATCAGCTGGGCACTGTCTACCCAAACTCCCCGAAAACGTAAAGCCCCTTTTTCAGGAATCTACATCCCCGCTTCCAGCTCTTCCCGTCCTTCGGTGGCCAGCCGGTCCACACGGTCATTCTCTTCATGACCGGAGTGCCCCTTCACCCAGTGCCACTCCACCCTATGCCGCTTGGCCGCCTCCAGAATCCGTCGCCACAGATCCATGTTGGCCACAGGGTCACCCGCCGTGTTGCGCCAGTTGCGGCGCACCCAGCCCGTATGCCAGCGTGTGATGCCATTCCGCAGGTAGGCACTGTCCGTATAGAGATTGACCACACAGGGACGTGTCAGCGTCTCCAGAGCCACGGCTGCTGCCGTCAGCTCCATCCGGTTGTTCGTCGTCTCGGCCTCACCGCCCTTCATGGTCCGTTCATGTCCCCGACAGCGGAAGAGGACGCCCCAGCCCCCCGGACCCGGATTGGGCTTGCAGCCGCCATCCGTCCATATGTCCACCTGTGTCGTGGGTTCCCGCTCCTCTTCCTCCACGGCCTCAGACATGAGACACCTTCCTGAAATGGAGCAGCCGCCGCTGATAGGCCCACGGGTCCTTCCGGGTCACAAGGGCACCTGCAGGAGTATGCACCCAGTCATAGAGACGGGTCAGCAGGAAACGCATGGCAGCTCCCTGGCAGAGAAGCGGCAGAGCCTCACGCTCCGCCACAGTCAGTGGGCGGACCTGCTCATACCCCCTCAGAAGGGCCTCGGCCATGTCCTGCCGATAGTGCCGGTCCTGCTCGAAGCACCAGGCATTCAGGCAGATGGCCAGATCATAGGCGAGGAAATCCGTGCAGGCGAAATAGAAGTCGATGATGCCGGAGAGACGGCCTTCATCGAAAAACACGTTGTCCATGAACAGGTCGGCATGGATCTGCCCACGGGGCAGGCTGTCAGCGGCAGGCCATGCCTTCACGATGGAGGTCAGGGCCGTTTCCGTCTCGGCGATCAGGGCGGCCACCCTGTCATCCCCCCCATCCGTGCAGCGGGAAAACAGCTCGACCCAGCCCGCCGGTGCCAGAGCATTGGCCCGCTCCTCACGGTAACTGCGCCCCGCCTCGTGCAGACGTGCCAGATGACGCCCGACCTGCTCGCAGGCTTCCGGCGTGGCCTCATTCAGGGAACGGCCCTCAAGAAAACTGACCATGATGGCCGGACGCCCCGCCAGATGACGCAGGGCCACGCCATCCCTCGCCACGACCGGCTCGGGACAGGTGATGCCCTGCTCCGCCAGATGCGCCATGAGACCGAGGAACCAGGGAAGTTCCGCAGGGTCCATGCGCTTCTCGAACAGCGTCAGGATGAAACGGCTCCGGGTCGTCTCGACAAGAAAATTGCTGTTCTCGATCCCTTCCGCAATACCAGCGAAGAAACGGAGTTCCCCCACCTCGTACAGGGAGAGGAAATCCTTCAGAGCCTCCTCTTTCAGGTCCGTATAAACGGCCATGACAGGTCAGACCGCATCGGAGAGCGGGTGCGGAAGGCGGAAATTGATGTTTTCCTCCTTCACGATACGCTCCTCGATCGTGACGTCATAGCGGACGGAAAGCTGCTCGATCATTTCCTGCACGAGGCTCTCCGGGGCGGAGGCCCCAGCACTCATGCCCAGCGTCCTGACCCCTTCCAGCTCACTCCAATCCATGTCCGACACCTTGGGCACCAGCAGGGCACGCTTGGCCAGAGACCGCTCGGCCACCTCACGCAGACGCTGGGAATTGGACGAGTTCGGCGAGCCGATGACGATCACCAGATCACACTCGGCCGCCAGCTCCTTGACCGCCATCTGACGGTTGGTCGTGGCATAGCAGATGTCTTCCCGGCGTGGTCCCACGATGTTGGGGAAACGGGAACGCAGGATGTCCACGATCTCCGCCGTGTCATCAACGGACAGGGTCGTCTGCGTGATGAAGGCCAGACGGTCCACGTCCTTCGGCTGGACCTCGGACGCCTCCTTCGCATCATTGATCAGCGTGACGGCTCCCGGCGGCAGCTGCCCCATCGTGCCGACCACCTCGGGATGTCCGGCATGGCCGATCATGAGGATGTGACGCTGCTCCGGGCCACCACCGGCAAAATGACGTTCAGCCTCCCTATGGACCTTGGAGACGAGCGGGCATGTGGCATCAAGATAAAGCAGGTTGCGCCGCTGCGCCTCGGCCGGAACGGACTTGGGCACGCCATGGGCGGAGAACACCACATGACCATCGGGCGGAACCTCGTCCAGCTCCTCCACGAAAATGGCCCCCTTGGCTTCCAGCCCTTCCACGACCGTGCGGTTGTGCACGATCTCGTGGCGGACATAGACGGGTGCCCCATAACGGCGCAGTGCCTCCTCGACCACTCGGATGGCCCTGTCGACCCCGGCGCAGAAACCACGCGGCCCCGCCAGAAGAATCTTCAGCGGCTGCTTCCCGGCTGCTGAATCTGCTCCGGGGACGGCAGAGTTGGAGGTTACAGGCGTCGTCTGTTCTGACATAATCTTCCCCAGGCAGGCGATGAACGATACGATGTTGAACGGTCCGGTGATGCTCCATGCAAGGCCATGGCCTCTTCCGCATCACCGCTCTGGGCCTCTATATCGTCCGTATTGCCGTCTGCTGCAATGTCCTGCACCATTTTCTTGTGGAGTTTTCTGAGTCCGATGCCCGCATTCTCCCTCTCCCCCCGCATCTTTTCCCGCCTTGCAGCGGGCCTCGGCTCCCTCATGCTGGCTGGTCTGCTGAGCGGATGTGAAGAGGCGGACACCACGCACACCTTTGCTCCCGCCTGTCCCAGATTTGACGTCCCCGGCCAGGTGGCGGACCGCATCACCTATGATGGAAAAGGACTTGATGCCGCCCACCGCCTGACCTCGACCCACATACTGGGCGTGCAGGGCGACTGCCGCAACGGCCCGAGGGACGAGCAGAAACGCCCCATGACCCGTGTCCGCGTCAGCCTGAACCTCCAGCTGGAGCGTGGCCCTGCCGCCAGTGCGGACACGGTGACGGTTCCCTATTTCGTCGCCATCCTTCAGGATGGGGCCATCGTCGACAAGAAAATCTTCACGGAGACCATCAGGCTGCCACCGACCGTCTCCATCAGCCACAGCAGCACGCCCCTGCGTTTCATCGACGTGCCGACCGGAAACAACCCGCAGATCAGCCCCTATACGATGGAGATCGGCCTCCAGCTCAACCATTCCGAACTGGACTACAACCGCAGCCACCTGCGCACGGCCCAGTTCCACGAGCATGTGCAGTAAGTCCACCCCTGCGGGGTGAAGCCTGTCCCCGACATGAAAAAGGCCCCTCCGAAATGGAGGGGCCTTTCTTCTGTCATATCTGATGCAGGGGAATGCTGCCTTTTTTCTCCTCGACCAGAGGATCAAGCACGTAACGCCATTCCTCTTTCAGACGGGAGGCGACATCAGCTTCCTCCACCATGTCCAGCAGGGCCAGAAGACGTTCCTGCCAGGTTTCACGCACGACGTTCTCGGCCCGGGCGATGCTGTCAATGCTCCGCAGTCTGGTCAGTTCATCCAGCAGGTCCTCGGAGCGGCTCATGATCCTGTCATTCCGCCCTTCATGCGGGTCATTCATCTGGCAAATGAAGGCATTGGCCCAGTAATCGGCGTAGCGTTCCACACCGAAGGACATGGCTCCGTCCAGCCCACTGTTGCGGGCATATTTCCAGACCCATTCGATGATCGACTTGTAGTAATAATGGGAGATGTAAATGTCCTCATAATTACCATGGTCGGCAAAGGCCGGATCAGCCCCGATGCCCGGCGGCGGATTGCGGTACCCATGAACGGCCCCGTCGGTCAGCCTGTAGGTGAAACTCTCCGCACCCACCCAGACCGGGTGATGAGGCCGCGACTGGATGGCACGCCCCGGACGGACCGCCGACTTGACGAGACGCCAGCCCTCGCCGATCCCCCCCTGCGAGACGATCTTCTGGTTGCGCTGTGTCAGCGGCATGGTCAGGTCAGCCAGCCCGCCCCTGTTGACCTCCGAGGCCACGAACTTCCAGTTCAGGGCGATGGCGTCACTCTCCCAGCGGGAAAAGGCCTGAAGGTAGTCGCCCACGGTGCGGTAGGACGGTGACAGGGTGATGAACTCGTCGCCATCCAGAATGAAGCACCATTCATAGTCCAGAATGTTCGGCAGGATGTTCAGCCCATGTCCGTAGGCTTTCGTCTGGGCGGACATGCCCGGCTCGACCGGGTTCTCGATGAAGGTGATGATCCCCTCGTCATGCAGGGCCTTCAGCAGCAGGTCGGAGCGGTCGTTGTTGTCATTGCTGTAGATGAAGAAATGCTCGACCCCGATGCTCCGGTGATAGGCCAGCCACTCCAGAATGTAGATGCCCTCATTGCGGATGGTGGACATCAGGCAGACCTTCCTGCGTGGCTTCACGCTGGCCCGGGCCGTATGCAAAGTTGCCTGGGCAAAGCCGGCAGGGGCATCAAGCTGCCCGTAGGTCAGGACGGCATCCCCCAGAGGGCAGCCCCGCTCCTCCGCCGGGTAGCTGTCCCTGTCTTCCACCCAGCGGGCCAGACAGTCCCAGCCATCCCGCCAGGGGGCCTTCCCGGCACGACGGAGGAAGGTCTCACGCAGCGTCGCATCCTCCAGAAGCCTCCGGCCCATGTCCCGGATGACGGACCATGCGGCCACGGGCACCATGGCGTCCAGCAGCCAGCCCAGATAAGGCCCCTCGTGACGGCTGATCAGGTTTTCGAAATGCTCAACGGACGGGAAGGCCGTGAAGAATGTGGCCATGTCCTCACCGAACTGGCGCAGCTCCTCGGTGGCCGCAACCTCGTGCAGCTGGAACTGCTCCCAGCCCAGCATGTGGCTACAGTCACCGATGAATTCGTTGACACCGCTGCTGCTGTTCCAGGGCTGGGCCGTGCAGCAGTGACTTGGCCGCAGAAGGTTCCGGAGACCGATGCGCCCCTCATATCCGAGGATGTCAACACGGCGGAACGGCAGCACGGCCCCCTTGTAGGAGAAATGCTTGACCCAGAGGGCGGGAGGTTCCGTCTCCCCCGCCCGTGGGGCAGCCAGCAGGAACACGTAGTCAGGCTGCCCGGCCAGGGTCATGGCCAGAAGGGGAACATAAAGAGGCTCGTTCTCTTCGTCCCGACGGGCCATCTCGTCAGAACGGACATGGCATACCCCATGGTCCTCACACCGGACGGCCAGCCACCCCTGGTGCCCTGTTTCCAGATAATGAAAAGTGGCTTCAGCCATCTCTGCGCCTCTCCTGCATAATGTTGCCTACCTCCCCGGAACCTTCTATAATCCTCGAACATCTGTTAAATAATCTGGCCTGTTTATGCAAATCGTTCCTCCACCGCCTGCAGGTTTCATACCGCTTGTTCTGCCCCTTACCGAGCATAACGCACCCAACGCTTACGCTACCATCCTTTCGGGGCTCAACAACCTGTTGCCGGGCGTGAGGCTTGCCCTCTACATGCTGCATGAAACCCTGCCAGAGACAACGAAGGACGTAGGCCGTCGGCTCTTTGACGGCAGGCGGTCCCAGATACACTTCGTTGACGTGTCGGAATGGATGCAGGCCCATGATCCGACCCATCTCGAAACGACGGACCGCACGACATTCTACCGGCTGGCCATTCCGACACTTTTTGCCAGCTTTCCCCGTGTCGTCTACCTGAATGACGACATCCTCCTGCGGGCCTGCCCCAGCCTGCTCTATTACAGCATCCCCAACACGGCCCAGCTCGGCACGACACGGGACCTGCTCCTGATCCCGGCACAGACGAACGGCTTCCGTGTTCCCCAGTCCATCGCCGGTGGTGCCCAGCTGGTGGACTATCACCGTGGTGCCCTGGGGGTTCTTGATTCCAACAACTATTTCCAGGATGGCGTGCTGGTCTTCAACATCGCCAAGATATCGCCCTCCCAGGCAGAGGAATGCGGCCAGCTCTGCAACACGCTGTTCTGGATGAACGACCAGGACATCCTGAACCGCATCTTCTACGGTCATGTCCATTTCATCCATCAGAACTGGAACGTCTGCTGGGGCCCCGGCTGTGTCGAGGCCAGCGAGGCCCTGCCAGCCGAATGGAAGAAAATCTACGATGACGGGCTGTCCAACCCCTTTGCGGTCCACTTCACCGGCTTCCCCAAACCGTGGACCGGCTGGGACGGCCCCTATACGGAAGATTTCCGCCGCCTGCTCAATGAGGTCCTGAAAGCTTTTCCATAAGCCCCTCACCATATTTTCATCATCCATTCACCTGCAATCCACATCTGGCGAGGCATTTCATGGCTGGGACACTGGGCATCGGCATCATCACCTACAACCGCAAGGACACTCTCAGAGGTGTTGTTGACAGCATCCTGCGCCACACCAGCACGGATTTTGAGTTTGTCGTGGCGGATGACGGGTCCACGGATGGCACGCCCGACCTGCTGAGACAGCTGAATGTCCCCTGCATCACCGGGCGCAACAAGGGCATTTCATGGAACCGCAACCGCATCCTCTGGTACCTGAAGGAAGAGAAGCGGTGCGACTGGATCATCATTCTGGAAGATGACTGCTTCCCTACCGTCTTCGGCTGGGAACGCCCCTGGATCGACGCCATCGAGCGTTACGGCCATGTCAACTTCATGCCGGAACTCACCATCGAGATCGACAATGACATCTCCTCCGGCCGTGGCACCCCCGAGGACCCTTTCATCGCTCCCATGCATCAGGCCTTCTGCATCGGGTATCACGCCAAGGCCCTCTCCTATGTCGGGTATCTGGACACCCGGTTTGAAAAATACGGGGAAGAGCATGTCGAGCACACACAGCGTTTCCTGCGGGCCGGCTATGGCGGACTGTCCCAGCATCTCAGCCCCGAGCGTGGGCAGCTTTTCTACCTGAGAGGCGGGCTTGATACCCTGCCCTCCCACAGCCACGGCAGCCATGAGCTGGCCATGCGCAACAAGACCATACACGACGCCATCCGCCACGAACCGCTCTACCGCCACCCCTGGCGGAATGATGAGGAGATGTTCGAGTTCCGGGAAGAGATCGCCCGGGTCCTGCCCGGTCCCGCTCCCGAGCCGGAAGGCGAGCCGCAGCTCTTTGACAGCATCATCTCGCTGGGCGGCGACGAGCTTGTCAATCAGGCCATCAGGAACCATTTCGGACGCCCCGGCCCCGGTCTCTTTGACCAGTTCATCGCCCCGTTCCACACGCTGGTCTCACTGTTCCGGCATGACTTTTCCGGCCTGCTCTCCACGAACTGCCTCTACGGCTATCATGATGCCCTGCGCTGCCGTGACACGCTGCTCATCTACCATAACTGTCTGGAAAAACAGCCCGGAGAACATGCGTCCGTGGAAATGTTCCACGCCCAGCTTCCTCTTCTCCGCCACCGTTTCCACACCATGATCCAGGAAATTGACAGCCTCTGTCACCGGTCACGGCGGGTCCTCTTTGTCCGCAGCTGGCGGGACGGCTTCCTGTATGCCGGGCAGCACCGCCCCGCCCATGTCGCCAGTGTCGACTTCCAGGCTCTGGTGGATGCCCTGGCGGCCCGTTATCCCTCGCTGGATTTCAGGGTCATGTTCGTCAATTTCGGCAAAGCCCATGCGACCGACAGCCGCATGATGTTCGCCAATACGGACACCCCGGATACATGCCCCAGGGACGAGGAACTGGCCGGATGGAGCCGCCTGTTCTCGACCTACAGGATCGGCCTGCACACCTGAGAAACACCCGATCCTAAAGACCCGTCAGATGACGCCACGCATGAACGTCCTCTGACAGGGTCCCCAGCATCTGGCCCACGATGTAATGCGCCACGGCACATTCATTGAACAGGGCGTGATAACGCTGCCACCCCGCCCGGGCGGCTTCCCTGCGGGCCTTCGGGGCCTTGTGATACTGGCCGATCAGCTCGACAAGTTCATCCAGACTGCTGAAGAAGACCATCTCCTGATCGGAGAACAGGCAGTCATACCCCGTCTGACGCTCCATGAAGACGAGCTGCCCGTTCCCGATCATCTGGGCCAGACGGTCGGAACTGTACAGATAATGATCCGCCCGGCGGCTGATGTTCAGGCCCATGGCCGTCTGCTCCAGCAGGGCAGCATAGGCGGCCCCGCTGACATAAGGCTGCCCTCTCACCCCGGCATAAGCAAAACGCACCGAAGGCGGGAGCCGCTCCTCCAGAAGCTCACAGAATTCGTCCATGTGCCATTCCTGCCCACAGATGGTCCTCAAACGGACCGGGTTTCCACAGGAATAGAAAATGTCGGCCTCGGGACAGGCCAGGGCGAACACCTGCCCTCTCTCGACGCTGCGATCCACGGGGTTGGGCAGGAAAGCCACCCGCCCCCTGTCTCCCACCACCTGCCGCACGACCGGCCCTGCCGTGGAAATGAAGCTGATGTCCACGACCTGATGGCGGGCCGCAAAATCCGCCGCATTCTCCTCAACAAACAGGGCATCAACATTCCACTGGGCAACGGTCATGCCCGGCTGCTGCTGACGCAGCTCTTCGATGACGGAAGGAGGAATCATGTAGCCATGCCCCAGCAGCAGGATATCCGGCGCAGTGAACGCCAGAAACTCCTTCAGGGCACGAAAGAGATGATGACGCCCCATGTTGCGGCTGCCGAACAGGCTACCGGCACGGGCAACGTCCCTGTAGGAAAAATCAATGACGTGATGGCCATTCCGTATCAGCCCGTTGGAGAGCTTGCCTCCCACGCTGAACTGGCTTGGAGCCTTCCTCTTCAGGCTGAAGAAAAAGTCCCCGACATGAACGATCTTCAGCGGGCGGGATGTCTGCCATTCTCTCCCATGCCAGAGACCATCAACCATTCCGGACACCCCGCCATCCCTGCTGTCAGATCCTTTCCATGACCGGGAGTGCCGCCGTCGGTACGCTGCCGGTCAGTCCGTCCACCATTGCACAGGTGTCGGCTCCTGACCATCATCATCTGCATCGGCGGCCACCGTCTTCAGTCTGGCGGAGGCAGCCACACGGCGGCTCTTCTGCTCCCGGACCTGATGCAGCTCCGCCCGAAGGCGCAGGATGCTGTCATCACGCTGCTGGATGGCCTTCCTGCCCTCTTCCACCTGAAGGCGCAGATGGGTCATCTGCGTATTCACGGCACGGATGCGCTCATTCAGGACCGCCAGTTCAGTTTCCGCATCATGCGCCCGACGCCGCTCCCTCTGGAGGCTCTGTTTCAGCCTCTCCTGCTCCTGCCCGACCTCCGCCGTGACGACCGCCCGGCCCGCATTCCTCTTCTGGGAGGGACGGCCAAGAGACTGATGCTCCACGACGACCGTGTCATCTCCGGCAAAACGACGGCGACGAACCGTTGGCTGGAGGGGCCTTCCACGGGTGGCGGAACGCCCCCTGCCACCCTGGCCATGATGTGGCGGAGCGTTCAGGCCATCACCGGCCGCCACTCCCTTCCTGCTGCCCATTCCCATCCTGTCCAATGCTTCACGGAGGGAATGTTCATTCAGATAAGACTCATCCTGCATTTTCTATAATTCAACAATCGTAACAAAGCGACACAACACGAAACCTGACTCTCTTCTGCTCCCGAACACCCTCTCCTCTTTCACCATGAAAATGAAATGGAGAGGATATTTGTAGAAAAAGACAGAATGACAGGCTTTTTACTCCCGATGACTATGTTCTGTATCACACTATCAAGAAACCGTCAAAATCATGACAGGAGCATGGTCCATGAAGAACTGTTCTTTTTATCTCTGTTTATCCTTCTGAAATTCAATGATTCTTTAGCCCATTTCCCTGCACCCGGCTCCGCTCCAGCAGCTCGAGCATGGCTCCCGCCAGAGTTTTCATATCTGCCGTGCTTCCATTTTTCTTTGCATCCGCCAGTGCAGTTCTTTCCTTGACCGTAGAAGCATGCATCAGCGCATACAGGAACTTCCTGTTGAAAGAACGGCCATACAGTCTGCCCAGTGTCGCCAGCTGTTTCTTCTCGGCATCAGACTGCGTGTCCGCCAGTGAAAGCGTATAGATGCCTGCCATCTTCTGGGCGGCCGTATATGTCTTGTCGTAATCCTTGACCTGCTGGGCCGCAAATCCCTTGATCAGCCCATCATCACTATGCAGGGCCGCCAGATCGGTCATGGCCTTCATGTAGGCGGAACGGGCACTGATCTGCTGCAGAAGGCACGCATCCCCGGCCGCCAGTTTCGGCGTCGGCGGAGAGACCGGCCCCTTGGGCAGCGGCGGCACCGGTGGTGCCGGTGGCGGGGTGAGACCACAGCCTCCCAGGGACAGGAACACGGCACAGGCCACATAACGCACTTTCATACGGCTTCCCTCTTCTCATCTTCCCAGACAACTGGAACAATGACCCCCGACTTTCACCAAGCCGGGTTATGATCAACATGCTGCCCCATGACAGACCAGTTTCCTCCCGCACGGGCACCTGCCTGAAAGCCCTCTTTGCCCTCGGGGCTGTCTATGCAGGTCTGGCCGTGGCCTGTCAGGCCGCCGCCACGCACCTGCCGGACGTCCATTTTCCCGTCCCCGGTGGTCGGCAGATGATGCACATGGCCGCCGACATCGCCCTCTGGCACGGCATCGCCCTGTGCGCCCTGACCCTGGGGAGCAGACAGCTCCACCCCCTGCGCCTCGTCATCGGCTGCATCGGGCTGGCCACGGGCACGGCCCTTTTCAGCATTCCCGTCACACTGCACGGATTCGGCATCCTGTTCCCGGCCCGGCTGGCTCCCTCCGGCGGCACCCTGATCATCCTGTCATGGTTCTGCGTCGCCTCGGCGGCCCTTTTCCGCTCCCGGCGGTCCCGGCCTTAACGCCGGAACTGCCGCAGGAACCACAGCCCCAGAATCTGGATCAGCAGGGCCAGACAGAAGCAGGACAGGACAATGCCCACCAGAATCAGCTGCTCACGTCCCAAGGCCGTCTCGACATGGAACAGGCCATAAAGCCGCTGCCAGACCGAAGTGCCCACGACATGCTGCATGAGGCGGGTGGCCGGAGGATAGAATCGGACCAGCACGAGAAAGATGAACGTAAGCCCGAGCAGAACGACCATCCGTCCCAGCGTCGACAGGACTGATATCTCCTTCCGTGAAGAGTTGGAAAAAATTGGCCGTTTCCGTTTCACCACAAGCACACCATCCTTCTTAGATCGAGTGCATACCCTAATCAGGAGATTGCCGGTTATCAAGAACAGCTCACTCAGTGTGCCTCTTTTAACGTCATATTGTTACCTTTCAGCTAATGATGGAAAGAAATCTTTTCCGCAATCCATCCCACAGGAGACATGCCTCATGCGTTTTCCTCTTTCCGCCCTTGCCCTCATCGGCCTGATGACCTGCCTGCCCGCCAGGGCGGCCCCGACAGCACCCGCTCCCCTGCCGGACATCAGCAGAATGACCACCATCACTCCCGCCCATGAGCCTTACCCACCGGCTGACCTGGCCGCCAAACAGGTTCATGAAGCCTTCCTGACCGCTGCCAGAACCAACCGGCGTGTCCTTCTGGATTTCGGAGGGAACTGGTGCCCGGACTGCCGCATTCTTGCAGGCATCTTTGCCGTTCCCTCCGTCAGCCAGTGGCTGGACGAGCATTTCGTGATCGTCCCCGTCAATGTCGGGCATCTTGATACCAACATGGAGCTGGCCCAGCAGTACGGCGTGACCATCAAGGCCGTCCCGACGGTCCTGATCCTCACGCCCCAGGGCCGCCTGCTGAACCCTGATGGCACCCTCGCCCTCGGTTCGGCCCGCCAGATGGCTCCACAATCCGTCATCACCCTGCTGAATGAGTGGAACCAGCGTCCCTGAAAATGAAGGGAGCCACTCTTTGCCAGAGGAGGAATGGCTCCCGTCTCTGTCAGTCCGTGATTCCCTGCACGAAGCCTGCCAGCCGTCGGCAGGCTTCTTCCAGCTCTTCGTCAGATGCCGCAAAGGACAGACGCAGATGCGGCCCATAACCGAAGGCTGAACCCGGTACGGTCGCCACATGAGCCTCCTCCAGCAGGGCCTCCGCAAAGGCCACGTCATCACCCAGCAGACGTCCCCCGGCAGACTTCCGCCCGATCAGGGCAGACAGCCCCGGATAGGCATAGAAGGCACCCTGCGGCAGGGCGCAGCTCAGCCCCTCGATCCGCCTCAAGGCATCAACCACAAGCCCACGCCGCCGTTCGTAGGTCTCACGCATGGCCCGGACCGCGGCAACATCCTCTTTCAGAGCTGCCACAGCACCGCCCTGCGCCAGCGTGCAGATGCCTGATGTCGTATTGCCCTGCACCTTGATCATCGCCCTGATGAGGGGCACCGGGCCGCAGGCAAACCCGACCCGCCAGCCTGTCATGGCATAAGCCTTGCTCATGCCATTGATGATGAGGATACGGTCGGCAAGGTCCGGGGCGACATTGAGCAGGGAGAGATGATGCCTGCCATCAAAGGTCAGGTGCTCATAAATCTCATCACTCATCACCATGACATGCGGAGCTTCCCGCAGGACGGCAGCAATGGCCTCCAGATCGTCCCGCTCCAGAATGGCACCGGTCGGATTGTTGGGGAAATTCAGCACGAGCCAGCGGGTCCGGGGCGTGATGGCCTTGCGGATGGCCTCGGCCCGGGGCCGGAAACCGTCCTCCTCCCGGCAGGCGATCTCCACCGGCACGCCACCGAACATCCGGGCGATGAGCGGATAGCTGACCCAGTATGGTGCCGGAACGATGACCTCATCCCCATCATCAAGCGAGGCCATGAACGCGTTGAAAATGGCCTGCTTGCCACCATTGCAGACCATGATCTGGTCCAGCGAGACGTCCAGCCCGTTGTCCCGCCGGAACTTCCCGGCAACGGCCTCCAGCAGCGGCTTCTGCCCCGGAATGGGCGGATAGCCGGTATGACCAGCCTTCACTTCCGCCACGGCTCCATCAAGAGCCGCCGCAGGAGATGGAAAATCGGGCTGACCCAGAGCCAGAGAAATGACCGGTTTGCCCTGCGCTTTCAGTTCACGGGCACGGGCCGCCATGGCGATCGTCGCTGGCGTGGGCAATGTGGCGAGACGCCGGGACGGTCTGAACATCAGGCCAGCCCTCCACAGAAACGGGCAATGCGGCGGCAGGCTTCTTCCAGAAGCTCCGTGCTGGTGGCGTAGGACACCCGGAAATAACCCGGCAGCAGGAAGGCCGTGCCATGAACGGCGGCCACCCCGACCTCCTCCAGCATGGCCTTGACGAAATCTTCGTCACTTTCCAGCACATGCCCGCCTGCCGTGCGCCTGCCCAGAAGCTGCTGTACGGACACGAACACATAAAAAGCCCCTTCCGGCCGGGCACAGGAGAGACCCGGAACCGCAGAAAGGGCATCCACCACGAGATCACGCCGCTTCTGATAAACAGCCACCATCTCGCCAATGAAATCCTGCGGACCGGACAGGGCAGCCAGAGCGGCGGCCTGGGCGATGGAGCAGGCATTGCTCGTACTCTGCCCCTGAAGCTTGATCAGCTCCCTTGTCAGGGATACGGGGGCGGCAGAAAAGCCGATGCGCCAGCCCGTCATGGCATAGGCCTTGCTGACGCCATTCATCGTCAGGGTCCGTTCCCGCAGGCGGGGTTCCACCTGCACGACCGTGCAGGCTTCCCGCCCCTCATAGGTCAGCTTCGCATAAATGTCGTCCGTCAGAATCCAGACCTGCGGATGCTCCAGCAGGACATCCGTCAGGGCCTTCAGCTCATCCCGGGAATAGGCACTGCCTGTCGGATTGCAGGGAGAATTCAGCACCAGCCAGCGGGTCCGGGGCGTGATGGCCCTGCGGAGCTGTTCGGCTGTCAGGCGGAAGCCCGTCTCGGGCGTGGTCGGCACGATGACCGGCTTGCCATCCGCCAGCTGCACGATATCCGGGTAGGACACCCAGGCCGGAGCGGGGATGACAACCTCGTCCCCCGCATTCAGCGTTGCCACCATCGCATTATAGATGACCTGCTTGCCCCCCGTGGACACGCAGATTTCCTCCGGCCGGTAATCCAGACCGAAATCAGCATTCAGCCGTTCTGCCACGGCCTTGCGGAGAGCCGGCGTGCCGGCAACGTCGGTATATTTCGTCTCGCCACGCTGGATGGCCTCGATCGCTGCCTTCTTGATGAAATCAGGCGTATCAAAATCCGGCTCACCAGCAGACAGGCTGATGACATCCCGCCCTTCCGCTTTCAATGCTCTGGCCTTCTGCGTGATGGCGATGGTCTGGCTTGGCAGGATACGCCCCATCCGTTCGGCAGCGAGTGACATGTCGTTCCTCTTACATCTCAAAAAAACGCCCGCCCGTGAGACACAGGCGGGCGCATGGCAGTTCATAGCACAATCACCCGGAGATCAGGCGAGTTTCTGAAGTTCCTTCAGCACAGCCTCTCCCATCTCCGCCGTGCTGACACGGCTCTCACCAGCAGCAGCGATGTCCGCCGTCCGCAGCCCGGAAGCCAGAACGTTGGAAACGGCCTGCTCGATCAGCTCGGAATCCGCACCACGATCCAGCGAGTAACGCAGCATCATGGCCAGAGACAGGATCTGCGCCAGCGGATTGGCAATGCCCTTCCCGGCAATATCCGGCGCACTGCCATGAATCGGCTCATACAGGGCAGCCTGCCTGTCCGACCCTTCCGGCGTGCCCAACGTGGCAGAAGGCAGCATCCCCAGAGACCCGGTCAGCATGGAGGCGAGGTCTGACAGAAGATCGCCAAAGAGGTTGCCCGTGATCATCACGTCAAACTGGCGAGGATCACGCACGAGCTGCATGGCGCAGTTATCCGCCAGCATGTGCGTCAGCGTCACATCAGAATACTCACGCTTGTGCAGGTCCGTGACCACCTCACGCCAGAGCAGGCCGCTCTCCATGACGTTGCCTTTCTCCACGGAGCAGACACGGCCACTGCGCAGACGGGCGAGGTCGAAAGCCACACGGGCCACACGTTCGATCTCGGCGGTCGTATAGACTTCCGTATTCACGCCACGCTTCGTGCCATCCGGCAGGGTCTCGATTCCACGAGGCTCCCCGAAATAGACGCCACCGACCGTCTCCCGTACGATCATCAGGTCCAGCCCACGCACGACGTCCGGCTTCAGCGCAGAGGCGGAAAGCAGCGGGTCGAACAGCTTGGCCGGACGCAGGTTGGCGTACAGGTTCAGCTCCTTGCGGAGGCGCAGGATGGCCACCTCCGGCCGACGGTCAAACGGCACGTCCTTCCACGCAGGATCACCGACAGAGCCGAACAGTACGGCATCAGCAGCCTTGGCCTTGGCGATCACCTCATCCCGGATGGGCACATCATGCTTCGCCAATGAGGCCCCACCGACGAGGTCTTCCGACAGGTCAACATCGAGGCCACGTTCGGCCTTCAGCCAGTCGATGATCCTGACGGCCTGCTCCATGATCTCCGGACCGATTCCGTCACCCGGCAGCAGCAGGATTTTCTGTCTTGCGCTCATGCCTGCTCTCCCTTGCCACCAATGACACTCTGCGGGCGACCCGGCTGTTTCGTGGACGGCACCCAGGCACGGGATGGACGGGCCTCGAACTCACGGATGGCCTGCTCATGGTTCTTCAGTGTCTGGGCCACATCATCCAGCCCTTCCAGAAGAACCTGGCGACGGAACGGGTCCATCTCGAAAGACATGACCTCACCATCCGGGCGATGGATCTCCTGCTTTTCCAGATCAACCGTCAGGCGGGCATTCTCGCCGTGGCTGGCATCCTCCATCAGGGCAAGACACTGCTCACGGGGAAGACGGATGGGCAGGATGCCGTTCTTGAAGCAGTTATTATAGAAAATATCCGCAAAGCTGGGCGCAATCACACAGCGTATGCCGAAATCCAGCAAGGCCCAGGGGGCATGCTCACGGGATGAACCGCAGCCGAGATTGTCCAGCGTGATCAGGATGCCGGCCTTGCGATAGGCCGGCTTGTTGAGCACGAAGTCCGGATTCTCCCGGCCATCAGCATCGTAACGCTGGCCTGCAAAAAGATGCTCGCCCAGACCGGTACGGCGGATGGTCTTGAGGAAACGGGCCGGGATGATCTGGTCCGTATCCACGTTCTCCTGCGGCAGGGCAGCGGCGACGCTTGTCAGACGGGTGAATTTTTCCATGATCAGGCGGCTCCTTCTGCCATTGTCGACTCCAGCAGGTCCCGTGCATCGCACAGCGTCCCCGTCACGGCAGCGGCAGCGGCCATTGTCGGAGAACAGAGATGGGTGCGGCCATCAGGCCCCTGACGCCCCTCAAAATTGCGGTTGGAGGTGGAGGCGGAACGCTGTCCTGCACTCAGCCTGTCAGGATTCATGCCCAAGCACATGGAGCAGCCCGCCTCACGCCATTCAAAGCCGGCATCACGGAAAATCCTGTCCAGCCCCTCCTGCTCCGCCGCATGACGGACCAGACCGGACCCCGGCACGACCATGGCCCGTACACCATCCGCCACCTTGCGCCCCTTCAGCACGGCCGCAGCGGCCCGGAGGTCCTCGATGCGGCTGTTCGTGCAGGACCCGATGAAGACGACATCCACCGGCGTACCGGCAATCTTCTGACCTGCTTCCAGCCCCATATAGGCCAGCGTGCGGCGGATGCGCTCGGCCCTGGCCGGGTCAGCAAAATCTTCGGGACGGGGCACGGTGCCGGTAATGGGCAGGACATCCTCGGGGCTGGTGCCCCATGTGACGGACGGACTGATCTCGGCGGCATCCAGCACCACTTCCTCATCAAAGTGGGCACCTTCATCCGTGGCGAGGGTCTTCCAGTACGCCACGGCCTGCTCGAAAGCCTCACCCTGCGGCGCAAAAGGACGACCCCTGACATACTCGAACGTCGTCTCATCCGGAGCCACCATGCCAGCACGGGCACCGGCCTCGATGGACATGTTGCAGAGCGTCATGCGCCCGGCCATGTCCAGCCTGCGGATGGCCGAACCGGCAAACTCGATCACATGACCGGTGCCGCCTGCCGTACCGATACGGCCGATGATGCTGAGCATGATGTCCTTGGCCGTCACACCGGGAGCGATCTCACCCTCGACCCGCACACGCATATTCTTACTGCGCTTCTGGAGCAGGGTCTGGGTAGCCAGGACATGCTCCACCTCGGACGTGCCGATGCCGAACGCCAGCGAGCCAAAGGCCCCATGTGTGGAGGTATGGCTGTCCCCGCAGACGATCGTCATGCCCGGCAGGGAGACGCCCTGCTCCGGTCCGACAACATGCACGATGCCCTGCTGGCGGGAACGCAACGGGAAATAGGGAACGCCGAACTCCTTGACGTTCGCTTCCAGCGTTTCGATCTGGAGGCGGCTCTGCGGGTCTTCCACCGGCTGGGAGCGGTCGGAGGTCGGGACGTTGTGGTCTGCCACGGCCATCGTGGCATCAGGACGCCGCACCGGGCGGCCTGCGGCCCGCAGACTCTCAAAAGCCTGCGGGCTGGTCACCTCATGAAGGAGGTGGCGGTCGATGTAGAGAAGGCTTGTTCCGTCCTCAAGGGCTTTCACCACATGATCGTCCCAGATCTTGTCGTACAAGGTTCTAGGGGTAACCGGATTCTGCATTCTCTCTCATCTCCTTATGAGAGCTGAAAATCAGCCCTCCTTTTTGACATCACGCGGACGCTCGGCAATACGGGCGGACTTACCGGAGCGGCCACGCAGGTAGTATAGCTTCGCACGGCGAACCTTACCACGGCGAACAACCGTAATATCAGCAATCGCCGGAGAGAAAAGCGGGAAAACACGCTCCACGCCCTCACCGTTGGAGACCTTGCGCACCGTGAAGCTGCTACCCAGACCACGATTTGAGCGGGCAATCACCACGCCCTCGAAGACCTGTACACGTTCGCGTGTACCTTCAACGACGCGCACGCCGACACGCACGGTATCACCGGCGGCGAACTCAGGAACGCTGCGGATGGCGGAAAGACGCTCCATTTCGCGCGCCTCGTACTGCTGAATGATGTTCATGCTTCAAACTCCCGAAAAAAAACTCAACTCTGTTGCTGCTGTTCATACATGGCCCAGAGGTCCGGGCGGCGTGTACGGGTAACAGCGATGGATTTCTCATCTCGCCAGCGGGCGATCTCCCCATGATTGCCAGAAAGCAGGACGGGCGGAACATCCCTCCCCTCCCATGTGGCAGGCCGCGTGTACTGGGGGTATTCCAGCAGTCCGGCGGAGAAGCTTTCCTCCTCCCCGCTCAGGGCTGACCCCATCACACCCGGCAGAAGTCTCACACAGCCATCAAGGAGTGCCAGTGCCGGTATCTCGCCCCCGGAGAGGACAAAATCCCCCATGCAGACCTGTTCGACCGCATGTTTCTCCAGCACCCGCTCATCAACCCCTTCAAACCGTCCACAGAGAATGACAACGCCCTCTCCCTGAACGTACCGTGCGATATCCTTCTGCTCCAGACGGTGGCCCCGTGGTGTCGGATAGATCACCGGGCGGTCATCATCTGTCTGCCTCACGCTGGTCAGGGCATCATCCAGCACGTCCGGCCGCATGACCATCCCTGCGCCCCCGCCAAATGGCGCATCATCCAGGGCCTTGTGCACACCCCGCCCGAACGGACGAAGGTCATGCGGCCTGCAGGCCCACAGGTTCCGCTCCAGGGCACGTCCCGCAAGGGAGCAGCCCAGCGGACCGGGGAACATCTCCGGAAAGAGGGTCAGGATGTCAGCCTGCCATGTCATGAGCGGACTTCCACCTCACCAGCCAGATCCCCTTCCACTTCCACGGCTTCCGGCGGGACGACCACGAGGCGTTTCGCCTTCATGTCCACCTCCGGCACGCAGGCCATGGTGAAAGGAACCAGCTGCCCCGCTTCCAGCTCCAGACTGGTGCCAGCCCCATAGTCATGGACACTGACAACACGCCCCACAGTCTCCCCGGAAGCAAGGACGGCTTCCATACCGATCAGGTCGATATGATAGAACTCGTCCTCTTCCACATCCGGCAGAGCCTCACGGGCAACATAGAGCTTACGGTTCACCAGCTTTTCTGCCGCTGTCCGGTCCGGCAGGGGCTGTCCATCCTGTCCCAGGACGGCAGCGATGCCGGGTGCCTTCCAGCGTATCTGCCACACGCTGCCCGTCTCATCATGAAGAGGCCCGAGTTCCTCGAGCGTCTCGGGATGCTCCGTTGCCGGGTGCAGGCGCACGAGCCCCCGCACGCCATGCGGACGCCCTATCGTGGCGACCAGAACATCCTGATGTGAAGGACGGTGTGACAAGAAGAAATCTCCCGCTCAGGCCTGATCAGGCCTCGGCTGCCTTGGCGGCTTCAGCAGCCTTGGCAGCACGCTCCTGAGCCTTCTTCTTCGGAGCGGACTTCTTGGGCTGCTCACGGAAGGCCGGCTTCGGTGCCAGACCGGCATGGCCGAGGAAACGGGCCACACGGTCGGTTGCCTGGGCACCCTGCTCCAGCCAGTGCTTGATGCGCTCGTCGTTCAGACGCACGCGGTCGGCATGGTCGGACGGCAGCATCGGGTTGTAGGCACCCACCTTCTCAACAAAGCGGCCATCACGCGGGCTGCGGCTGTCGGCAACCACGATGTGGTAGTACGGACGCTTCTTCGCACCTGCGCGGGACAGACGGATCTTCAGGCTCATAACAACTCCTGCATCATCAGAACATTACAAAAAGACAGACAGCCAAGAGGACACTCAGCCAAAAGGTGGACGGCCTCCCGGACCTCCCATCCCCTTGAACATATCGCCCAGACCACCGGCACCCCCCATGCCACGCATCAGACCAGACAGGCCGCCCATCTTGTTGAGCCGCTTCATCATGGTGGACATCTCACTGAACTGCTTGAGCAGCCGGTTGACCTCCGGAACGCTCGTGCCGGACCCAAGGGCGATACGCTTTTTGCGTGACGCCTTGATGATCTCCGGTGCGCTGCGCTCCTGTGCCGTCATGGAGGAAATGATCGCCTTGTGACGGTTGAAGATGGACGTGTCCAGATCCTTCCCCGCCAGCTTATCCTTCAGCTTGCCCATGCCCGGCAGCATGCCAAGAATGCCGGAAATGGAGCCAAGGCGATTGATCTGATTGATCTGCGAGACATAGTCATTCAGATCAAACTTGCCGGCGAGCATCCGCTTGGCAACACGCTCACCTTCTTCCTGATCGAGCTGCTCGGACGCCTTTTCCACCAGCCCGGCGACATCGCCCAGCCCCAGAATGCGCCCGGCAACACGCTCGGGATGAAACTCTTCGAGAGCCTCCATCTTCTCACCGGACCCGGTGAACTTGATGGGCTCCCCTGTCACGGCCTTCATGGAGAGGGCGGCACCACCGCGGGCATCACCATCCATGCGGCTCATGATGACGCCGGTCAGGCCGATCTGGTCCTTGAAGGACTGTGCGGTATTGACGGCGTCCTGCCCGGTCATGGCATCGACGACCAGCAGCGTCTCCACAGGCTTCGCCACGTCACGGACCTGACGGACCTCATCCATCAGGGCCTCGTCAATGGCCAGACGCCCTGCGGTGTCGAGAATGACGATGTCGAAGCCTTCACGACGCCCCGTATCCAGCGCACGGCGGGCGATCTCGACCGGCCCCTGCCCCTGTTCGATCGGCAGGGAGGTGACCAGCCCGTTCGTGCGTCCACCCACCTGCTCGGCGATCTGCTGGAGCTGGAGCTGGGCCGCCGGACGCTGCACGTCCAGACTGGCGAGCAGCACCTTCTTCCGCTCACGGCTGGCGAGACGGAGGGCCAGCTTGCCAGCGGTCGTGGTCTTTCCCGCCCCCTGAAGGCCGACCAGAAGATAAGGAACAGGTGCCGGAGCCGACAGGTTCAGCGGCACTGCACCAGCACCGCCCAGAGCCTCGATCAGCGCATCATTGACGATCTTCGCCACGGCCTGACCGGGCGAGACGCCATCCAGCACCTCACCGCCGACAGCACGCTCCTTCACCTTGCTGACGAAGCTGCGCACCACCGGCAGGGCCACGTCGGCCTCCAGCATGGCCAGACGGACCTCGCGCATGGCCTCGGTGACGTCACCCTCCGAAAGCCTCTCCCCACGGGAAAGACCTTCGAAAACTTTCGACATTCTGCCAGAGAGCTGCTCGAACACGGGCTATCCTTAATTCCATGACAAACGCGCCACTGCGCGAACCCTCGCGGAGTGACGTGTCCGTAAACTCCCTACGCCTTTACGGCCTCCACCGCCCTCCGTCAAGCAGATTGTGCGGAAACGGAACCAGGCCCTGGGCCGTTGCCTCCTCCCGCACGGGAGCGTAGCCTGCCGGGAAACGGTTTTGCCGAACGAAGCAGAAAGGTCCATGCCATGAATGTCCTTCTCGTCCTCGCCCATCCTGAACGCCACTCCCTCAACGGAACCCTGGTGGACATCGCCACCCGTGAGCTGACCTCCCTCGGTCATGACGTCCAGCTTTCCGACCTGTACCGGATGGACTGGAAGGCGACCGTCGACCAGGCCGATTTTCCGCATGGTGCGACCGACCCCCTGAATGTCGCCGCCGCCTCCGCCCGGGCCTATGAAACGGGACAGCTGACGGATGACGTGAAGGCGGAGCAGGAAAAACTCCGTTGGGCCGATACCGTCATCTTCCAGTTTCCCCTCTGGTGGTTCTCGGCCCCGGCCATCCTGAAAGGCTGGATCGAGCGCGTCTTCTCAGCCGGGTTCGCCTACGGCACGGGCAGAAGCTACGGCGATGGCTGCATGAAAGGCAAACGGGCCATGCTGAGCGTGACGATCGGCGGCACGGAGCATGACTACTCCGCCCGGGGCATCTGCGGCCCCATTGAAGACCTCCTCTTCCCCCTCACGCACGGCACGCTCTTCTATACCGGCTTTGCGACCCTGCCCTCTTTCCTCGTGTACAGTGCCGACCGGCTGGAAGAACGTGGCGAAGGCTTCTCGGAGCTTGTGGACCGCTACCGGGAGCGTCTTGCCACGCTGGAGACAACAGCCCCCATCCCGTTCCGTTCGGCCGCCAGTGGCGACTACGACCTCAGGACGAGAGAGCTGCGCCCGGCCTGGAGGCTCCGAACACGGACGGCTTCAGGCTGCATCTGAAAACGACGCCCTGAATCCGCCTCCTGAGCCACTCTTTCCTTCCCGCTTCTTCCCGAAAGGCACCAGCGTGAACAAACACGACATCACCTGCCCCCACTGTCACAAGTCATTCTCGCTCGACAATGCAGGCTATGCCGACATCGTCAGGCAGGTCCGGGACAGGGAGTTCGCCCGGCAGGTTCAGGAAAAGCTGGAGGCGGCGGCACAGGAAGAGCAGCTTGCCGCAGAACGGGCCAAATTTGCCCATGAACAGGAAATGCATCAGGCCCTCCACGCCCGTGACGCTGAAATACAGGCCCTGAAAAATCAGATCGAGCGGCACGAGGCGGACCGGCAGGCCGCCGCCTGCCTCGCCGAAGCTGAAAGGAAAGCCCAGCTACAGGAAGCCATGCAGGCCAAGGAGACGGAGATCCACCAGCTTCAGGCCCGGCTGGCGGCCGGTACGGCGGAAAAGGAACTGGCCGTCACCAAAGCGGTTGAGGCTGTCCAGAAGGAGCGGGACACCCTGCAAAACACGCTGAAAGAGGCGGAACTGAAAAATACTCTCGCCGCCTCCCGGCTGAAAGAGCATTACGAACTTCAGCTGAAGGACCGTGATGAGCACATCGAACGGCTGAAAGACATGAAAGCCCGCCTCTCCACCAAGATGGTTGGTGAGACGCTGGAGCAACATTGCGAGGTGGAGTTCAACCGGGCACGGGCGATGGCTTTCCCACGGGCCTATTTCGAGAAGGACAATGACGCCCGCTCCGGCAGCAAGGGGGATTACATCTTTCGGGATGCGGATGAAGGCGGAACGGAAATCATCTCCATCATGTTCGAGATGAAGAACGAGGCTGACGGCACCGCCACCAAGAAGAAGAACGAAGACTTCCTGAAGGAGCTGGACAGGGACCGCACGGAGAAGAAGTGCGAATATGCCGTGCTTGTCTCCCTGCTGGAACCCGAGAGCGAGCTGTACAATACGGGCATCGTGGACGTGTCACACCGCTATCCGAAGATGTACGTCATCCGCCCGCAGTTCTTCCTTCAGATCATCTCCCTGCTCCGCAATGCCTCCACCAATGCGCTGTCCTACAAGCGGGAACTGGAGCTGACACGCCAGCAGAATATCGACGTGACCAACTTTGAGGAGAAGCTGGAGACGTTCAAGACCGGCTTCGCCCGCAACTATGACCTCGCCCAGCGGCAGTTCGGGAAGGCCATCGAGGAGATCGACAAGTCCATCTCCCATCTCCAGAAAATCAAGGAGAACCTGCTCAGTTCAGGCAACAATCTGCGACTGGCCAACGACAAGGCCCAGGACGTCACAATCAAGCGGCTTACCCGGGGAAATGCGACGATGAAAAGAGCTTTCAAAGCCCTTGATACCCCCTGAAAGCACAAACAAGAAGTTGAACACTGTTTCAGAACTTGCCTTCTCTCAAGCTAGGTTGTATACCTCGAATTCAGACAACGACCCTGCTGAAAAAAACGGCAGGCTAGGAACTGGTACTTCCTAGCCTGCCAACGTGAGGAACACTCTACATGCCCACACCTAGCACACCACGCCAGCATACAGCGAGCACTTTCATCATAATAATGCTAATGTTGCTTCCTACCCATTTTTCGTGGGAACCACCGCATCCAGCTGTATGGATTAATCTTCCCATCACCGTCACGCTAAATCTCTAAACTGTCTTTACCCCGCCCTTGCGGGGATGGCCCGTTGAACACTGTTTCTATCGGGTTAGCTAGAAACTGTTCCTCGCCCTAGCGGGGATTAGAAAGGGCCGCTCCACCAATGGGGCGGCCTCTCCTTTTCACGACCCGCCATCAGCATCAATCGCTGCTCCACCGCTTGACGCCTTACAGCTGAATCAGTATCAGGAACCGTCTGCACATTCTTACGGGAAGGTAGACGGTGCCCCTGCTTGGGGAACAGACGACGGATGGGTGTCCGAGCGGTTTAAGGAACTGGTCTTGAAAACCAGCGTGCGTGGAAGCGTACCGTGGGTTCGAATCCCACCCCATCCGCCACAAGGCAGACTTCTCACAAGATCATCTTTTCACCGCTGATGAGAACTGGCCCGCTGGGGCGTGCCTTTCGTGCTGACCTCCTCTTTGAGGCCGGTCAGGCAGGCACTACGGAGGCTCAGCCGGGGGCCTCGATTGCACCTTGAAAGCATCAAAAAGCCTGCCCTCCCTCAGGGGATGGCAGGCCCGTGACAGTCTTCATGTATGGAACCAGTCAGCCCCGGTGATCGTGTTCGGCCCGTCTGCCCAGAGCCGTGATGTGGGAGGCTTCCAGCCCGTCGGGGTTGTGATGGGCCTTACGGGCAATGTCACGTTCCTCATCCGTGGCGTGTTCGCCACTCTTCAGAACATGGTCCGCCAGTCGGATGACCTCATCCTTCGTCAGCAGCTTCGGTGTATGGATGGCCTTGCGGGCCAGTTCATGCAGGGAGCTGCTGGCATGAGGTGCCTTGTGCTCGTGAGATGCTGTTGTCGGCATGGTCTCAGCCTTTCATCATGAAGACCCTGCCGGAACAGGGTCCGTTATCCCCTGCTGGAGAGAGACATCATCAGTCCCACCTCCACGGTGAAAGTTTGCCATCCAGACAGCAAGCGCACTTCATGCAGGGCTGACCTGCGTTTCAGCCGGGCATCCGGCCAAGCAGCGTGAGCATCCCTGCCGTACGGTCTGCTGGTGGCACACGGCCCACAACACGCCCGGTCACATCCGTCAGGGTTCCATCCCGGGCAATGGACCCGACCGAATTACCGGCGGGACCATAGACACGCCCGCCATCATCAATCGAACCAATGACGTCGCCACGGGCATCAAACAGGCGGCCGTCCCGACTGACATGCCCGACAGACCGCCCACGCACGTCATACAGGCCCCCATGTTCGTCCATGTGGCCGACCATCCTGCCATGACCATCGGTGAGATAACCGTCCCGGCTCACATAGCCGACTGTCCTGCCTCCGACACCATAAACGTCACCGGCCCGCTCCGCCCCGGCCTCCGCAGGGTTCTGGTAATCATACGTGGTCGCAACGGCATCGTGAAAAGGCAGGCCCACGACGCCCAGCCAGGCCGCCATCACCAGCACTCCAAAATACTTCATGAAAGACTCCCTGACATGGACCATATGAAAATCAGTCAGCGTGGCAGGCGGTGCAGAAGGATAAGCGCACCCGTCATCCGGTCCGTGCCGGAGAGCCGCCCCCCCGGACCGTCCTGATCGATACGGCCGATGGATGAGCCATCACGGTCCCGCAGGGTGCCGTCACTGTCGATTCTGCCAACCCAAGACCCATCACGGTCCCGCACGGTTCCATCATCCTCCAGACGCCCGACAGACAAGCCATCACGGTCCCGCACGATCCCGTCCCTGTCCATGCTGCCGACCGAAGACCCGTTACGGTCCCGCACGGTTCCATCATCAAGACGCCCGACAGACGAACCATCACGGTCCCGCAGGGTGCCGTCCCCGTCGATGCTCCCCACGAGAGTCCCGTCCCGGTCCCGTACGTCACTGGCCTGCCAGATGTGAGCGGCAAGACCTAGCCCGCCATCACCGGCCACGGCCTGCGCCCCTGCGGAACCCGCCATGCCGACGGCCCCCAGCCATCCCATGACCATCACGATACCCGCACGGCTCATTGTCTGCTCCCCTGAACAAATGACTGTCTCTTTCCCTCACTACAGCACTCCACATGAGGCGCATGTTGCCACCCCATGAAGAGTGCGTAATGATCATGCATGATCCGTTACCGGACCAGCCTCACCCCAGCAGTGCGGCCCACTCCTCGACGGACTGTCCGCTCTGGAAGCGGTCATCCACGGCCCCATCCAGCATGACGGTCGGGGAGACATGGATGCCATTCTCCCTTGCATGGCGGGCATGTGCCTTCATCGCCTCCGTCACGCCCGACAGCCGGAAGGGCCGTGCCAGATCAAGCCGGGCATATACTTCCAGACGGACGATCAGTTCATCTGGCGTGGTCTGCATGTTCAGCCCCTCGCAGTGCTGGGAGAACTCGAACTCCTCCCTGTGATCACCAATCGTCCGCAGGGTATGCCACGCCCTGTCCCGTCCGTCCGGCAGGGCGGCGGCAGCCAGAATGCAGCGTGTCAGAATCCCCGAAAACAGATGCCACGGCTGGGAATGGAGATGGACCTGAAGTGTCAGCCTCTCCTCCCCCACATGGGCCAGAAGCGGCATAAGCTTGCGTGAGGCCCGGACGCTGAAAGGGCATGTCGGCTCCAGAAAAACCTCCAGTTTCTGCGGCCCATGTCCCCAGACCAGTTCGGCCGGTTTCGCCCTGTCTGCATCATTCATGAAATCGCTCCTCTTCCAGAAATCCGTTCACCCACTTTATGGAAGACTTCATACGAAAACAGCCCCGCATGATGCGGGGCTGTCTGTCCGTGCGGGCATGTCTGCCAGACCGTTCAGGAAGAACGCCGCCTCCTGTTTCTGGCAGCTCCCTGACCTGATGCGGCTGGACGGGAGGCAGCCTGCGGCCGGGGCGAACGCCCCCGCCCGCCTGCATGGCCACCGCCGCCACGGCCACCACGACCGCCCCGTCCACCACCAAGAACGGGCGGCGGCAGGGTGGAGTTCTGCGCCTCCGCAGAATGGTAGGGATGGTCCGTGATCACCGGCACGGCCTTGCTGATCCGCTTCTCGATCTCCCGCAGCCAGGCACGCTGCTCGGCATCACAGAGCGACACGGCCCAGCCTTCACGACCGGCACGGGCCGTACGGCCGATGCGATGGACATAGGCTTCCGGAACGTTCGGCAGGTCGTAATTGAAGACATGCGACACTTCATCCACGTCGATGCCACGGGCGGCAATGTCCGTCGCCACCAGCACACGGATCGTGCCATCACGGAAACCCTGCATGGCCCGTTCCCGTGCCCCCTGGGACTTGTTGCCATGAATGGCCGCTGCCGGGATGCCGTTCCTGTTCAGGAACTCGGCCACCTTGTTGGCCTCATGCTTCATCAGGGTGAAGACCACAGCCCGCACGACCCGGTCATTATTGACCAGCATCATCAGGGCTTCTTTCTTCGCCGTTGAATCCACGAACAGGACGGCCTGCCGGATGCGGTCCACCGTGCTGGATTCCGGCGTGACCTGCACCGTTTCCGGGTTCTTCAGCAGGGAATGGGCCAGATCACGGATGGAGGGCGGCATGGTGGCGGAGAACAGCAGGGTCTGCCGCTTCTCCGGCAGGCGGGCCACGATGCGCCGGATGTCATGGACAAAGCCCATGTCCAGCATACGGTCCGCCTCATCCAGCACCACGATCTCCAGCGTGGAAAGGTCGATATGTCCCTGCCCCACGAGGTCCAGAAGACGGCCGGGAGCGGCAACCATGACATCCACGCCACGCTTCATCGCTTCGACCTGCCGGTTCTGCCCCACGCCACCGAAGATCACGGCATGGGAGAACTTCATATGCCGGGCATAGGCGGCAAAATTGTCACCAATCTGCGCCACAAGCTCCCGGGTCGGTGCCAGAACCAGCACACGGGCACCCCGGGGGGACGGCCGGCGGGGATGCTCCAGAAGATGGTTAAGGATCGGCAGGGCAAAGGCGGCCGTTTTCCCTGTCCCTGTCTGGGCAAGCCCCAGAAGATCTTTCCCTTTCAGAAGATGGGGAATTGCCCCGGCCTGAATGGGGGTTGGCGTTGTGTAGCCTTCTCCATCTAGGGCCTGCAAAATGGGGGCCGCCAGACCGAGAGCTTGAAAACTGCTCATGATTTTTCCTCAAAACCGGCGTCACTCCAGCAATCCATCTGGCAACACCGCATAAAATGGACGTTCGAGCCTCCCACTGATAAGAGGTTCCTGCTCGTCCTGCCCACAAATAGGACTATGTTTGTCTTATAACAAGGGGAAAATCGTCCTGCTCCCCCGATGACCCCTTTCCCACGCCAGACAGATCGCCCCATGACCGTTCCAAAAAGACGAAAAAACAGGTCGTTACATGATGACGGCCCGTTCCATGAAGTCTCTGTAATCCGGCTCTTTCTATCGTGTCCTGCGGCGCAGGAGGAACAGGCCCTGCTCACCAAACAGATTGGCAAGATGAGGTGAGCACCCTGCCAGACGAGACTGCCTGTTGCCGTTGACAACCATCCACCGGCAGACCTCATACCCGTCTTCCTCGCACAGGGCGAAGAAGTCGTAAATCGTGCAGGGATGGATGTTGGCCGTCTCATACCAGGGGGTCGGCCATACGGACGTCATGGGCATCCGACCCGTCCGCAGCAGATGCCAGCGCAGACGCCAGTGCCCGAAATTGGGAAACGACACCAGAGCCGAACGGCCGATCCGCAGCATGTGCCGCAGGACATCCCGTGGATGTTCCACGGCCTGAAGCGTCCGCTGAAGCACGACATAATCAAACGTGTCATCCGGATAGTCAGCCAGCATGGCATCAGCATCACCATGCATGACGGGCAGCCCATGAGCCACGGACTGCGTGACAGCCTTCATGTCCAGCTCCAGCCCCTGGGCATCGCAGCCTTTCTCCTGCGAGAGATGACCGATCAGGCTGCCATCTCCACAGCCAATATCCAGCACACGGCTGTTGGGGGCAACCATGCTGGCAATCAGTTCCTGGTCAAACCGCATTGGCCTGCCTCCCCTCCGGCAGACCGGCATGGCGGGCCGCACCATTCAGGAAGCCACGCACGGTCCGGTCGAAATCAGGTTCTTCCAGCAGGAAGGCGTCATGCCCCCGGTCGCTGTCAATTTCCACAAAAGATACATGCCCGCCAGCCTGATTGATGGCCCGCACCAGAGTGCGGGACCGGGAGGTCGGGAAAAGCCAGTCCGAACTGAAGGACACGACACAGAAGCGGGTTTTCACCCCTCGGAAGGCTGCCGAAAGGCTGCCCTCATGTTCACTGCCCAGATCGAAGAAATCCATGGCCCGGGAAATGCTCAGATAGGAATGGGCATCGAAACGGCGCGTGAAATTGGACCCCTGATACCTCAGATAGCTTTCCACCTGGAACATCCCGCCAAATGGCAGGGCTGCCAGCGGATCGTTGGGTCCCGGCATGGTTCCAGGCCGGATTTCACGACCGAACTTGCGGGTCAGGGCCTCTTCGGACAGGTAGGTGATGTGCCCCACCATTCTGGCCACGGCCAGACCACGGGCCGGGATGACGCCATGAGCCTGATAGTCCCCGCCATGCCAGTCCGGGTCCGCATAGATGGCCTGACGGCTGACCTCGTTGAAAGCGATGTTCTGTGCCGACTGGAAGGGTGACGTGGCGATCGGCATGGCGGCGAAAACACGGTCCGGGCAGTCCGTGGCCCATGTCAGCGTCTGCATTCCCCCCATGGACCCGCCAATGACGGCAAAGAGCCTGTCGATGCCAAAATGATCCACCAGCTTCACCTGGGCCGCCACGATGTCATGCATGGTGATCGGGGGGAATTCCTTGCCCCACGGCTGGCCCGTCCCGGCCCGCACCGTCGTGGGGCCTGTGGTCCCCATGCAGCCACCCAGCACGTTGGCGCAGATGACGAAGAAGCGGTCCGTATCAACCGGCAGGCCGGGACCTACCATGCGGGACCACCAGCCCGGTTTTCCCGTGACGGGATGAGGGCTGGCTACGTACTGATCCCCCGTAAAGGCGTGACAGATGACGATGGCATTGTCCCTCCTGGGGGAGAGGGTTCCATATGTCTGGTAAGCAACCTCCAGCGGAGCAATCGTCTCCCCACATTGAAGGGTGATCCCCTCGGGGAAGGTTATGGACTGGGCTTCCAACTTCAGCTCCGGCGATCTGTAACAAGAAGGCCGTATAAGAACACCGCCACTGCCGTGGTTTCAAGCCGAAACAGCACGATATTCCAGATAAATACGCCCTTCCGTCCAGCTCATTCAGCCGCTTCCATCATCTCCGGATAGTTGTCCTGCGCCAGGGCCGGCATCGGCATTCTCTCGACGACCGCCTCCTTCCTGCGTACGGGCAGCCAGTGACCATAGGCGGCCAGAGCCAGACCGAGATGCATCAGGGCCTCACCCAGTTCTGAATGCAGCGTCTGTTCCTCAGGGGCATTCTGCATGTCGGCCAGAATGTCCAGAAGGCGGGCCTCCGTCGTGGAGCATTCCAGCGACGCCGTACCGCAGACGGCATGCAGGAAAAGGGCCTTGAAACGCTCCTGAAGGCGTTCGGCCTCCCTTCCCAGCAGACCGGTCAGGGACATGGAACGCCGCCAGCAGCTCGGCCCCAGCAGATAGCGCAAAGCCCACAGAGCCGTCTGTTCTTCCCGGGCCAGTGTATTCATGGACGTGCCATGACCGTTACGCTGTTCTGCAATCTGAATGATGCTCATGAGGCCTCTCCCTCTCTCTGCGAGTTGCTTCATGAATGACGTTAGATGAGAACACTTCTCACTTTCAATGAAAAGATCATGAACAATGCCGCCCTTCTCCTGACGGGACACATAAAGAGCCGAGAAAACAGCGGATTATTGTTGTTATTAAAGTTTTTTATAAGCCGTCGACTCTGAGAAGAAGGAGACACAATATCCTGTGGTTTTCTTGAGCGACTCACACAAGATGTCGTTCCCTTCTGCGAAGCTTCCTCCCTCGGGCAGCTTTTCCGTCATGAACCTCATCCCCGGCTCCGGTACCTCTGCCTTCTGTTCAGTGACATTAATATACAGGTGTACTGATATTACAGACAGTATTACCCGTTGCCCCCTAATACTGTCATGTCACCAGACAGAACGGCGACCTCACGCAACGGCAAAAGCAACATCCTGTTATCCCTATTTTAACGGAATAGAACCTAAGCTGCTGTCCTCCGAATGAGGCAGGGTTCAGATGTCAGACCACGCACAACATGATTACTTCTTAAAGCAGGTAAAAACCAAAGGCCAACAACCAGAAGATGAGCCCCATATAAAAGAAAAGCCTCGGCAGGAACAGCTTGCCGAATATCCACATTCTTTCCCTCCGCAACCTGAGCACGGTCTGACCACAAGGGATCATGGGTTCGTCTATGAACATGCGCAAGATTACTTTTTGAAACAGGTAAAAGCCAAAGACCGACAACCAGAAGATAAGCCTCATGTAAGAGAAAAGCCTCGGCAGGAACAGCTTGCCGAATATCCATGTTCTTCATCCCCGCAACCTAAGCACGGCCTGACTACAGGAGATCGTGGATACGTCTACGATAACGAAGGTGGTCTACCGAGTATGCAATTGAATGGTTATTATCCTGGAGGCGGCAACTCCGGTGTAACAGTCGGCCATGGCGTGGATCTGGCACAGCATACACGGGAAGAATTTAAAAGAGCCGTCAGGGCCGCGAAAGATGTTCCTGAAGAGTTGCGTACGAGAGTAGAGAAGGTACTCGACAGAATACCTGATGTACTTTTTGCGACAGGCCATGATCATAAGGGCCTCCACGGCAAAGAAGTTTCTCGTTACATGAGCGTAGATACGAATGCCCTAAACCTCAGACATGATGAAGTGGACTGTCTGTCCAATATCACCTTCAACCAGATTACAACCCAAGCCCAAAAACGGTTTGACAGAAACAGTCAGACTCCTCATGCCTTCGATAATCTGTCTGAACCTGTCAAGACGGTCTTGGTAGATCTGTCTTACATCATGGGCTCAAACTTTGGGCAACCCAGCAGCAATAAGCAAAAACAGGATCTCTATCAGGAATTTCTGGAAGGGAGAATCACCAAAGCAGCCGATGACTTAGAACGCTATTTCCCGAACATCATTGGGAAGCAAAGGGCCAAAAACGATGCACAAGTCCTACGAGGCGACATCAGTCTTCTACGCAAAGAATCAGGAGAAAACGTATGCAGCACACCATCCATCGCTCCAAAACGCTCCTTGTAATAACCGCTCTTCTCGGTCTGGCCAATGTCACAGCAAAAGCCGCAGACACACAGCTCTCATGTCGCTTCGAGCATCCAGACCGCATGCGCTACAAAGTAGCCGCAGCACAAGGCCTCTCCGACTTGAGACTCCCATTGGATTATCCAAAATATACATTCTGGCTGGAGGAATTTAGCAAAAAAGATAGCGACAGATTCATGAAATGCGAGGAAAGCTTCAAAAACTCCGCCAGATTCCATGCTCTCAACAGGAAGCTTCAGTCATACCTGATGGAAAACTACAAAGCGTCAATCTCTGGCGTCGGCATTGAAGGAGGCGATTTCCGCAAGGGTGATTTCCTGATGTTCTCATCATGCCAGCCTCACGCCTGTGTCACCAATGTCCACACCGACATCTTCGACAAGGATGGGAACATGGTCAGCGTGATCCTCTACCAGTATCCATCCGACGCCGAAGGCGGGGCAGCGGGACAGGCCATCGCCGACGTGCTGAGGGGCAGACATTCCATAAACTACTATCCCCTTGAAGCCTGGGTCTTCATCCGCAGGGGATATGACACACCAGGACTGCGCGACTTCATCACAGATGCCGTTCCTTACTTCAGGCGAAACAGTCGCACGACACTCCTTGATATTCACAACATCTCGAACTGACCAACCACGAGACCACTGTTGAGCACCACCACAACGGAAGCCGGTCACGCCAACCGAGAAAGATTTTTTTCTCCGGTAGCGTACCGGCTTCCACCATGTCACCCTGAAGATTTTCCAAACCTGCTGGCCGCAATCTTTTCCCGGATTTCCGGACGCCTGAAATAGATGGGAACGCCACACCGCAGGGGACTGGCCCCCCGCACGACGACAAACGCCTCATCAACACGGGTATTGTTCAGCAGCTCCTCACGACGAATGAGCGGACGGCTCATTTCACTGTAACTGACATTCGTTCCATGAGACCTGCTGCCGCCACCCAGCCCCTTGCCGGAGCTGCCCTTGTTGCTGCCGCCTGATGTCGCCACGACGCCATAATTCCCGAACGTCTCTTCCAGCTCCTTGGCTGTTTCAAGGTCGGAAATGGCCACATACGTGCGGTGCACCGCCGCATCATACCAGGCCCGCTTCCCCTCACGCCCCCACTGTTCTTCAAGCTGGCCGACGGACTGGTACAGGAGACGCAGCGTTATGCCGTATTTCCGCCCCGCATCACGGGCTGTCGCCATAATGCGCATGGGCCCAAGGCGGGCCACTTCATCCAGCAGAAACAGCACGCGGTTTTTGATCCGGCCATCCGCCTCATAAACAGAATTGAGCAACGCCCCTATGATGGTACGGCCAATTTCCGGCGTGTTTTCCAGCGCACGCAGGGGCAGCTGAACAAAAACATCCATCCCGCCATTCATGATGTCTGACGACCGGAAACTGCTGCCGGATACCAGCTCGGCAAAGGCCGGGTTTGACAGCCACGACGTCTTGTCATCCGCACTGCCATACACTCCTGAGAATGTCTCTTCCACAAGACCCATGATAGCCCCTGCTATCTGACGGGCGTAGGTGGAGACACTGGTCTCATGAATGATCTTCAGAAGGGCCCGCACGTCATCCTGTGGCATGCTGAGGCCACTGCGAAGCGTACGCAGCGTTTTCCGCTCCGCTGGCAGGTCCGGATCATACAGCATGTGCGCCAGAAGACATGTTATCAGGTTGCGTCCCTGCCGGTCGAAGAAATCGCTGCTGGAATCCTTCTTGCCTCCACCACTCTCCCGACATATCCAGGACACGACGTCCTGAATGTTCGTGATGGCCTCCGGGGAATTGATGTCAATCCAGTCAAGAACATTGAAACCTACTCCCCCGCCGAGGTTCAGCTCATGGACCTGATGGCCGAGCGATTCCCTGAACGGCCTCAGCATCGGCCCCAGTTCCGTACTGGGATCAAGCACGACCACGGACCCGGTCCAGGTCGTCAGCGTGGTGACCGCCGACGTTGACTTGAAGGACCCCGGCCCGGCGAAAACCAGACTGTGTGTCGAACCACTCTCACATGGATCAATCAGAAGCGGTGCACGTCCCCCCATCCCCCATGTCTTGGAATCCTTGGGCATGAACGGCAGCCGTGCCCCCCTGTCCTCATCCACACGGTAGGCCTCGCCCACAACGACACCACCATATTCAGGAGACGGCCCCGGGAAGAGCATCCGGGCGAATTTCATGGTCATCCATTCCGCATGACCATGATTTCCCGTCACACCCCTGACCGACGCACGCACGCCACCGCCGGACAGGGAAGACCGCCGAAACAGCTGGGCCATGCTACGGCGGGCAGCGGCGGCGATGATCACGGCCATCACCAGAATGGCGGCGCAGCCTGCCCCCGCCCCGATCTTCAGCCAGTGCACGACGACCGGATTGTCCCGCCCATAATAGAGGTAGAGCCACCATTGATAGAATGGATAATCAAACGAGCTGAAAAGTCCCGTCCCTGCAAGGAAGACAAGAGAAGCGACAACCGTCCATCCCACAAACGCCAGCACGATGCCAGCCATGATCCGGACGGTCATAGCAGGAGACCAGTTTGCGAAAGCCATGCCCTATCCCCCCTTCAGTACCGTGTCAGCAGATCGGCCACGGTCTCTTTGTTGCGGCGTGCATCAGCAGCGAGCCAGACCTCCCCGATGGAATAGACCTCACCCGTCGTTTCAAATGGCACGATCACATCAATGGCCGAGGACAGCATGTCCACGAGAGTCTTGTCCTCAAGAGCTGCACCCTGCGGCGACCCCTTGATGAGTGAAAACAGCTTCTTGAAGGCCTGAACCGGATTGGCCCCGTGAATGGTGGAGATGGAGCCCGGATGACCGGAAACGACCTCATTGAGGTATGTCCAGGCTGCATCATCACGCATCTCGCCCAGCAGGATACGGTCTGGCCTCATGCGGAGGCTGGCATGCAGGAGATCTTCCGCACTGACGGAATTGATGCCCGTGCCCGATTTTGAATAGAGCAGCCGCACATGGTTCGGATGCGGAATGATGAGTTCCGGTGTATCCTCAATCGTGATCGGCCGTTCATGAAGAGGTATTGCCGAAATGAGCGTCCTGCTCATCGTGGTCTTGCCAGAGCCCGTGGCCCCACACAGCAGCATGGTCAGGCGGTTGCGTACACAGGCCGCCAGAAAGGCCTCAATATCTCCACTGTCATAATAGCCCAGAACTTCCTCATGCCGTTTTTCTTCGGCTTCCGTCCTGTTCTGCCAGCGGTTCCACCGTGAGATGTCATACCGTTTCGTCACTGAAGCGAGTTCGGCCACCCTGTTGCTCGGCCGGCGGATGGTCAGGCTGACCGTCCTGGCCGGTACCGATGGAGGCAGACATATCTGAAGGCGTTCACCACCGGGCAGTTCCGTCGAACATAACGGGTGCCGCTCCCCCACATCCTGTTTACGCAGGGCCCCGGCCAGAATGGCAATGTCTTCCAGGTCCTCATATGAGAGTGGAATCTCGTACTGGGTGAACGTGCCCTTCTGGCGGACGAACACCTCACCCGGCCGGTTGATGCAGATCTCCTCCGTTGCCGGGTCCTCGAGCCATACCGCCAGTGGCTTCATCAGCCAGCGGAGCTGGACTGCCGCCTCACTGACCATAACCACCTACCGTTGTCCGCAGCTCGTAAATTCCCGAGAAATCCAGATCACGCGCCACAAAGATCGCCACGGTCTTGCCCTGAGACTTCTCACCCGTGGGCTGGATATTGAGACCGGCCTGGAGTGCGGAGTTCGCAACCGTCTGTCCGTTCGACTGGAACGAATTGAAATAGGAGCCGCCGTTGCTGCCAGAGGCACCAATGCGTGACGCCGCCTCCACGCCGACATCAAGCGCACCCTGAATCACGCTGAGGAGAATGGCACTGCCGAAACGCTTCCACCAGTGATTGTTCACCGTCACGCCGACACCACTCTGTCCGAGTTCATCCGTAGCCGGAGAATCAAGCTCGATGACGCTGTGTTCAGGTGTTTCGGCACGATCCCACACGACGAAAACCCGATCCTCACCCTGCAACAGGCCATGCTGCATTTCGCCTGTCACAAGAGTTCCCTTGTCGAGCAACACGACATTGCCTGTCGTGCTGCGGATATCCATCGGGACCACGCATTTCGTGTAGCCTGCCAGCTGGGTGTTCAGGCGGGTCTGCAGAATGCAGGGAATGATCGTCCCCTTCGTGATGAGAAAATCCGGATGCGGAAGCATGTGCGCCTGCGAACCTGCAAGCAGGGTCGGCTTCAAATTGGCGGCCAGAGGGCTACTCCCGGTTCCACCAGCCTGCTGCTGGAACTGTCCCCCTGAAGCCGGTACCTGCTGCCCACCCGCAGCCGACGAAGCAGCGGCAGGTGCGGCAGGCGCAGAAGCTGCCCCTCCCGCTTCGCCTGAGGCCGCAAAAATCGGACTTTCAGCCGGGTTCATTTCATGGCGGGTCGAGCGGGGAGCTACCAGAGGCATCCGCTGCAGCTGAGGCTGAACGGGCATGGGCACGGGCGCAGGTGCTGGCGGCGGTGGCGGGGCTGGTGGAGCACTGCGCAGGTGGTACCCGGTCGACACCGTGGCCCGCTGGACAGCCACCTGCTCGGTCTTCTTCGGTCCGTCACCGGCCCGCAGCCAGACAAAACCCAGCATGATCACCGCAACCAGGGCGGCGATACCCACCTTCTGCCACGACGTCAGTTCCCGACGGGTCTCGTCGGAAACCATGGAGCCGCCCTGATTGATGGATTCAGGGCTGTCATGATTGTCCTGCCTGTCGCTCATTGTGCCCCCTCCTTCAGCACCCGCCTGACATTCGGGCTGATCGTGTTTGTTCCAGGATTATGACCAACAGGGTCGAACGCCCTGTTGAAAAGGCACAGGACGGTATTGCCATCACGCAGACGCCACCGGGGCGCAACATGATCCGCAATGACCAGAGTGCCCCAGCCCGCCGGATCATTCTTCACACTGTAATTTGCCGTGGATTCATGCCCGTCAGGACCAATGAAGAAGATGGATGGCAGCCGGACATTGCCGGGAAAATGGAACACCGTGACATTGCCATTGTCCCACATCTCGAATGGAAGCAGGGAGCGGTCACCCTGCCCCACATACTTCCAGTTCTTTATGCCAAAGTTGGGGTCTCTGGTTTCACGCTCCATCCGCTCATGCGCCAGCTGCATCTCGAGCTGACGGGTACGGGCTTCGACCTCTTCCTGCTCCCTCTTCTCACGGGCGGCGACCTCGGCCCGGCGTGCGGCGGCCGCATCCCCCGGATAAGTGAACTGGACGCTGTAATAGATGCCATCCGTCGAATTGGCGAGTGTTTCGGCCGGGACGGTGGCCACCTCAAAAACATAACGACGGGAGCGGCCCTGATCATTGCGTGTCAGGACAATGACCGGCTGGAGGCTCAGCCCGTTTGTCGCCTTGAAGAACAGGTAGCTGCCGGCCGGAGCCGCCTTCAGATGGATGCTGTCACTGACGGCAACCCGGTCAACGGTCTCATGCGCCCCAAAGCCGACGACCAGCGTCGCACCGACCGACGTCGAAAGATGCACCACCTGATCCGGGACATACGGCACGTACCGCATTCTGGTATCATGACGGCTGGGCAGCGGGTCCTGCTCCGCATGGGCCGGGACGACAGACAGGCCAGCCACAAGACCCAGAACAACAACAGCAAGACTCTTCATTGTACGCCATCCTCTGACGACTGATAGGACGAGATGATCACACCACCCGGGTTGCTCAGGCGGGCCTTGGGGGGGATGTCCTGCACCTTCATGATCTGCACCGTCGCGATCCAGGTCGTTTCCACCGGTTTGGCACCCTCCATCGACACCCGCCGCCGGAAACGCACCTGAATGACGTTTCCGCCAATCGGTGCCATCGACAGCTCCTCGACATCAATCTGGCCCCTCTGCCCCACCGTGACCTGGGGGCTTCTCGGGTTGGGGAAATTGAACCAGTTCTGGTAGGCATCCCGCACCGCATCCGTGCTCATGAGCGATACGGTGTCATAGGCATACTGGGCGGTCGCATAGGTGTATCCTTCACGGAGCCGCACGTACTGCCAGACGGCAGCATTGACGACCGCATCATCCATGGTCTTCGGCAGGCGTGACATGGAGATCTCGCTGTCCACGGTACCATCCGGGCGGACCCAGAGCGGCATCGGAACAAGCTTCTCCAGCGGGAAAAGAGCCACCACGGACCAGACCAGACCAAGATTGGCCAGCATCGAGAGTGTCAGGCCGACAACAAGAAACTTGTTGATGCGGGTGACGGCCCGTGCACGTGCCTCCTGAAACGTCTCGACCTTTTCATAATATTCGGCGAGCCTCTCTTTCGGGACGGGCGGAACAAACAGGTCCTTGCTCATCAGCGGCTCACCTTTTCCTGTTTCGTCAGATCTGCCGGCTGTGCTTTCCAATGTCCCGTATTGAGCTGGAAAACGGGCCCCTTACATTTCGAAACCGGATCATGTCCGCTGCAGGCCGCCAGAGCCAGCAGCATGAAAACGACAGACCCTGTTCTGATGTTCAACATCAGGATAACTCCCTTCCCGATCTACAAGTATCCAGTTTTCTTTACTTAAACATCCTGCGGGCAATATTGTTCGCCGTCCTGCTTCCTGAAGACGGACCTCCAACAACACTGCTCATTGCTGACCCAGCCGACCTGACTTCTATCCCACCACCGATGATGGCGGCGACGGCAGGAAGAAGATTGACGATGGCAGCGCAGATCGTCACGAAAATCGTCGCATTGAACATGGCTCCGATCGCAACCGCTCCCAGTCCCTGACTGAGGAACTCGTCCAGAGCGATCTTGTAGAGGTAAGCGTTGATGCCATCCGCAAAGACCTTCACGGAGATGTCCACCATGGCCGACAGGAGAATCAGGCCGACCATCTGCCCGATCCATTTTTCCGCAAAACCACGCGTTGCCTCGAAAAGGAAACCAGCAATCACGAACGGTCCGATGGTCAACACGACATCCATCACCACCTGTGCGCAGAGATAGATGGTGAAGACCTCACCGAGCATGAGACCATTGCAGGTATCAATTATGGCCAGCCTCTGATGGTCGGAAACCTGCCAGATGGAGAGAAGGGCCTTGATCGCAGCCGAAGTTCCCGAGAGTTTGGCCATGATGTCATCCAGCAGCTCCGGGGTGCTCAGGGCCTGACCGGACGTGATGGTGGAAGCAATCCAGTTTGGCAGTCCATTACGGAAGAACTGGACGACGTAAGTGTTGTACACACCGGCCTCCAGGATGAAGGCCGACACGAGGGCGACACGAATGATCCGCGTGATGCCACGCCGCACGTCTATGTCCCCTCGCATGACAAGAATGCCCGTCACGATCACCCACAGGACAATCAACGCACTGAAAGGTGCAGCAAGTGCCCCCAGCATGTTGCTGACGAGCGAATTCATCCTGTTGTCGAAATCCACCACGATCTGATCACTGACAGCTTCAAAAACGTCTCTTGCGTATATCCTCATCGACCATTCACTCCCCCGACGCCCCCAGACGAAACCTTCTCACCGTCCGGCCCCATCGCCCCCTTAGCCCAGGCACACCCTGCCTGCGCCATATGCGGCATCATGTTCCTTTCCCTGGTGGTTAGTTCCCCCTCTTCCACCAGTCGGCCGCCTTGAGCTCATCGGCACGCCCCTCCAGCCTCTCCTGCATCTGCTGATTTGCCATCTGCGCCTGGGACAGCGTCTGCAGGTTCTGCGCCTCCGCCATCTGCGCCTGAACGGCCTGAGATTCGACGGCAATCCGCCCATTTATGGCCGCAACTTGTGTGATATCTGTGGCGCCACGCAATGTCTCCTGCATCTCATTCAGGCTGTTCAGCCGCTCGTCGAGTGACGTCAGGTTCTGCATCGCAAGCCCCCGAATATTGGCAAGAGACGCTGTCCCCTGCCGCAGAAACTGGCTGATCGGGTCCTTGTCCTGATCTGACACCACATAGCGATTCAGACCTGCAAAATGCTGGGCATACTGACTCAGCTTGCCGGTATCCGCAGTAATCTGATCAACAATCTCCTCAGCACTCGGGAGCGGATGCTGCAGGATTCGCCGCTTGAAATCGCTGAGCATGCCATTGAACACATCCGGCACATTTTTGAACATGTTATACTGCTGGGTCAGCTGAAAAACCTCCCTGGCCGTATTGGCGATACTCTGTGTAATACTGCCATTATCCATCACCATGATCTGTGCTCTTGCAGGACGCACGCTGACGGTCAGAACCATGACCGTGGCCAGCATGACCGCAGCCAGACTGACAATCTTTCCCACCACCTTATTCTCCTCAGTCTCTGGCCTCGTGATAACGGCTCATGAAATGCTCAAGCCACTGGCCTGGATCGTTGCCGTATTTCATGCGCAGCTGCTCGGCAAAGTTGGCCCTGTTCGCCCGCCCCGAAAGCACGGCGATATATTCCGGCATGGAGGACAGGTCGAACTCGCATATGACGCTGCCATTCTCACGCTTCATGAGGAAGCGTTTGGGGTCTCCCACCATCCCCTCACGGATGGCAGCATACTCACCTTCCGTGCAGCTCAGCCCCGTCATGTAGGCCATCCTGTCTGCCGTCGGAGACGGGTACAGGATCTTGGTCATGCACTGCGCCACCAGAGACGCCCCCAGCTTTGATTCCAGCACATGCTCCGGCTGCTGCGTTGCCAGAATCAGCATTCCGTTATTCTTCCGGACCGTCAGCAGGAACTTGTCGATGACCGCCGCAAACTTCGGATCCAGAAGATAGGCCCTGAACTCGTCACAGCTCATGAGGAACCGGCGGCCATCCACCACCTTCTCGATCCTGTAGAGCAGATACGCTGCCGTAGGGGCACATATCTCCTCATGATCAAGGAAAGCGGTCAGGTCAAAACCCGTGATGGCACTGGACAGGTCCACACTGTCCTCATCGCCATCGAACAGCCACCCCAGGGCTCCCCCACGGCACCACCGTTCCAGCCGTGCCCCGGCTCCCTCCGCCGGACCATGCATGAGGAACTGACGCACCCCTGCCAGAGACCGCATCTCAACCGGATAGCTCATCTGACGGGCAATGCCACGCTGAAGCCGCTTGGCATCCTCCGACGATATGCCGCCCTTGCCATCACTTTCGATGAGACCGGTAATCCACTGCCGCAGGAACTCGACATCGTCTGCGTCCCCGCTCAGGCCACGCATCGGGGCAAGGCCACAGGGCACGCCCCGTTTCAGCACGAGATATGTGCCCCCCGTCGCCAGCACGAGGAGCTGTCCGCCTCGATCCTTGTCGAAGAACACGACGGCACCATTCACGGTGGAAAGGGCCTGTTCCATCATCGCCATGATGTACATGAGAATGGTGGTCTTTCCGGAACCGATCGGACCGAAAATGGCCGTCATCCCGACATCCTTCACATGCGGGACGTAGTCATACGGCGTCGCACCATCAGTCCTGAACCGGGCAATGGCGGTTCCCCAATGCCCTGCCCTAGCACCGGCCGGGAAGTTGTCAAACGTGGAAAGGCTGGCAAAGTTGGTGCTGTTTATGCTTCCGGCCCGCGTCCTAAACTCCCAGTTGCCCGGCAGCTGCGACCAGAAGGCCGCCTCCAGTGCCATGATCTCCTGCACGACCACGGCCCCGGCATCGGTAAGACGGGCCCGTGCCCGGGCACTTCTTTCACCCAGATCGGCCAGATTGTCCGCATACACGGCAAGCGAGAAATGATGCGTTCCAAAAACGAACTCGTTGGAAATGAGCCTGTCCACGGCGTCCGTCAGCTGATCCATCTGACTGGACGCCTTGTCACCGGAACTCGCCATCTGGTTGGTCTTCAGCGTCAGTCTTTCATCGGCCTGCGCCCGTGTCAGAAACCCGAAGGACTGGCTGATCACTATGGGAAACTCGACGCTCAGAAGCGTATTGAGCATTCCCGGCCGGGTTTTGGCCGGATACTCACGGAAGGAGAAAATGCCACCCACCTTGCTGTGGTCGAGCGACCTTATCTCAAATCCCCGCTTTCCGCAGATGACCCGATCCGTATAGAGCGAAGCTCCAAGAGACCCGGAGACCAGTGGGACGGGCATCCAGCAGGCCGAGATGATGAGGCGCAGGGCCTCGCCAATTTCCGTGAACACCACATCGTTGGCCTCCCGCAGTCCAAGGCGGCGGACTCCATACCTGTCCAGCGCAGATGACACGACCTGCCAGATGTCCTCAAGCTGTCTTACGACTGCGCCGCTCCCCTCGTCTGGTGCCTTCTTGCCGAGGCGCATCATCTTGCTGCCCATCTTGCCCAGGACATTCCGGGGAGAGACGATCACCGAAAAGAAATAATCATTCCGATAAAGACGGTCCTTCAGCACACGCTCGTTGAAAGCTCGATGCAGGTTACGGGAAAACTCCGAACGGAACTGGGTGTCAGGCAGCTCCGGCACATCCGGATGCCGGATGAGATGCGTGTAGACGGTGACATTGTCATCAGCAATGTTGCGCAGGACCGTATTGAGATTACGTTTGCGCCCATTCCTTACCGATATTTCTTCCAGCTCGAAGGGCACGCCCTGCACATGCCCCATGGCCATGACAGACCCGTCACGCAGCAGCACGACATCCTTGGCGATATGCCCCACATAAGGCAGGTAGATTTCACCAGACCGCTCGACAACTCCGGACCTTCCGAACATCAGACGATCCCTCTTCCACGCTTCGGAACCCTGACGGGATTGGGGCTGACCGAGGCCCCACCCCAGACCGACCTGTCGATCGCACGCCCGGACGTCCTGATCGCAATATAGGCAACATTGACGGCGTTATAATCACGGGAGACGAGCACTTTTGCTCCGAACCACAGCGGCACCATCAGGACCTCATAAAGAGGGTTCTTGAGAAAAACGATGATGAAACCGGCAATCATCAGAAACAGCCCAGCCAGCGGCAGCGGCACGCCCGCCACCAGTGCTGGCCGGGTGGCGGCCAGGAACAGAGTGTCTTCGTCCAGTTTTTCCACGCCTCAGCCTCCCGTGAGCATCTTCCCGAGAGAGGAAGCACCGAACATGATGATGATTCCTCCGACAACGCCCGAAACGGCCATCAGCGAAGCACGCCCGAACATCCACATGAGGCCGACGGCAATGATGCCGAGGATGGCAAGGCTCTGCCCGAATGCTCCAAGGATGAATGAGCAGATGTTGTTGATCATCGTTTCCGGAGAGAGACCGCCCGAAACGCCTGCTGCACGTGCGACAGACGGAAGAGCGACAAGGCCCATCACCCATGCGGACCTGACTGCCCGGATGGACCTTTCACGAAGCACGACGCCTTTTGACAGTGTCAACATGTCTTGTTCCTTAATGAAGAGAAGAGAAGACCACAGGACTGTCCGTGGCCTGAACAAACAACGCAGCATCAGATGCACGCGGCTGGTCCGCATTTTTTTTCGCATCAGATGCAGGGCTGTATTCGGGGCTGCCCCACACATCCCACGAAGGGGGAGCGTCCGGATCGACGGCAGCCGAAACCTGCGGGGCTGGTGAAGAGACCTTCACCTCACCCGGCACTGAACCAACATCAAGAGCGGGCACCATCCTGCGTGCAGAAGCCTCGACTTTCTTCACATAACCATTTGTGAAGCCACGTTGGGCATCCCCCGTATTGTACCGGGAGATCGTCACACGCAGGGCCGCCTGCTGCTCCTCATGTGTCTGGCCGCCCACATAGGCATCCGAGAGAATGATGGAGGCCACACCTATCGACACGCATGGATCAAAAACGTCACGGACCTGCAGACCAAAACGTGGAAGATTGTGAGAATTGATCTGCATGAGGCCAAGATCGACCGAATGACCCGATGCGATCAGGGTCGATGCCATTTCAGCAGCCTGCCGATCATCGGCCGCCCTGAAGACTTTCTGCGTATCATTGTCATGCAGCAAGAAAGGCTCGAAACCAGATTCCGTCTGCGCAATCGACGCAAGCGTGACAGGGGCCACATTTGGTCCACAACGCAAGGCAAGCTGCCCGAAATCCTTGATGGCCAGTGGTTGGGCAGCAGCTTCACCCACTTTCCATGACAGCACACCAGCCATGAAGACGAAGCCGACCATCCTGAATGCCCCGCTCCAAGTCAGACGTCCCGCTTGGGCAGTCATCCCATCATATGACGACCGGTCTGAAAAAGGTCGACGAACGCCATCCGCCTTCCCCACAGCTTCCCACCCCACAAGGATGGGAAGAGCAGCCTGGGAACCGGCTGAAACCGTCTGCTTCTTCAAAACTGAAGATGGTTCCATCAAGACGTCAGAACCCCTTGCATGGCATTACACGATGAATTTGCCTTGGAAGGTAACTATCAGGAAAAAATAAATATTCTGTTATTTTTCTATGTTGAAATGGAAGATAAATCTGTAAATTTACTTTGTTTTTATAAGAAAATTCTATCTATTTTCAGAAAATACTTTTGAATATGACAATAAAATCAGAGGACTATGGAAAAGCCTGTATCTTGTTGTAGACGCATTGAAACTAACCTGAACAGGATGAGTCTTTCCCTCATCAAGAAACTCTTTACTCTTTTACAAAGGGTTTAGCCATAACAAGAGATACAAAAGCATAATAGAGAAAGGTCACACATATGACCTTTCTCATTTTCATAAAAACCATCCCTTCTTGACACTTTCCCCTCAAGGGAAAGGATTTACGTCATAAACAGAAACAGATGGTCTTCAGAGGCTACCATAGACAAATCGGTAGGGAAACCACGGCATTCTCAACACCATCGGTCTACGTGGGGAGGATAGCATAGGTTAGAGAATATGTGGAGTGATGCCACGCAGCCTTATTTCTGGCTCGAGCCTGACGACCTGATTTATATTTGAGGGGGAGTATATGGATGGATGCGGGGGTAGGATTTGAACCTACGACCTTCAGGTTATGAGCCTGACGAGCTACCGGGCTGCTCCACCCCGCGTTGGTGGGTGGTTTTTATGGGGGTGGGTGAGCGAGGGGACCTGGCGGCGACCGACTTTTCCGCTCCTTAAGGAGCAGTATCATAGGCGCTGGAGGCTTTAACGGCCGAGTTCGGGATGGGATCGGGTATGGATCCTCCGCCATGGCCACCAG